>NZ_JBKTWO010000030.1:0-33352 GCF_047249845.1 Thomasclavelia sp.
AAAGCTTTATTGTTACCACGCGCATAGCACGTGGTTTTTGTTTCACAATAAAAAAGAAAAAGGCTTTTTAGCCTTTAACTTCTGGTTTGTTTTTTTTCTCATAATAATTTCTTACTAACATTTGTGTTTTTCTAATATGATGTTGAATCTTTTCTTTTGCTAATTCTTTATCACGGGCTAAAATCGCTTCATATATTTCACGATGCTCTTTAGCTGCTGATACCAATCGATCCGGCTGACGAATTGAATGTCTAGACGTTACATGAATATAATAATTTATATCTGTTAGTAATTGTTCAAAATACTTTGATTGGGTACAACGATAGATAGCTTCATGAAAAGCAATATTAATTTCATTAAACCTTTCTTGATCACCTTTTTCGGCATAAAACTCCATTAAATCATATACTTCCTTAATTTTTTTTAGTTCTTCATCATTTATTCTTTCTATCGCCAACTGAATAGCTAAACCTTCTAATGCATAACGAATTTCAAGCATATCATCAATATCACGATGTGAAAATCCTAGAACATATACTCCTTTATTAGGAATACTTTTAACTAAACCTTCCAATTCTAGTTGTTTTAAAGCTTCACGAATTGGTGTTCTTGATATATTTAGCTCCCTAGACAATGCTACTTCATTAAGCTTTTGTCCTTGAGTATACTCCTCATTTAAAATTTTATCACGAAGTACCGTAAAAATCTTATTACCAAGTGAGCCATGTCCTGTATTTTCTAATAAATTTTTTGCCATAATTTAACCTAACTTTCTTATAATCGCAGCTGTAAATTCATCAGTTGAAGCATTACCACCTATATCTGGTGTTACAGTAATTCCTTCTTCAACTACAGCCGCTAAAGCATCTCGTAATTTATTAGCATCTTCTAATTTCCCTAATGCCTCTAACATTAATGCAAACGCTAATAATAATGCACTTGGATTAGCGATACCTTTACCAGCGATATCCGGAGCACTGCCATGAACAGCTTCATAAATTCTAAATTCATCACCAATATTCCCACTAGGTGCAAATCCTAAACCACCAACTAATCCAGCACATAAATCAGAAACAATATCACCATATAAGTTTGGTGCGACTAACACATCAAAAGTTTCTGGACGAATTACTAATTGCATACACATGTTATCAACTATAACTTCCTGTGGTTCAATTTCTGGATAATCTTTGGCAACATCCCTAAAAGCTTCCAAAAATAAACCATCTGTATATTTCATAATATTTGCTTTATGAACTGCAGTAACTTTTTTACGACCATTGTTTTTAGCATATTCAAAAGCATAACGACAAATTTTCTCACTTGCTTCACGAGTAATCAATTTTATTCCATTTGCCATATTTGGATTGATCATATATTCAATCCCTTTATATAAATCTTCTGTATTTTCACGAATCATCACTAAGTCAATATTTTCATAGCGTGAATTAATTCCTTTGAATGATTTAATTGGACGAACATTTGCATAAGTTGCAAACTGTTGACGTAAAGCAACATTGACACTTCTAAACCCCGTTCCAATCGGTGTTGCGGTAGGACCTTTTAATGCCCATTTATATTCTTTAATTGCATCAACTAACCCTGGTTCAAATACTTCTTTAGTTGTAGCTGCATATTCTGCTCCTGCCTGATATTCTACCCATTCAATATCAAGCTCCATCGCTTCAGTAATATCAACAACACTTTTTGAAATTTCCTTACCTATTCCATCACCTGGAATCAATACAGCTTTCATTAAAATTCCCCTCCTAATTCTTTGATTGCATTTAATAAACCACCATAATTGATCATCACCTTTTCACGAGGTGATAAAGTCAATGATGCTTCAATTGATTCCTCAGTAGTTTCATTAATTACTTTTACTTTACCGTTATGTTCCACAACTTCTTTAATATCTACAATTTTATAATTGTCTTGATCATTAAAGAAATCTTGATCTTTAGCTTCAATAACTAAAGGTAGAATACCATTATTAATTAAATTAGAACGATGTATTCTAGCGAATGATACCGCAAAAATTGCTTTGATTTTTAAATAATTTGGTACTAAAGCCGCATGTTCTCTTGAACTTCCTTGACCGTAGTTATCACCACCAACAATAAAACCACCATTATTAGCAATTGCTCGATTATAAAATTCTGGATCTACTTTACTAAATGAGAATTTAGCCAAATGTGGCACATTTGAACGATATGGTAATAATTTACTATCTGAAGGAACAATATGATCAGTTGAAATATTATCACCAACTTTTAAAACAACTTTACCAGTGATTTCATCTGTAATTTTATCTCCACGTGGAACCGGTTTAATATTAGGTCCCATATACACTTCATTATTTTCATCATATTCATCAATGAAGAAATTTCCATTTTTAATAAATGGTGTATTTGGTACTTCATCTAAATACATATCGTCTTCAAATTCTTCAGACATATAACCTTTAATTGCACTTAAAGCCGCAATTTCTGGTGATACTAGGTATACACTTGCATCATTTGTTCCCGAACGTCCCTTGAAGTTACGATTAATTGTTCTTAATGAAACGCCTTTTGAAAGTGGCGCCTGCCCCATCCCAATACATGGTCCACAACCACATTCAAGAATTCTTGCCCCAGCTTGAACCATATCAGCCAAGGCTCCATTTTGTGAAAGCATCGCCAAAATAGAACTTGATCCTGGTGCAATTACTAAAGAAACATGGTCAGCAACTTTACGACCTTTTAAAATCTTAGCAGCTTTCATCATATCAGCAAATGATGAGTTAGTACAACTTCCAATCACCACCTGATTTACTTTCATTCCTTCTAATTCTTTTACAGGTACTACCGCATCAGGACTATGAGGTTTAGCAGTCATTGGTACTAATGCACTTAAATCAACATCTAATTCTTGATCATATGTAGCATCTTCATCAGCTTTCATTTCAATATAATCATCAATTCGTCCTTGCTGTGCTAAATATTCTTTTGTTCTTTCATCAGTTGGAAAAATCGAAGTAGTCGCTCCTAGTTCTGCTCCCATGTTACAAATAGTTGCCCGATCAGTAAGTGAGAGTGAAGAAATTCCATCTCCAGTATATTCGATAATTTTATTAACGCCACCTTTAACCGTTAATTGTTGAAGAATATATAAAATAATATCTTTAGCACTTACCCAAGGTGCTTTTTTTCCAGTTAAATTCACTTTAACAACACTAGGACATTGCAAATAATATTTACCTGTTGCCATAGCCACTGCGACATCTAATCCCCCTGCCCCAATAGCAATCATTCCCATTGCTCCACAAGTAGGTGTATGAGAATCTGAACCAACTAAAGTTTTTCCTGGTTTTGAAAAGTTTTCTAATTGTAATTGATGACAGACACCATTTCCTGGTTTTGAAAATACAATTCCATGTTTTTTAGCAACACTACGGATAAATTCATGATCATCCATATTCTCAAATCCTGTTTGCAACATATTATGATCAATATATGCCACTGCTTTTTCAACTGCAACATGCTTGATATTCATAGCTTCTAATTGAAGATATGCCATAGTTCCTGTAGAATCTTGTGTTAATGTTTGATCGATCTGAATTCCTATTTGCTGACCAGCAACAAGCTTTCCATCTTTAAGTTTACTGCTTAAAATTTTATATGCTAAATTCATACCCATTGCGATATACCCCCATTTTTCTTATATTGCATACAATTATACAAAAAAACAATCTTGATTACAACCCTTTGTATGAAATTTTACATAAGATGTTCTAAAAAAGAAACATTATTTTTAGAACTATTAAATTTACATATTAATAACCATAAAAATATGTTAAAATACATGCGGTGATAAAAATGTTAATTGAATGTTCAAATATAACAAAATCTTTTCAAGGAATTCCTTTACTAAAAGATATAACTTTTAAAATTGATGATCATGATAAAGTCGCAATCATTGGCGTTAATGGAGCTGGAAAAACTACAATACTTAAAATCATTTCAGGTGAAGAAGAATATGATGGCGGTAATCTTTTTTGTAATAAAGAACTTTCTTTAGGATATTTAAAACAACAGCATGATCTAAATATGAATAAAACTGTATATGAAATCGGATTAGATGTATTTGCTCCTTTAATCATTATGGAAAATAAATTACATGAGCTTGAATCTTTAATGTCTAGTGATCACAGTGAAAAAATATTAAGTGAATACGATAGATTATCACATGAATTTCAAGAATGTGACGGCTATAGTTATCCAAGTAAATTAAGTGGTGTTTTAAAAGGCCTAGGATTTAGTAAAGAAGAGCAAAATTATAAAGTATCAATGCTATCCGGCGGACAAAAAACCAGATTAGCATTAGCTAAGATGTTATTACAAGAACCAAAATTATTATTACTTGATGAACCTACTAACCACCTCGATAGTAAGGCAATAAATTTTTTAGAAGGATATTTAAAAAATTATCCTCACGCAGTTATAATCGTTAGTCATGATCGTTATTTTATTGACCAGGTTTCTAATAAAATAGTTGAAATCGAAAATGGTAAATCTAAAACTTATAAATGTAAATATGATGAATACTCTCTTTTAAAAAAGAAACAACGTGCAGTTGATTTAAAACATTATTTAAATCAGCAAAAAGAAATTAAAAGAATTCAAGAAAGTATTGATACTTTAAAATCATATAATCGTGAAAAACAAGTAAAAAGAGCAGAGTCCAAAGAAAAACAATTAGCAAAAATAGAACGTATTGAACGTCCAGAAAATTTACCAGATACTATTACTATTAATTTCAAACCTAAAAGAGAATCAGGTTTTGATGTTTTAAAAATAGAGGATTTAGCTGTTAAATTTGAAGAAATATTATTTAAAAATATTAATATTGATATAAAAAAACAAGAGCGTGTTGCCCTTGTCGGTGAAAATGGAATTGGTAAAACAACTTTATTTAGAACAATTTTAAATGATCTTATTCCTTATCAGGGAAAAATAAAATTTGGTAGTAAAGTAGATTTAGCATACTATGATCAAGAGCACCAAACATTATCAATGCATAAAACAATCTTTGATGAAATTAGTGATAACTTTCCCAAAATGACTAATACAGAAATTCGTAATAGTTTAGCTTTATTTAATTTTAAAAGTGAAGATGTCTTTAAAGAAATATCTCTTTTATCAGGTGGTGAAAAAGGCCGAATCATCTTAACAGAAATTTTATTAAAGCAAGCTAATTTATTGATTTTAGATGAGCCTACTAACCATTTAGATATTGCATCTAAAGAAGTCCTTGAAGATGCTTTAAATCAATTTGAAGGAACTATTTTCTTTATTAGTCATGATCGCTATTTTATCAATAAAGTTGCTACAAGAGTTATTGAACTAACTAATAATAAAGCTATAAGCTATGATGGTAATTATGATACATATTTCAATAGTAAGAATATTGTACAACCAGTAAAAAAAGATAATATTGATTATTTAAACATGAAACAGCAAAATGCATTATATCGTAAACAGCAAAATAAAATAAAAAAAGTAGAAACACAAATTTCTAACTTAGAAAACCAAATTAATATATTAAATAATCAATTGCAAGATGAATCAGTATTAAATGATTATCAAAAATACAATCAAATCAATGATGAAATTAGTTCATTAGAAAATCAGTTAAACGAACTAATTGAAGAATGGGAAGCCCTTCAATAAAGGGCTTTTTTATATTTTTTTAACATTCAATATACAATAATTTTCATCTACTCCAGAACCCTCACAATCAATATAATTAACCTTTACAATACAATTAACCTTATTATGATCATCATGTAAAGATACTAAATCACCTGTTTGAATACCTTCTTCTTTACAAACTATTAAATGACTTATTGAACCACTATCTATCATATTAAAACTTTCACTATCAACTAATAAATCTATCACAATAATACCCCTTTCAAAATACTTAGTAAAATAATTTTTACTATGTAGTCAAAATCAGTTGATTAATTTTCTACCATCGATTTTAATTTCAATCGTTTGATCGTGATAATCTTTTGCCAACATATCCTCCCTTTCTAATTCTTCTTTTCTTTGAACCCATATTATCCAAAGAGGATATACGATAAACCTCAGAGTTACAGCTATTGCTAAAAGTCCTAGTGTAATAGATACCCCTAAGATCAATGGTTTTATTGACATATTTTTAACCTCCATTTTGATTATCTACTCTATCTATATTCATGAAATACTATTTTATGCAATTAACTAAAAGACTACCTATTTAATAAACCATATATGAATTAAATTTTTTGTCTAAACAAAGCATAAATATAAATTATTTTTACAGTTATAAGTTCTATAATATCCCTCTAATATTTGATATAAACAAATAAAAAGGAATTGGATCAAACCAATTCCTTAATCATTATCCTCTTCATATTTAATAATCTCACCAGTATCTGCATTTACCTCAATCTCATATTCTTTATTACCATTTTTGATTTCAATTTCATACTTCTTAATACCATTATCGTCATCATAATCTAGTTCACTTTTAGTTAAATAACCCTCTCCAACACGCTCTAAAGCAATTTGCTGTGCTTGTTCAATAGTAATTGATGTATTTGTCGGTTCATTCGGAGTTACCGTACCATCAACTGAATTAGAATTTGTACCTATATAATCGTCATCTTTTTCTGTTTTTAGAACTTTTCCACTATTTGCATCTATTTCTACCTCATATTTTTCAGTATCTGTAATAATTGTAAAATCATAGTAACTAACTCCATCATCTCTATCTTCTTTAGCTTTTAAAACCTTTCCTGCTACTTCTTTTAAAGCAATTTCTTGAGCTTCTTCTAAAGTTAAAGCATTAACTTTTTGACCACATCCAGCCAAAATAATTATAAATAAAACTAATAACATAATTTTTTTCATTTTTCTGTCCTCTTTTCTAATAAAATTGTAAAAATTGTATATTCATTAATAATACTTTCAACACTAATTTCATAACCATAATAACTGCAGATTCTTTTAGCTATCGCTAAACCTAATCCAAAGTTATTATTACTTTGACTTCGGGCTTCATCAACCCGATAAAAGCGATCAAAAATATACGGAATTTTTTCTTTGGCAATACCAATACCATAATCCTTTATTTTTAATGCAATACCATCATAAGTTATTTCTATACTACATTTATCCTTTCTAGAATATTTAATAGCATTATCAATTAAAATTATTAAAAGCTGTTTTAAATGTTCAGGACGAATCCATACTTTTACATTTGAATTTAGATAAACATTAAAATCAAACTCAGGATGTACTTCTTTAAAATCACTAATCGTATCATTAATTATAAGCGATAAGTCAACTGGTTCTTCACAATTAGTATCCATATCCCTTGTTAAATGTAATAACTCATTACATAATTGAGCTAAGCGTTCAACTTCTTTGCTAGTTATTTCAAGCGAATTACTTAATATCAAGGGATCATCTTTGCCCCAACGTTGAAGCATATCAAGATTCCCCTTAATTATTGCTAGTGGCGTCTTTAATTCATGGGAAGCATCACTTACAAACTGATTTTGTTGCAATAATGAACGCTCAGCTTGAGCTATCGTCTCATTAAATTCTTTTCCTAACAAAGCCAATTCATCATCTCCTTCGATAACTAAACGATGATTCAACCCCTCATTTTTAATTCTTTGAATATTCTTTGTAAATTGATCAACAGTTTGAAGAAATCTTTTACTAATCATGAAACCACAAATTATACTAACAACCAAAGCTACCACTAATAATATTACTAATAACACTATAACTATTCCTGCCACAGGTGTAATTAAATCCTCATCCATTGCATAGATTCGACCAATAATTAACATATAATATCCCATATAAAGAAGCATTATAAAACTAAAGACTACGATTACAGTCATGATAATACCAGAAGTGCTACTAATTAACTGTTGACGTAACGACTTTAACTTCATGATAAGCAGTACCCAACACCACGAACTGTTTCAATTTTAATACCAGCTATTTTATTCCTTAAATAACGGATATACACTTCTACCACATTAGTTGATACCTCATCATCAAAACCCCAAACTTCATCTAAAATCATATTCCTACTAACAACATTACCACCATTTTTAACTAATAACGTTAATAAATCAAATTCAGTTGTCGTTAGAAATACTTCATTTTCTTTAAAATAAACTTTACGCTTACTAGCATCAATTCTCACATCACCATAACTATATTCAAGTACAGTTTTTTGAATATTCACTCTTCTTAGTAAAGCGCTGATTCGAGCCAGTAACTCTTCCATTGCAAATGGTTTTGCTAAATAATCATCAGCTCCAACTTGTAACCCATTTACTTTATCCATTACTTCATCTCGAGCAGTTAACATGATTATTGGGGTTTGTTTAACTTCCCTTAGTTGTCGACATAATTCAATTCCATTAATTCGTGGTAGCATCAAATCCAACAAAATTAGATCATAGTCATCTTTCAAAGCCATCGATAGTCCACTTTCGCCATCAAATGCTTGACCACATTGATACCCTGAATGAGTAAGCTCGAGTTTTAATAAATCTGACATATTTTTTTCATCTTCAATTATCAGTATTGCCATTTTTATCTCTCCTTATATTCATAACCAATAATATTTCCACTTTTAGCATCAATGCTAACTTCAATATGTTCTTGTTGTTGATTTTCTATTTCAATCTCATAAAATATTTTCATCTTTTCATATTCTATCTTAGAAGATATGATCGTTCCTGGAAACAGTCTTAACGCTACTACATGAGCCTCACTTTTAGAACAATTAATATTATTTAAAGTTGTATGTAAAATGTAAATTCCAAATCCTATAACAATTACAACTAATAAGATTGCAATGGTAATAATTTGTTTTTTATAATTTATTATTTTTTCCATCTATATCTTCCTTTCATCTATATCATAACCTATTTTTAATTATTATTGCTTAAAGAATGATAATAATAAAATAAGAATTTTCTCATTTTAAAAAAATTAAATAAAGATATAAATTAAAAACTGAGATAATTATGAATATTACTATAATCGGTTTTATTGTTGGTAATTTATCAATCTTTACTTATAAATGAGTGATGAACTTAAATGTATCACTAGTTATCAAATACGTGATTATACTAATAATCTCTTAATGTCACTTTAGCTAGTATCGTAATCTCTGCTATTCTCTACTCTAGTTCAGCATTAACTACAATTTCATTTAGTTTAGTTTGAGCTGGATTAATGCGTTTACAACAAGCTATTGGAGCAATTATTGATATAATAGTTCTAATAATTTTTGCTCAATTAAGTAATTGGGTTAATCTAATTTTAAACGGCTGTAAAGAAATGTATATCGCTCAAGCACATTTTATTTATAATATTGCTTCTACGATTCTTTCATTCTATTTATTAGATACTGAGTACCTTTATTTAAAAAAACTATTCCAGGTAGTGATCACCATAATACTAAAATTGAGAATATTAATGTTTCTTTAATTGTTAGACCCCTAGTTGGGGCATAGAAAAATACTTTGCGAATGGGACGTAATGTTATTGCAAATATAAATTTATCATATAAATATTTAATTTCAAAAGCCATGAAGATTATGATAAGATAATTGAGGTTAAATCAAGTAAGTATTTATTAAAAATTAATCAGAATCTTACTTTTGCTAAAAAAAAGCTAATGAATATCTAAAGAATTATCAAATTATTAAACTAAATTTATTAAAGTATAAAAGGCAGTGTTAATAAACCTATTTATCAGTTTACAACACTACCTTTTTTTATTTTATTATCCATTGATCTGCATATTCTCTAAAAAATAAATCTACATCTCTTACTGACCTTTTACCATCTATATTATACATTACTCCAAAACCATCTAGTTTATCATCTGTATAACTTAAACAAACAAAATAATGATCTTTATATACAAATCTTATCATATCATTAAATTCTATAAACTCAAATTTTTTTGTTAAATCATCTTTACTAGTATTCAAAAAATCAACCGTTCCCTCAGAATCAGTTATAGCATAAATCTTTGGTCCAATAGTTCGTGTAAATAAATATATTATATCCTTGCGATCAGTTTCTGTGTAACCAAGAGCTGTTATATCACTATATGTTGATGTAAGCAATTGTATTTCTAATGCACCAGTTTTAATTACCGGTTTATTGCCGCTAACGCCAAAATAACAGCAATAAAACCAATGAATACCTTTTTCATAATATTATCTCCCCTATAAATATGTTTTTGTACTTAACATATCCTTGAGTATTGAAAAGCAAACTTAAATACGTTAAAAATACTATATCAAATGTTATTGTCATATACAATTATTTTTATCTTCAGGTCCTGATTCTTACACCAACAGCTTAATAACTATTGTTAAATAAAGAATCCCAACTATACCTTAATAATTATCTAGAGTATTTTAATACTCAAATAAAAACAGTATCAAAATAACATACATTTTTAATCAATTTCACAAATAATATTCCTTTTGTTATTTATATTAAAGTTGATGAGGTCTTTTAGACCTCATCAATTTCATCTATAATATTAAAATAATACATAGTAGATAAATAAAAATTTATTCATTCTTTAATATAACCCCTCTCTTTTAACCAATCATTCATGTATGTTGAGTTTGAAGCTGCTTCATTAATAAGTTCTTTAGCTTTAATTAAATTATCAGCTGGTATTACTAATAACGCATCCTTTTTTATTACCTGCTTTACTTTATCATCAACATTTTCATCAATAATTATGCCACATACTAACATATCCCATGACTTCGATGCAGCAATTATTTCACATATTGAATCCTTATTCCCTATCCCTATACTTGTATATATAGAGTTATCATAAAATTCACTATAAAAGAATCCATTAAGGTAATCGAAAGAACTTTTAGAATTATAATATACATCCTTTTGTGTGAAAATACTAAAATCATTTACTAAAATATTACCTTGAATAACATCATTTTTATTATTAAGTAAGTAATCAAGATTTTCCCCTATAACTTCTACTTTAACAATTTCATATTCACCTTCAGCTAAATCATAGACTAAACACCCTTTTGTAGATAAATAAAAATTTTTTTCTGCAGGATTATAGTAAGCTTTGATCAAAAATTCTGTCATTCCTAGAGTAACAATAATCGCAATTAGTATAGTTGCATATAAAATATATTTTTTTATTCTCATATTATTCCAACACAAAATCTTTACTTCCTATGCGGACTTTAATTGCACTTTCCAAAATTCCACCTATTCCTGTCCCAGTAATAGCCTTAGCATCCGGGGAGTTATATGAAGGCGTTTTAAATGTCTTATTATAAGTATATATGCCAGGAGTTGACTTGTGTAGTAAGTCACTGTAATAAAACCATGTGATATCCTGCAACAATGCTTTATGTGTTCTTGCCCCGAGTAAATAATCCACCCCTACTTTAACATAAGTGAACTTTGTATCAGAAGTGTATCTAGGAGCAGCACTAGCTTTATCACCGCTTTTTGCTGTTACTGTTGAACTGTTACCAAGTATAAACTGAAATAATGTAATTCCCGCACTACCAAAAGGCACAATACGGTCCAACAGATTCCCCGCACCATATACAAGTAATTCATTCGCAAATTTTGCTGATAAAGAACCTGTTTTTATATCAACCATACCAAAAGAATTTGTTACATGTACATTCCAATCTTTTAATGTATACCCTTTATATGTCCTTATATTACTCAAGGAACCACTAGAACCAAACATGCTTATCTTAGATTCAGGGGAATATACAGTAACCTTCGCCTCTTTGTTTTCACTAAATACATCTGCAATATACTTTGAAACCTCCTTAGGAATATTATATTCTTCAGCTACATTATCTAATGAATCTTTTTCTACCTCAAAAACCATTGAATAATTTGTATTTTGTATATCACTTGCATTATAATCAGCTGCATAAGTAATCGTAACTGTAGTATAAAGCATAATTGTTGATAAACAAAATGCAATAACTTTTTTTGCTTTTCTCATAATCATTTTCAAATAATATATATTGAATACTTTATGATATATATTTTCCCTTCTATTAACCTTTATCTATGGTTAATTATTGTAGACTTGCAGTATTCATCAAAGTTAGATATGTTTTTATAAATTCAAATTTATATTAATAAATTTTACTGCAGACAATTAACTTATAAAATTTGAAACAAGAAATAAACATCTAGAATAATACCTCTCCTTTATTTAACAGCTCATCAAGTTCTAAATATGGTATTACTTTTACAAATATATTAATCAAATACTTTAAATACCCTATGATAGAACGAAAAAAGACTACTAAAAATTATTTTAATCTGTTTATAATATAGCTATATCTTAACTATATATTATTATATCTTTTCAATTAAAACAATATCTCTGGCATGAATGACATACTTTTGGCACGAATAACTTCTTTAAGGATAATTAAATACAATTATCAAAAAGTTACAATTAAAATATTGACAATAAAGTTTTCTTTTTTTATGATGTTAATAACAAAGTATTTTATATAATAAAAACTCAAACAAATATTTTCTTATTTATATATGTTTTAGTTTATAATATATTAGAATAATTTTAATTATTAATACTACAAATCATTGGGAGAGAACATAATCATGATAATTGCATTAATTGATAGTAATAATGAAGAATTAGAATTTACTAATTCTTTAATCAAAAAGGAAATACAAAAGTATACTTCTAACTTTATTATTGAGAAAATAGATAATCCATTAATATTAGATTTAAATAAATATTATGATGTTTTATTTTTAGAAATTGAAATGTTAAAAGATGGTATTGAGCTAGCTAAAGAATATTTTGAATACCATAAAAAAACCAAAATTATCTTTATCAGTAATAGTGTTGAACGAGTATTTGATACATTTGATGTTCATCCGTTTTATTTTATTAAAAAGGAATATTTAGAAAGTATTATTTCAAAAGTTATTAACTCATTAATTAATAAAATAGGTGTTGATAATACTTGTATATCTGTTAAGACTGATATTGGTTTAATTGATATTCCATTAAATGACATAAAATATATTAAAAGTGATAAACACTATTGTTTATTCTTTACAACAAATGAAATGTATAAAGCTCGTGATACAATTAATAATATTATTCCAAAAATATTAAATAAAAATTTTTCACAGATTCATAGATCAATAATAATTAACTGGTACTATGTTAAAGAATTTAAATACAATACAATTAAAATAGATCAAGATTACTTACCAGTAAGCAGAACTTATTTACTAAAGTGTAAGAATGATTATCAAACTTTTATTAAAAACAAATCATAATTACTACATTTAAAAACACCTTTAAAGGTGTTTTTAATCATATACAAGCGCCTCTTGAACAACACTTTGCTTTTTAAAATACACTTGTGTTTCCATAATAACTTCTTTTCTTAAACCAATTAGACCAATTAAATTAGGAATTGCCATACAACCATTAACAATATCCGCTAAAATAAAAATAAATTCCAATGACATAAATGGTCCAATCGCAATAAAAACAATGTAAATAAATTTATAATAAGGAATCGCTTTTAGCCCTTTTAAATAATACATACATCTTTCACCATAATAATTCCAGCCAATAATCGTAGTAAAAGCAAAGAAAATCAAACCAATATTTACAATATATTTACCTATTATTGGAATAAATAAACCACTACTAAATGCCTGTGAAGTCATTGCAGCACCTTCTAATCCACTTGTATGACTATTAGTTAATAAAATAGCAATTCCTGTCATTGTACAAATAACGACTGTATCAATAAAGGTTCCCGTCATTGAAACCAAACCCTGTTCTACACATGAATTGGTTTTAGCAGCTGCTGCAGCTATTGGTGCACTCCCTAAACCACTTTCATTTGAAAAGATTCCCCGACTAATCCCTTTTTGCATTGCCATTCCAAGTCCTCCTCCTAATGCAGCTTGAGGATTAAAGGCAGATTCAATTATTAATCCAATTACCTGAGGAATAACATTGAAATGAGTGATTAATATGATTATAACTCCTCCAATATAAAGTAAACACATTAAAGGTATTACTTTTTCTGCCACATTAGCAATCCTCTTAATTCCTCCAATTGTAATAAAAGCAACTGCAATTGTTAACAATATAGCAGTAATAAGTGGTGGAACATTAAACGATAGCTCCATTGCATCAGAAATAGACTTAACTTGAGTAAATGTCCCAATTCCTAACAATGCTACAGCTACACCAAAAAAAGCAAAAACTTTAGCTAGCCATTTACTACCAAGTCCCCGTTCAAGATAATACATTGGTCCACCAGCCATTTGATTATTTTCATCTTTTACACGATATCTAATTGCCAATAAACCTTCAGCATATTTAGTTGCCATTCCAAAAAAAGCTGAGATCCACATCCAAAATAAAGCACCTGGTCCCCCTGCTGCTATTGCAGTAGCAACACCAACGATATTTCCTGTTCCAATCGTTGAAGAAAGAGCTGTACATAGAGCTTGAAAGCTGGATACATCCCCTTCATTATTATCTTGCTTTTTAAAAATACAAGAAAAAGCTAGTTTTAATTTAGTTAGTTGTAGTAATCTAAGCTTGTGTGTAAAATAAATACCTGTTCCTAGAAGCAAACAAATTAGTGGCATTCCCCATACCATTTCATTAATCCTTGTTAAAAACTCTGTAATAAATTGCATAAAAAAACTCCTTCTTAAAAATAAGCCGGAATTAATAATGAAAAAACTATTCATCCCACTGTCCTTTTACCTGAGAGTTTCACCTATAAATAGGTTTGCTCCTTCGGTGCTTAATTTAATAAGTCTCTCCAGAGGTTCGTCCAATAGCGATCCTTTTACCTGAAATCTTTAATTCTTCGGTGTTCAATTAGAATCTCTTTCGCCATTATCATCCGATATATACAGATGTATTATACGTTATTTATATATAATTGCAAACGATTTTTATTATCTCATATATTTTTATCCAAAATAACGGGTAAAGAACATTATCTGCTCTTTACCTAAAAATAAAATAATTCTTCAAACTTTTTATCTAATGCAATGCATAGGATCAATGCTAATTTTGCAGTAGGATTAAATTGTCCATTTTCAATTGAACTAATTGTATTTCTTGATACCCCAACCATTTGTGATAACTGTAATTGTGATAATTGCTTTTCATTTCTTACTTCTTTTAAACGATTTTTAAGTTTTAATTCTTCTTTCACCTTTAACCCCTCTATACTATAAATACACGATATATCCCAAATAACAATCCTAAACAAAAGAAAATACCCACAATTAAATGCCATCGTTTACGTAAATAATAGTATTTAAAAGCATATTCACTTGCAAGGCCTAAAATCAATGTCAGGCTAAAAAAGTCATCTATTGAAATAGTTATGCTGCCAAAAGAGATATAACCACTAATAACTCCCATATCACATAAAATAACACCAATTAAAATAATAATTGCCATAATAAAATAACTTAATTTTTCTGCCTCATTTTTATTTTGTAGTTCTAATTCATCACCTCTACTATTATCATTTTTACTTTTTAATAAAATATCGTCCTTATCCATACTATCATCTCCTTTAATGACAAGTTTTCTTTACACTTATATTATATCATTAAAAAATATAAATAAATATTTTTATAACACTTTTGTTAATATTATTTGTAAAAAATATACTTCTCTACTATAATAACAAATATGAAAAAGTTAAAATATTTTATTCCTGCAATATGTTGGACGATTTTTATCTTTATTATGTCACATACTAATGGTAATGACTCATCTAGTCAAAGTAACTTTATTGCTAAATTAATATTAGAATTTATTAATATTGATCATAATACTTTAACATTTATGATTAGAAAAATAGCTCATATGAGTGAATATGCAATTCTTTTATTATTTATTTACTATGGCTTATATAAAACAAGTACATATAAATATCTCTTATCAACAACTTTATTAATAACTTTTATTTATGCCTGTAGTGATGAAATTCATCAATTATTTATTCCTGGTCGTAGTGGTCAATTAATTGATGTCTTAATTGATACTAGTGGTGCATTGATCATGATATTAATCATCTATTTGTGGCAAAAAAGAAAGAAATCTAATTAATAGATCTCTAAAGTTTTCTAGATCGTTTTAGTATCAGAAATATTAAGCCATCTATGATATATCAACAATTATATTAATTATGCTCTTAAATTTGTTTGTTCATTAACTGTAAAATATTTTGTTGATAATAACTAATATCCTTTATATATAAATCAAAAAACATGCAGACATTAGTATATTTATTTTTATCTAGTACACACTATTAATAGGTGATAAAAATGAATGATGACGTAAAATTATTAAACTTTATTTATCAAAATTCACAAATGGGTGTTGAAACGATTGACCAATTAGAAAAAATTGTAGAAGATAAAGATTTTAAAAAATATTTAAAAGAAAAGTATGAGGGTTATTGTAAGATTCATAAAGATGCTAAAGAAAAATTAAATAGTCATGGGTATGATGAAAAAGGTATTAGTTCTTTTGAAAAACTACGTACTTATCTAATGATTAACATGCAGACATTAACTGATAAATCTACTACTCATATTGCAGAAATGATGATGATTGGCAGTACCATGGGAATTGTCACTGCTATTCGTAATTTAAATGATTATAATAATGCTGGTAGTGATGTTATTAAATTAATGGAAACACTAAAAGCATTTGAAGAAAAATCATATAATGATTTACAAGAATTTATTTAAAAAGCCTATGGCTTTTTTTTATTATTAGGAATTTTAAATGACTCGAAAATGTTCCTATCTTATGGTTTATCTGAGGTATCCAACTATATTATTTAAATATATATAAAGTAATTTCTTGTTTTATACAGATATGCAACTTAACTTAAAAAATAGAAAGATGATTCAAACATATGAAGTTTTTTCACTAATTTCACATAATATTTCAAATATTTAACACTATGATCATATGTTAAAAATACAAAAAAACAGATTTAATAAGCAATGTCATTAAGTTAAGCTTTTTATGACATTGTGGAGTACATGAAAATGTACCCTTCTTTTTTTATTTAAAAATATTGACATAAGTGGATAAGTGTGCAGGCTATTATCAATCTTTTAATTGATAATAGCCCAATTATTTATAGGTATATTCTGGAGGTGCAACATGAATAACTATAAACACTTAAAAAACGTATTGGATTACAATATCAGAAAAATGGCTGAGGTCCGTTCTATTTTCTGTCAGAACGCTGAAACTGATTTCATTCGTAACAGAAAGCTTACTTTTGAGACAACTATAAAGAATATTATATGTATGGAAACAGCTTCTTTAAAAGATGAACTGTTAAAACTTAATGACTATTCTATTGAAACACCAACTGCTTCTGCTTTTATACAGGCAAGAGATAAAATTAAAGCTGAGGCATTTAAAACATTGTTTGATAATTTCAACGCTAAAACTCATTGCGATAAACTGTATAAAGGATATAGGTTTATCGCGATTGATGGTAGTGAACTGCCTATAGATAATTCTATACTCGATAAAGAAACTACTTTATTGAAACATGGTGGAAAAAACCAGACATATTCTGCATATCATTTAAATGCCAGCTATGATTTACTTGAGTGTACATATGATGATCTCATTATACAAGGCAAGGCAGAAATGAATGAAAATGATGCATTCTGTAAAATAGCTGATAGATATAAAGGCAATAAAGCTATCTTTATAGCGAATCGTGGATATGAGTCATACAATGGGTTTGAACATGTCAATAAAACTGGAAACAAATATTTAATAAGAGTTAGAGATATAGACTCACGACACTCAATAACTCAATCTTTTGGTCCTTATTCTGATGAAGAATTTGATTTAGATGTTTTTAGAATGCTTACTTTAAAACAAACTAATATGACTAAAGTGTGTAAACAACTATATAAGTTTGTACCATCAAATGCGAGATTTGATTTTATGTCAAAAGAAGATCCATGGTATGAGCTTAATTATAATCAATTAAATTTAATTTTTGAAAAACCGGCTTTTGTAATCTCATGAAAATACCCATCATTGGTCCAAATAACAGTACTCCTATAATCGTCCCCTCTCTAATTGCTAAGGGAACTCCTGTAACAAAAACAATTATTACAACCAATATTACTGATATTATATCAACACCCTGACGCAATACATGAAACTTTTTACCAGATATTTTACTAATTGCCATACAAGCACCCTCTAATGCAAATGTAACAATATCAAGAACCATTACCATCCCTACAGAAAAAGCACTAATTATATACCCTAATACCAATAAAAAAACATTTATCCAATATTCAGTTACTGTAAAATTATCATATATCTGGTACAACATAAAATTAATAATTACCCCTAATAATATACTTACTGGAATTTGTAAAAATTGTATTATTTTAAACTTTTTTCTAAGCACAATGATTTGAATAAGAATACATAAAAAATTAAAACACATTCCTACTGTCCCTACCTCAATACTTGTAACAGAACTTCCTGTTTGTGCTAAAGCATCCCAAGCTCCAACCCCAATTGCTGCTTTAAGAGTTAATGCTGAACTACACCCTACAATCATGACCCCAATTACTAATACGACAATTTTTCTAAACATTTTCTTAGTACCTCTCTATATATAGGCAATATTATAGCGGTTTCATTTATTCAGTCAATATTTTTATAAGCGTTTTCAAAAATAGAAATTTATATATATAATAATTTTTTCATTTACTTAGCTATTTATATAAAAATCCTAGGTATCATTTTAACCTAGGATAATTTTTAAAATAATTCAACTTCTTTAATTACATCTATTAATTCACTTAAGTTATTAATAACAAAATCTGCACCTGCCATTAAATAAGCTTCTTTTACCTTTGCTACAACACGAGTACGTTCATAATCACTTAATAATTCAAATTCTTTTTCATTTAATCCTAATAATGAACTCCCTTCAATTACACCAACTACAACAACTCCCGCATTAGTCCCCTCTTGAATGTCTGAAATAGTATCACCAACTTTAATCACATTTCTTACACTACTAATATTTAAAGTCATCATATTTTTAAAGATCATATAAGGATAAGGTCTACCTATATTATTTGTTGAATCAGGAGAATACCAACAGTCTGGCACATATCCTTGTTTTTTAGCACTTTTTAATACAGGAGCCATCATCATATCTGTATACCCTGTAGTTGAACCTATTTTAATCCTCATCTCTTTCAATTTTTTAACAGTTTCTAAAACATATGGTTTGACTTTAGTATGATTAACTATTTGAGACATTAATGATTTTTCAAATAACTTATAAATTTTATTTACATCCTCATCATTAAAATCACGGTTATATCTTTTTATAAATTCCTGATTAATTGAAGGCATTTTTAACATTGTTTTAATATGATCAATTTTTAATTTACCCATTGGTTGCCTGATCTGATCATTTGTTGGTTCTAAACCATAAACATTAAAAGCATCTTTAAAAGCTTGAACTGGAGCAAAACAGCCATAATCAACAGTTGTTCCTGCCCAATCAAAAATTACAGCTTCAACTTTACCCATTATTCTACCTCCGCTAGAAAATCTTTAATAATAGAACATAGATTTAAAATATCTGATTCATAGATTTCACCAATATTTCCTATCCTAAATGTTTTTTCTGTTGTTAATTTACCTGGATAAATTGCATAACCACGCTCTTTAATATAATCATACATCTCACTAAAGACAAAATCTTTATTTGGATAATAAAATGTTGTAATAATAGGTCCTTGATAAGCTAAATCAACATAGCTATTTATCCCCATTTCCTCCATTTTTTTTATCAATAAGCGATTATTATCATAATATCGTTTACTACGTGCTGCAATCCCTCCCTCTTGAATCAATTCATCAATAGCTTTAGAAAAAGCTAAAACAACATGGGTTGGTGAAGTAAAACGCCATTTACCATCTTTATCCATCGTCTGCCATTGATCATATAAATCTAATGACAAGCTACGTGCTTTACCTTTACTAGCAATTAATAATTCTTTATTAGCAATCACAAATGAAAACCCTGGAACTCCCTGAATACATTTATTAGCGCTACTGATAATAAAATCTATCCCTAACTTACCAACTTCTATATCAATCCCACCAAAACTACTCATAGCATCAACAATAAATACTTTATTATTTTCTTTTACAATTTTTGCCACACTTTTAATATCATTTAAAATTCCTGAAGTTGTTTCACTATGAACCATTGCTACATGAGTTATTGTATCATCATTATCTAATACTCTAGCTATTATTCCAGCATCAGGATTTTCATTCTCTGCAAATTCAATCATTGTATGATCAACATTAGCATGTTCACATATATTTTTCATTCTTTTACCATAAGCTCCATTAGCTACAATCAATAGTTTTTCATCCTGACCAATTACACTAGTAATTACTGATTCTACTCCAAAAGTACCACTTCCTTGCATTAAAACAACTGTATAATCATTTTTATTTACATGAGCCAATTGCAATAACTGATCTCTTATTTTCAATGTGATCTTTTTATAATCATCATCCCAAGTACAGTGATCAAATAACATCTCCTGCTTTACTGCTGCACTAGTAGTTAATGGTCCTGGGGTTAATAACTTATAATCTTTCATTTTATTCTCCTATTTACATTCCTCTGATAATTTTTGATGTTTTTCTAATAAATCTACTGTTAATTTATTATCAAAAACTTTTGGATAAGCTGATTTGTTAACTACATCACTTAATTCTCCCTCATATAGTGGATTGGGATAAGTTTTCAATAATTCTTTACGTCCCTTTTCAATGATACATTTTGCCATTTCCATAGCAAGTTTTTGATGCTCATTATTATCTTTATTAACTATAGCTACGGATTCAGTTAAGCTAAAATTTCCTTCAATTGGATCAATATAATCTATTGGTAAGCCATCTTCTTTATCACGTACTGCTTGATGACGTAGCCCAAACCCTATTGCAACTTCACCAGCGCGGACTTTCTTAATTGGTCCCGAACCTGAATCTTCAATATGGGCACCCGCATTTTTATAAATACCTTTTAATACATCTTTGGCACCATCTTCACCGTATTCACTAACTAAAGCTTGAATTAATAACCAGGCAGTTGAAGATGAAGATATATCAGTAACCGAAATCATATCTTTATATTCTGGCTTTGCCAAATCTTTTAAACAAGTTGGTGTAGCTAGATTATTTGCCTTCAATTCTTCTGCATTAACAATAATTGCACCTTCTTGACTAGTAATTGGAGTATAATAACTTGAATATTGTTCTAGTGATTTTGTTTCAAAATCTAAATTAACAAACATATTTTTTTTATCTTGAGCACTGTCTAAATAAAAAGAACTCATTGTCACTAAATCTGCTTCAATATCTTTACCTTCTGCTAATAATTTTCCCCCTAATTCTGATGTTCCAAATGTTTGAAATAAATATTTTCCTTCATATCCATTATTATCTAAAGTTTTTTTCATTGCTTCAACTGCCTCATCATCAGCATTAGAATAAATAACTACCTGATCATTTGTTGAGGTACATCCTGATAATGTCAATGCTCCACATAACATTGCACTAGCTAATAATCCTTTAAAAATTTTTCTTTTCATTTTTGCTTTTCCTTCCTTTTACTTAAATAACTAAACATTCCTTTAGCTAATATATTGATTAATAAAATTAAAATTGATAAAACAAAGATTTCATTAAATTTAGCAAAATGCTGTAACTCTTTAATCTTAGTAGTTATTACCATTGTTCTTGCTCCCGCAATAAATATTACTGCACTAACAGTTACCATAGCATTAATAAAATAATAGCTAAACACTTCTAATATTGAAGATAGTACATTTGGAGTAATAACCCTAATAACTGTTTTAAACCAGCTATCTCCCATCAACTTTGCAGTTATCTCAAATGAACTGTTTAATTTATTAAGCGAATTCTTCATCATTAGATATGGTGATGAAAAAAAGTGAATAATATTACATATAATAATAATCATAAAAGTATTTTGAATCGAGGTTCCAGAAAAAATCAGTAAATATGCTATCCCTAATACCATTCCAGGAATGGTATTAGTTACTAAAGCAGCACTTTCGATTATTTTCTTTAAGTACTTATTTAGTGTACTTCGAGCAGTTATTAGTGCAGCACCATAAACTAATACAGTTCCAAAAAAAGCTGTGGAAATTGCAACGAATAATGAATTCTTTATTACCCCTAATAATGACGCATCTTTAAAAACATTTATAACATTATTAAGTGTGAAACTAATTCGGTAAGGCCATTCACCAACAAATGGGACAATTATAATTACTGCAAAAATAGCTATAATAATTACATTAATAAATACACTAAAACTCCCCCAACAGATATCACGTAAACGATTCTTTTTAAACTCTATAGTTGAAATTTTATTATAGCTAATATTATAGCGCTCTAAATAATTAAGTAGAGCAATACTAATAATTGAAGGAATTAACATTGTCATAGCTACAACAGCTCCACCTGCAAAATTAGGAATACTTCCCAACATTTTATTGTAAAGAACACTAGCAACAACTGTATATTTTCCTCCAACTGATGCAGGTATCCCAAAATCTGTAAAACTTAAGAAAAATGCCTGAATAAACGCTGCTGCTAATGTTCCTAATAATGGTCTAATTAAAGTAATAAAAAGTGTATTTATATTTTTATCTCCCATTAATTTTGATACTGTAATATATTTTTTATCAATATATTCCATTGCATTATTAATTAACATAAATGCAATTGGCAAAGTATAAATAACATAACCTAGAAGCAAACCATTAAATCCATATATTTCAAATAATTGAAATCCAAATAGCTTTGTCCATAGCCCTTGTTTACCAAATGAATAAATAATTGCAAAACCATAAGTTATAGTTGGCAACAGCATAGGTAACATTGTTATATTCTTAATTAATTTTTTTATATTTTTGAATATATTAGTATAATTAATTGAATAAGCAATAATAAATGCTAAAAATGTAGTAATTATTGCACTAGTACCTGAAACTATAAAACTATTCATTAAACTTTGGCTAAAACCAGTAGTTTTAAATGTTGTTATATAATTAGATAATGACAAACCATCATTATTATAAAAAGATTGAATTAGTAATGACCCTAATGGAAGTACTAAAAATAAAGTCAAAATAACTGTTATTATTATACAAATAACTTTAATTTCAATATTTTTTTTCATTACTATGATACCTGATCAAATAATGTCATTATATTTTCTCTTTTTATTTCTAATTGATTTAAAATAAACTGTTGAACAAAATTACAACTAGGTTGCATTATAATCTCTTCTGGTTTACCAAATTGTGCGACTTTACCTTCATTAATAATTAATACTTGATTTGATAATGTTAAAGCTTCTTCAGGATCATGAGTAACAATGATAGTTGTAAGATTATACTCCTTAGCTATCATTTTAATTCTTTCCTTTATTGACTCCTTGATTACCCCATCTAAAGCGCTTAATGGTTCATCCAATAATAATATTCTAGGTTTCATTACTAATGTTCTAGCTAATGCAACACGTTGTTTTTGTCCTCCTGATAATTGATCAATTTTTTTATTTAGATGTTTTTCTAACCCTAATAAATTAATCAACTCTTCCACTTCTTCTTTAGTGGAAATATCTGGTTTATTTTTTAATCCATATGTAATATTTTGATAAGCATTTAAATTTGGAAATAACGCATAATCTTGAAATACAATATTAAATCCTCTTTTTTCCATTGGGACATGAGTTAGATCTTCATTATTAAAAATTATTTTGCCATCATCAACTTCACTAATTCCTAAAATGAGATTTAATAATGTAGTCTTGCCACTACCTGAAGGACCTAAAATTGAAATAATTTGCCCAGTTGGAATTTCAAGACTTAACTCATTTAAAATATTTATTCCATCAAATGATTTACTGATTTGCTCTAGTTTTAACATTCATTTTCCTCCTCGAACAATTGCATTATAACTGTCTAAATCATATTAAATCTATTCTATTTGCTTAAATTCTTTGTAAAGAAATTGTAAAAAAAAAGAGATTTAAATGTAGAAAAGCTACACTTCAATCTCATTTTTTTGAAAGCCATGATGTTTTATTAACTTGCTATAAAGATCCAACTTATTAGTATAATATTCATAATCACTCATAATTATTCCCATATATATCATATCTACTAATGCAATTTGAGTTGCTCTTGAAAAGATTGCATCTCCATACAAGAATTGGTCATTACTTGTTGAAAGAACAACATTACCATATTTAGTTAACATGGTATTTTCAAAATTAACTATAGCAATTGTTTTAGCACCATTTTCTTTAGCAATCTTTAATACTTCGACTGTATTTTTAGAATTACCTGAATATGATATTCCAATTGCTAAATCCTGATCTTTTAAATTACTTGCATCAATACTTTGTAAATAATAGTCACTATGAAAAGTAACATTTTTTCCCAAATATATTAATTTAGTCATTAAATCATTTGCAACACACATAGAATTTTCAACAGCATAAATTGAAATATTATTAGTCTGATTTATTAAATCAATTGTTTTTAAATAATTATCTATAGAAATAGATTTTAATGAATCTTCCATCATTTTAGTAATTGTAGCAATTATTTTACTAGGTAACTCCCTAATATCATCATCTTTATTTATTGAAAAACCATATAATAAATCTACACTTTTTGTATTTGATCTAACTAATTCATATTTAAACTGTTTAAAACTATTAAAACCTATCGCTTTTACAAACCGCATAATTGTTGGTTGAGAAACACCTGCTGATTTTGCAATAGATATCATTGACATTTCCTCATATGAATCCAAATAATTCAAAATATAATCAGCTACTTTCTTTTCTGATGGTCTTAAAATATTATAAATTGTTTTAATTCTAAAATTCACTCTACTTAACATAATTTTTATTAATGTAGTATTTCTACATTTTTCTCCTTTATCATTACAAATATTATATAATTGCTTAATAGTTATATCTATCGTTATAAGCCTTTAAATATTAATAATATGTAATTTTTATGTAAAGATAATTAAACTGTTAATTATATTCATAATATTTAACATAGTAGCATTATTATATAGGCTCTTATTATGAACATCCATAAAAATGTAACATATTTTAAATAGGGGGAAAAGTATGTATAATTATTTTCAAATAGATATGCAAGATGATTGCTATCAAAAAAATAAAGTAGAAACTCTTGATTTTGGTCCAACTCCTTTTGTAATAGATATTCATAAAGCTACTTTAAATAACAATAATTTTAGGACTGCACTTTGGACAGGTAAGAATATACAGTTAACTCTTATGAATATTCCTACAGGAACAGATATAGGACTAGAGATGCATCCTAATATCGATCAATTTATTAAAATTGAAAGTGGAGTAGGATTAGTTAAAATGGGTGATGAAAAAGAAAAACTTTTAAAACAACAAATTATTTTTAATAATAGTGCTATTTTTATTCCAAAAGGAACATGGCATAATATTATTAATATTGGTAATGAACCATTAAAATTATTCTCAATATATTCTCCTGTTCAACATTCTTGGGGGACTGTTCATCAAACTAAAGAAGCTGCTGAATCAATGGAAAATCACTAGTTATTTAAAAAGTAACTATTATAATTTAGAATAATGAAATAAATGACTTCTTTTTACTTTGTCAATAAATATTTTTACTATTAATTATATACCTGTACTAAAAAAGCCATGAATTTAAAATTCATGACTTTTTTATTTTTAAATTCCAAATAATAAATCTATATAAGTTGGAATTGGCCAATATTCAGCAGCTACAGATTCTTCAATCGTATCAACCGTTTCCCTTAATTGTTGCATCATTCCAAAAACTTCATCACGCCAAACAACAGCCTGGTTATAGATATCTGTATCTAGTGTTTGGGCAACAGTAATATTATTATCCAATGCTACCATTTGTTCTTTCATCTTCTTAACAAGCTCAGCTAATATTTTTAAATCATCTGTTAAGAAGTCAACATCCAACCCTGCTTCTTTATTTGTTATAACTTCTGCTGAAAGTTTTGCTAAATATTCACATACAGCAGGGTATATTTGTGTCTTCGCCATTTTTAAGGCTGTTAAGCCCTCAACTTGAATTGTCTTTATATAACTTTCTAATAGAATTTCATAACGTGAAGCTAACTCTACTTTACTATATACACCCAAACGATCTAACATTTCAATATTCTTCTTATCTTTTAAACACGTTAATGCATCAACTGTATTTTTATTATTTAAAAGACCTCGCTTAGCTGCTTCCTCTTCCCATTCTGCAGAATAACCATCCCCATTAAAAATAATACGTTTATGATTACTAATAAATGACTTAACTACATCATCAAATGATTTGCCTGTTTCTAATTCAGCAGCCATCTCTTCCATAGCATTAGCTAAGATCGTATTTAAAATAGTATTAGGACCAGCTACAGACTGACTAGAACCGACTGCACGAAACTCAAACTTATTCCCAGTAAATGCAAAAGGAGAAGTACGATTACGATCTGTATTATCTTTTGAGAAAGTTGGTACTACTGAAACTCCTGTAGCAAAACGGGTTGCATCTGCTTTGTTTGTTTTCTTTCCTTCACAAATTTCTTCTATCAAAGCTTCTAATTCTTCCCCCAAAAACATTGAGATAATAGCAGGGGGAGCTTCATTAGCACCTAAACGGTGATCATTACCAGCACTAGCAATACTCATACGTAATAAATCAGCATACTCATCAACTGCCTTGATCGTACAAGCAAGTGCCGCAATAAAAGGTTTGTTTTCTGCAGGATTAGAACCTGGATTAAATAAATTTATTCCTGTATTTGTAATAACAGACCAGTTATCATGTTTACCAGAACCATTTACACCCGCAAAAGGTTTTTCATGTAATAAACAACGTAACCCATGTTTTTTAGCAATATCTTGCATAAGCTGCATCAATAAATGATTATTATCAGTTGTAATATTAACTTTAGAGTATACACTAGCTACTTCGTGTTGTGCTGGGGCAACTTCATTATGTTTAGTTTTTGAAGGAATACCATATCTCCATAATTCATGATCTAAATCTTTCATAAAAGCCGCAACTTTACGTTTAAGACTTCCAAAATAATGGTCATCTAATTCCTGTCCTTTTGGTGCCATTGCTCCAAATAGAGTACGACCAGTTAATTTTAAATCCATTCTTTGTTGATAGTACTCATCCAATACTAAGAAATACTCTTGTTCAGCACCAACTGAAGCAGTAACTTTTGTCACACCTTCAATTCCTAGCATTGGCAATAATCTGCATGCCGCTTTTGATAGAGCATCACTTGATCTTAACAATGGTGTTTTCTTATCTAATGCTTCTCCTGTATAAGAACAAAATAACGTTGGAATATATAAACTCCCATCTTTAACAAATGCTGGTGATGTACAATCCCATGCAGTATATCCTCTTGCTTCAAATGTAGCTCTTAATCCTCCAGAAGGAAAAGAAGAAGCATCTGGTTCACCCTTTCTTAATGTTTTCCCACTAAACTCCAATACTGCTTTTGAACCATCCGGTTCAAGAAACGCATCATGTTTTTCAGCCGTTAATCCTGTCATTGGCATAAACCAGTGTGTAAAATGAGTAGCACCATTTTCTACAGCCCATATTTTCATTGCATTAGCAATAACCGTTGCACATTCTTTAGATAACTCCTCTCCTTTATCTAAAGAGGCATGGAAAGCTTTATATATAGATTTAGGAATTCGTTCTTTCATTACATCATCACTAAATGCTAAGCATCCATAATCTTCTAATAACTTATTCATTTCCATTCTAAGTTCCCCCTTGTTAGTTTATTAACAACACATAATCATACATAAATATATGTTTATATGCCGTTATTATACAGTTACTTTTTTTTGGTGTCAATAATTAATATGATATTTTTTTATCATTTTGTTATAATTTTATTAAAATGATAATTTTTTACAATAATATATCTCATTTTTATATCAAATATTATAAATAGTTTTTATTATATTTTACATTGTTAATGTAACTGTTTTAAGTTGAAAATTCTTATAATGAAATCTTGTAAATGAATACTCAAATATAACACCACTACTTAAATAAGCAGTTTGCTCTACTTGAAAATATGGTTCTGTAGACTTTAATCCCAAATACTCTTGCTCTAAAGAAGATGAAAGATGTCCAGTTACAGTTTTATGTGTACTTTGTATTTTTAATTTCAATGTTTCTTCTATATACTGATGAATAGACCTTTTTATATTTTCCATTTTTAAATCAGGTATAATTGACATTGGTATATAAATTATTTCAATAGAGTAAGGTTTATTATCAAACTTTTGAAATCTAACTATATGATATACAAATGTCCCTTCTTCAATTTGTAAATTCTTAGAAATTATATTATCACTTGAGATCACTTCAAATACTAATATCTCACTTTCAATTTCTTTATACTTCTGACTTAATCTTCCAGTAAAAATATTTGAGCTCTCCATAGAAGGGTTATAATCCTTTACAAATGTTCCTGAGCCTCTTCTTCTAATTATTAATCCCTCTTTTACTAAAATATCTAAGGCCTTTTTCATTGTTTCTTTATTACAATGGTAAGATGCACATAGTGCATATTCATATGGAAGTTTTTGACCATATATATATTCTTGTTGTATTATTTTATTTCTAATATCATCAGCAATATCAATATATTTAACCATGGTATTTTCTCCTATATATTTCCTACTAAAAAATACCATACTTTTATTAAAATTGCACGATTTTTTTAATATAAAAGACTACTATATTATTAAGTAGTCTCAAAAAATTATTTTATCTCAATTGATTTAACTATACTCCCATCAAGTTCTTTAATATAAAAAATATTATTTTCATAAATAGCATAGCTATTTTCACCTTCTTTAGGTAATGAAATTGATGAAGGATTTATTATATATATACCATCTTTTTCTTTAGCAACCTGCTTATGAATATGCCCATAAACAAAAACATCACCTTTATTTAAATTAGGAAGATTATTTTCATCAAATAAATGACCATGTGTTAAAAAGAAATGATGATTATCAATATCAATAGTAGCATAATCAGCTTTTATTGGAAATTCTAATACCATTTGGTCAACCTCAGCATCACAATTACCCCTTACAGCAATAACTTTATTCTTAATATCATTTAATAATTTTATCACCTTTTTAGGATCATAACCTTCTGGCAGATCATTACGTGGTCCATGATATAAAATATCACCTAAAATCACTAATTTATTTGCTCGTTCTATTTCAAAATTATCAAGAGATTTTTTTAAAAATTTAAATGAACCGTGAATATCAGATATAAACATTATTTTCATTTTAAACTAAATCCTCCTCTACTGGATAACGTACAATTGTCTTTAGGTGTTCAGCATCTACTCGTTCTGGTTTATTTAAGTAAATTTCATGATGTAACCCACTTAACTTTAAATTTGCAACTGTAATATATTCCATAATTTGTTTAGTCGAATTTATTTCTGTATTATATGGCCCTATGTGAAGCATTTGAATACATTCACCTTCTTCAAATTCTTTAAGATATACATCCAAAGCTAAATAATCATCTGTTCTTGCTAAAACCTCTGTTTTTATTTTTTCTAAGATCTTCTCAGTTATAACAGGTGGTTGTATCATCATTAAAGTATATTTAATCATCTTTTTTCTAGTTACATCAAAATGACTATTATCATATGTATCCCATACGCCTTCTAACTTTGAACCACTAAAAGATATATTTTCTTTTTGATAATATTCTTTTAAAGATTTATTTATAAGAAATAACAGTTTAGACTTATTTTTAAATTCAGGAACTGTTGGATTACCGATACCATCAATTGCAATATATTTTAATTTGGGTACCATTATATTACTTATTTTTTTAGTAGTTGCACGATATAATTGTGGGTATTCTTTTTTTATATCAAATTTAATCACTATATCATCTCCCGCTCTCACTATTATATTACTTTTTTAGAAAAATTCTACTATAAATATATATAACTTATTAAAACTAACAGCCTTATTACTATAAAAGCGCCACCCAAATAAATTATTGCTGGCGCTTATAATAACTATTTTTCTAAATAACCATCAAAAATATATCTTAATCCCTCTTTTGTAGCAACACCTTCATGTAACTTTATATTATTATCAAATAACGCTGGTACATAATAATAATCATAACGCTCTGCTAGCTCACCGTTTAGTTGTTCATCAATTAATTCTATTGATATATTTTCATAAATAGGATTTTCTTTCTTTAATTCATCTATCCAAGTAAGCGCTCTTTTGCAATGAGGGCAATTTTTTAAAATAAACATCTTTAACATTTTTCTATCCTCTTTTAATTGTTTTAATTACAACTGGAACATTTGGACAATCTTGTATATTTCTAGGAAGATTAGCAATTCTATCAACAACATCTAAACCATCAGTAATTTTACCAAAAGCTGCATATTGACCATCTAGATGTGGAGCATCCTCATGCATGATAAAAAATTGAGAAGAAGCTGAATCTGGGATCATTGTACGAGCCATAGATAAAACACCTCTTGTATGTAGTAAATTATTACTTATACCATTACTACTAAATTCACCTTTTATACTTTTTGTCTCATGTTGATTAAACTCTTTATCATAACCACCGCCCTGGATCATAAACCCTGGTATTACCCGATGAAAAATTAACCCTGCAAAAAAATCTTGATCAATTAAATTCAAAAAATTATCAACTGTAATTGGTGCAACTTCCGGATAAAGTTCACCTTTCATAATACTTCCATCTTCCATTTCTATAATTATTTTTACTGTTTCCATTATTATTCTCCTTTATCTACAATTCTTGCTTCAATAACTTCATTAGCAAGCTTTTTTTGTTTTCTTTTTTTATTAAGAATTAGACCTGCAATAATTAAAATTGCTAGTACTATTAACACCATGATAATCGAATTAACCAACTCAAACTGATATGCCGTAGCTACAATCAAACACAAATTAATGATTTCAAATGTCCCTGATAGTTTATGTTTTCCATTTACCATAAAATTTAGTGCTAAAGCAGTACAAACAAACATTGCAATAACTAATGCTACTTCCATTTTTTACCCCTCCTTATTTATGATAACTTTCATTTTTAATAATTTTAAATGCTCGATAAATTTGTTCAACTAAAATCAATCTCATTAATTGATGAGGAAACGTCATTTTAGAAAAACTCAATCTAAAATTCGCACGATCTATTATCTCCTGTCCATGGCCTAAAGATCCCCCAATAACAAAATCTATTGTACTTTTACCAGATATCATACAATCTTCCATTCGTTTTGACAACATTACCGAATCAATTTCCTTACCTGCTACATCTAATAAAATAACATAATCATCCTGTTTTATTTTGTCTAGAATCTTCCTACCCTCTTTAGACTTAATAATCATTTCATTTGCTAGTGAACAATTATCTGGGATACTCTCATCAGATACTTCATAAACTTCAGCCTTACAATATGCTTGTAACCTTTTTAAATATTCTGCAATTCCTGCTACTAAATACTTTTCTTTTAACTTACCAACACAAATAATTTTAATCTTCACGCTTTCCTCCACTAACAATATTGACTTGATTTGCAATTTTAATATTATTAAAAATAATATTATTTTCATTAAAGATATTTTTATATGTTTCTAACGCTTTTGACTCACTATTTGCTTCTTCACTTAAATGTGCTAATACAACTTCTTTAGTCTTATCACCAATTAAATCTACCATCAATCTAGCACTGTATACATTATCTAAATGTCCAGTATCCCCTTGAATTCTACGCTTTAAAAAATATGGTCGATTAGTTGCCATTAACATTTCTATATCATGATTACTTTCAATAATATAATAATCTAAATTAATTATGTATTTACGATTTTTTTGTGATACATACCCAGTATCTGTCATATACAATATACACTCTTCATCTCCTTTAATAACAAAGGCTAATGGACTAGTAGCATCATGAGAAATACTTAGTGGCATTATCTCAAAATGAGCAAGTTTAAATAATTTATATGGTTCGATTTCATGACTAGTATCAATCCCTTTAATACATCCTTTACCACAAAAACAAATATCCTGATTGAAAATACTGATATTTTTATTGTGGTCATAGTGGTCGTGGGTTAAAAGTACATAATTTATATCATGCTCTTCAAATCCTAAAGAATTTAATTTAAATAATAACTGCTTTCTAGTAATTCCACAATCAATTAAAATTCCAACCCCATTATCATATATGAATGTACTATTACCTTTAGAGCCACTAGCTAAAATATGAAATTCCATCTAATCATCCTCTCTTGTGAAAACATTATAACATAAATAAAAATCGTTGAAAGATTTTAATTACTTTTAAATAAAAAAAGGAGCACCAGCTCCTAAATTTACTACTATTTAAATCCGTATTTTTTATTGAATTTATCAACACGTCCATCAGCACTAGCAAATCTTTGTTTACCAGTATAAAATGGGTGGCAGTTTGAACAAGTATCTACACGTACTTCATCTAAAACTGAACCACTTTCAAATTCGTTTCCACATGAAGTACAAACGACTTTTACTTTTTTGTAATTTGGATGAATTCCTTTTTTCATATGTTTTTTCTCCTTCCGCCTTATAGTCTTAATTTCACTACAAAGTAAGTTACTATAGCATAATAACATTAAATTATCTCTATTTCAAGTATATAATTGAATAATATACAAATAAATTAATTATTACATCTATTATACAATTTAAATAAAACCTAGCAAATTAACTAGGTTTTATTTTAGTGCTTATTTAATCTTAAATTTTCTTTTTTTATTTCCATATAACCCTAGAGCAGCAATTGCTAGTCCTGCTAGTGGATACATCATATTTGTTGTATCTCCTGTCTTTGTTGCATTTACTGTACTGTCTCCTGGTTTTACAGGATTAACATCATTATCCACTGATGGATTAGCTTCTAA
>NZ_JBKTWO010000031.1:0-30349 GCF_047249845.1 Thomasclavelia sp.
CTTCATCAAACTTATTTAGTGAGCGGAGATATTTAATATCTCCCTCACTAAAATGCAAATGATCAATACATTCAATCAACTGCTGTAATCCTGCAAAAATAGAGTATCCTCCATTATCAGGATTTTTACGATAATACATGTCAAAATAAACATATTGATCCTTGTTACCTTGCTTAAAATAATTATACGACATTGTTAATTCATATAAGTCCATTACCAATGTTAAATTACGCTTACTTCCTGCATGTAATTTCATATCTTTCTCCTTGTGTACATATTAACAATATAATAAACTTTTTCATCTAAAAAATCTAGTTATTTTAAAAATATAGTTCATACGATTGTCTAGGTTGTGGCCTTGGTACTGGCTGTGGTAAAGGTTGTGGTTTTACTGGGGGTATTTTTTCAAACAATACTGGAATCAATAATTGTTGTCCTGGATAAATAGTCATACGATTATCCAATTCATTCATATTTTTAATATAATCTACCCTTGTATTAAACCTTCTTGCTATTGCATATACATTATCACCACGATTTACCGTATATAAGAATATATCCCCTACTTTAGGTGCCACAACTGGCATAGGGCGGCGATCAAATAAATTATCCATGTAATCTTCGTACATGTACATCCCTCCTACTTTAACCTATTCAAGTAGTTATCTTATTTCTAGGCAAATATATTAAAATAATACAAAAACATCAAGATTATTCTTGATGTTAATTAAGACTCTTAATAAATTCAACAACTCTTTTAGTATTATTTCCATCTTGATATTTAAAAAAGGTGTGTAAGAAACTATTAATATCATAATTTTCATTTTTTAAAATTGCTTTTGATAATTCTTCTTCATTTAGGCATATTGCCCCTGGCATTATTTTTCGATAGTCAACAAAGCATCCTAAAGTTTCTAAATACTCATCTAGATCGGGAACAAAAAAATATAAAGGTTTATTTAAAAAAGCATAATCAAAAATAATAGATGAAAAATCAGATATTAACATATCGCTAACAGTAAATAAGTCATGCGTCTCCTCATTATTTAGATTTAAAATACGATTACAATCAATTATTGAATCATTTAATAATAGAGGATGAAATTTATATATCAAAACATAATCCTCACCTAAGATATCAAGCAGTTTTTTTCCATTAAAATCAATACTTTTAAAACCTTGATATATATTCCCTCTAAATGTTGGGGCATATAAGATAACTTTTTTATTTCTTAAGATTGGATATTTATCCTTTAATCTAGCTTTAGTTTTTATCAAATAATCCTGATCAACTAAATGATCTACTCGTGGCATTCCTGTAATAATCACATTATCTTTTGAAACATTAAAAGCTTCTTGATAGGGCTTTTTCCAATAATCACTATTCGCTATAACATAATCATAATTTTTAATTGGATATTCTCTTTTAATCGCATTACCAAACTTTTTAATTGCTCCAGTTGCATGCCAAACTTGAATCACTTTAACTCCATCACGCTTGAAATTACTAATAACATAATTATTATCAGTTATTAAAACTATTTTTGACGTATTAATAACATAAATTTGTTTAATACAATTAAGCATATATAAAAAATTATTAAGTAAACTTTTTTTATTATAATTTATCAATACAGTTTTTAAAGTATAATTTTTATCTTTGCTTAGTTCATCATAAATTAACTTCAAATCACTTTCTAATCTGTTTGACTCTAAAGAAACAAATGCAATCTGATTATTTTTTATTGAGCATAATTTTACAAAGATATTAACAAATTTCAAAATAAGATTAATAATTATTTTTTTTAATCCCATCATCTCACCTACTTCAATAATATTTCTAAAACTCGCTTACTTGCTTTACCATCTTCATGATTATTAAAACGAAGGTTGAATAAGTTTAATTTATTATAATCAAAATTATTTTGTTTTATTTTTTCAAGCAATAAATTCTCATCTTCAATAATTTGTCCTGGTAAGTCCTGATAAATATCTAGATAAAAACCTCTTAATTCATCTCGATAACTTTCTAGATCATACATATAAAAATATATCGGTCTTTTTAATATTGCATAATCAAAAAACACACTTGAATAATCGGTTATTAGAATATCTGCAATTAAATATAATCTGCTAATATCTTCTTTAGGATCAACAAAATATACAAAATCTTTTACACTTGCTAAATCAAAATCGTTAACAATTAAATAATGAGGCTTAAAGACTACGATATATTCATCACCTAGCTTACTTTGCCATTTGTTAAAATCAACCTCTAATTTAAATGTATATCCTTTTAAATTAAATGAATTATCACGCCATGTTGGTGCATATAAAATAACCTTTTTATCTTTAGGCAATTTAAGTTCAACTTTGATTCTATCAATATCTTCATCTTGAAAATTAGATAAAATATCATTACGTGGATATCCAGTTTCAATTAAACGTTCTTTATTAATTGCAAAAGCACTTTGGAATACTTCGGTTGTAAAACTGCTAGGTGAAATCATATAATTATATTTACTAACATCATTATCATAAGTTGAACGCATTTCTTCAATTGACATTCCACTACGATAAAAAGTAGTTCCATCAGGCACTTCAATATCATGAGCTAATTTTTTTAATGGTGTACCATGCCAAGTTTGCAAATAAACCTGAGTTGGTTTTTTTAATACATATTTAGGTAACTTACAATTAGCAATCCAATATTTAGATCTTGCTAGATAAAAAAAATAAGAAACACTAAAATACTCAATAATCTTAGCATTATCAATCTTTAAATTTTTCTGTTTATGATTTTTAATCGCATAAATACAACGATAATTACGATATCTAGAATGCGCCGTTATATATTGGTGTAATGCCATGGGATTATCAGAATATCCGCGACCATGAAAAGAAATAAATAGTATAGTTTCTTTTTGACAAGGAATAAAACGATATACTAAACGATATAAAAATCTAATTAGTTTTCCTAAAAACTTTTTAATTAATTTCACTGCTTAACCTCCTTATAAAAATAAAGGGATAAATCCCTTTATTTAAATACTTTTTCAACCACACGTTTTGATGCATTACCATCTTCCCATAAACAAAATCTTTGATAAAATTGTTCATAACGTTCACGATATTGTTCATTTAATAAATCAAGATTTTTAATCTTATCAATAACTTCCTCAGTTGTATAAACCAATGGTCCTGGCAGTTCTGTTTCCATATCAATATAAAAACCTCTTAAGACATCACGGTATTTATCAAGATCATAAGTATAAAATAGCATCGGTCTTTTTAAATTTGCAAAATCAAAGAAAACACTTGAATAATCAGTAATACAAATATCACTAATTAAATATATCTCAGTAATATCATCATATTTGCTCAAATTATATGCAAAATCTTCTAATCCAGTGACATCCAACACATCTGCAATATAATGATGTGTTCTTAACAGAACAATATACTCATTACCTAATTCTCTTTTTAAAAGCTCAAGATCCAATTTTAATTTAAATTTATATTTACCATTACCATAATACTCATCATCACGCCATGTCGGTGCATATAAGATTGTTTTTTTATCTAGTGGAATATTTAATTTTTGTTTCAATTTTATAGCAATTTCATCACGATTAGGTGCAGATAATAAGTCATTTCGTGGATACCCTGTTTCTAACATATTTCCATCATACATAAAACAGCTCTTAAAAATGTCACTTGAAAATTTATTAGGGGCAATCAAATAATCCCACTCCTGTTTTTGACGATAAAACTGCGCTTTATATGTTGGTGAAGCTGCAGTGACTTCCTCTTGATCAAATGCTAATCGTTTTAACGGTGTTCCATGCCATGTCTCTAGAAAAACTTGTTCTTCACGTTTTCTAAACCATAATGGCTGACGGACATTAAAGACAAAATATTTTGATTTAGCTAAATAATATGCGTACTTACGAGTAAACCTTTTAACAACGATTCCTCCATATGGCAGTTTCTCCTTAGGATCATTTAAAACCCATACAAACTGATATTTATCAGGATAATTTTTAGCTAAATATTCATAAATATATTTTGGTGAATCAGCATAGCTCTTCCCCATAAAGGTTTCAAACATAACCATATTTTCTTCAACTGGTTCATTGATATATCTATGACGATATAAATATTTATTCATCTCATTTTTATTCTTTAAAATCTTTTTTACTTTTAATTTTGCTAAATGACGATTAACTGTCTTTTTAGCTAATTCAATATCACCTTTGATTGCAGCCCTAATTAACTTACGACTATAACGTGAACTTTTATTTAACAATTCAGGTCTAATATTTTGAAGTACTGTAGACATTATTTTAAAACGTTCTTCACGCCAAATATCATCTTTACTACGACGGATCTTTTTAGCAAAAAATTTTGTATAATAAGAAACCATTTTAGCATCCAAATAATAACGAATATAACTATCTGGTGCTACTAGCATTATACAATAATTATGTGTCTTGATAAATTCATTAAATTTATTATCAGGATCTTTTATTTGTGATAATGCAGGAGTGTTAATTGGATCATTATGTTTTCTTTTTACAAAAACAGCCCCATCTACACGTTGAAAACTCTTTGCATAATTTAATAATTGAACTACAAATGGTACATCAGTATAATAATAGAATTCTTCATTAAATCTAATCTCATGTTCTTTTATTAAGCTGCTCCTAATTAAAATATTTAAAACTGAAATATTTCTAAGTGCATGACGAGTTCTAATTAATATATCTGTTTTATACTCATCAAAATTATTTTCATCATAAATTTTATTGATAAACTTATCATCACGATCATGATCTTTATCTTTTAGATTTAATTCATTATTTTTTTCATCATCCATGGTCTGAAATACTCTTTTTTTAAACCAGGTAAATTTTCTTATCCCAGCAACTAAATCTAAGTTTTCTTGATCAGCTTTTTGAATCAATAAAGACAAAGTATGATCCAATAAATAATCATCACAATCAATAAAATATATATATTCACCACTTGCGTTATTAATTCCAATATTTCTTTTTTTAGCTACATTAGAATTTAATCCAGCAGGGATTACTTTCATATTTATATCATATGATTTTAAATCTTCATCAATATCATTTTCATCATTAACGATCAATAAAGTTTCATAGTCAGTTATTTGTTGTTGACTAATACTTTCTAAACAGTCATGTAAATAATTTTTATAGCGATCATAAGGGATTATTATACTAAGTTTCATCTAATTATGTAGATCGTCTTTGATTTTTGTAGTTGAAATACCCTCAGTACGCGGTAAATACACTACTTCACAATAATCTTTTAGAAAATCAAATTTACCTTCCCAATCATCGCCCATAACAAAAACATCAATATCATGCTCTTTTACATCTTTAATCTTTTGATCCCATGACTCTTCAAAAATTACTTCATCAACATATTTAATAGCTTCAAGAATCATTTTACGATCTTGATCACTATGATATGCTTTTTTACCTTTTTGAGCATTAAAGGCATCACTACTAACCGCAACAATTAAGTAGTCCCCTAATGCTTTTGCCCTTTTAATAATATTTAAATGACCTACATGAAATAAGTCAAATGTTCCATATGTAATAACCTTCTTCATTAATTTCACCTATCCTTTTATGCGATCTATTACTTTTTCCCAAAAACTAATTTGAGGATTTTGAACTATTCTTTTTTCAAATTTTCGTTCCCTAATCTTCGTCTTCTCTTTACCTGAAAGACTATTATAGTAATCTACATATTCACCATAATGATCACATACCTCATTGACATCCCCATATTCTTTTAACATCCCACCTTCAATCCACATAGCAGTCTGACAAAAATTACGCACCTGTGGCAATGAATGTGAAATGAAAATAATTGTCTTACCTTCATCTTTTAATTCATTCATCTTATTGATGCATTTTTGAGCAAAGCCTTTATCACCTACTGATAAAGCCTCATCAACAATAATAATATCCGGGTTTAAATAAAGAGAAATGGAAAAACCCAAACGTGACTTCATCCCACTAGAATACTTTTTTACAGGTTGATATAAAAAGTCCCCTAGTTCAGCAAATTCAATTACTCCATCAATAATTTCCTGAATTTGCTTTTTTGATAAGCCTAACAAAGCTCCCTTAACATTAATGTTTTCTAACCCTGTTAATTGTTTATTTAGCCCAGTATTGATAGCTACTAATGATTGTTCACCATTAACATGCATAGTTCCCTCATCTATCTCACTAATTCCTGCTAAAATAAGTGATAAAGTAGATTTCCCAGAGCCATTAGTACCTAATATTCCAACAACTTCACCTTTAGGTATTTCAAAACTAATATTTTTTAAAGCATAAAACCGTTTTGTTACACTACTCTTATTTTTACCATCATTTTTCTTTTTTAGTTTATATATTTTTGAAACATTTTCAAATTTAATAGCATAATTTTCCATCTTTACCACCTAGATCATATCAATAAATTTATGTTTAAATTTATACATCATATAACATCCAACGACAAACAATACGCCTGTTATTCCCCAAAAAGCTAACATTTGTTTCCAATAATGCATAAATCCATAATGATATAAAAAGCAGTCACGATATCCACAAACAATATAATAAATAGGGTTAACTTTCATAATAAAGCGAATAAAAGCAAAAAATGCTCCATCTTTAGCTAACGTTGAAATCGGCCATAAAATTGGTGTTAAATATAAAATTAATCGCATGCATGCTAAAATCAGCTTCCGTGTATCACGAGCAATCATATTTAATACTGATGTTATCATCGCCAAACTCACCGCAAAACAACAGGCGGCAAAACAATAGTAAATTATCCCCAGCCACTCAAATGTAGGATAAACACCTTGTATACAATAAAAAATAATCATCAACAGTAAAATACAAATATGATTAAATAACTCTTTTAATACTACAGTAGCCGGTAAAACACTAACTGGAAATTTCATTTTTGTAATTACACCAGTTTTTGAAAAAATCGCATTAGCTCCTTGAGTAATACATGGATTAATAAAAAACCAAACGACCATCCCTGCTAGCATCCATTGGATAAACGGTATTTTGTCTACAGCTTTACGATTCATAACAACTCCAAAAACAAAATAATATGTTAAAATTTGAATTGCTGGATTAGCAAAATTCCAAAAGATTCCTAATCGCGAATCGCGCATATCAGATAATAATTCATATTTAGAAATTGAATATATTCTAAATAGATTAGAAAAATTCTCTTTTAGAACATATTTAATACTTTTTAGCATTTTCTACCTCCAAAACTACTTTTATTTACAACAATAGCATTATAATTATACCACAATCATATTGCAATTAAAATATCTATATTTTTTACCAATTATCTATAAATTATATCTGAACACATTTAATTTTAATTTATAAAAAGGAGCTGATTACTCAGCTCCAATATCTATTTACTTACTCATCCAAGATTCATCACTTGGATCTTTTTTCCAAGCTTTTAATTTTTCCATATCAGCTTCTTTAATATAATCATTTTCTTTAGCCACTTCAATTAAAGTATCATAATCCGTCAAAGTCGCAAATTTACAATCAGCTGCTTCAAAATTAGTTGTTGCTTTAGGTAAACCATATGTAAAGATGGCAATTAATCCAATGACTTCACAACCAGCTTCTCTTAATGCCTCAACACACTCTAAAGAACTCCCTCCTGTTGAAATCAAATCCTCAACTACCACTACTTTCATTCCTGGTTCAACTTTACCTTCAATTCTGTTATTACGTCCATGACTTTTAGCACCACCTCGAACATAACCCATCGGTAATTCCAAAATATCAGCTACCAAAGCTGCATGAGCAATTCCTGCTGTAGCCGTTCCCATCAAGCAATCAGCTTCTGGAAAACTATCCTTAACTAACTTAGCCAAACCAGTTTCAACATCTTTACGAACTTTTGGATATGACAGTGTTAAACGATTATCACAATAGATTGGTGATTTAATTCCACTTGCCCAGGTAAATGGTTCATTTGGTCTTAAAAAAACAGCTTGAATATCTAATAAATCTTTTGCAATTAATTCTTTCATTATCTTTCTCCTTTATCCTTGAAAATCTTGATACACTTTTTTATATGTTGCATATGGATCACTTGAACCTGTGATAGTTCTTCCTACAACGATATAACTTGATGTTAACTCTCGAGCCATCACTGGAGTTGTAACTCGTTTTTGATCATTTACATTATCATCACTCAAGCGTATTCCTGGTGTTACTGTCAAAAAATCTTGTCCTAAATTATCATGAATGATCTTAGATTCTAATGGCGAACATACAACTCCATCCAATCCAGCATCCTTAGCATTACTAGCCCATTTTAAAACAACCTCTTCTAATGATTCGTGAATTAGTAATTCATCATCTAAAACTTTTTGATCAAGCGAAGTTAAACATGTCACAGCAATACATAAAGGTCTTTTATTTCCAATTTTTCCCTCTTCCAGTCCTTCAAGAGCAGCTTTCATCATCGCTTTACTACCAGAGGCATGAACATTGACCATATCAACATCTAATTTTGCTAATTGTTTCATTGCACTCTTTACTGTATTAGGAATATCATGTAATTTTAGATCCAAGAAAATATTATGACCCATTTCCTTGATCATTTTAACTATTTCGATTCCTTCACCATAAAATAGTTCCATTCCAATTTTAACATATAATTTTTCATCATTAAATTTTTCTAAAAATTCTTTTACTTCTACTTTATTTTTAAAATCTAAAGCAATACAAATTCTACTATCTGTCATACTTACCTCCATATTGTCTTAATTATATCAAATAATTATTTATAGTCCATGATATTTTAATCAAACTCTTAAAAAAAATATAGATTTAATATGCTAGCAATATCTAATTTAATTTTATATTAACCACTTCACACTACTATAAAATACTCATTTAATAATATCAAACTATAAACTACCAATCTTGACATTTATACTTTATCTTGTTACCTTAATATTAAAGAAGAATTATTAAATCATGAAGGGGCTATTGATGAAAATATCAAAAAGGAGCTATCATTACAATAACTTTTGCTATCAGTATTATTAATTGTGATTAGTGCTATTAACGAAGGAAATCCAGGTACATGTCCTATGCTTCATTCATATCTTAATGACGCCTTTAATGAAAATGAATATGGTGTTAGTATTTACACACAAGAAGGTGAGAACATTACCGATTCTTTTCTTAAAGAAAATAGAGAACTTTATAAAAAAGGTGATATGGATAAAATTGTAAATTCTAACTATGATTTAATAAAGACTAATTATCCTCCTGATAATGAATAAATATACTACTGATTTTAAATATGGAGCTAAAGCAAAAGATTCCTTACACTATTACAAAAATAGTATAAGGGATTTTTTATTATTAATATTTATCTCACCAAACAATAATTTTTAGCAAGTTTTTAACATTTAGCAAATATATAACTATGACCTACCTATTACATAGTTAGCATTTTTTATGAAATAAACAAAAAAGGTATGCCATAACCTCTGCATAGTTATGATATACCTAAATTTCTTTAATTTACTAACCCATACGGTTGTAATATTCAACAATTAATGATTCATTAATTTCTTGGTTTAATTCAGATCTTTCTGGTAAACGAGTAAGTTTTCCAGTTAATTTAGTATCATCAACTTCTACGAATGCAGGAGTATGTACTCTAGCTTCTAAACTAGCTTTAATGATTGCTAAATTTTTAGATTTTTCTTTAACTTCAATTACATCTCCAACTTTAACACGGAATGATGGAATATCAGTTTTAACTCCATTTACTAAGAAATGACCATGGTTTACTAATTGTCTTGCAGCTCTTCTTGTAGGTGCAAATCCTAATCTATAAACTACATTATCTAATCTTTGTTCTAATAAGCAGAAAAAGTTATAACCATGAATCCCGCTCATTTTACCTGCTTGTTTAAATGTGTTGTGGAATTGTTTTTCATTAACTCCATACATATGTCTTACTTTTTGCTTTTCAGCTAATTGTAATCCATATTCTGTTTGTTTTTTTCTTTTTTGACCATGTTGTCCAGGAGCATATGCTCTTCTATTTAATTCTTTACCGTTTTCTAAGATTGAGAATCCTAAACGACGAGAAAGTTTCCATTGTGGTCCAGTATAACGTGACATTTGTTTTCCTCCATTTATTGTTTTATTTGCATAAAACAATAACATTGCATAGATTATTCGAATTGTGTTTATATTAAGTATTTCACTTTGCAGCCAGCTACTTTACAAACTTCAGTTATAAACGCTCGTTTCAAAACTCTATGTGCTGCTATCATTTGTTGCCTATTTAGCATACACTTTTTTTATCTTTACGTCAACATTTTTCTTACTTAAAAAAACTTTTTCTTTTTAAATATTATCATTTCAATCAAAATAATTAGGACACTAATAATAATAACCATAATATATCCATATTTACTAAATAATTCTGGCATATAAACAAAATTCATACCGTACCATCCTGTAATAATTGATAAAGGAAAAAACAAACTAGTTGCAACTGTAAGCAATGTCATTACTCTATTTTGATGCATATCTATCTTATTTTGATACATTTCCCTTACTTGCATTGAATAATCTCGTAAAGCAGCTATTTGTCGTTCTAAACGATCAATTCGTCTTGCTAGCATATTAAACAAATGGCACTCATAGGTATTTAAAAAATCTGATTCATTATCACAAAATACATCGACCATATCGCCTAATTGGCTGTAATATGAACTAATTGATAATAAATTTTTCCTAATCGACATTATAGACTTACTAATTTTTTCATTAAAATTAGAATCTATTTGGTCTTCAATCAATTCTAATTTTTGTAAATATTTCTGTAGATACAAACCATCATTTTCAATGATTTTAACAATTAAATAATGTAAAAAACAACTTAAACTAATATGCTTATTATAATATTCTGGTTTGATCTGCTCGATCAATCCTCTCACAATATTTTCATCATCTATTAAGATCAGTTTATTATCATTTAAACAAAATCCAAAACTATGATAATTCTTTAACAACTTTTTATCTAAAACACCCATTATTCCATTATAACCATCATAATACAAATCAACACGGCAATGCTTTACATCATTTAAATGATGTTGCATATTTATACCATGATACATATCATGATATTTTAAAACGAACTCATCATAGCCAATCACTTCTATTATCAATGTTTTATCATTACTTATCTCATTAATTACTTCATCTAAATAATATTCCATTATCATCACCCATCTATGATTATACCATAATAAATATCAAGCATGATAGTTGATTGATTAAAACAAATATGGTAATCTATTAGACGAAAGTGAGGCAAATTTATGCAAGAAACTGTACTATTATATAATATTGATAAAAGCGAAGCAGGTAAAGCGATTATCTCTATTTTAGAAAAATTAAATGTTGAAATAATTATTGTTAAATCTAGTGATTTAATGAATCCTCTTGGATATATTTTAGGTGCTGAGGGTTTTGAAAGAGGAACTGAAGCTTTAACTACAATTCCTCAAGATGATATGATTGTAATGGCAGGTTTTGAAGATAAACAAATCGATATTTTATTAAAAATCTTTAAAGAAGCAAATATTCCTTTTATTCCTTTAAAGGCAATTGTAACTAAAGTAAATGTGAATTGGACATTTATGAAATTATTAGAAAGCGTTAAAAATGAATATATGGAATTAACTGGTATGAATAAAGATAATATTAATTAATGAAGCTTTTATAATAACAATTCATAAAGATATTGGTCAAATTGAGAAGATTAAGTTTAATCTTCTTTTATTTTGTTAAAAATAAAAGCGGAGGTAACTTATATGGATGCAAAAACAAAAACAAATTTACTTAGAGCTTTTGCAGGTGAATGCCAAGCTCGCATGCGTTATGAAATGGCTGCTAAAGTAGCTGGAAAAAATGGTCTAGCTATTTTGCAAGATATGTTTTATTTTACTGCTAACCAAGAAAAAGAGCATGCAGTCATATTTTACAATTATTTAAAAGATGTTTTTAAAGATGAAAATGTCTCAATGATGGCTAACTATCCTGTAGATTTAGGACAAGACTTAGCCTCTTTATTAGAAGCTGCAGCTAAACATGAGTATGATGAAGCAACATCAATTTATCGACAATTTGGTGAAGAAGCTAAAGAAGAAGGATATATGGAGATAGCTACAACATTTTTTATGATCTGTGAAATAGAAAATTATCATCATGAAAGATTTAAAAAATATCATGATTTGATAACTAGTGGTCGATTATTTAAAGAAAACAGTAATATTAAATGGATGTGCTTAAATTGTGGTTTTATTTACGAGGGAAATGAAGCAATAACTGTTTGTCCAGTTTGTAAACATCAACAAGGATATAATCTTCGTTTAAGTGAAACTCAGTTTCATGTTTAAGCAATAGCATCAGCTATTGCTTTTTTACTTGCTTATTTCAGTGTTTTTCTATTTCATATTTTGATGAAAAATATTATAATTAGATTATATACCTCAAAAAGGAGTTATTATAAAATGAAAAAATTTAGTTTTAAAGGTGGTATCCACCCTAATGACAACAAATTCATTACTGCTAATTGCCCTATTGAAACTATTTTACCTGGTGATGAATTAATTTTCCCCTTATCTCAACACATTGGGGCCCCAGCCAAACCTGTCGTCACTAAAGGGGAAAAAGTTTTAGTTGGACAGATTATTGCAAATGGTAATGGATTGATTTCTGCTAATGTGACAAGTTCTGTTTCAGGAACTGTAAAATCAATCGAATCTCGTCTTGGACCAACTGGTTTTTATGTTGATTGTATCGTGATAAATAATGATCATCAATATCAAACAATTGTTGAATATAATAAAATTAATGATTACCAAAATTATACAAATGACCAGATTCGTCAGCTCATTGCTCATGCAGGAATCGTTGGTTTAGGGGGTGCTGGTTTCCCCAGTGCTGTAAAAAATACCCCAAGAGACGATGATTCAATCAAGTATGTAATTATTAATGGAGCTGAGTGTGAGCCCTACTTAACTTCTGATTATCGCTTAATGCTCGAAGAAACAGATAAACTAATTGCTGGTATCAAAATTCAACTTCAACTATTTAAAAATGCTAAAGCAATTATTGCTATCGAAGATAATAAACCCGAAGCTTTAAAACATATAAAAAAAGAAATTCAAAATGAACAAAAGATTGAAATAGCATCTCTAAAAACCAAGTATCCCCAAGGAAGTGAACGGGTATTGATCAAAGTTTTAACTAAACAAACTATTACAAGTAAAATGCTGCCAGCTGACGTAGGTTGTATAGTTAGTAATGTAGCTTCAATCATTGCTATATATGAAGCTGTTGCATATAATATCCCTTTGATTGAAAAAGTTGTTACCGTTACTGGTGACGCTATTAATAAACCCCATAATTTCAAAGTTCGGTTAGGAACAAAATACCAGACGCTTGTTGATGCATGTGGCGGTTTTAAAACCCCTCCTCAAAAAATCATCTCTGGTGGACCAATGATGGGAACTGCTTTATTTAATCTAGATATTCCTGTTTCTAAAACATCTTCAACCCTTCTCTGCTTAAGTAAAGATGAAGTCTCTAAAAATGCTCCATCACCTTGTATTCATTGTGGTAAATGTGTTAGTGTCTGTCCTATTGGTTTGATCCCTCAACTTTTATATCGTTATGCAAGAAATAGTGATAAAGAAAATTTTTTAAAAGTTCATGGAATGGATTGTATGGAGTGTGGCTGTTGTACATACACTTGTCCAGCTAAACGAAATATGACGCAATCATTTAAGCGAATAAAAAAAGCAATCAATGATGAGCGTAAGAAAGGAGTAAAATAATGGATAATTTATTTAATGTTTCAACCGCTCCCCATATCCGTAGTTCTATTACAACTAAAAATATTATGTATGATGTAATTATTGCATTACTCCCAGCAACTTTTTTTGGGATTTATCAATTTGGTATTGATGCTTTGTTAGTAATTATGATAGCTATCATTACTGCAGTGTTAAGTGAATATTTGTATCAACGTTTAATGAAACTGCCAATTACAATAAATGATGGTTCTGCTATTATCACTGGTTTATTATTAGCATTATCTTTATCTAGCTCAATGCCATTATGGATGGTAGCTTTAGGAAGTATTTTTGCAATCATTGTTGTTAAACAATTATTTGGTGGACTCGGGCAAAATTTTATGAATCCTGCCTTAGCTGCTAGATGCTTTTTACTAATATCATTTGCAGGAAAAATGAATTCATTTGTTAGTATCGATGCTACAAGTAGCGCAACACCACTTGCAATGTTAAGGAACAATCAAAGCGTGAATTTACTTGATATGCTGATTGGAAATACTAGTGGAACAATCGGGGAAACATCAGTGATAGCAATATTAATTGGTGCTAGTTATCTTATTTATAAAAAAGTAATTAGTCCTAAAATTCCATTAACTATCCTTGCTTCATTTAGTATTATTATTTTTATTAGTGGTAATTTTAATTCTAATTATTTGTTAACACAGCTATGTGGCGGCGGTTTAATGATAGGTGCTTTCTTTATGGCTACTGATTATGTAACTAGTCCTATTACTCCAAATGGTAAATTAGTATATGGGTTAATTATTGGTATTTTAGCTGCAGTATTCAGATTATATGGCAGTACTCCTGAAGGTATGTCATTTGCAATTATTATCACCAATTTATTAGTTCCTCTAATAGAAAAAATTACTATTCCAAATATAAAAAATAATGGGGGTAAACAAAAATGAAAAAACATCTTTTTAAAGATATTATCATCTTTGTTCTCATCACATTAATAGCTGGATTATCATTAGCATTTGTTAATTATCTGACTAAAGAGCCTATTGCTATACAAAATGAGAAAGTAATTCAAGAATCATATCAAAGTGTTTTTAAAAAAGGAGAATCTTTTAAAACTAATAAAAAACTAAATAAAATTGTTAAAAACTTCCCTAAAACCATAAAAGATAATAATTATGATTTTGGTGAAAACGGAATTGTTATTGAAGAAATTTTAGCAGTTTCAAACAAAAATGAAAAATTAATTGGTCATGTAATCAAAGTAACAAGTAAAGATGGTTATGGTGGAGATATCACCTTAGTTGTGGGAATTGACCTCAAAAACCAAATTACTGGAATTGAAGTTCTTACAATCAATGAAACTGTTGGTTTAGGTATGAACGCTAAAAATGATAATTTCAAAAAACAATATTATAATAAAAAAAGTAAAAAATTTACCATTACTAAAACAGGAAAACAAAATGATCAAGAAATTGATGCACTTAGTGGAGCAACAATCACTTCATCAGCCTTTAATAATGCGATAAATAGTGCTTTAGCTATCAACCAACAAATAGAGGAGGTTTCTCATGAATAAATATGTTGAACGTCTTTATAATGGAATTATCAAAGAGAATCCGACTTTGATTTTAATGTTAGGAATGTGTCCTACTTTAGCTGTAACAACTTCTTCAATCAATGGTTTGGGAATGGGACTTACTACTACTGTTGTTTTAATTGCATCTAATTTTATTATCTCATCATTAAGGAAAATCATTCCTGAAAGAATGCGTATCCCTTCATATATAGTTATTGTTGCTTCTATGGTTACAATTGTTCAACTATTATTGCAAGCATATTTACCATCTTTATATGATACATTAGGTATATATATTCCATTAATCGTTGTTAATTGTATTATTTTAGGCAGAGCTGAAGCCTATGCTTCTAAACATAACTGTATTCTTTCGCTTTTCGATGGAATTGGAATGGGATTAGGATTTACTTTAGCGTTGACTTGTATTGGTTTAGTTAGAGAAATACTAGGAAGTGGCACTTTTTTTGGAATTGAGTTTGCACCATTATTTAAAGAACTGGTAGGTACTAAAATATACAGTTTCTTCACACAATTAGAACCAGCTACGATCTTTGTTATGGCTCCTGGTGCATTCTTTGTTCTAGCAGGGCTAACCGCTATTCAAAATCGTTTAAAATTACCAAGTGCTTCTAATCATAAAAAAAATAATGACTGCAATCATGATTGTCTTCATTGTCACAGTTTTAATAAAGAAACATTATGTAATCTAAGGGAGGAAAAATAGATGACAGGCATGATATTATTATTAATTAGTGTTGCTTTAGTAAATAATGTTGTATTGAGCCAATTTCTAGGATTATGTCCTTTTCTTGGGGTTTCTAAAAAAATTGAAACTGCTGTAGGAATGGGAGGAGCCGTTATCTTTGTAATGTCAATTGCCTCAATTGCAACAAGTCTTCTTTATAAAATACTAGTAATTTTTAAGTTGGAATATTTAAATACCGTTACTTTTATCCTTGTAATTGCGGCACTTGTTCAATTAGTTGAGATGTTTTTAAAAAAATATAGTTCTGGATTATATAGTTCTCTAGGAGTTTATCTTCCTCTAATTACTACTAATTGTGCTGTTTTAGGCGTGGCTATTACAAACGTTCAAAATAACTATGATGTTTTAACAAGTCTTGTATGCTGCTTTGGAACTGCTTTAGGTTTTACTATTGCAATTGTAATTATGGCAGGAATTAGAGAAAAGATTGCCAATAATGATATTCCTATTTCGTTTCAAGGTTCCCCTATAATTCTTATTACTGCGGGATTAATGGCTATTGCATTTATTGGTTTTGCAGGATTAATATAGAAAGGGGTAACAGAATGAATGAAATTATAATTGCCGCTGCAGTTGTTGGAACAATTGGTCTTATTATTGGAATTGTTCTTACAATTGCAAGTGAAAAATTTTCTGTATCAGTTAATGAAAAAGAAGTTCAAATTCGTGAAGAATTGCCTGGTAATAATTGCGGTGGCTGTGGTTATCCTGGATGTGATGGACTAGCCAAAGCCATTATTATAGGTGAAGCAAAAGTAAATCAGTGCCCTGTAGGAGGGAAGAGCGTTGCTGATGCTATTGCAAAAATCATGGGAGTCGAAAGCGAAGAAACAATAAAAATGGTAGCCTTTATTCGTTGCGGTGGGACTTGTAAAAATGCAACAATACAATATTTATACCATGGTATTAAGGATTGTAACAATGCAGCAATCGTTCCTGGCGGTGGAGATAAAAAATGTAGTCATGGCTGTATGGGATATGGTAGTTGTATTAGTGAATGTGAGTATGGAGCAATTTCAATTATTGATGGAGTAGCAGTAGTTAATAATGATTTATGCCAAGGTTGTGGGAAATGTGTAAAAATCTGTCCTAATAATGTCATCACTTTAATTCCTATGCAAAATCAAGCTTTAGTTAAGTGTAATTCTAAAGAGCCTGCATTACGAGCGCGAAAGAGTTGTACAGTAAGCTGTATTGGTTGTGGTCTATGTGCTCGTAATTGTCCTAATAATGCAATCATAATTGAAAATTCATTAGCGCGAATCGACTATTCAAAATGTACTAATTGTGGTATTTGTAAAGAAAAATGTCCTCGTAAATGTATCATCACTATATAATAATTATTAAAGCAGCAAATCTAATTTTAATAGTTTTGCTGCTTTTTCTATAACCAATATTTATCTATAATAATTTTTCTAAATCACCAAAAAAGATAGTCTGACAAAAACATCATATAAAATAAAAACTCTTAATTATAATATAGTAAAATCAAGAGCTTTCAAAAATTAATACATGCTTTCTTTAAGAATTTCAACAATTTCCTGATAAGTTAATTCTTTATAACCACCATTCATTTCTGAACCAGTTCCAACCATAGTTAAGATACAGCCTACAGGAATAATCTCATTATCAACATCTTCCATTCTCAAATAATATTTATTCCATAGATCTTCTTTACAATGTGTGGATACCGATACCGCTTTAGCATAATCACAAACAGATCCACCCGCCTACAGCTAAAATTAAATCAATATTATTTTCCCTTGCTATCTGACATCCTTCATAAAGTTTTTCAACTGTCGGATTAGGCATTACCCCTCCATCTTCAAATATTGACTTATGACATTCTTTTAAAATTTCAATAACATCATCATATATACCATTTTTCTTAATTGATCCACCTCGATAAATCAATAAAACATTTTTATCTCCTTTTTCTTAGTTTATCAATAACTAGCTTAAACCGTCCCCTCAGTTCAACTTTTCAAGCATCTTTGTAATAAAGCAGTAATATGCAACAATATATCCAAACACATACAAATGATTAATAAAAGTTTTTAATCTTCTTTAAAAACAGCGACACAAAACTATGTATCCGCTTATACAATACACTTAATATCAATACAAACGTCACATTCTACTATAAAATTCTGCTTATTTCTATGTCTCTATCTTTTCAATATGTATAAATCCTGATAAATTTTCAATATTCTCACCGCCCGTAATTGCTTCGCCAAGTACATATAGTCCATTATAAGCTTCACAACTCCCAAAATACATTACAACATTATCCCACAAAGCAAAATAACCTAATGTTCCTACCCCACCACTTTTTAATAAAGGTGTATCTTGAATATCAAGAGTTTGTGGCGGATAAAAAATTTTTTCATTACTCCCATAATTCTCTACCACAATATCTAAAGGCAGCTGTTCATATAATGATTTTGATGCTTCACTATTATTAAGCAAAAAAATCACTTTATGCCAATCACTACTAACTCTAATTTTCATTTCATTACTTTTCATAATATTTTCCTTATCATTTATATTCTCATTATTTTCTTGACTGTTTTCTACTAAGTGCTCGTTTAGACCTTGTTTTGAACAACCATTTAAACTAATCATACTTATAATTAGAATAAATATCATAAATATTTGCTGTTTTCTCATTTTGCCCTCCTTTCTAAAATAATTAGTTTATTTTAATTTATTATATTTATATTATAATTCTCATAACTACAATATCAAATACCTATATTAAACACATTAACATAGCTAATAAGCATATATAATACATTTTTTAATACTAATTATAAACAATAAAAATATTAATTTTTTTAAATAAATTAGACCCTATTATTAAAATATTTACTTTTAATAAATAACCTTTTGTACTATTTTTCCTTCCTTTTAAATACAAAAAGACGTTAACTTTACAGCTAACGCCTTTAACAAATTATTTTTTTGTAAAATTTTACCTTCGTATAGTAGTTTTCTATTTAACCACAATGTTGACAATCTTATTTTTAACTACTATTACTTTTACAATATTTTTACCCTCAGTATGAGCTTTAACATTTTCCTGTTCAAAAGCAATCTCCTTAACCACTTCATCATCTGCATCTTTAGCCACCTGAATTTTAGCTCTAAGTCTACCATTTACCTGAACTCCCATTTCAACAGTTTCACTTACAAGCATATTTTCGTCATATGTAGGCCATGGTTCATATGCAAGAGTATTTTCATTACCTAACATCTGCCACATTTCTTCACAAATATGAGGTGCAATACAAGAAAGCATCTTAATAAAATTAAATGCATATTCTTTATATACAGATGGCGCTTTATAACATTCATTAATAAAAATCATCATTTGAGAAATAGCTGTATTGAAACCTAAAGTTTCAAAATCATCAGTTACCTTTTTTACAGTCTGATGATAAACACGATCTAGACTATGATCATTTTCATCACTTAATTTATCTTGTTCAATAAATAAGCGATATACTCGATCCAGCCATTTACGTGAACCATCTAATCCATTTGTAGACCAAGGAAGAGCTGCTTCTAATGGTCCCATGAACATTTCATATAATCTTAATGAATCAGCACCATGCGATGCAACTATATCATCAGGATTTACAACATTACCTCGTGATTTAGACATTTTCTCATTATTATCGCCAAGAATCATACCTTGATGAAATAATCTTTGCCATGGTTCCTTACATTTAACCACCCCAGCATCATATAATACTTTATGCCAAAAACGGGAATATAAGAGATGCAATACCGCATGTTCAGCACCACCTACATATAAATCAACTGGTAACCATTTTTCTAATAATTTCGGATCACATATTGCTTCATTATTATGAGGATCAATATAACGAATATAATACCAACATGACCCTGCCCATTGAGGCATTGTATTTGTTTCCCGACGTCCTTTTTGACCATCAATCTCTACTTCAAGCCAATCTTCACAATTTGCTAATGGTGATTCACCACTATCATGCGGCTGGAAATTTTTAGTAGCTGGAAGTTCTAATGGTAATTCTTCAACAGGAACAGTCTTCATTGTACCATCTTCCATATGTACAATAGGAATTGGTTCTCCCCAATAACGTTGACGTGAAAACAACCAATCTCTTAATTTATAAGAAATTTTCTTTTCACCACATTTATTTTCCTCTAACCAGGCAATCATTTTATCAATAGCTTCTTGTTTCCCTAGACCATCTAACCAATCAGAATTAATATGTAAACCATCTTCGGTGTAAGCAGCTTCTTCAATATTACCACCTTCTAATACTGGAATAATATCGATTCCAAACTTTTTAGCAAATTCCCAATCTCGTTCATCATGAGCAGGTACCGCCATAATAGCACCAGTTCCATAACTAGCTAAAACATAATCAGAAATCCAAATCGGAATTTTCTTTCCATTAACAGGATTAATAGCATATGCTCCTGTGAAAACCCCAGTTTTATCCTTGTTTAATTCTGTTCTTTCCAAATCTGATTTACTAGCACAACTTTTTTTATAAGCCTCGATTGCTTCTTTTTGTTCAGGGGTAGTGATTTCTACAACATATGGATGCTCTGGTGCCATAACACAATAAGTTGCCCCAAACAAAGTATCACAACGAGTTGTAAATACTGTAAATATTTTATCAGTTCCATCGATTTTAAAATCAACATTTGCACCAACCGACTTTCCAATCCAGTTGCGTTGCATTTGTTTTGTTGCTTCAGGCCAATCTAAATCATCAAGATCCTCTAATAATCTTTCAGCATACTCAGTAATTTTTAGAACCCATTGGCGCATTGGTTTACGAATAACAGGATATCCACCACGCTCACTTTTACCATCAATAACTTCTTCATTTGCAAGAACTGCCTTAAGCTCAGGACACCAATTAACTGGAATTTCATCAACATAAGCTAATCCTGCATCATATAATTTAGTAAATATCCATTGTGTCCATTTATAGTATTCAGGATCACTAGTTGCAATTTCACGATCCCAGTCATATGAAAATCCCAATGATTTAATTTGTCCTTTAAATACTTCAATATTTTTTTTCGTAAATTCTGCAGGGTGATGTCCAGTTTGAATTGCAAACTGTTCAGCTGGCAAGCCAAATGAATCAAACCCCATCGGATGTAAAACATTGTATCCTTGCATCCTTTTCATCCTTGAAACAATATCTGTTGCAGTATATCCTTCAGGATGTCCAACATGAAGACCATTACCTGATGGATATGGGAACATATCAACACAATAATATTTAGGTTTGCTATCATCATAGCAATCTGTTTTAAATGTCTTATGTTCATCCCAATATTTTTGCCATTTTGGCTCTATTTGTCTGTGATTAAACGGCATTTTATAATTCCTCCTTAAAATAAAAAAAGTCCTCCATCTAAGGACGACTCTAATATCGCGTTACCACCTTAGTTCAAAGTCAAAAAGACTAAGCCCTCAAAACTTTAACGCAGTTAACGACAACGACTACTTAATTCACCGCTGCATCTCCTAGGTGAGTTCATAATTCGTTTCATCAGTTTCCACCAACCACTGACTCTCTATAAAAAACGTCAATTATTACTAGTCCTATTCATTGATTTTTTTGATACTCAAATATTATATCATAAAACTAACTAGATGCAACAAAATTTAACTATTTAATATCTTTGATACTTTAGTGCTTTTACAGGATCTAAATTACTTGCAAAATATGCTGGAAAATAACTACTAATAATACCGAAAAATAATGCCCCAAGATATATTGATCCTAATAGAAAATTATCTATCTGGATAAACGATTGAGATAAATCTATCTGTAACCCAGCTTCAACAAACCTGTTAATAAAATCAATTAATTGACTAAAAGATAAATATGAAACTAAAAAAGCAATGCTAACCAACATAAAACTTTCAAATAAAACTAATAACCTAAGTTGTAATTTACTTGCTCCTAAACACTTAAATATACCAATATCTTTCGTTTTTTGAACTACTGACAAATATAATACTTCTCCAATTAAAAAACAAGCTGCAACAACTGCTAAAGAAGAAAATAATATCAAAACACGTTGAGTTTGTAATAAAAAATCGTTAATTTTATTACTAATGTTTTCTCCTGCAACTTTAAATTCCAAATTAAAATATTTCTTTTTTAATTTATCTAAGCTATTATTTACATTTACTTTATTATCAATATTAATCATTCCAATCGAAAAATATATCTGATCAATATTAACATTAAAACATTCACTTACATGTTTTACATTTGCTAATTCATTAATATAAATAGTATCAAAGATTGTATTTTCTCCATTAATTCCAACTACTTTTAACTTTACTTTTTTAACATTATCTCCTTGTATATAATAACCATAAACATACTGATTTAAAAGATTTTTGTAATCCTTCTTTAAGTGAATAGCTGTTGTTTTTGATAATACGACTTCATAATCACTTTTAATATTTCTTCCTATTTCCAATTGATTATTCTTTAATTCTTTAGTCATATCACTAATATATATTGTTTTATCAATATTATAGTCTTTCTGTAAAGAAATTCCAATAAATTCAAAATCTCTCATTTCTCCATATATATATGTAATATCCTGATTATTTTTTAAATCTAATAAATCTTTATAATTCAAAATTTTTTTACTAACACTTTGTAATGATACTAATTGATTAGGAAAAATATTATTAAGCTGTTTTTGAATTTGATACTGCAAGGAACCACTTAATGTAAAAGTGATCATTATACATACTAATGCCATCACAAGACCAGCGATAATTTTAATATTTCTCCCAAAATTGGCACGATATTGTAACAAAGATAACTTAAAAAGAGTTAAAGGAGAATTTTTTTCTCTTAAACGATAATAAAAGTTATTATCTTTCATATCATGATATTTACCAATTAATTTACCATTTTGAAAAGAATATATATAATCAGCATACTGACAAGCTAACCTTTTATCATGTGTAATCACAATTACTAAACGTTCCTTAGCTTCCTTTTTTAAAATATCAAAAATCACTTTAGCATTATTTTCATCTAATGAACCTGTAGGTTCATCACAGAGTAAAATATCAACATTTTTAATCATCGCTCTCAATATTGCCACTCGCTGTTTTTGACCGCCTGATAATACACTTACTTTCTTTTTCAAAACATCGATTAGGTCTAGTTTTTCTTCACGATCCTCTATTTCTCTCTTGAATATAGTTTGACAAAAAAACTTTGGCAAAAAATAATTTTGCCTAACATTTAACCAATTAATTAAATTAAAATTTTGAAAAATAAAACCAATATGTTTTCGACAATAGTGTCTTATTGTTTTGATATTTTGATGATCAAATAATATTTCCCCTTCATAATCTTGATCTATCCCACCCAAAATATTTAATAAAGTAGTTTTCCCACATCCCGATTCACCTGATATTACTATCATACCAAAACTCGGAAAAGTTATTGATAAATTATCAATAATCACTTCATCATATCGTTTATATAGATTTTTTATCTCTAACATTTTAATCCTCCTTTAACAAGATACTAGTATTCATCTTACTGATTTGTAAACTTGATAAAACCCCAATTACAAAACATGCTCCTGTATAAACTAAAATCATAATTAGATATATATCATATGATGAGATCATAAGTTTAGGTAAAGTAAAAAACTTTGGCAGATTAAATAATTTATCACTAATATTTAACACATTCACAATTTTTAATACTAATTCAGCTAAAATAGAACCAAAAAAACCTATTATACTTCCAATCAAGCTAGTTTCTTGACTAAATAACTTTCTTACTTCATTTAAAGGTAATCCATTTGATAACATTAAAGAAATATCTCTTTTTCGCTCAATCAAGATTGTTTTTAAAATTATTGAAATCAAAATCAAAGAAATAATAAAACTAACTATCAAAAAACAAATTACAACTATTAATGCCATTTCAAATAAAGTTTGATAACTATCTAAATAATCTTGATGAAAATTAACTATAAAATAATCCTGTTTATATTTATTTGATAACTTTTTAAAATCTTCACTCTTTATGATCAAAGTACTTTTATCTATTATTCTTTCCTTTAAATCCGAATCAATAAATTTATTACTAAAATAAATATTAGTTCCATTATTTATATAATCATTTATAATCGCACTTACATTTAAATGATAGGTATTTTTATCAATGATAAAATAAATTTTATCATTGATATCTAAATTAAATTTTTGAGCAGTTTCTTGATTAATCATAATTTGGTTATTTTGACTTGGAAACTTACCACTTAAATATTCTATATAATCACTCTCATGTACTTGATAACTTTCTAATTGTGCTTCTTGAACAGTTTTGAAAATCCCAAATCTAAAATCCAGTTTATAATTTAAAGAAGTAACTAAGCTATCTTTTTTCAATTTATTAATCTCTTCATTAGTAAAGTTCATTTCATTATAATCTTTTTTACTAACTTCAATTATTTCTTTAATCGGATCACTATTTAAAGATGTTTGAATATAATTCCAGCCCCCATTAATTCCACTTAAAAGTAATACAAAAGCAGTAATTGTGAATATCTGAGAACAAAACATCATCAAGATTTTCTTTTTTTGATATAATAATTGCCGTTTCAAATAAAATTTAATTTTAATTAGTGGTCTACTCATTTGTTGATATAAATATTTATGATATCCAGTCTCCTGATTAAAGTTATAATTATTTTGATGACTATCTAGATCAACAATCATTTTAGAGTATTTTGTTACTAATTGATAATTATGAGAAATAACAATAACCAAATGCTTTTTTGCATAAAATCTCAAGAGTTCCATTACTTCACTAGCTAATGATTTATTTAATGCTCCTGTTGGTTCATCAGCTAATAATATTGGGGTATTACAAAGAAAGGCTCTAGCCAATCCCACCCTTTGTTTCTGACCACCAGATAATTCACTTGGAAAACATTCTAATAACGAAGTTATCTTTAACCTTTCCGTAATCATTTGTAAATAATTCAAAGATATAGTTTTACCTTTTATTTCTGGTAACAAAATTAAATTTTCATAAACTGTCAAAGAATCAATTAAATTATAAAATTGATAAACATAACTTATATAACTTTGTTGATAATAATCTATTTGTGAATAATTCAATTCATGTCCATCAATCAATATTTTACCACTATTAGGTTTTTCAATTCCGGCAACTAGATTTAATAAAGTTGATTTACCACTACCACTTTTTCCTACAATCATGACTAATCCAGAGCGTGGAAAATTTATTGTAAGATCATTTAAGACTATTTGTTTTTGTTTACCAAATTTATAAAATTTTGTAATATGTGAAAGTTGTAATACCATATTTTTCTCCTTGTGTTATAATATTTGCGGTGATAAAAATGAGTTTATTTAAATATAGTAACGACAACAAGCGTTATCATACTTTTAATTATTATTTAAAAAATAAGTATCATAATAAAGTTGCAAAGGTTAGTCTTAATGCTGGATTTACATGTCCTAACCGAGATGGTAGTAAGGGTATAGGAGGTTGTATTTTTTGTAGCAATAGTGGTTCAGGAGATTTTGCTGGAAATGTTAAAAAGTCACTCGAACAACAATTTAGTGATATTAGTAAAATTCTTCAAAATAAATGGCCTGGATGTAAATATATTGCCTATTTTCAAGCTAATACTAATACATATGGTTCTATAGAGAAGATCCAGAGCTGTATTGACCCTTTTTTAAACAAAAAAGACGTTGTTGCAATTAGTATTGCTACACGTCCAGATTGTTTAGAGGATGATGTTTTACAGTATCTCTCTACACTTAATTCTAAATGTGATTTATGGATTGAGTTAGGATTACAAACAATTCATGATGAAACTGGGAAAATAATTAATCGTGGCCACACATACAAAGAATTTTTAATTGGTTTAAAAAAATTACGTCAACATAAAATTAATGTCTGTGTACATATTATTAATGGTTTACCGTTTGAAACAAAAGAAATGATGCTTCAGACAGTAAAAGAAATTGGTAAATTGGATATTCAAGCTTTAAAAATCCACATGCTCTATGTAGTTAAAAACACAAAATTATATCAACTTTATTTAAATAATGATTTTGAAATGCTTTCTCGTGAAGATTATATCGATCTAGTAACTGAGCAGCTAAGTTATTTACCTGATAATATTATTATTGAACGTCTTACTGGTGATGGTAATGTGGATGATTTAATTGCACCTTTATGGTCAGTTAAAAAAGTTACAATTTTAAATGATATTGACAAATTAATGGTTACTAAAAACTATTATCAAGGTTGCAATATTAAATAGGATAGAAAGATAGAATTTATCTATCGTCCTTCCTATTGTACCGTATATTCTGGTACTACATTATATGTTATTACAAACTATCTTAAATAGTATCCTAAGGGATTGACTAAACTTTGTCGATTTCCTTTTTTTATTGCTAATATTTCTGAATTTGATAAGAATTCCATTTGTTTATTAATAAAGTACTAGTCCTATATTCGCTACTGATTATATTTGTTCATCCGTAAACTTATATGTATTTTCATTAGTTTCTTTCACTGTTTAAGGATTATAACTCTTATTTTATACTTAGCTATTATCCAAATTTATCTATGATGTCTTTCGTACTTCCTATTCTAAAATAATTTATCCATCCACTTACAATTTCATTAATTTTCTTGATTGTTACTTCATGACAACATTACATTAAGCCCTTCAGTATTTGTGAAATACCTGTGACTGAATTTTCATTAATTAGATAAATGTCAATGCCGACACACTTCAAAATAAAAAGCCCCAAAGGGCTTTTTATTATTATTCATCTGTTTCAATTAAACCATAATCACCATCATTACGGCGATAAACAATACTAATAGAATCACTTTCAGCATCACGATATACGAAGAATGAATGGCCGATTAATTCCATTTGCATAATTGCTTCTTCCATATCCATTGGTTTAGGAGTAATAGTTTTTACCTTTACCAATACATCATCTTCAGATTCAACATCTTCAATTGAAGATAGGTTGAACGCAAGTTTATTATCTTTTGATTTACGACTTAGTCTAGTTTTGTACTTTCTGATTTGTCCTTCTAATTTGTCAACAACTAGATCCATAGCATTATATAGATCATCATCTACGACCTCTGCTCTTAAAAGTACATATTCAGTAGGAATCGTAACTTCAAGTTTTTGTCCATAAGGATAAACTCGACATAAAACTTTTGCTTCAACATTGTCACTTACGATGAAATACTTATCTAATTTAGATAGTTTTTCTGAAATCTTTGCTTCGATAGCCTCTGTGATTTCAATGTTTTTTCCTCTTACTGAGATTTTCATAAGAATTCCTCCTTTGTATAAACATATTATACAATATATATTTGTAAAATAACACTCAAATTATTGATAAAATTTCCCTAAATTTAACATAAACAAAAAACACTCGAATAAATCGAGCATTTTTATCTATAAATATTTTTTTAGAATTTCTACTTTATCTAACTCTTCCCATGGAAGATTGTTATCCCCACGACCAAAGTGTCCATAAGCAGCTGTTTTTAGATACAATGGTTGACGTAAATCTAACGTTTTAATGATTCCTCCTGGAGTTAAATCAAAGTTATCTCTGATTGCTTTTAGGATTATATCATGGTCAACATGTTCAGTTCCATACGTCTCAATAAAAATTGAAGTAGGTTCTTTAACTCCAATAGCATAAGAAACCTGAATTTCTAATTTATCACAAAGATTTGCCGCAACAATATTTTTAGCAATATAACGCAACATATAGGCAGCTGAACGGTCAACTTTGGATGGATCCTTTCCACTAAAAGCCCCACCACCATGGCGAGCAGCCCCACCATATGTATCAACAATAATCTTTCGCCCAGTTAAGCCAGTATCACCATGCGGTCCTCCAATAACAAAGCGACCAGTTGGATTGATCAGCACTTTATAATCAGTGTTTAAATTATATTTTCTTACAACTGCATCCATTATTTCTTCTTTAATATAACGTTTGAATTCAGTTTCATCAAAATCAGGATCGTGCTGAATCGACATTAAAATAGTATCAATTTTAGGAGTACTTTCGGTATAATCAATCGTTACTTGAGCTTTCATATCAGGACGGGCTGACTTAAATTCTCCAGTATCCTTTTTTTCAGTTGCATAACGAACCAAATGATGAGCAATTGAAATCGGCAAAGGCATATACCCTTTTGTTTCTTTACAGGCGTAACCAAACATGATTCCTTGATCACCTGCCCCACCCACTTCGTCATTTGTTCCTAAAGCAATATCAGGAGACTGTAAATCCATTACTACCTGAACCTTGCAAGTCCGATAATCGATTCCTTTATCGCTATCATCATATCCAATGTCCTTTAAAACATCTCGAGCTACCTGCTCATAGTTAACTTCTGCAGTAGTTGTGATTTCTCCACCAATAACTACTAGATCAGTAGTAGCAAAAACTTCACAGGCCACACGTGAATTAGGATCTTCTTTTAAGCACGCATCAAGGATAGCATCACTAATTTGATCACAAACTTTATCAGGATGCCCTTTTGAAACTGATTCAGAGGTAAATAATACTTTTTCTTTCATTTTTCTTTCTCCTTCTACAAATAAAAAAGCTTCCTAAAGAGAAAGCATACATAGTTAGGAAGCCTTCTCTCATTGTTCAAGTATAAACTTGCTCAGTTAGGCACCTTCTAATTTAATATAGGGTTGCCACTACATCATCGATCTTCATCTAGTAGTTCTTAATAAGAGTCTTTTTTATTTATTTCTTGTATTTCTTCTTTTGTTAGTGACGTCATAACTTCTATTAATTCGTCATCCAAACCAATATCCAATAAGATACTGGCAATCATTTTCTGTTGTCTAATATTTTTTTGCATATCATCACCTAAACATAGTTTGCTTTATTTAAATAATAATATTCTAAAAAACAACAAATACATAATAATATATCTAATCAAATATTGCAAGTAATTTATCAGATACTAATATTTTAACATGAAATTTATTTATTTTTATCTCAAATTTATATCAAAATCATCTTAATTTAAAATTCCATACCTTCTAAAACATTTTTCACCTCTAAAACACCTGGTACTTCTTCCATTAAAATTTGTTCAACACCATCTTTAAGTGTTTCATCAAGCATTGCACATCCAGCACAAGCACCAAGCATTTTAACATAAACGATTCCATCTTTAAAATCCAGTAATTCAATATCACCACCATCACGGTTCAAATATGGTCTAAGTTTATTTATTACTTTTTCAACTTCTTCAATTGTACTTGTATTTTCCATCTTTAACATCTCCTTATCAATACTCTATTTTACCACAAAAAATTTATTTTTAGAAAAAAAACTTACTAAATTTCTGATTATCTTTTCATAAGTTGGTAAATGCCGATATATGTACCGTGTGCATAATAGCCAAGTGTCATGGTTATGTTAGCGTGTCCCATGATATATTGCAGGGTGTTCGGGTTCATTCCCTTATTTGCCATGTTCGTGCAATAAGTGTGTCTTAATGAATGAGGTGTGATGTTTGGCAACTTGTCTTTGTGTGTCTTGTTGTATTTCTTAATCAGTCCTCTTAACATACCTACATAGTTTCCAGCAACTTTAGGCAAGCCCTCACGGTTCAAGAATAAGAAATTGCTGTAACCACCGACAATCAGCGGTTGAGCTTTCCCTCTGTTCTTTAATATTCGTTGGAGTGCTTGATAAGCTCTTTCGGATAATGGAAGTTCACGTTTTCCGTTTTTTGTCTTTGGAGTTTCAACATAGTAGCCGATTTCACTATCTTTCAATAGCTGGTGGTCTATATTGAGTGTTCTGTTCTGCATATCAATATGCGTTGTCAGTCCACAAAATTCAGAAATACGAAGTCCCGTTTCCAGAAGAAGCACAACCTCATCATAATACTTGCTGTAAATCTTATCCTTTTCCATAAAG
>NZ_JBKTWO010000032.1:0-30222 GCF_047249845.1 Thomasclavelia sp.
TTATTGAAACAAATCAGCAAGATTGCTGAGGTTGTTGGTAAAAAAATATAATTAATTAGGAGGAAATATAGCGATGGAAATGACAGTTGCATTAGAGGATAATAGTTATCCTATTTATATTGAAAAAGGGATTTTAGCTCAAAGTGATAAATATATAAAGAAGATTTATCAGGGAAACAAAATCATGATAATATCTGATGATCAAGTATATGGTTATTATGGAGAGCTTTTAACTAATGTCTTAAAAAAAGAGTTTATAGTAGAACATGTAATTGTTCCTCATGGTGAACAATCTAAACGGTTTGACATATTACCATCGCTATATAAAGCTTTACTGAATTTTAAACTAACAAGAACTGATTTAATTATTGCTTTTGGTGGTGGGGTAATTGGTGATTTAGCTGGGTTTGTTGCAGCAACTTATTTAAGGGGAGTAAAGCTGGTGCAAATACCAACATCATTATTGGCCCAGGTTGATTCATCAGTTGGAGGAAAAGTAGCTGTTGATTTGCCGGAAGGTAAAAATCTTGTAGGTGCTTTTTACCATCCTAAGATGGTTTTAATTGATCCTGAAACATTAAAAACTTTACCTAAACGATTTATTAATGACGGAATGGGAGAGGTAATTAAATATGGTTGTATCAAAGATAAAGAATTATTTGATAAAATAAATAGTTATCATGGTTTTGATGAATTATATCAGGATATTGATGAGATTATTTATCGCTGTGTTGATATTAAACGTGATGTAGTAGAGCGTGATCAATTTGATTTTGGAGACCGTTTATTATTAAATTTTGGTCATACTTTAGGTCATGCAATTGAACAATATTATCAATATCAAAAATATTCACATGGAGAGGCAGTGGCTATTGGTATGGTTCAGTTGACAAAAATAGCTGAAGAAAAGGGTTTATCACCAATAGCGACTAGTAATATAATTGAAGATATATGTATTAAATATGATCTTCCCACTTGTAGTAATGTAAAGACAAGTGATTTAGTAGGCGCTATTAGCCTTGATAAGAAAAATATTAATAAAAAGTTATCATTAGTATTATTAAATGAGATTGGAAGCAGTTATGTTTATCAAAGTGATCTTTCATTAATTCAAATAAAGGATAGGGTTTAAAATGACAGCAGTAAAAATAACACCAACTAAATTAAAAGGGGTAGTCCAAGTACCCCCTTCAAAATCATTAGCTCATCGGGCTATTATTTGTGCCAGTTTGGCTAAAGGAGTAAGCCGGATAGATAATATTGAATATTCAAAAGATATACAAGCAACTATTAAAGCAATGAAGTCTTTAGGAACGAAAATAAAAGAGTTTGAAAACTATTTAATTATTGATGGAACAACTACCTTTACAAAACAAAATAGTGAAATAGATTGTGAGGAATCTGGGTCAACTCTTAGATTTATGGTTCCAATTTCAATTGTTGAAGAAAATAAAGTCCATTTTGTTGGTCGTGGTAATTTAGGTAAAAGGCCATTGGATACTTTTTATGAGATTTTTGAGCGTCAAAATATCGGATATATGTATAAAAGAGATGTGCTGGATTTATATGTAATTGGAAAATTAAAACCAGATCATTATATTATTCCTGGAAATATCTCATCGCAATTTATAACAGGATTATTATTTGCTTTGCCGTTATTAAAAGGGGATTCAATAATTGAGATAACTTCAACTTTAGAATCTAAAGGATATATTGATTTGACATTACAAATGCTAAATCAATATGGAATCAAGATCATAAATAATGATTATAAAAGTTTTGTTGTGATGGGTAATCAAGAATATCAAGCTCATGATTATCGAGTAGAAGCTGATTTTTCACAAGCCGCTTTTTATCTTGTAGCAGGAGCAATTGGAAATGATGTTATTTTAACTGATTTAAATCTTGATTCATTACAGGGAGATAAAGTAACTTTAAATATTTTAGAAGCAATGGGGGCTAAAATTAATGTTGTTAGTGATGGGATAAAAGTAACTGGTGAAAATTTATCAGCTACTCAAGTTGATGCAAGTCAATGTCCTGATGTTATTCCTGTTGTTTCTGTAGCTTTAGCTTTAGCTCAGGGTAAAAGTGAAGTCATAAATGCAAAACGGTTAAGAATCAAAGAATGTGATCGAATAATTGCAACAAGATCACAAATTAATGAGTTAGGGGGAGCAGTTATAGAATTACCTGATAGTATGACAATTAGAGGGGTAAATGAGTTTATTGGTGGAAATTGTTCGAGTTTTGCTGATCATCGAATTGCAATGATGTTGGCGATTGCTGCAACAAGATGTAATCAGCCTGTCATCATTGACAATATGGAGTGTGTCGAAAAATCTTATCCTGGCTTTTGGAAAGATTATCAATCATTAGGAGGAATTATTAATGTCATCAACATGGAAGAATAATATTGAAATTACTATTTTTGGGGAATCACATGGTAAAGCTATTGGTGTTGTTTTAGGCAATCTTCCTAGTGGAATCAAAATTAATATGGACGAAGTGGCTAATGAGATGAAACGTCGTGCTCCAGGACAAAACAAGATGTCAACAGCTAGAAAAGAGGCTGATAATGTTGAAGTAATGAGTGGTCTTCAAGATAATATTACAACAGGGGCACCATTATGTGGAATAATTTATAATAGTGATCAGCACTCAAAAGATTATTCACTCTTGAAGGAGAAAATGCGTCCAGGGCATAGTGATTATCCGGCTTTTATTAAATATAAGGGTTATAATGATGTTAGAGGTGGAGGCCATTTTTCTGGGCGGATAACAGCACCAATTGTTTTTGCAGGAGCGATTGCAAAACAAATTTTAGCAAAAAAAGGTATCTATATTGGTGGACATATTTTAAGTATTAGAGATAATTATGATGAGTATTTTGATATGCGTCTTTCTAAAGATACTTTAGCTTATTTAGCTAATCAAATGTATCCTGTTTTAAATCGGGATATCTATGAACAGTTTATAGAGATTATTGATGATGCAAGAATGAATCAAGATTCAGTAGGTGGTAAGGTAGAATGCGCAGTAATTGGATTAGAACCAGGTTTAGGGGAACCTTTCTTTGATTCAATTGAAAGTCATTTATCAAGTTTGTTATTTTCAATTCCAGCTGTAAAATCAGTGGCCTTTGGAAACGATAAGATTAGTGAGATGTATGGAAGTGAAGCTAATGATTGTTATTATTATGATGGTGATTATATAAAAACAAAGACTAATAATAATGGTGGTATTACTGGTGGGATTAGTAATGGGATGCCAATTGTTTTTAATGTTGGAATTAAGCCAACGCCATCTATTTCTAAACTTCAAGAGACAATTGATATAAAAAATCACTTAAATACAACTTTAGAAGTTCATGGACGACATGATCCATGTATTGTTTTTAGAGCAGTAGTTGTAGTAGAAGCCATAGCAGCTTTAACGATTCTTGACTTAGTGAGGTAAATATGAAAGACTTAGAACAATGTCGTAAAGAAATTGATGAAATCGATCAGCATTTAATTAAACTTTTTGAACAAAGAATGAAAGTTAGCAAGGATGTCATAACTTACAAACTAGCTCATGAGATGGAGATATTTCAACCACAACGCGAAAAAGCAGTGATTGAAAAAAATGCAGAACGTGTTATTGATAGAGAGTTAGTTGAATATGCTCGTGATTTTATTCAAGATGTAATGGATGTGGGTAAAAGTTATCAGGCTACTTTTATTCCATTAAAAGATACTTATAAATTAGCTAAACCAAAAACTGAAGATATTAGAGTTGGTTATGCTGGGGTGCCTGGAGCATTTGCCCATCAAGCTTTACTTGAATATTTTGGAGATGTTAAAAATGTTAACTATGAACATTTTCAAGATGTATATGAAGCATTAAAAAATAATGAGATAGATTATGGAATCGTGCCATTAGAAAATTCTTCAACTGGTGCTATAAATGATAATTATGATTTAGTGAGGGATTATGATTTTTATATTGTTGGTGAACATAGTGTAAATATCACACAACATCTTTTAGGACTTAAAGGGGCTAGTTTAAAAGAACTTAAATATGTATATAGTCATCCACAAGGGATTCAGCAATCATCTGAGTTTCTTAAACAATTTCCAAATATTAGACCCCAAAGCTTTTCTAACACCGCAGCAGCAGCTAAATTTGTAAGTGAAAATAATAATAAACAATTCGCTGCAATTGCATCAAAGATAGCTGCTGATTTATACAATCTAGAAATAATAAAAGAAAATATTCATAATCAGGAAACTAATAATACTCGCTTTATTATATTTGGAAAGCAATTAGAGGATCATGAAAAAACTGATCGAGTTAGTATAGTTTTTACATTGCAGCATAAAGTAGGAGCACTTTATTCAATTTTAAAAGTAATTAAAGATCATCAGATAAATCTATCGCGAATTGAATCACGTCCGCTTAAAGATAAACACTGGCAGTATTATTTCTATATAGATTTTGAGGGAAGTTTACATGATGATAATGTAAGATTAGCATTAGAACAATTAAAAACAAATTGTTTAACTTTAAGAGTATTAGGAAACTATCGTCATGCATAAGGAGTTTAAATGAAAAATATTGTTTTAATTGGGATTATGGGTTGTGGCAAAACAACAATAGCAAGATTATTAGCAGATAAATTACAGCGTCCTGTTATTGATACAGATGAGTATATCGTAGAGAAGTATCAACAAACTATTCAAGAAATGTTTGAAATTAGTGAGGATTATTTTAGAAATAATGAAACAGAAGCTTGTAAAGATATTGCGAAATTAGATGGTTATATTGTTTCAACAGGTGGTGGAGTTGTTTTAAATAATTTAAATATTGATTATTTAAAACAAAATGGAATTATTATTTATATTGATCGTCCGATTGATAATATTTTAATAGATGTTGAAACATCTACTAGACCTTTATTAAAAGAGGGACCAGAAAGGCTGTTCGATTTAAGGAAACAACGACACCAGTTATATTTAAATGCATGTGATATTCATCTTGTAAATAATGATACAATAGAAAATATTATTGATAAAATAATTGGGTTAATCAATGAGTGATCTTATCTCTTTTAATATTTAAATAAGTTACAGATTTTAAATCTGCAACTTATTTTTTTTACAAATATTAAATTTAAAGATTATTAAAAACCTCAATATATTTATGTTATAATATTTCAAGGTGATTAAAATGAAATTAATTAAGCAGGAATATGTAAATACATATCTTCCTAAGGGATGGAAACCATATTATATTTTTTTAATAGTTGTAGATGAAATAGAGGTAGGAAAAATTATATTACGTGAAGGAACACGTATGGAACGTTATTATGATGGTCATATTGGTTATAATATAGAGCTAAAATATCGGGGACATCATTATGCATATCAGGCAACAAAGTTACTATTAAAAGAAGCGGCATTGCTAGGTTTTGATGAATTAATTATAACATGTTCACCAGATAATTTAGCTTCTAAAAAGACAATTTTAAAATTAAAAGCTGAGTATCTTGAAACGGTATTGATTCCATCTGCATTAAGAAAAAATTTTGCGTCAGATGAATTAGAAAAAGAAGTCTATTTAATTAAAATATGGAGGTAAATAATGAGATTTGTTCATATTAGTGATATTCATTTAGGAAAATTACTTTTTCAACAAAATTTATTGGAGATTCAGGCTGATTTATTAGCACAAATAACAAAGTATTTAGTTGAAAATAAAATAAATGTTTTAATTATGGCAGGTGATATATATGATCGCAGTGTTCCTAGTAATGAAGCAATAGATGTATTAAATGATTTTTTATCTTCACTAATTTTAAAACATCAAATAAAAGTTTTAATGATTGCTGGAAATCATGATAGTCCAACACGCTTAAGTTTTGCAAGTGGTTTATTAAAGCAGGAGGGACTGTATATTGAAGCTTATCCGCAAAAAGAGATGAAGCCAATTGTAATTGATGGAGTTAATTTTTATTTACTACCTTTTTTTAAACCTTCTTATTTGCGGTATTTATATGATGATGATAGTATTGTTAGTTATCAAGATGCTTTTAAAAGTTATTTAAGTAGACAAAAGATTGATTATGATGAAGTTAATGTCTTAGTAACACATCAATTTATTGGTGGGGATCAAGATATTATTCGTAGTGAAAGTGAATCTGTTTTAAGTGTTGGGGGAAGTGAGATGATTGATGTTTCATTAGTGAAAAAGTTTGATTATGTTGCTCTTGGGCATATTCATGCTCCACAAAAGGTTTTGCATGATACAATTCGATATAGTGGAAGTTTGATGCATTATTCTTTTGATGAAATAAAACACGAAAAAAGTATTGTAGATGTTACAATTGTTGATAAACATGTGACATTTGAATTAGTCAAATTAAACCCTCAACAAAACTTAATTAAGCTATCAGGATTATTTAATGAGATAATGGAGAGTTATGAGAGTAATAATAATGATTTTATTGCAATTGAATTATTAGATAAAATGATAGTTCCAAATGCAATTGATTATTTGCGAACTAAATATGGCAATGTATTACAAATAACATATCCTAATTTAACTAATTTACAATTAAAAAATAATACTAAAGCAGATATAGGTTTTGAAAAATTATCTTCAGTAGAATTATTTGAACAATTTTACCGAAAGATGAAAGGAGTAGCAATTAATGATCAAGCAAAAAAAATAATTGCTGAAATAATGAAAGGAGAAAATGATCATGGTGCCTAATACACTTATTATTTCGGCATTTGGACCATATCACAATACCATTAAAATAGATTTCGAACAATTTAAACAGGATGGTTTATTTTTGATTACTGGGCCAACAGGTTCTGGTAAAACGATGATTTTTGATGCGATAACTTTTGCTTTGTATGGTGTTTCTAGTGGTAGTGAAAGAAGCAGCGAACAATTTCGTTGTGATAGTGCGGATATTAATACTACTACATATGTTGAATTGGATTTTTTATTACATAATGACCATTACATAATAAAACGTTCTCCTAAATATCTTATTGAAGGACGAAAGACTCCTAAAATGCCAACTGCAATATTAACTTTACCAAACGGTAAGATAGTAGATGGTGTAAAAGAAGTTAATTCTAAGATAAAAGAAATTCTAGGTATTGATGAAAAACAATTTAAGCAAATTGCAATGATTGCTCAAGGAGAATTTACTAAACTTATTTATGCAGGTAGTGAGGATCGTGAAAAGGTCTTAAGAAATTTATTTAAGACTAATAATCTAGTTTATTTAGAAGAACAGTTAAAAGAAAAGGTTAAAGAATACCGAAATAAATATGATCTGCTATTTAGTCAAAGGAATTTATTAGAAGCTGGTTTAGGTTTAAATAATCAAGAACTTAGTTATCAATCATATTTGAATGAACTGAAAACTCAATTATCTAATGACGAATTAGTTTATCAAAATATGTATAATAAATATAATCAGGTTAATCAGCAATTAAATATTACGAATTTAAATAATCAAAGAATTGAGCAATTAGATAACCTTCAAGCTAAATTAGATAATTATTTAAATAATGAAGAATATTATTGCAGTCTAAAAGAAAATATTTGTTTATTAAAAAAAGCTTTAAAAATTCAAAAAGATTATTTAGAAGTAAAAAAAAGTTTAAATAAAATTGATAAATTATTAATATTAAATAAACGTAACAAAGAGACATTGTCTTGTGAAAAACAAGAATTAAGTAATATTAAAATTAAATATTTAAAAATAGATGAGTACCAAAATAAAAGAAATAATTTATTATTACAATTACAAAAGAATAAAGAATTAAAACAAATTTTTAAAGATTATCAAAAAGATTTAATAAATCAAACAAATTTAATTAAACAAATAAAAAGAATTAAAAGTAAATTAGTTGGTTTAGAAGATAAACAACATAAATATCAAAAATTGATTGATAGTGATAGTTGTAGTATTTCAAAACTAGACAAGTTAAAAAGTGATTATGAGTTAGTGAACCAAGAATATCAAAAGCTGCATCGTCATAAATTAGAATTACATCAATTAAGTGAAGATTATGATAAGTTACTGCTAGCAGAAGATCAGGGATATGATTTAAAGGATGAATATCAGAAATTAGAAGATATATATTTAAAAGAAAAACATCATTATGATTTAATTGAACACCATTATCGCTTAAGTCAGGCAGGAATATTAGCAAGGGATCTTAAGGATGACCAGCCCTGTCCAGTATGTGGTTCTCTTAAACATCCGCATTTAGCAAATTTAGATAAAGATATTATTTATCAGGAAGATTTAAAAAAAGCCAAACAGGAATTTGATAAATATAGTGAGCAGCGTAATGATCTTTATAGAACTTTAATATTGAAACAACAAGAAATTTCAATTTTAAAAACTCAATTAGAAAATGATTCTAAACGTTTAAATATTAATGAAGAATTAGATAAAGAAGTTTTTATTAAAGTATTGGGGTCTGTTAATATTGAAGAGGATATCTTGCTTAAGCAGGCTAAAGAACTGGATAATGAAATTATTTATTTGAATAAATTAAAGACTACTTTAGATAATCATCATAAAGATTTAGAGTTAGTTGAAAATGAAATAACTGATTATAATCACAAACTTAATAATTACAATGATCAATTAAATCAATTGATGGGGAAAATTAAACCATTAGAGTATTTAAAACAATTAACAGAGTTACAAATCGATCAAAAGATTTTTGATAATGAAAAAGAATTAAAGGATTTAGAAGCGTTGATAACTAAAATAGAAAATGATTATCGTAATTTGAAAGAAAAAATAATTCAAATTGAAACAAATGTTGAATTAATATCTAAACAGCTAATAGAAGAACAAAATAATTATCAAGATAAATTAAAAATTTATCTTGATAAACTTAAAGAATCATTTAATGATGAAAAAATTTTTATAGATTTATTACCACAAATCAATATGATTGATGAAAAGGAAAAAGAATATAATGACTATTTAATTGCTACTGTAACTCTACAAAATCAAATTAATGAATTAAAAGATGAATTGTCAGATATAAAATATGTTGATATATCAATTTTAAAAGACTCTGCTAATAAGTTAAAAGTAGAATTAGATAAATTACAAGATTCATTAAATAAGCAAAAAGCTAAATTGATTACAGCTATAAATACAATCAATAATATTGATGAAATTGATAAACAATTGAATGATAGTTATGATATATATCAACAGTATCTAGATTTAAGTGAAATGACAACTGGTAAAAATGAATACCGAATTTCTTTTGAACGATATGTATTAGCGGCTTATTTTGAAAATATTTTAGCTTATTCAAATATTTTATTAAAAAGAATGTCGTTAGGCAGGTATCAATTATATCGTCGTGATAATCGTTCTAAAGGTTCGGGGAAACAGGGATTGGAGTTGGATGTTTTAGATTTAGAAAGTGGGATGTTTAGAGATGTTAAGACTTTATCTGGTGGTGAATCATTTAAAGCGGCATTATCACTAGCTTTGGGTTTATCCAAGATGATTCAGAGTTTTGCTGGTGGAATAGAACTTAATACATTGTTTATTGATGAAGGATTTGGCTCTTTGGATAGTCAGTCACTTGATCAGGCAATTGATTGTTTAATTGATATACAAAAGGATGGTAAATTAATTGGAATTATTTCACATGTAAGTGAATTAAAAGAACGAATCGATCATAAGATTGTCCTTTCTAGAGTAAACAAAGAAACATATATTTCTATTGAATAATGTGAATATAAATAGTAAAATATACAAAGATTATAATGAAATGAGGAGAAATAATGGCAAATAATAAAAAAAATGATGCGATATGTGCGATGGAAGATGACTTTGCTCAGTGGTATACAGATGTATGTCGTAAAGCAGAATTGATGGATTATAGTGGGGTAAAGGGGTTTATTATTTATCGACCATACAGTTATGCAATGTGGGAAGCAATCCAACAATATATGGATAAGCGTTTTAAAGAAACAGGACATGAAAATGTTTATATGCCGATGCTAATTCCACAATCATTATTACAAAAAGAATCAGATCATGTTGAAGGATTTGCACCTGAATGTGCAATTGTAACTAAAGGTGGATTAGATGATTTAGAAGAAAATCTAATTATTCGTCCAACTTCAGAAACCTTATTTTGTGAACATTATGCAAAAGTTGTTAATTCTTATCGTGATTTACCAAAGCTATATAATCAGTGGTGTTCAGTTGTACGTTGGGAAAAAACAACACGACCATTTTTAAGGGGATCAGAGTTTTTATGGCAAGAAGGACATACTGTTCATGCTAGTGAAGAAGAAGCTCGAGCAGAAACGTTACAAATGCTGGAAATTTATGAAGAAACAGCTAAAAATTTATTGGCGATTCCAATGGTAACAGGTCGTAAAACAGAACGAGAAAAATTTGCAGGAGCTGAAATCACATATACGATTGAGGCTTTGATGCATGATGGCAAAGCTTTACAATCAGGAACTAGTCACTATTTGGGACAGGGTTTTGCACAAGCTTTTGATATGAAATTTTTATCTAAAGAAATAAATTCGAGTATGTTTATCAATCTTATTGGGGGGTATCGACTCGTTTATTAGGTGCAATTATTATGGTTCATGGTGATAATAATGGTTTGATTTTACCACCACGAGTAGCTCCAATCCAAGTTATGATTATTCCAATTCAGCAACAAAAAGAAGGTGTTTTGGATAAAGCATATGAATTAGAACAAAGATTAAAAGCAGCAGGAATTAGAGTAAAAGTTGATGCGGGTGATAAATCACCTGGATGGAAATTTTCGGAAGCAGAAATGCGTGGTATTCCATTAAGACTTGAAATCGGACCTAAAGATATTGCTAATGATGCTTGCGTTATTGCTAAAAGAAATGATGGAACTAAAGATACATATTCATTGGATGAAAATCTTGAAACTACAGTTAAAGAGTTGTTAGATACGATTCATGAGGAAATGTATCAAAAAGCTTTAAAACATCGTAATGAAAATATTCGTGAGGCTAATAGCTATGATGAGTTTAAAAACATCATTGAAACAAAAGGCGGATATGTCAAGATGATGTGGTGTGGTGATGAAGCATGTGAAGTTAAGATCAAAGAGGATACTAGTGCGACTAGTCGCTGTATTAAAGAAGATGAAGAGCCATTTGGTGATGTATGTCCAATCTGTGGTAAACCAGCAAAGAAAGTTGTATATTTTGCTAAAGCGTATTAGTTAGAAACAGTTTAGATTTTTAATCTAAGCTGTTTCTATTTTTTTACAATAGTTGACATATCAATTAATAAGTGTATAATAGTTGATACATCAACTATTGGAGGTGGTAATTTGGAACGAATGGGAAAGATTATTAATCATTTAGCAACGCTAAATAGGCATGATAGTAATCAAAGATTAAAAGAATATAATTTAACGGGTAATGAAGGGGCCATTTTAATGATTTTAAAACGGAATCCTGAAATTTATCAAGAGGATATTATTAAAGAATTACAAGTAGATAAAAGTGCAGTAACTAGGCTTTTACAAAATATGGTAAATAAAAATTTAGTTAAGAGAATTCAATCTCCTAATGATAAACGTTATTATTTGATTGCTATAACAAAGCAGGGATTAGAAAAACAAAAACTAGTTGATAATATATTTAGTAAAAAAGATAAGGATATAGTTGCTGGTTTATCTAAAAATGAACAGATAGAATTAAGAAGAATGTTAGATATTATAAAAGATAATTTAAAAGGAGGTAAAACTAGTGAATGATGAAAGAATGGAAACTAAAGGAATTCTGCCGTTATTAGTAGAATTTAGTGTTCCAGCGATAATTGGGATGCTAGTTAATGCAATATATAATGTGGTCGATCGAATGTTTATCGGTAATGCTCCAAACTTAGGAGCAATTGGAATAGCTGGAATTACAATTAGCTATCCTATTACCTTGGTATTGATGGCAATTTCACTGATGGTTGGTGTTGGTGGAGCGACACGTTTTAGTATTTCATTAGGAAAAAAAGAAAAAGAAAAAGCTAGTATTTATCAAGGTAATGCAGTTGTCTTAACTGTTATATTTGGATTGCTTCTTACAATTTTTGGGAATATTTTTATTAATCCTATATTACAAATATTGGGTGCTAGTGATACAGTAATGCCGTATGCAAGTGATTATTTATCAATTGTGTTATTTGGGGCAGTTTTTCAATGTGTGGCAATGTGTGGAAATAATTTTTCAAGAGCCCAGGGGAATCCTAAAAATGCAATGGTTTCACAATTGATTGGGGCAGGATTTAATATTTTATTTGATTATATATTAATTATGCAATTACATATGGGAATGCAGGGAGCAGCAATAGCTACGATTGGGGGACAGTTTTTAAGTATGATCTGGCAGCTTTGTTATTTGTGTTCAAATCGTTCTTTAATTAAACTGGATTTAGATCATTTAAAGTTAAAAGCAAGTTATGCTTTAGATATTATTAAAACAGGAATACCGGCATTTTTAATGCAGATGGCTAATAGTGTTTTAAATTTTATTTTAAATAGTACATTGGGTAGATATGGTGGCGATATAGCTATTTCTGCTGTTGGTATTATTACTAGTTTCCAAACGATATGTCAAATGCCTTTAACAGGGTTAATGCAAGGGCAACAGCCATTGATTAGTTATAATTTTGGTGCTGGTAAAGATATTAGAGTCAAAGAAACTTTAAAATATGCAATTATTGGGGGAACTATTATTGCAACTATTGGTTTTTTAGCAGTAGAACTTTTTCCAGAGACTATTATCAGGATGTTTAATAGTGAAACAGAAGTAGTAAGATTAGGAACAAAAGCAATAAGGATTTGGTTTATTTGTTTACCTTTATTAGGTGCTCAAATTATGGCAGCTAATTATTTTCAATGTATAGGTAAAATTAAAGTGGCTAGTATTTTAAATTTATTAAGACAGGTAATTATTTTAATTCCAATGATTTTATTTTTATCTACAATTATTGGATTAGATGGTATCTTCATTGCTGTACCAATTGCTGATTTTAGTGCATTTGCAATCACTATTTATCTGTTTAGTAAAGCAATTAAACGGTTATCTAAAAAATAAATAATATTTAAAAAGCTAATTTCATAAAGAAATTAGCTAATCTGTTATTTTAATTGAATTGATTACTGGCTGGTTTGCTGCTTCTACTGTACCGTTATTATCAGTCACTGGAACACTTGTAGCAATTTTATCTACAACATCCATACCTTCATATACGTAACCAAAAACGGCATACTGTCCATCTAATGATTCAGCAGTTTGATGAACGATAAAGAATTGTGAACTGGCACTATCATAATCTTGTGAACGTGCCATTGAGATTGCTCCACGAGTATGTTTTAATACATTATCAACTTCATTAGCGCTAAATTCACCTTTAATTGTTTTGTCTGATCCTCCTGTACCATTACCTTCAGGGTCTCCTCCTTGAATCATAAATCCATCAATAATACGGTGGAATGTTAATCCATCATAGAACCCTTCTTTTGCTAGTTTAACAAAGTTAGTAACTGTAATCGGAGCTTCATCAGCATTAAGTTCAACTTTAATTGTTCCATAATCTTTAACATCGATTACAGCATGATGATTACCGCTTAGTAAATCATTGTTTTTACTACCCGTATCTTTTTTGTCTTCATCATTACTGCTGCCACATCCTGCTAATGTAAGAGTCAGAAGCATAACCATTGCAATTTTAAATATCTTTTTCATAGTATCTCCTTTTTATTTTTTCTTCTTTATTATACAAAATATTACTACTAATTGTCCATATAAAAATAATTAAAACTGTCATGATTAATTTAAATAAAAATATGATAAAATTAATGACAATGAAAAGGGGAAGTGTTTATGAGACAAAAGAGAATTGCTTTAATAAACGATGTAACGGGATATAGTCGCTGTTCAATTGCAGTACAATTACCAATTATTTCTGCAATGGCAATTGAATGTGTATTTGTTCCAACTGCAATTTTATCAATCAATACTTATCATCCTGGTTATTTTTTTGATGATTATACAGATAAAATGAATGATTATATTGCTACATATAAAAATATTAATTTAGAGTTTGATGGTATAGTAACAGGTTTTTTGGGTTCTGCTAAACAAATAGATATCGTTATTGATTTTATTGAAAATTTCAAACAAGAGAATACTTTTGTATTAATTGATCCTGTAATGGGTGATCATGGGATGCTCTATCCTACATATACATTTGAAATGCAGGAAAAGATGAGAGAATTAATACCATATGCATCAATCATGACACCCAATTTAACTGAATTATGTGCTCTTTTAAATCTTGATTATCCTCATGAAATACCAAGTTTTGAGGAGTTATTTAAAATGTGTGATCAGTTAGCTAAAAAAGGGCCTAAAATGATTGTTGTTACAGGGATCAGTATTAATGAAGAAATAATTAATTTTGTATATGAAGAAAAAAAGGACTATCAAATTGTTAAGGTCAAAAGAATTGGTGAGGATCGTAGTGGTACAGGTGATGTTATTAGTGGAGTAATTGCAGGTAAGTATTTATTAAGTCATGATTTTTATCAAAGTGTAAAAGAGGCAGCTGATTTTGCATCTAAATGTATTAGCTATAGTCAGGAAATTGGTGCTCATAATCATTTAGGTTTATGTTTTGAACCATTTTTAAAAGAGCTATAAGGGAGGAAGAATAATGGTTATTTTGTATACAGTGTTTAAAAATAGTTATATTGATATTAAAGAGTTAGATGAATTAAAGGGGGTTACCTGTTACGTAAATAGTACTAATCGTTGTAGTTGTGCTTGTACTTTTTGTTTAAGGAATACTAAGGAAATGTTGGAGTCTAATTCCTTATGGTTAAAAAAGGAACCTACAGTAGAAATGATTATTGAAGAGTTTAAAAAATATAATTTGAATGATTTTAAAGAAGTGGTTTTTTGCGGATTTGGTGAACCTTTGACTCGTCATGATGATTTAATGAAAGTTGCTAAGTATTTAAAAGAAACAAGAAGTGATTTACCGATAAGAATAAATACTAATGGTTTATCATCAGTTACTTTAAAAAAAGATATTACACCGGATTTTAAAGGCTTGATTGATACAGTTTCAATTAGTTTAAATGCTCCAACTAAAGAAGAATATTATCATTTAACAAGGGCAAGATATGGAATTGATTCTTTTGATTATATGTTGGATTTTGCTAAAAAGGCTAAACAATATGTCAAAAATGTTGTTTTGACAGTAGTTGACATTATTGGTGAGGAAAAGATTATGAAATGTCAAAATATAGCTGATGAATTGGGTGTTACATTAAGAGTACGTCCTTTTGAAGAATAGTAAATTGTGTATCTGATACAGTTATGATATAATTCAACGAGTGAGGTATATTTAAATGATGCAATTAAGTCGAGAAGAAAGAATATTGAAAGTTGAAAGTATGACAAATATTCGAGATTTAGGAGGATATGAAACTCAAGCTGGATATTATACTAAAAGTCATAAGTTTATTCGTTCAACTAATCCTGTAAAATTAACCAATGATGAAAAAGAATATTTATATAATTATGGAATTAGAATACAGATTGATCTACGGAGTGATTTTGAAGTAGAACAACAGCCAAGTTCATTGATTGGTTATCGGGATGTTAAGTATTATAGTGTTAATCTAATGAAAGCAAAAGATTTAAACGTATTACCAAAAGAGATAGCTAATTATCAAGATTTAGCAGGTTTTTATATATTTATGTTGGAAGCTAATAAAGAGCAGTTTAAAGAAGTTTTTGAAATTTTTTATGATCATCCATATGATGCTATTATGTTTAATTGTTCAGCTGGTAAAGATAGAACCGGTGTTATTGCGGCTTTATTATTAGATTTAGCAGGTTGCCATGAGTATGATATTGTTAAAGATTATTCTGAATCTTATGAAAATAATTTGAAACTTATTCCTGAATTAGAAAAGTTGATTGATGCTAAAAATCGAGCTTTTTTAGAATCAGAACCACGAATGATGATGAAATTTCTTGATTATTTAAGAAGTCATTATGGTAGTGCTAAAGAGTATTTGGTAAGTTGTGGAATGGATGAGGAAAAAATCACTGAAATTATGGAAAACTTTATAATTTAATAAAGTAAATCTCTTATTTGATTTGTATATGATAATAGGAGGTTTTTTTATGAATAAAAATACTTTAACATTTAAACAAAAGCAAGAAGCTGTTGAAAATATATTTAAACAATATCATCGAGCTAAATTAAAGCTTTATTGTTTAGAGAATATGAATTATTATCCTCAAGTTAGTACGAGTATAATTAGGGAGACTAAAAATCATTATAATAAATCAGTTGCGGAACGTTTGAATAGTAGGATTGAAGATAAAGATGAATTAAAAAGTTTGATTTCTTCTTTTGAAATAATCATTAAAGCTTTAAGTCCAGATAGTCAATTGATTATTACAAATGAGTTTGTTGAGCAAAGAGGAGATGAATGGTGGGTTGATTATTATAGTCGAGCTACATATTATCGGTTAAAAACTAGAGCATTAGAAGAGGTTTTGTTTTATCTTAATATTACTTGAGACAATATTACTTTTTTCTTGAAAAGGATACAATTTAAGCTATAATTATATAGTATTTATAGAAGGAGAAAGAATAATGCTTGAAAAAATTTTTAAATTAAAAGAGAAAGGAACAACTGTTAGAACAGAAGTTATTGCAGGAATTACAACCTTTTTAGCTATGGCTTATATTTTAGCAGTAAATCCAAATATGTTGCAAGAAACAGGATTATCATATGATAGTGTTTTCTTAGCAACTGCTTTATCATCAGGAATTGCAACATTAATAATGGGATTGTTTGCAAATTATCCTGTTGCTTTAGCTCCAGGAATGGGTGTAAATGCGTTATTTACATATACATTAGTCTTTAATATGGGCTATAGTCCAGCTGCAGCATTAGCAGCTGTAGTTGTATCAGGAATAATTTTCTTAGTTATTTCTGTAACAGGAATTCGTAAGGCTATTATTAATGCGATTCCACAGCAATTAAAATTAGCAATTGGAGCAGGAATAGGTTTTTTTATTGCTTTTATTGGATTAAAAAATGCTGGAATCATAGTTGGTAGTGAATCAACTTTTGTGGCTTTAGGAAAATTAACAGATCCTGTTGTCTTACTTGCTTTGTTTGGAATATTAATTACTATTGTTTTAATGGCTAAAAAGATTCCCGCAGCTGTATTTTATGGTTTAGTAGTTACTGCGATCGTGGGAATTATCTTTGGTTTATTTGGAATTAAGGGAATGCCAGAAGTTCCTTCAGCAATTGTTTCAGTTGATTTAGATACAAGTGGGTTTGGGATTTTTATGAATGGTTTTGGAGAGTTATTTTCTCATCCTGATTGTATCGTAGCGTTATTTTCATTGTTATTTGTTGATTTCTTTGATACTGCTGGAACGTTGATTTCAGTTGCAAATAAGACAAATTTAGTTGATAAAAATGGTGAATTAGCTAATATCGAACAAGCTTTGGTTGCTGATTCTACTGGTACTGTAATTGGAGGTGTTTTAGGAACTTCTACAGTTACTTCTTTTGTTGAATCAACAGCTGGTGTTGAAGCTGGTGGGCGTACAGGATTAACAGCTTGTACTACTGCAATATTATTCTTTTTAGCTATTTTCTTTGCACCAGTATTAAGTGTTGTAACAAGCGCTGTAACTGCTCCGGCTTTAGTGGCAGTAGGAATTTCAATGGCTACTCAATTAGGTGGGATTGAATGGGATGATATTGTTTTTGCAGCATCTGGTTTTGTTACTGTAATAATGATGATATTGGCATATTCAATATCTGATGGAATCGCGTTTGGTTTTATTGTATATGGTCTTACTAGTATTGTGTCTGGTAGAGCTAAACAGATTAAACCGATTGTCTGGGTTTTAATCTTGATTTTTGTTGTTTATTTTGCATTAATATAATTAAAAAAGCTTTCATAGAAAAGCTTTTTTAATTTCGTAAAAAGATCCAAAAATTTAAATATAGAGCAAATAAGATCCATCCTAAATAAGGAAGTAATAAATAAGCAGCAACTGGTCTTATTTTATAGAATAGACGAGTTAAAGTTATAACAGAAATATTTAAGGCTAATAAAATTGCTAAGGCTAAGAGAAAGTTTTGATAATTAAAAAAAGTAATTGGCCAGACAAAGTTTAGTACTAATTGAAAATAGTAGAGAATTAATGCAGATTCCTTATGATTATCTTTACTACGATGAATCAAATAACTTGAAAGACCTATTAAAATATACAAAATAGACCATACAATAGGAAAAATAAAACCTGGTGGGGCTATCTTAGGACGATTTATTTTTTGGTAAAGATTCATTGAATTCATTGTACAAAGTGCGCTTACAGCACCAATACCTAAAGATATTACGACATTTAAAATAATGTATTTATATTTTTTCAATTTTATCACCATGATTATTATTAACAAATTATTAAAAAATATTAATAAGTGATAAAGATTGATAAAAATTTTTCTGTTTTAGAAAAAAGTACTTCTAACTAAAAACGCTTTCATGTATAATGGAGTAGTGAGGTTAATTAAATGAAATTATTATCGTGGAATGTAAATGGAATTCGAGCATGTATAACTAAAGGTTTTTATGATGTTTTAATAAATAGTCAGGCTGATATTTTTTGTGTTCAGGAAACGAAAATGCAGGAAGGACAAATTGAATTAGAGAAGTATGGCTATTTTACTTATATGAATAGTGCTAAAAAGAAGGGATATAGCGGAACTTTGGTGTTTTCAAAAATTGAGCCATTGAGTTATAGTTATGGAATTGGAATTGAAGAACATGATCAAGAGGGACGTGTTATTACTTTAGAATATGAAAATTTTTATTTAGTTAATTGTTATACACCAAATAGTCAAAATGAACTAAAACGTCTTGATTATCGAATGGTTTGGGAAGATGCTTTTTTAGAGTATCTTAAGACTCTTGAAGAGAGAAAACCGGTTATTTTATGTGGTGATCTTAATGTTGCTCACCAGGAAATTGATTTAAAAAATCCTAAAACTAATCGAAAAAATGCGGGATTTAGTGATGAAGAACGAGCTAAAATGACAACTTTATTAGAAAGTGGTTTTATTGATACATTTAGATATTTATATCCAGATCTAAAAGGTATTTATTCATGGTGGTCATATCGTTTTAATGCTCGTAAAAATAATGCTGGTTGGCGAATTGATTATTTTATCGTATCTGATAGTTTAAAAGATTCAATTAGAGATGCATTTATTTATACAGATATTATGGGTAGTGATCATTGTCCAGTAGGATTAAAAATTGATTTGTAAGATATAAACAAAGGAGATTTTGCTATGACACCTCTTACATTATTATCATTATATATATTAATTGGAGTGATAATATTTTTCTTTGGATGTGTGGCTTATAACAAAATAAAAAACAAGTAAAAAAGTTACTTGTTTTTTTATATTGAAATAACACCTAGAGTTGAAAGGATTGAACTAACTAAAATAATTATTAATCCTGGTACAACAATATATTTCATGCAGAAAATATATGCTTTTTTGCGTTTGAATTTAGAACTGTATTCTACTTCATCGATAACTGTTTTAAAGCCAGTTACTTTTATGATTAATAAACATGTACATGCTGCTGAAATTGGCATCATAATCGAATTTGTCATAAAATCAAAGAAATCAAGAATACTCATTCCAAGTGGGGTAATGAAATCTAATAATCCAAATCCTAGTGAACATGGAATTCCTAGAATACATATTCCAGCTAAGATGATACTACAACATTTTTTTCTTGATAGATTAAAACGATCTTGAATAATTGAAACACAACATTCCATTAAGGAAATAGCTGAAGTTAAAGCAGCAAATAATACTAATAAGAAGAAAACAATACCAATAATATTACCAAATGCCATGCTACTAAATACTTTGGGTAAAGTAATAAACATTAATGACGCTCCAGCATTTAAGGTATCTGGATTACCACCAGAAAAGGCAAATACTGCAGGTATAATCATTAACCCGGCTAAAAAGGCAATTAGAGTATCCATAATTTCTACTTGAGTAATTGAGCGTTCCATATCAATTTCTTTTTTCATATATGAGCCATATGTAAATAGAATACCCATTCCAATCGAAAGTGAATAAAACATTTGTCCCATTGCCGCTACAACCGTCATAATCGAAAATCTTGAAAAATCAGGAATTAAATAATATTTAGCTCCCTCAATTGCTCCAGGAGTTAATAATGCATAACCAGCAATAAAGATAGCCATCACTACTAATGTTGGCATCAATACTTTACTGCACTTTTCAATTCCTTTTTCAACTCCTAATAATACAATTCCAAATACTAAAATTGCAAATATTAGTAACCATAAAACCGGTTGCATTGGGGAAGAAGAAAAACTAGTAAAATATGTATCATTCACTAAACTAGATGAATTATTTGTAAGATATTCAAATAAGTATTTACACACCCAGCCCCCAACAACACAATAATATGGAACGATTAACATTGGAATAATAGCATTTAACCATCCTCCAAATTGAAGTTTTTTGGCCCCTAGTTGTTTATAAGCAACGATTGGGCTTTTTTTTGTTTTTCTACCTAAAGCAGTCTCACTAATTAATAGTGCGAAACCAAAAGTAATTGCAAGGATAAAATAAGTAAATAAAAAAGTACCACCACCATATTTAGCCGCTAGATATGGAAAGCGCCAAATATTTCCTAGACCAACAGCAGATCCTGCAACTGCCATAACATAACCAAGTTGTCCTGAAAAGGTACTACGCTTGTTTTTTGTCTCCATTTTATTCTCCTATAATAAGTCTTGTATGTTCCATTATAATAAAAGCAGATTATAAAAGTCAATTAAAGTGGGGAGATTTGTTGCATTTTTATAAAAAAAGAAAAGAATGATCTTTTCTTAGAAATAATTTACACCAATTATAATGATTCCTAAAATACTTAAAACAATTCCAGTTGCACGATTTAAAGTAATTGGTTTAGCTTTATTGGCGAATTTAGCAGCAATTTGTGCCCAAAATAAAGTAGATAAAACACAAAATAATAAACTACTAAAATCTGGAGCACCACCAATTGCAAAATGACTAATAGCACCAGTTAAAGCTGTAAATGTCATAATAAAAACACTTGTACCTACAGCTGTTTTTAATTCATAACCTAAAACACTAGTAAGAATCAAAAGCATCATCATTCCGCCACCAGCACCGACAAAACCACAAATAAATCCAATAAGAATACCGCATAAAATTGATTGAATTAATCTTTTCTGTTTACTTACATTAGCCATTGATTCTTTAGTTGTCATGACTGGCCTAACAATAAATTTAATTCCTAAAAGTAAAGTCATGAAAATAGAAAAACCACCCATTGCATTACTTGGAATAAGACTTGAGATCCAACTGCCAACTAGTGTAAATCCTAAAACTGTAATCATCATGACAACTCCATTTTTAATATCTAGGTTTTTATTTTTCCCATATGTATAAGCACTTACAGCACTAGCTAAGACATCACTTGCAAGAGCGATTCCAACAGCTTGATAAGCGGGCATATCTAAAAAAGTTATTAACATGGGACTGATTACTGCTGCAGCACTCATCCCTGCAAAACCAGTTCCTAAGCCAGCTCCTATTCCAGCGATAAAACAGATGACAAATTTATACAACATTATTGCTCCTCCTTTAGTGCATTACTAGCATTTTGTGAAATTTTAGAAAAACTATTTATAATTATTTGTTTATCGCTCTTAGTAAAATCTTTAAAAATTGCTTCAATAAATTTTTTTTGTGCTAGTTGACCAGCTTTGACAATTTCAATTGAAGAATCTAGTAATACTAAATGCACTGTTTTTTTATTGTTATGCAAATAAGTTGATTTTAAATATTTTTTTTCTATTAAAGATTTAATGGTTGTAGAAACATGAGATTTTGTTAATAGGCGTCGTTCAATGATATCTTTTGCACTATCATAACCAGGATTATTAGCTAAAAATAAAATAATATCTAGTTCCATTTTTGTTAAACCATATTGTTTATATACAGGTTCTAATGAAACAGCGTACAGTTTTTTTGTAATAGCAATGCTGTCTAAAAGATCTTTTATCATATGTTTCTCCTTTTGTTCTATTTAGAACTATATTATTGTAACAATATTATATATTTCTGTCAAGAAAAGGATATTCAATTATTGAATATCCTTAGTATATACGACTTTACCATTTTTGATAGTTTTTAAAATATTAATTTTTAAAATATCATCAATTGGAATCTTGCAAGGGTTTTTATCTAAAATAATTAGGTCTGCAATTTTGCCTTCTTTGATGGAACCTTTATACTTTTCCTCAAAATATTGATAAGCAGCATTAATAGTAACACCTTTAAGTGCATTATAAACAGAAATTTGTTCATCTTGACCTAGTATAATTCCAGTTTTAGTTTCTCTTTTACATGCACACCAAACACTTTCAAGCATATTTGGAGGGATGACTGGACTATCTTGATGAAGCGTATATGGAAGTTCTTGTTTTAGGGCACTGTGAAGACATGAAATCTCATTAGCACGTTTGCCAAGATTTTTAAGATGGATATCTCCCCAATAATAAATATGATTAACAAAGAAACTTGGTATCATTCCAATTTTTTTTAGCTGTGGTAATTGGTCTGGTCGCAATGTTTGACAATGAATCATAACTGGTCGTGTGTTAGTAGCTCTATCTTTAAAAACATCTAATAATTGTTTAGCAGCCATATCACCATTGCAATGAGTTAAAAGCTGAACTTGTTCTTGTAAAGCAGTGTCAACATATTCTTTTACCTCTTTATCTTGATAAATAGGATAACCACAATAATCACCACTATCTAGATAGGGTTTGGATATCCAGGCAGTTTTACCTTGGGGGGAACCATCAAGAAAAAGTTTATAACCACCTAATTTAAAATGATTTTGATATTGATGATATGCAGGGTTATCTTGATATAGTTTTTGATTATCTCGTATATCAATATATCCAACGATATCTAAATAAAGTTTATTATCTTTTGCTAATGAATCCAATAATTCAAATTCTTCTTTTTTCATAAAACCTTCTTGAACTGTAGTAATACCATAACTAGCATAAATTTTTAAAGCCTCTACAAGTTGTTTTTTTAAGTCATCATTAGTATCATTATTTGCAGCAAGTTCAATAAATGCTCGTTCTTCAAGATAGCCGTTTAGTTGATTATTTTTATCGCGGCCATATTTTCCACCTTCTGGATCACTAACATTATTATCTAGTTTAAATAGTTCCATAGCTTTATGATTAATTACTCCCATATGTCCTGAGGTATGGGAAATTATGACAGGATAAGGAATTTGGTCAAGATCTATAGCTAAAGGATGACGTTGTTCTTTTAAAAAATTATGGTCATAACCAAAGCCAATTAATAATTTATTTTCTTTAGGTTTAGTTATGTTGATAAATTTATTAAATCGTTCAATAATTTCTTTAATACTAGTACTATTGCTTAAATCAACTAGATTTAACGTTTTAGCTAATGATGCAATATGACTATGACTATCAATAAATGCAGGCATTAAACATTGACCATGTAAATCAATTAATTCTGTATCATTAGAAATAGAATATTTTAGTTGCTTTAAATCCCCACATTTTTTTATAATGCCATTTTCAACATAAATAGCCTCAAAGTTGCTATTTTCCATCGTTAGGATATCACCATTGTAATATAATGTTCTCATTTTTTTTGCCTCCTAAATATATTATAGCCAGCTAAAATTAATTTTATGTAAACTTAAGACAGTAGCTCTATATATCCTGACTTTCAACTAAAATACAATTAGGATAATAAGTAATACTTGCATCTTTTATAATTGAAATAAGTTTGTCATCATAAGTTCCAGGTTGTAACCATATATGATTTATTTTAAGTTTTTGACATTCCTTTACATATTTAATACCTAATTGTGGATTAACAACAAATACTGCAACATCAATTTTTTTATTAACCTCACTTAAACTAGAATAAGTTGCTATTCCATCAATATCTTTATATATTGGAGATATTCCATAAATAGTCTTATTTAATTGTTTTAATCTTTGAAATATTTTATAACCATATTTATCATGATTATTAGTTACTCCAATTACTGCAAAGTTTTGATAATTTATTAAAACATTTTTAGCATCCATATTTTTCTCCTTTGTAATATTTAAGATGTTACTTTATTTATACAGTTTTATTGTACCATGGGGAGAAATGTTATTAAAGGTTTTAACCGGGTTAAAAGCACTATATCAAATTAATAATGCATTGTAATTATTATGAATACTATCTATAATAAAATATAAGTTAATTTTAATTAAATTTATAATATATTAGACTTTGATATATGTTATGATAGTGTTGTGATGTTTTGCGTGATAGAACAAAAACAGTAATATAAAAGGAGGAGAATTTAATATGATTGTTATATTTATTTTATCAATAATAATAATTTTTTTATGTGACTCTTTTTTTATTAGTTGTTTTAATAGGGATTTAGTTAAAATGCGTAAAAATAAATTAATTATTAGTATATTTGCAATCTTAAAAAGTTGTTTGTATTTGTTGTATAATATACCAGAAGTTCAATTTCTTATCTATGCTTTATTGTTATTACTGATAACTTATGTAGAGATGTGTATATTACTAAAAAGGCCTAAATTATTAATTAATTTTAGCACAAATTTTTCATTTATATCTGTCACTACAATTATAATGTTTTTACATGCTATAGTTTCGTTATATAAAAATATTAGTATTTATGAAATTGATCGTAATATGGAAATTAATAGTGTTTTGATTCCTTTAGCATATATGGCTTGTTTTATTATAATATTTTTATTGAACCGTAAGCAATTTATATATCATGTATCTATGATATTAATAAAAGATAATACAAGATTTAAACAATTAGTATACTTTAGTTATGTTGCTGTTATTTATATATTTGTTGATATTATTACATTGATCTTACCGTTAAATTATACGATCTTATCTATATTTGTAATTGGTAGTATTTTACTTTTATATTTTGAAATTCTAGCAATTTTGCATCACTCTTATCATTTATGTATCAATGCAAATGTTGAACAGGAATATTTTATTTTAAAAAGACAAAGAGATAAAATCATTAGAAATGAATTAAAAAAGCATAGAATGGCTTATACTGATGAATTGACAGGAACTTATACAAGAAAGTATATTATGAGATATCTTGACATTTTAATTGAAGATCATGAAAAATTTGTTTTAGCATATATAGATTTAAATAATCTAAAATATGTCAATGATTCATTTGGCCATGATGAAGGAGATCGTTATTTACAATCTGTTTCAGAAGTATTATCTGAATTATTGACAGGAAAAGATCTTTTGAGCCGAATTGGTGGTGATGAATTCATGGTTTTATTTCCACAAATATCTTTAAAGATGGCTCAAGATATTCTTGAAATAACTAATTTAAAGTTAAGTAAAATGAATTTTTCTTATCCAGCTTCTATTAGTTTTGGTTTTTCAATATATAATGGAGAAGTTAATGTCTTTAAAGATGATTTATTGAAATTAGCGGATATGGCAATGTATCAACAAAAAAAGGAGTGTGTATAAAATGAATGATATTTTAGGAAAATTCCTGTCAATCATAATAACAGGAGTATGTTATTCATTTTATAACCGTGAGATATTTATTAACTGTGCTTATTATTTAGAATTTAAAATTAAGTCAAAATATTATTTTATTACTTTTATAGTTAACTATTTATTATTTATTTTTTTAAGTCTTGTAGAGAGTCCGTTAACAGTAAACTGGAGTGTATTTTCTTTGTTTTTAATTCTTGAAATAAGATTGATTTTTAATGCAGATTGGTCTTTAAGCATTTTTTTAGGGTTTTTCAGTGGGATATATGGACTTATTATCAATATGCTTTTAAGAACAATATTTGCAATATTGTTAAATGTTCCAATGGTTTACTTTGATTCAAAAATACATACTGGAGGAATAGGGGTTATTACAAATATAAAACAATTTCCGATATTAATTGGTTTTCTTATTACAGCTTTATTCTTAAAGTATTCACGGATAAATTCTTATGGTTCATTACAATATTTGAAGAATTATCAATTAAAAACAAATAGTATTTGTTTTTTGTCTATTCAATTTTTAGTGATATATATTTATATGATTCTATGTTTAGAAATATTTTCATTGACATCTAATGATATTCTTTTAAAACTATGGCCATTAAAATCTGCTATTTTTGCATATATATTTGTTGTACTTGTCATTCGTTATGAAGTTAATATTATTAAAATTGATTCATATAAAAAAAGAACTCAACAAATTAGAAAAGAAATAGTATCATGGAATAAAAATGATAAACGTTTATTTTTGGATACATATCAAGATGATCTCACACATTATTATAATCGCAGATATGCAATGCAATTATTTAAGCAATGGAATAAAGAGTTAAAAAAGGGAATTATTTGTTTTATTGATATCAATCATCTTAAAAATGTTAATGATGAGTTTAATCATACGATAGGAGATCAATATATTTGTGCAATAACAGAAATTATGAAAACTATTTTTAAAGATCAGGCAGAGTTTATTCGTTATGGCGGTGACGAGTTTCTTTTATTATTTGAAAAAGGAAATATTTCTTTATTAATGGAACAATTAAAAATAATCGATCTTAAATTAAAAAATATTTCATGTTCTGATAAATATCCTTTTAATCTCTCAATTAGTTATGGAGTTATAGATATGAATGACTTTGATGGAACGATTCAAGAAGCAATAAAACAGGCTGATTTATTAATGTATGAAAATAAAAAATTTAAATATAAAAATGGGTAAAGAAAATCATGGGATTTAAAATTATTTATGGTGATATTACTGATATGGAGACTGATGCAATCGTTAACGCTGCAAATTCAAGGTTAAGAGTAGGTGGTGGAGTTTGTGGGGCGATTTTTAAAAAAGCTGGAGCCAAGGAATTGCAAAAAGAATGTGATAATAATGGGTATTGTCCCACTGGACAAGCGATAATTACTAGTGGGTATAAATTAAAGGCTAAATATATTATTCATGCAGTTGGACCAATCTATCAAGATGGTAAACATGATGAGGCTAAATTATTAGCTGAGGCTTATCATAATGCTTTGTTGTTGGCTAAACAATATAATTGTCATTCAATTGCTTTTCCTTTGATTTCGTCAGGTATTTATGGCTTTCCTTATAATGAAGCGTTAGAAATTGCTAAAGCAATGATTAATAATTTTTTAGTTACAAATAATTTAGATGTATTTTTAGTTTTATATAAATAAAAAGATGTTAAAGCAGTTAAACTGTTTTAACATCTTTTAATAATTGTTCATATAGTTTAATATCTTCTTTAAAGGTATCAATTGATGCTTGCCAGAAAGTTTTATTTTTTAAATCAATATTAACACTTAAACAAACATCTTCAAGTGACATTTTACCGGTTAACGAAAGTAGTTTTTCATACGTATTGCTAAATGATGAACCCTCTTTTTGATAAAGAGCATATAAACCTTTAGCTAACAAGAGCCCAAATGCATAAGGAAAGTTGTAATATGAACAATCTGCATAATAATAGTGAGGTTTCCAAGTCCACATATATGGATGTAAATACTTATGATCTAAACCATCACCATAAGCATCTTTTTGGGCTTGAAGCATTAATGTTTTTATTTCATCTACAGACAATGCGCCATTCTCTCTTTTTTCAAAGAAACGTTTTTCAAATAAATATCGTGAATAAATATCAACAATAACTTGAGTAGCACCTGATAGTTCATCTTCTAATAAGACTATTTTAGTTTTATCATCAGCATCTTGTAAAGCAGCTTTAGTAACAATTGTTTCACAAAAAGTAGAAGCTGTTTCAGCAATTGGCATCGGATAATCACTATTTAAGATGGATTCACTAGTTAAGCACTCACCATGAAAACCATGTCCTAATTCATGTGCCATGGTAATGACATCAGAAAAACTATTACCATAATTTAATAAAAAACGACTTTCTTTAATACTATGAAGATTACAACAAAAAGCTCCACCAACTTTTCCACTATGAGGATAAACATCGATCCAATTATTATTAATTGCTTTTAATGCAAATTGACTTAAATGATTAGAAAAAGTGTTGAATTGTTTAACAACGAAATCACAGCCTTTTTCATATGAATAAGTGCTGTTATTTTCAACAACAGGAGCATAAAGTTCATACCATGGTAAACCATTGTTATAACCAAGAATTTTTGCCTTTATTTTTAAATAATTTCTAAAAACATCAAGATTTTCTTTGATTACTAATAATAAAGTATCTAATGTTTCTTTAGACATTCGAGCATTGATTAATGTTCTTTCAAGCTCGCTTTGATACCCTCTTAATTTAGTTGTATATAATACTTCACCTTTAATTCCATTTAAACAGGCAGCAATTGCCTGCTCTTTATCTTTATAACTCTTAATTTCAGCTTTGTATGCTTTTTTTCTGATTTCTTTATCTTTACTGTAAGCCATATTTAAAACTTCAGTTAAAGGATAGGCCTTTTTATCAATAGTTACTTCAATTGATGAAATTAATTGATCCTTTAATTTACTAAAAGCATTACTTCCTGTATTTTGCATATGAGCAATAATACTTTCACTAGTTTTATCTAAAGTATATTTTTGATTATTCTGAATCTCTTTTAAAATGAAGAGATGTTCTTTAATTAATTTAGATTCTATAGAATCTAAATTAATTGATGCAATCCATCTTTTATTTAAAATATCATCTTCAACAAAAGAAGCTAACAGTTCATCTAACTGATCACTATATTTTAAAGCTATAGAATTAGTAGTATCAACTGATAAAGTTAAGCTAATATAATTAGCTAGTTTTTCAACTAATTGATTTAATATTATTAAATCAGTTAAGTAATATTCTAACGATTGTTCATCGTTATTATTACGATAAGTATTCATTTGATTTTGTAATGTCCTGATTTTTTCAAAATCATTAATAAAATCAGGGTCTTCAAAAGATTTATATAATTTTGTTAAATCCCATTCTTTCATTTAATCACCTCATTTATAGTATTATACCAAAATATTAAGACAAATTAACAAACTTTATGCTGATAATGATTTAATTGTTTTCAGCAAGAAAAAAACTGATTAGCAGCAATGTGCATAATTTCTCATCATGTAAATCAACATTGGTAAGTTCCTTGATCTTTTCTAAACGATAAAGTAGTGTATTGCGGTGGATAGCCAATTGTTCAATTGTTTTATGAGAGTCACCAAAATTACAAATATACGATTTTAAAGTATGATAATAATCATTCTTAGTTGATTCATCAATTTGTTTTAGTTTTGTAATAAGTGGATGGAGATATATCTTGTATGAGCTTGTAGTAAAGAATGATTCTAAAGCAATATCTTCAAAAAAAGTAAATTGCTGTTTACTTAAATCATAGGCTTTTAATGCTTGATGTTTATAAATATTAATATCTAACAGATTGTCAAAAATATAGCTGATTCCAAACTTTAATTTATAAATATTTACAGCTGTAATTAAACTTTTTACTTTATTAATAATATTATTTTTTGTAGTTCCATTAAGTCCAGTAATTAAAATATATAAGCAGTTATCTTGAAGATAAGAATATGTATTTGGCAAAGTAATAATATATTGATGAAGTTGATTTAAATACACTATTTCGTTACTTTTAAAATCTACTTTTGTAGTAATAATACAATAATCTTTGCTAAAAGTATTGGGTTGAGCAGGTAATAATTTTTCTAAATCACGTTTATTTATATTGTCATTTGAAAATAAGTAATTCATTATTGCAAAATATTCGTAACGATTATAATTATAACCGGTTTTGCTATGACAAATAATAGATGCGATAGTTTTAGCTAATTTACTAATAAAACTGAATATTTCAGAGGATGGTTTGCCATCTGCAAATAAAATGCATAAGTAACCAATAATATTATCATTGTCTGTTA
>NZ_JBKTWO010000033.1:0-30081 GCF_047249845.1 Thomasclavelia sp.
TCAAGAGCATCAATTGCATCATTAAGATTCTTAATTGCCTGATCAACTTCTTGTTGAGTAGCATTTTCTTTATCAAAAATACCTTGAGCAGTTGTTAAACTAGCCTGTAAGTTTTGATAACTTTCAACAGTATAACCATCAGCTTCAATATTTGAAGCTCTATTAATAACTTCTTCAAGACTGCTTTTATCTACTAATACTTTTTCTAATTTTAAAATTGACTCTCTTAAATCCCAAGTTACAATATCAACATCTCTTTGTGCTATTTCATCTTGTAACAATAATTCTTTAGCCCGATTTAGATTTTGTTGATAAATATCATAACTTTCTTTAGTATATAGATCTTTTTCAATAACTTCATTTACTAGTTTTTCTAATTCAGACTTATTTGCTAAAACTTCTAATGATAAATATGCCTGTCGTAACTGTTCAACAGCTTGATCTATCTCATTTTGCGTACACTCTTCTTTATCACAGATACCTTGAGCCTGTTGTTTAACATTTAAATAATTTTGATAACTATCACTAGTATAAAGACCTTGATCAATTTCTCGAATTAATTCACTTTCTAAAACTTTTTTATCAATGACTGGTTGTGAATTAATAATAATCTCATTTAAACGCCACCATGCAGCATCATTGTTTTGTGTAGTTAAAACCCTAATTCCTAATACATTAACTGCTTCTGACAAGGTAATTGTTTGATCACCAGTTTCTTGCAATGTTTGTAATGTTTCAAATGTTTTACCATCTTTTGTTATTTGAAGCTCTCCATATTTTAAAATATCCCGATCAGAAATTAATCTAACCGTTTCTAATAAAACTGGCTCTCTAAACATAACCTGAACATAATCACCAGCTTTTTGATAGCTGCCTTTCCAATATGTTGTTGATGTATCAAAATCAAAAGCATATTCAGCATTATATACATAGCCTGTTTTAGGATCTTGATATGGAGATCCATTTGCACTAACAACTGCAAATTTCTTTATATACAATTGATTTTTAGCTTCTTCTATTTGAGTAATTGCTAAGTTGATTCTACTTTGTGATGCATAAATATCATTATAAATAGATTGTCCTATTCGTTTTGCTAAAAGATAATTGTTTAAAGCTTTGCTATCATATAAAGTATCATCAATACTTTCACGAAGTAATTCTTTTAATCTTACCTTATCTGTTTTTTCAATATCTGTAATACCATTATATAGTTGTTCTACTTGTTGATTAATAATTGAAATCAATGACTTCACTTCATCATATGTTCCTTCTTGCAAAGCCAAATTGAGTTCATTAATATTATCTTTCAATAATTCTCTAAAAACACGATTTGCTTCTGTTTCTACAACTTCATTTAATGCCTCATTTGCAAGTACAATAATATTATTGATCTCTGTTTCTGTAATGCCATATACTTCGAATTCTGAAAAGTTTCCTGAGTAATATGCATCATTAGCCCAAGTAGCAAGGAACATCTTAGTTTGTTCATATTTTACATATCTTGCTCTTGTTGCCTGATTTAATTTGCATACATCTATGCCACTTGTTCCCCCACTGATATTTTCTTGAATATCAATACATTGCCAATTTTCATGATCATTAGATACATATAATTTATAAGCTCCTGGTTTTTCTTTAAAATGTATTGTAATATTTTCTAATAAACAAACTTCGCCAAGATCAATTTCTACCCAGGCACTATCATCTCGGTTAAGCGAGATTCTATTACCATAATCACCATCAGTTGCATTCTGAGGATCAAATTGAGGATATACTAATGTTCCATCTTCTTTATAACCACCTTCAACCCCACTAACTGTTACTGATTTATTTAATGCTAGATTTGATGATTGAACAATTGAAGATGTTTTAACTTGATTATAAATCACCATTGATTTTAAATACCCCTTAATTCCAGAACCGATTTTTTCAACCGGTAAAACAAAAGTGCTACTAGCCTGTTTACTTGCACTTACTTTATAATACTGGCCATTTCCAACTAAAACATTATCAATATATAATTGTAAATCCGTATTACTACAAGTTAAGCGATAATTAACCATCGTATTTTCAACAATGTCATAATCAAATAGATAAACATAGCCTTTTCTTTGATAACCTATTTTACCAGTATTATCATAATTGTAATACATCACCCCATCCTTACCACTAAACATAACATCATTAGCTGGTGTAGATGAAGAAATCATCATTTCAAAATCTACTGTATATGGATATCCAATCGAATCAAATGGTAGTGAAACAAAACCATTACCATCTAATAATAAGGCATTTTGATTAGAATCTAATTTTAACTTTGTAACTGTTGCATCATAACCATTTCCTGATAAATCTTTAACAGTTCCTTGTTCTACATCTTTAAAATCATAATTAGCAATTACTTCATTATTTGATCTTATATAACGAGCTGGGTTAGCATTTGGTGCAAATTGCCCAAATTTTTCAACTCGTTCCATAAATTCTTCACCTGTTTGTCCTGCCGTTTTTTCACCATACCAGTTTTTTTCTGCCATGATCATGATTTGATCACGATGTCTATCAAAAATATCAAATTGTGATGCTCCAACTTTGATATCATTCCATAAAGCTGCTTCTGAACCTAACATTAAAGGATGACCTGGTCTAACAATCTCATTACTAGAAATCATCCCTGCTTCCCAAGTATTATATAAATTTTTTATATTTAAATAATTTTGATATCCTGCAACTGGAACAATATATAAATAACTATCAATATTATTGATCATTGGATATTCACCTTCAAGCATCAGTTTTAGATTAGCAAAGCTTCTTGCCCAAAAATGAAATACTGCTTCATTTGATACAGGAGTTTTTCCTCCATAACTGCTTCCCTCAACATTTAATCCTGACCATAATCTTGGTTCAACATTTTTTGAATTTACATATTTTATCAATTCATCCATATATGCTCGCATTTCTTCATTATGACCTGATGGATATTCGTCTGTTCCGATATTAAACTTTTGATTTTGAAAGACTGGATCTTCTCCATCTAAAAATTCATCAAATAATGATTTTATAAAAGCAATTGCTTCAGGATTTGATAAATCAATATGACTTCCATCTAACATAATTGAAGGATCAACGTAATTTATTGAATGACAATGTGCAGGTGTATCAATTTCTGTTACAACTTCAACACCATACTGATAAACTTCCTTTTGATACTTTTTATAATCTTCTTGTGAATATACTTCTTCCTTTGGAATCCCAGAGTTAATTGCTGGATATTTTTTACTTTCTACTCTAAATGCTGTTGATTGTTCACCACCATCATCATTAATATGTACATGAATTTCATTTAATTTATAAAATGCAGCATACTTAGTAATTTCTTCTAAATAATCTAATGGCATATAAAATCTGGCAACATCTAGCATTGTTGATCTAACTTGATATTGAGGATAATCTCTCATTAATCCCTTTGGTAAAAGCATATTGGGGTTATCCATCAACATTTGTGATAAAGTTGCTCCAGCGTATAATAACCCTTTTTCTTTTGGCGCCTTTACTGTTACATAATCATCAATATCAATAGTATAACCTTCATCACCAACTGATAAACTCTTATCTATCTCAAATAAAATATCTCCTGATTCTACCTCTTTAGTAACAATTTTAATATCTGATTGTGTCACCTCTTCAATATAAGTTAATATCTTAGAGCCAACATCTTTTAATGAATCATCTTTTAAAACAACATTCCCATTAAATTTAAAAGATCCCTGATTTCCTTTCCACTCACGAATACCTGGTAAAACTTCAGGTCGATTAATTTGGCCATCATTATATTGACCATTTACTTTAACTATAATTGGATCATCCATATGTAGACTTTCTTTTGTATTCTTATTTTCTACTTGATAATATAAATATACCATCATATCTTCTAACGGCTGAGTTATTTGACCATCTTTACTAATAACAGCGCTATTACTTGTCCCATATAACGAAATAGCATACTGGTCATTCTCTATTGCTGGTAAAATTATCTCATTGCCATCTGAAGATAATGTTGGTGCTTGATCCTTTATATTATTATATATTTGCAACAGCTGTTGATCTGAACTCGTTTTCTCTACCCCTAATGTCATTCCCGTATTCTCCACTTTTTCAATAAAAAGTGGTTCTTTTTCTGCTGCTGAAACATTTACCATAATCATTGAACATAACATACTCATACTCAATAATATCACAAATATCTTCTTCATTTTTTCCTCCTATTTATAACATCTATCAGCCATAAATATGAAAGATTCATTATAGTTAAAATTTCTTAATTGTTACAAAATATTCCAATCACCATTATTTATTATCCTCCTTTCTTTTCCAATATATTAAAACAAGACCTAAAAGAGCGCATAACTGCTTTCTTTTATGGTCTTGCCTAATTAAATAGTAACAACCCTTTATAACATTATAATACTCCCAAAATTATCTAAAAACAAACATTTTTTCACAATTTTTTCTACTTTGTATCAGTAATTTTATTTTTACGATATTTAAGAAAATCATTGAAGAACATTCTCATTACACAAATTAAAGGTACTCCTAAAAACATTCCAATAAATCCAAATAAACTACCAAATACAGTTATTGAACAAATAATCCAAAATGGAGAAATCCCAACACTATCTCCTAAAATACGTGGCCCCAAAATCAAACCATCAAACTGCTGTAAAGCAAAAATAAACAGTGCACAAGTCAAAGCTGGCATAAACCCCTCTATTAATAGAACAATGAAAACTACTGGTATTCCTCCAATAAATGGTCCAAAATATGGAATCATGTTAGTAACAAAAATTACAAAAGCTAATAATGGAAAGAACGGTAATCCCATTAGACCAAAGCCAACTAATGCAATTAATCCAATAATTACTGAATCAATAAATTTACCATAAATAAATTGACCAAATATTTGATGTGATTTGTAAGCATAATCATGAATTAAATCTAAATTTTCTTTTCTTATAAATGATAACATAAAACGATCAAAAATAACGGCTAACTTTTCAGCTTCAATTAAGATATAGGGACAAAAGATCAATCCCATTAGTATCGTTAATAAAGTACTCCCAGTTTTTCCTGCAAATGCGATTAATTCTATAAAATCTTTGCTGCTAAAACTTTTTAATGAATTAACAAAGGTTTTTTCAAATTGGATAATTGTTTGAGCTATATTAGGATCATTAAAAGTTTTATTAATTGAACTTTCAAATCCTTTGACATATGTATCTATGTTTTTAATAAACTCAACTGCATAATCCATTACCATTGGAATTAATCTTGTGAGTAGTAAAACAACTAGTAAAATCACAACTAAACTCACTAATAAAACACTAATAACCCGTTTATGCTTCTTTAAAAAATTATTTTCACTATTTTCAAATAATTTAGATACTTTCTGGACTAAAGGTTCTAAAAAATAAGCTAAAATTCCTCCAATTATAATTGGAAAAAAAGCATTTAATAAAATAGAAAACCATGATATATCAAAGGTTTTATAAATTACAATTAAAATAATTCCAACTAATAATAAACTACTATACTGCTTCAATCTATTTTTTTGCATTATCAATCTCCTTAAATCATTAGTTTAATTATACCACAATTTCCTTTATAATATCTATTCTTATTCCATAACTCTAAAAGCTGTTTTATATATGTTATGTTCATAGCTTCATATATTTCATTACTCAATAAATCATATAAATGATATTCATTATCAATCATCACCAAAGTCAGCTTATATTCGTCTAAATATTCCAAAATAAAACCTCCTTTTTAGCATTTTATGCACCAAAAGAGGTATTATTACAAAAATACAAAACTAAACTAAATGATAATAGTGTTCCCCCAATAACATCACTGAAATAATGAACCCCAAGATATACTCGGCTTAAATCAACCATTATAATAACCATTATACATAAACTAATTATAAAATATCGAAAAGGAAAGTTACTACGATATAGATAAACAATAATCATTGCATATAAACAACTAACAGCCATCGCATGACCACTAGGAAAACTATAATTAGTTTCTTCAATTAGATGGATCACACCAGGTCGTGGGCGTTTAACAATAAACTTTATAATACGATTAATTATTTGTTGTAAAAATGAAACAACTAAACATTTTAACGCAAATTTTTTATCATAAATAAAAATACATAAAATTATTCCTATTATCCCCATAAAACTTCCTAAATGGGTAATTATTATAACTACATTAGTTACAGCTGGAGTCTCAAAACTATTTAATCCCTGATAAACTAACATGTCTAGTGGTTTAATAATACCACTTTGAATTAAATAATAATCAAAAACAAACAATATTAATGGTATTATAAACAACCATTTGTTATAACGCCTTATTAACTCTAATCCCATTTTCTTTAACTATAAATGCCGGTACCCCAACTACAGTACAATTATCAGGAACATCAGCTAATACAACAGTTTGGGCTCCAACAATACTATTATTACCTATCGTTACATCACCAATAACTTTAGCTCCAGCAGATACCATTACATTATTTAATAATGTCGGATGGCGTTTTACCTTATGTTCACCAGTTCCAACACCACCTAATGTTACCCCCTGATATAAGACACAATCATCACCGATAATTGTTGTTTCCCCAATTACAACTCCCATACCATGATCTATAAATAAACGTTTTCCAATAGTTGCACCGGGATGAATCTCAATTCCAGTAAAAAATCTAGCTAACTGGCTTAAAAATCGTGCTAAAAATTTCAAATGCAGTTTTTTCCATAAGAAACTATTGATCCGATAACAAAACATTGCATGAACCCCAGGATAGTTAATAATCACATTTAATGCATATCTAGCAGCTGGATCAGTTTCCAGTACTTTCTTTATTAAACTTTTATTTTCCATGTTCTCACTCCTTCTAGTTAATATAACTATAAATTATGAATATTGCAACTGATATATTAATATTTTATGATCTAACTTTAAATATTTATAGGCTAAAAATATTATTATTTAATAAAAATAAACAGAACTCATCCCCTTTGAGTTCTGTTTAAAAATATTAGATACTATTATAGTGTGTATCTTTCTTCCCCCTTATAAATCAAATAAATGATTTATAACTAAATTATAAACATATTTTTTTATATGTCAACATAATTACTGAAAATTTCTAATTTTTTTGTATTTTTTTAGTATATAACTAAAGTTTTTAAAAAATCAAATGTATTTGTATACAATTACTACTCATACACATTAAAAACTACTTTTAATTAAATTTTTATTCAAACAATATTCTATAAATCTTCTTTATGATCACCCAAAAACTATAGCAGCCTTCTTAATACATTGATAAATGAAATATCAACTAATAGATTTTCATAACATGTTTAATTTTATTAGCAAAATGATATATTTCAATACATTATATAAATAACTTCCGTAATTCTATTTAGTTTATTTAAAATATTGTCTGAATAAACTAATTTCATACTTTTTACATATAATATGCCATTTTAACTAGTCCAATATAGTTATATTATAAAATCTATCTTTTCTATAATTTTATTTAACTTATTTATATTTTACTTTATGTATCAAAGATTATATATATATTGCATTTCAAATGAATTTATGGTATTTTATTATGGTAAACATCAAAGGAGAATGGCTATGTATTTTGTAATAAATTGTTTTATTAGTGCAGTATGTATCGCTTCTTTAATCTTATTTACGGAAGTATTTCCTAAATGGGTTAAATTATTAGTAGGAGCAGTTCAAGTTATTACTACTTCATATGCAATTGCTATTTTAATCAAAAAAATTGGTGAATGGACTTCTATTTGGTCTGGAGATTATAAGTATATTAATTCTAATTTCTTATGGATCTTACCAATTGTAGCAGTAGTAACTGTATTAATTGCATACATCTGCAATAAAAAATCTAAAAAAGCTAAAAAAGCATAATAAAAACATGAATTAAAATTAATTCATGTTTTTATTTTAGGCCTTTTTCTAAAGCAATTTTATTTAATAATTGTGCCATCCGTTCCAATGCTTCAACAACAACCGCATTATCACGATAAACCCCTAATACCACTCGGATATGCCCAGCACCACCAAGACCATAATTTATACCATCATTTACAGCAACTTTTGCCTCATCTACTAACCTTTTGCAAATAATTGAACTGTCACCTAATTCACTAACGTCAACCCAAGCTAAAAAACCTGATTCCGGTAATCTCATTTTAACTCCAGGAATATTATTTAAAATCTTATATGCCTGGTGACGCCGATAATCATAAGCTTTCTCAAATTCGTTCATAAATTCAGGATGTTTGAAAGCTTCAATCGCCGCTATTTGACTAACTGTATTTGTTGCCCCAATAACACTTACTGCACAACCATACATTACATCCATAATCTTATCAGATGCAATAATATATCCTACACGGTAACCACTCAAACCCATTCCTTTAGAAATTGAACAAACTGTAACTGTATGTTCAAACATATCTGGTAAACTCATTGGAGCAATGAATTCATTTTCAAATGTAAAATCATCAAAAGCCTGATCACAAACTAAAATTAAATTATATTTTAATACAATAGTTCTAATTGCATCTAAACTTTTTTGATTATACACAGTAGTTGTAGGATTATTTGGATGAGTTAAAACAATCATTTTTGTTTTATCTGTTACTAATGCTTCTAAATCATTAATATCTATTTGATATCCATTATCACACTCTAATTTATAAACTATTGGTGTAGCTTGCATCATTTTTATATTTTGCATATTATTAGGATAACTTGGACAAGGGATAATAACTTCATCTTCCTTTTGTAGAAATGGAAACATCGCAAAAAATAACGCACTATCACTTCCTGGCGTAATAATTACATTTCGTTCTGGAGCAATTTCAATTCCATACTTTTGTAAAGCACGTTTACATATAGCCTCTCTAAGCTCCATATTTCCTGTAGGAGCGGTATAATGTGCAGAAAGAGGTGATTTTATAGCCTCAATCGTTTTGTCCATTATATGGCTTGGAATTGAAAAATCAGGCATAAAGGGATCTGCCCATCCCATCAATGCTACTCCAGTTTCAGCCATCTTAGTATAACTATCACCAACATCAGCTTTTTCTACATCACTAAACAGTCCACCTTCAAAATTTAAAAATTCTTCTTTCATTTTATTTTTCATACTTTACCTACTTTATAAAATAAATATTTTCCCGACCTGGATATAAATAAATCAATCCATCCTTAGTAAAAGCAATTGTTTCTTCAGTATAAAAATAATAATCTTGTCCAAAAACTTTAGCTTTAGTATTCAATTCTAAAGCATAAGTAGTATCATAAGACATTAATATATCACCTTTAATTGGAATTCGGTTTTGATTATTCCATAATCCAATCGTTGTTCCTGGTCCATGACCATAAATATTACATGGATGTGAATATAATACTGCTTCAATCCCCTCTTCTTTTGCTTGATTTAATGAATCCATCAACACATCATTACCACTCTTACCATCTGCCATCATTGAAGCAACAATATCCTGAAAACGATCATTAATTTTCATCCCATCTAATAGATCTTGAGGAATATTATCTTCATCATCTTTAGCAACATATGCTAATCTTTGAGTATCAGTACAAATATTTAAATATCTAATTCCAAAGTCACAATGCAATAAATCACCTTTTTCAATAACCCCAAAGTATCTCGGATTATCTAATCCTGGTCTTTGTAAATCAACAGTTGGTTCAAACCAATAATCTAATCCTAAATCCTTTACTCTTTGCATCATTAACCATTGTAGATCCTCGCATGTTGTAACACCTGGGATAATACTTTTTTTACTAAAAGCTTCTTCAATAATAGAAAAAGCAACTTTCATTACTTCAGGATGCAACTGTAATTCAGTTGGTGTTCTAAGTTCCATTAATTTAATAGCTAAAAGATCATTACGAACAATACGTTCTACATACTTTGCATCCATTTTACTTGTAAGCATTTCATATAGTCCCTGAGTTAAACCATCACTAAAAGCAAAATTGTCAGATACATTAACTGCAATATTTTTAGGATCAAACTCATTACAAAGACGATTTAAACAAGCCATTTGATCTTCATTGTTAAAATCTATCCAATAACTAGTATAGTAAGGTGCTAATTCCTCACTAGGCATGCATAATGAAAAACGATGTACCTTTCCATTATCTTTTACAAAAACAAACATTGAAATGCGTCTTGCTGTAGGATAACAAGCTGGTGTAATTGCATGAAATAAAGGATCTTCATTATATTCTTTAGAAGCACTAATCCACATATCTACATCATTATCATTCATCACTTTAGGTAAAATTATTTCTAAACGTTCTTTTAAACAAATATCTTTGATTTTATATTGTTCTTTTATTGACTTTATCTTGGTCATTATTATACCTCCTATTAAAATAAGGTACACTTTAGGTGTACCTTATTAATAACTAAATGTTATTTTGCAATTTTTGCATAAGCTAATTGATAATGTCCTTCTGGTGAATGAGTAACTCCAGTAACTTTAGATGATAATAAATATGGTTCTGTATATCCAAATAGTGGAATAACATAATGTTGATCACCAACTAAATAGTTTTCAGCTTCATGTAAAGCATTCATACGTTCTGCACCATCTAATACATTAGCAGCATTTACTAATTTTTCAAATTCAGGATCATCAACAGTATTACCTAAAGTAGTTTTTCCTACATACATTGATAAATATGCCATAGGATCAATGAAGTCTGCAGTCATAGCATGACGACATAATTCAAAATCACCTTTATCACGAGCATCAAAGAATGCTTCTTTTTCAGTAGCAACTAATTCAAGATTAATATATGCCTCTTTCATAGAAGCTTGCATAGCTTGAGCTACGTTTTTATGCATTGTGTTATCGTTATATTTATATGTTAAATTTAACATATTATCTTTACTATAACCTTTTGATTCCATAATTGCTTTTGCTTGTTCTAAATCATATGAAGCTAATTTTTTAACATCATCTTGTTCTTCACGGAAGTCACCGTTTGCTCCAGGAATACCTACAGGAATTAAACCACTTAATTCATAAGCGTTATCACCATATCCTAAAGCTTTTAAAACGTTTTCACGATTGATAGATAATCCAAGTGCATTACGGATATCTTTATCTTTTAAGATTTCATTTGTATTTTCTTCACCAGCATTAATTAATACATAGTAGTTACATACAAATGGATCAATTTTCCAAGATTGTTCTTTTAATTCTTTTTTAGCATTGATTGAATCAATATTACATGAAGTAGCAAAATCAATGTCACCACTTTCAAATGCACTAGTTTGTGCATCCATATCTGCCATTACTTTAAATGAAATAGAATTTAATGATACTTTATCAGCATTAGCAAATTCTTCATTTTTTTCCATAAATACTTCATCTTTAGTATTTACAGAAGTAACTTTGAATGCTCCATTGTAAGGAACATCATCTTTGTTTCCCCAGCTTGAATCGTTTAAATCACCATCTTTTGCATTTTCTTTTAAGTAATCTTCTCTAATTGGATAGAATACTGTGTTAGTTAATAAAGATGTGAAATAAGCACATTTAGCTTTTAATTTAATTTCTATAGTTGTGTCGTTTACAGCTTTTGCCCCAAAATCTTTTAATTCTTCCATAGTAGAATATGGAGTATCAACTTCAGCACCAGTCTTTTTATCTTTTACCATGTGAGAAGTACCTTCAATATATTGCCAGATGAATTGTGTATAATATCCTTGAGTAGGAACTGCACGTTTCCAAGCATATACGAAGTCAGATGCCTTTACAGGTTTACCATCACTCCATTTAGTACCTTCTTTAATTTTGATAGTGTAAGTTAACCCATCTTCACTGATTTCAGGCATATCAGTAGCTAAGCTAGGAATAACGTTACCTTCAGTATCAAGAGTGTATAACCCTTGGTAGACTTGTGCTAAAATATTAGCAGTAATTGAGTCGTCTACGATAGCAGGGTCTAAATCTGCAGTGTCCCCACCAACAGCAACTCTTAAGTCAGCCTGGCTTCCACCACCACAACCTGTTAAACAAGTTAAGGCCATTAGGAAACAAAGGCTATAAGTTAATAGTTTTTTCATGTCTTTTCCCCTTTCAACTATTTCTCATATAAGAAACATGCTACTTGACGATTACCAACATTTTTCAATGTAGGTTTTTCTTTAGCACATCTCTCAGTTGCCTTGGGACAGCGTGTCCTGAATACGCATCCACTAGGCGGATTTATCGGACTTGGAAGTTCACCTTCCAATACGATACGTTTTTTAGAACGTGCAGTCTCTGGATCTGGAATTGGAACCGAAGACAACAACGCCTGTGTATATGGGTGTAGCGGCTCATGATATACATCATCAGCTTCCCCAATTTCAACTATATTTCCTAAATACATTACTCCAATACGATCAGAAATATGTTTAACCATACTCAAATCATGAGCAATGAATAAATAAGCAATTCCCATTTCCTTTTGGATCTTTTCAAGCAAGTTAATAACCTGAGCTTGAATTGATACATCAAGCGCAGATATTGGTTCATCACAAACAATGAATTTAGGATTTAAAGCAAGCGTTCTTGCTATCCCAATTCTCTGTCTTTGCCCACCTGAAAATTCGTGAGGATAACGTCTAATATGATCTGGTTTTAACCCAACAATTTCTAATAGTTCACGAACTCTATTTTCACGTTCTTCTTTAGTGTTATAAATTTCATGAATATCCATTGGTTCCCGAATTATTTCCCCAACTGTCATTCGCGGATTTAAACTTGCATAAGGATCTTGGAAGATCATTTGCATATCTCGACGGAACTCTTTTAATTTAGCTCCTCTAATTTTTGTAATATCTTCACCATCAAAAATAACTTTACCGGCAGTTGGCTCATAAATTTTAACTAACGCTCTACCAGTAGTACTTTTTCCACATCCAGATTCACCAACCAAACCAAATGTTTCACCTTTAGATATTTCAAAGTCAACCCCATCTACCGCTTTTACAATTTGTTTCTTTGCCAAGAAACCACCAGAAACAGGGAAATGAACTTTAAGTCCTTTTACTTTTAAAATTGGTTCACTCATTTTCTATTTCCCTCCCTTTAAAACTTTAGGATTTCCAAGCCAACATGAGCAAACATGTGTTTTAGAATATTCACGATATTCATCCATTTTAAGTGGACAAATATTCATTGCCTCTTCGCAGCGATCTACAAATGGACAACCATCAGAAATATTTAATAAATCAGGTGGTGATCCAGGGATTGGATGCAACTCTTTTCTTTCCAAATCATCAGGATTAGCTATACAAGATAATAACCCTTTTGTATATGGATGTTTAGGACTATAGAAAATCTCATCTGTAGTACCCATTTCAACAATCTTACCACCATACATAATAGCAATACGATCACAAATACTTGCAACTACTCCAAGATCATGGGTAATCATGATAATTCCAGAGTCTATCTCATTTTTCAAACCACTAATCAAGTCTAACACTTGTGCTTGAATAGTTACGTCTAATGCTGTCGTTGGTTCATCAGCAATTATAATTTTTGGATCACAAGCTAAAGCTATTGCAATAATAATTCTTTGTCGCATCCCACCTGAAAATTGATGAGGATATTGACGAATACGATTTTCTGGTGAAGGTATACCTACCTTCTTCATTAAATCTATCGCTTTATTTCGCGCATCAGCTTTAGATATTCCTGGATTATGATTAAGAATTGGTTCAATTAACTGAGTTTCAATTCTAAGTGTTGGATTCAAGAATGTCATTGGATCTTGAAAGATCATTGCCATATCATTACCACGAATCCCATCCATTACAGCTTCATATTTTTTATTTGAATCAAAATATAATGGCGAAATTTCTTTACCATCGATCTTAATTGATCCATTTGTTACTTTACCATTGCCAGCAAGCAGTCCCATAATTGAAAACATAGTTTGTGATTTTCCTGAACCTGACTCACCAACAATTCCTAATACTTCACCCTTATCTACATAAAAAGATACATCTCGAACAGCTCTTACTGTTCCATTTTCGGTACTAAATTCAGTAGTAAGGTCATTAACTTCTAACATTTTCATTCTATAACTTCCCTCCTACTTCTTTTTAGGGTCAAGGGCATCCCCTAAACCATCTCCAATAAAGTTTAAAGCTAACATCGTTAAACAAATAGCTAAGACTGGCCAAACAACCTGTAATGGTTGTGAGCTGATCATTGCTCTAGCATCATTAGCTAATGTTCCCCAGCTGGCTTTTGGTGCTGAAAGCCCAATTCCTAAGAAACCTAAAGTAGCTTCATAAAAAATCGAACTTGGAACTAACATTGAAAATGATACAATAATTGGTCCCATACTATTAATAATTAAGTGTTTTAATAAAATACGTGATTTACTAGCACCTAATACAAATGCTGCCAAAGAAAACTCTTGTTCTTTTAATGTCATTACCTGCGCTCGTACTTGACGTGCCATCCCCATCCATGAGGAAATACAGATACCGATAATAATTGATAAGAAATTTGAACCCATTACAACGGTAATCATAATTAAATATAACATGTCTGGAATTGAGTATAAAGCGTCTACAATTCTCATCATTACCATATCAACTTTTCCACCAACATATCCTGCAATTGCACCATAAGTAACCCCTACTAATAATGAAATAGTAGCTGCAGAAAAACCTACAGAAAGTGAAATTCTACCACCATACATGATTCTTACTAAAACATCACGCCCAAAACGGTCTGTCCCTAAAAAATGTTCCATAGAAGGGGCTGCAAATGTATTAGCCATATCTTGTCCATCATAAGTATACTGAGATAACATCGGTATTAAAATACTACAAATAGCCATCAATGCCAAAAAGCATAATCCTATCAAAGCTAATTTATTAGCTTTAAATCGGCTCCAGGCATCAGCTAAATATGTCTTACTCTCATATGCAATTTTTTCACTATTCTTTTGTGAATCATCTAACTTCTCAAACATATCAGGAGTAAGTTCGATGTCCATAATTCTATTTTCTTCCATCTTGCTTCTCCTTATTTTAATTTAATTCTTGGATCGACTGCTGCCGATAACACATCTGTAATAATATTAAATGTAATAACCAAAAATCCCAAGAAAATTGTAAGTCCCATGATCATTGAATAATCACGAGATTGGATACTTGATACCATTTCCCGACCTATTCCTGGAATCGCAAACAATGATTCAATAACAAAGCTTCCGGTAAGCATATATGCAAATGCTGGCCCTGCATATGTAATTACTGGTATCATTGCATTTTTAAGAGCATGTTTAATTACTACCTTTTTATATGATGTTCCTTTTGAACGTGCCAAAATAATATAATCTTGTCTCATTACTTCTAACATACTGCTTCGAGTTAAACGACAAATCATTGAAATCGGATAAAATGCCAATGCCAATACTGGCAAGACATAACTGCCTGGACTATTTAATCCCACAAATGGGAAAAGTTTGAGTTTAACTCCTAAAATAATAATTAACAAAATCCCTATTAAAAATGATGGTACAGATACACCGATTGTCGCAATAAACATACAGAGATTACTTACCCATTTCTGTTTTGAAAGTGCTGCAATAGTCCCAAGCGTAATTCCTACGATTAAAGCTGTAGCAAACGCAGTTGCACCAAGTTTTGCTGTAACTGGGAAACTTTGTGTAATTGTATCTGATACTTCTCGTCCTGGACGAACAATACTTTCTCCTAAATCTCCATGAATCAAATCATTCATATAAATAGTGTATTGTTCAAAAATTGGCTTATCCAAGTTATACTTTTTAATTGCCAATTGCCGTTGTGCTTCGTTCTTGTATTTTTCACCACTAATTGGTGAACCTGGTGTTGCTTTCATCAAAAAGAAAGTTGCTGACGAAAGTAAAAACAAGGTTACAATTCCAATAAGCACCCGTTTTAAAACATACCTAAACATTTAATCACCTATTCCTTTACTATATATCTATTAGAATACCTTAAAATGTACCAAATTTCAAACACTTTTTTACACACAAAGACCGCAATTATCTAGGAGTTCAGCCCAAAAACCGCTAATTGTATACGATTATACACGTTTTTTATAAAAAAAATTTTTTGAAAAAAATTTTTAATTTTTCTTAATAATAATTAAATTTTACGAAAAAATCGAAAATTGTACTAACAAAAATACAATTTAATCATTTTCATAAATCCCTTTTTTCTCTTTTCTAGCTTTACTATCCGCATCAACTATAGCCTTCTTATAAGTATAATTATAGCCATAATCATAGAATTTTTCAACCAGACCTTCATTGGCTAATTTCTCTTGTAATAACTCTCCATCAACAAATACCCAGGCTAATAAACGATCATATTTATCTGTTGTATCCCCTTCAATATTCAGTTCTAATTCAATTGTCGAAGCATTGGTTAATTGTTCTTTAGTATAATCACTTGCTTCTTTTCCATACGGTTCAATTTCATTAGTTGATTCTGGAGTATCAATATATAAAAATCTAACCTTAGTATTTTTTCCATTCACTTCAAACCACGCCGTATCCCCATCAACACATTTATTTAAAGTAACTTCAAATCGCTGCCCTGATTCAATTGTTTTATGATCTTGGTAAAAATTATATCCTACAATAGCTAATATTACTAATATTCCTAACCATGATCCAGCTAATTTTTTACGCTGATTTTTAGTTAATTTAATCTTTTTAGCCATTTATACCTACCGCCTTTTTTGCAAGTTTATCAGCACGTTCATTGTAAAAATCACCACTATGTGCCAATACCTTAACAAAAATGATTTCTAAAGATTTACGATACAGTGCAACCTTTTTTTGATATGCCTGAGTTCCTAGTTTATTTGCTTTCCATAAACCATTAGCCCATTTTTCAATTCCTTCATAATCATAGTAAATACAAATCTGACTATAGTCATTACTTTTGGCATATTCCATTGCACAAATACTGCCTAATATTTCACCAGCCACATTACGCATTGAAACATAATCTTTATCATTACCCTTGCCATATAACTCTTTTACTACTTGTTGACCTTCAATGATTACACAGCCAAATCCATATTCCTTCGTTTTAATATTATAACTACCATCAACATATGCAATTAATCCATTATTAAAACTAATTTTCTTTTCCTCAAGAAATACCATTGCTTCATCTTTACTATTAAAAGATTTATATACTGCTCCTTTAAATTTATCAACCTGTTGTTTACATTCATCCCAAGTCATATAAATTCCAGGTTTTCTACCTGTTTTTACTGCATAAAATTTCGCCATAATTACTCCTTATCTAAAAATATACATTATTTTAAACTAGAAAAAACAAATAGTAAAGAGACAAGGTTGTTTAATTGATAATAATGAGTATAATTAAAGTATTAGAATTAAAGGAGAAATAACATGAATATTGAAGAAAGATTTTTAAAATATGTAAGTTTTGATACTCAATCTGATGAATACTCAAATACTACTCCCTCAACTTTTAAACAACTAGAATTAGGAAAAGAGTTAGTAAAAGAAATGTTAGAAATTGGTATTAGTGATGCCCATTTAGATGAATATGGTATTGTTTATGGTACTATTAAAGGAAATGGTGGAACAGGTGATATAATCGGTTTCATTGCTCATATGGATACTTCACCAGATGCAAGTGGTATGAATATCAAGCCACAAAAAATCACTAATTATGATGGTTCAATAATTAAACTTAATGAAACTTTAGATCTATCATTAGATCCCGAAGAATTTACAAGTTTAAATAAAATGATTGGTCATGATTTAATAACAACTGATGGCACAACATTACTTGGAGCTGATGATAAAGCTGGTGTCGCAATAATTATGGATTTAGCCGATTATTTATACCATCATCCAGAGATCAAGCATAATGATATTAAAATAGCTTTTACTCCTGATGAAGAAGTTGGGCGTGGTGCTGATAATTTTAATGTTAAAAAATTTAACGCTAAATATGCATATACGTTAGATGGTGGAGATATTTGTGAATATAATTATGAGAACTTTAATGCCTATAGTGCTAAAGTTGAAATTACTGGTAAATCGATCCACCCTGGTAACGCTAAAGATAAAATGGTTAGTGCTATTAATGTTGCAATTGAATTTGAAAATATGCTGCCACCTCAACAAAAAGCTTATTTTACAGATGGTTACGATGGCTTCAATCATCTTCATCATTTAGAAGGTAACTGTGAAAAAGCAACACTGGAATATATTATTAGAAACCATGATATATCATTAGCAAAAAAACAAATCAATGATTTTAAACGGATAAAAAAATATTTAGATGAAAAATATGGTTATGAGCTAATTAATTTAGAAATTAATGAATCTTATTTAAATATGGCTGAAATAATTAAAGATAATTATTATATTATCGAAAAATTAGAAAAAGCTATGAAAAAATTAGGAATAGATGCTTATGCCAGTCCAATCAGAGGAGGAACTGATGGCGCACGTCTAACATATATGGGATTACCTTGTCCAAATATTGGTACTGGTGGTGATAATTTCCATGGTCCGTTTGAATTTGTTTCACTAACAATGATGAAACAATCTGTAGAAATATTAAAAGAACTAATTAAAGAGTAAAGTTATGAAACGCAGTTTATTTATTGTTAATCCATCTGCTGGACAACGCTCTATTCAAAATAATCTTGATAAATTAATTGGTCAACTTATCTTAAAACAATTAGTCAATCATGTTGATATTTTCTATACTTCTAAAAAAGATGATGGTTATTATAAAGTATTAAAATGTGACGAAAAAAATTATGATTTTATTACCGTTGTAGGTGGAGATGGTACAATCAACGAAGTGGTTAGCGGAATGGTTGAAAGTCATAAAACTATACCTCTATGTATTCTTGCTGCTGGTACGGTCAATGATTTTGCTAATTATTTAAATTTACCAACCGAAATCAACGCCGTCTGTAAGCTAATTAATGATTTTTATACTGTTTGTTGTGATGTTGGAAAAATTGATAATCGTTATTTTATGAATGTTGCTGCTGGTGGAATGTTTAGTGATGTATCTTTTAGTGTCAGTAAAACTGACAAAAAAAGACTTGGCCCCCTAGCTTACTATTTAAATGGCTTAGCTAATCTGCCAAGCCAGTTAAATACAAATATTGATCTTAAAATCATATTAGATGATGTCAATGTTATTGAAGAACCCGCTAAAATGTTTATGGTTACTAACACTAATCGAGTTGGCGGTTTTGAAAATATTATTCCTCTTGCTGATATTCAAGACGGTTTATTAGATTTAATTATTATCAAAAAATGTTCTGTAACTGATTTGGTTGCTTTGTCAAAAGATTATATCTTAAAAAAACATGCTCGCAGTCCTTTTATATCTTATTTTCAAGCAAAAAAAATTGAAATATATAGTAAACAGGATGTTATAATCGATATTGATGGTGAACAGGGCTCATTGCTGCCTGTTACTATTGAGGTTGTAAATGAAGCTATTAATATACTTATTCCACAATAAAAATCAATAACTAAAAAACATGAATATAGGTTATCATACACCTTAAATTCATGTTTTTTCATTTTTGAAGATAAAAAGCCGATGATAAATCACCAGCTTAATGACGAGGGATAATTACTGCCGCTATAATATATGCTATAAAACCACTACCACCTAAAGCAAAGAAAACAATCCAACCTAATCTAACTAATGTTGGGTCTAAATCAAAATACTCTGCAATTCCTCCACATACCCCACAAATCATCTTATCTTTATCCGAACGATATAAACGTTTCATTTTTTACACCTCCATCTTTATAATAACGCTACCAACATTACAATCTGCCTTAATAGAACGATTACCTCCACGATACTGATATTCATTACTTATACCATCGCCACGATAACTCCCTATTTCAATATCACCTAAATCACAATCTGCCTCATAACTGTAATCACTTTCACTACCTGCCATAGTTACTTTAATATCACCTACATCCGCATCAAACTCACTTTTCTTACTATCCAACAACCCTATTTTAGCATCTCCTGCATCAACATCTATAAATATTTTATCAGCAGTAATCTTATCCGCTTTAAATGAGCCAGCATCAACATCTATCTCTAATTCCTCTGCAAATAAATTAGGAACTTTAAAACTAGCAGCATCAATGTTTATTTTTACTTTATCAAATTGATAATTTTCAGGAACATATATTTCTACTTTAGTATTATTATTGATAGGAAAGAACCCAAATCTAAAGTTTTCTTTAAATATTAATCTATCATTATCTTGATATAACTCTGTTCTATAGCTAACATTTTTAGCTACTACTTTAATTTTATCACCATTATATTCATTGATAACAAAATTGCCCACTGAGGCTTCAATATCTAAATCTTCAATATCTATAAATTCTTTCTCTATATCTTTTGTTCTAATAAAGGGTAATGAAATATTTAATTCTCCTTGATGATATACACTTACAAGTTCATCAACCCCTCCTAATATCACTCCAGAAATAAATAATACTAAAGCAATAACTAAAGATATAATTACCAGCCAGGTTGTTTTTTTCATAATAACTCACCCACCTTTTGTATAATCGTTTTAATTAAGCTTACTACTCCACTTACCATTAAAGGAATTGCTTTTATTACTCCTCTTGCAAGCATAAAAAAACCAATCGATAGTGCAATTAACCCAAAACCAGCTGCTAAAATAATTAATCCCATTCCTGGTGTTGAAGCTAAGATCATAATTCCTTTAACAATACATACTACCGCACCAACTAAGCAAGCAACCCCACCAGTTAGTACTCCAATTCCTAGGAAAAACAGAGCCACTATAACACCTATACAAGCTCCAAAAAGTCCTCCACCAATTGGTAATGCTAAAAATACTACCCCAATTATAATTAAAATTATTAAAATTCGATTACGATCAGGATTCCCCTCAAAATGACTCTTCCTTTTTTCCTTATCAATTACTTCAGCTTCAATAACTTCTCTAGCTTCTTTATAATTAGCGTTATCCATACCCTTTTCACTATACTCAATATCCTGATCAAATTGATTTTCAAGCCCTGCTTTAATAATTGCAGCAACTCTTTCAGGTGATCCTAAATCACTAATTACTTGTGATTCATTCTCACTACCTGCCTCATCAAAATAATCTTCATAATATTGCAATGCTTCTTCACGTTCAATATCTTCTATATCTTGCAACAAATAATCTAATTTATTAATAAACTCCTTGCGATTCATCACAGCGCCCCCCCTCAATAATAGTATTAATCTTTTGAACATATTCGTACCATTCACTACGATACATCTCTAATTGTGCTTGCCCCTCAGCAGTAATCTTATAATAACGGCGATTTCTTCCCCCATATTCTTGATCATATGTTTCCAAACAATTATCTTTTAATAACCTTCTTAAAACCGGATATAACGTTGATTCTGAAACATCCAGAGCTATTCTAACATCTTGTGTGATCTTATATCCATATGTTCCCTGAGACTCTTTTGAAACAACCGAAAGAACGATTGTATCTAACAATGCTGCTCCAGTATTAAATATCATCAATATTACCCCTTTCATATTTATCTTTCAACAATATTATATGTTATATAGTATTATCTGTCAACTAATAATGTATGAATATAAATATTATTAATAATATATTTTGTTAATTGTAGTTCTTTAATCTGTATTTTTCACATATTTTTTTGGTTTATTATTTATAAAGGAGGTAAAAATGAAGAAGGTAAAAAATTTATTCTTTGGCTTATTAATATTTAGTTTAGTTGCGATATGCTTTATAATTGATAAGCCATTAGATACTAAAGCTTCTAGTGATGATAAAAACAGTTTGCCATACACACAATTGAAAAACACTAGTACTGATGTAAAAAAAATTTATAATGAAAATTATCAAAATCAAATATATCAACAAATTGAAAAATATAAAATAATGAATAAATATACATCAGATAATCCATTGTTAATAGAAAATCCCTTTGGTACTAACACTACTGGTATTTACGTTTATTTCATCACAGAAACTGATTGTAAAGTATCTTATACTATTAGCTGCAAAGGGTATGAAGACTTTTCCAGAACCCTTAATACTAATACAACAAGCGGTTTTACAAAAGAACATGAATATCTTTTAATAGGCGCAATTCCTGGAGCTAAAAATACTATTACTCTACACATTAACAATAAAAACAATCAAGAAATCGATTCAATATCCTGGTCATATCAAGCACCTAAGCTACAAGGAGGCAATGAATATGTCACAGTTGATACAACTACATATGACACTACTTCTCCTTTAAGTAACGGACTATATACAGTTTTAGGTAATGATGTAACTGAAGAAAGTGACGTCTTAGCATATATGCGTTTATATGATAATAATGGCATCATTCGTAGTGAGATACCTATTATCTCATATCGTTCACATCGTTTATTATTTAAAGATAATACAATGTATATGAGTGTTTCTAGCACTTTAATTGTGGGAATAGATCAAATTGGTTATGTTAGTAAATTTTATGATACTGGAAGCTATAAGTTACATCATGATTATATCTTTGATGATAATAATAATTTAATTGTTCTCGCTAGTGAAAAAAATGCTGAAACAAGTGAAGACAAAATTATTATGATTGATCATGAAAGCGGTGAAGTTAGTGAATTAGTTGATTTAATCGAACTTTTTCCTAACTATTATAAAACAACCACTTTACCTAAAAATGCTGAGGATCTTGACTGGATGCATATTAATTCCTTAGAGCTTGTAAATAACGATAGTTTAATAATAAGTTCGCGTGAAACATCAACAATTATTAAACTTAATGACATATATAAAAATGTAAAAATTGATTATATGATAGGTTCAAACAATTTCTGGCAAGATAGTGGCTACAGTGATTTACTCTTAACTAAAATAGGTGATTTTTCAATGCAAGCTGGTCAACACTGTGTAACTTATCAAGAAGATGATTCATTAGAAAATGGTATATATTATTTATATCTTTATAACAATAATTTAGCTACAAGCTCAACTCAACCTGATTATAATTGGCAAGAGGATGATAATTATCAAAATGCATACTTTAATTTAAAGAAAGGTACTTCTTATTATTATAAATATTTAATTAATGAAAATAATCGTACTGTTGAATTAGTAAATGCTATTCCTGTAGACTATTCTGGATATGTTAGCAGTGTACAAGAATTAGAAAATAACATAATTATTGATAGTGGTATGGCAATGACTTGGGGAGAATATGATAATTATGGAACACTAATTAAAAAGTTCACTACTACTGGGGGAAAATTTATTTATCGTGTTTTTAAATATGATTATAATGATTATTGGTTTCAATAATCATTATTTATTTTATCAAAACAATTGAATAGATATTTTATTTTTGTTATTCTTCCTATAAGGAGAAAGCAAATGGAAATAATTTTTGAATTAATTGGTGAACTTTTTATAGAAAGTTCAGTTGAACTTATTTTTAATAAAAAAATTTCATGGTGGATAAGATTTCCCTTAATTATACTAATAATCTCATTATACCTATTTATTTTCCTCGGATTAATGACTCTTGCTATTATTACAATATTAAAACATCAATTCATAATGGGGATTATTTTTTTTATAACAGCTATTTTAATTGCATATTATCCTTGCTATACAACTTATAAATATATTAAAGCAAAAAAGAGCTATAACAAAGTAAAATAGTTAAGTCTGTAAAATCGAGTAGGAGGAAATAATCAATTTAATATCATTAATTATTTCCGACCTCTCACACCACCGGGCAAGCCGTTAGGCACACTCATCCTCAATGATTCGTGTTGCTCAGACCAAAGTTTTGCCTCCATCTTCTTTCAGATTCTACCTCACGATAGACACCCTTGATATTGGCTAGTGGTTGGCAGTTGCGACATTACCCCCACAGTGGACTTTCACCACCTAGATATATGCCATGCCTGGCATACCAAAAAGACAATGCCTCAATTCAAGATACATTCTCTTTTTTTGTATAATTAAATCATGAAACAATCACTTTTATACAATCTAATTACATTACTCATTATACAGATGGGACATGTGTTTAATGAATATGATAAAAGCAGGGAATATTAACTGATATATATAGGTTATAATTTATAAAAAATATCACAAATACAGAGTGAGAGAAAAGAAAAACAGTTACTAAATTAGTAGAAATCATTGACAGCACCATGAAAAGAAACATTGAAAAAGTACCTTTTAGCCAACAATACCCTCAGGCTAAATAATTATCAAAAATAAGAGATGCAGTAATTATAAATGTTAATTACTTTTTATTATGCATAAAAAAGCTGAAACAAATTCAACTTTCTTTAAAAAGTTATTTCGTTACAGCCCCTTTTTTATTTTTGCAATGCTTGTTTTGCTAATGCCAACGCACCACATACACCTGCATTATCTCCTAGAGCAGGAGAAACTATATAATCATTAATTTTATCTGTTAAGATTTCATCTTTTTGAACATATCCATTTAAAAACTCTCTTAGATATTTATATATCAATGGAAACATTTGCTTTTGCTTTGAAACTCCACCACCTAAAATGATTTTTTTAGGAGATATAACTAAAATATAATTTGCTAAAGCCTGCCCTATATAATAAGCCTCTAAATCCCAAGCAGGATGATCTTCAGGTAATTCAAATCCTTTTTTACCCCACCGAGCTTCAATTGCAGGACCAGCTGCTAAACCTTCAAAACATGTTCCATGAAATGGACATTTACCAGCATATGAATCATCTTCACGTACTACCATTTTAATATGTCCCATTTCTGGATGCAATAGTCCATGAACAAGTTTTCCCTCAACAATAGCTCCACAACCTATCCCAGTACCAATCGTCATGTATAAAGCACTATCTAGTCCTTTTGCCGCTCCAAAATACGCTTCCCCAAGAGCAGCCCCATTAACATCAGTATCAAAGCCCATAGGGATATTATAGCGTTCTTTCAAAGCTCCTATAATATTAAAATTTTGCCAACCTGTTTTAGGAGTTGATGTAATATAACCATATGTTGGACTATTTAAATCTGGATCTATCGGTCCAAAACAGCCTACTCCTAAAGCTTCAATATCTTTACCATCAAAAAATTTAAATATATTTGCTATTGTCTTTTCTGGAGTTTCAGTTGGAAAAGAATCTCTTTCAATCACATTACCAAATTCATCTCCAACACAAACCACAAATTTAGTTCCACCAGCTTCAATTGCACCTAATTTCATCTATTTTCCTCCTTGATTTAATTCTATTATATCTTAAATAAGTTTACAAATGAATATATATTTACGCAAAAACAAACTTTTAATAATCCTTGTTATTTGTATGTAAAAAAGACCATAAATATGATCTTTTATCTATAATTATCAACATGTAATAATTTATTAGCGTTCTCAAGTCTTTCTTTAGAAGGGGGACAAACACCCTCTAATTGATATGAGAGTCCTAATTCTTCCCATTTAAAAGTACCTAAAGTATGATACGGCAATACTTCTACTTTCTTTACATTTTTTAAAGTACTAATAAATTTATCCAGCTTAATTAAATACTCATCTTTATCACTAATACCTGGAACTAACACATGGCGAATCCAAACCGGCTTATTTATATCCGAAAGATATTTAGCCATATCTAAAATATTTTCATTTGATTTACCAGTTAATTCTTGATGCTCTTTACTATTTATATGTTTAATATCTAATAATAATAAATCTGTATATTTCATTAATTCATCAAATTTAGAAATAAAGGGTTCTTCCCTCGTAAAATTAGCACCACTAGTATCAATACACGTATTAACACCTTCCTTTTTTGCTAATTTAAAAAATTCAATTAAAAAATCAATTTGTAATAATGGTTCACCACCACTTACTGTAATTCCACCTTCATCGCCCCAATAACTTTTATATTTTAAAGCTTTTGTTAATGCTTCTTGAGGTGATATTTCCATTGTTGCCTGCTTATTTGCCCAGGTATCAGGATTATGACAAAATTTACAACGTAGTGGACAACCATGAAGAAAATAAATATAACGAATTCCTGGTCCGTCTACTGAACCAAAACTTTCAATTGAATGCACAGCTCCAATAACTTTATTCTCCATCTTAATCTCCATTTCATCTTATGATAATTATTTTATCCATTTTCATTTTATTAAAACAGCCTCTTGTTAAAAGAGGCTGTTAGATTAGTTTTCAAAAACTATATTACATTGCTTTATGACAAGTTCTTGAGATAACATCCATTTGTTGTTCACGAGTTAAATCAATGAACTTAACTGCATAACCAGATACACGAATAGTAAAGTTTGCATATTCTTCTTTTTCTGGATGTTCCATAGCATCAATCAATTTTTCAGTTCCAAATACATTTACATTTAAATGATGAGCACCTTGATCAAAATATCCATCTAATACACGAGCAAGTGTATTTTTACGTTCATCATCATCATGTCCTAAAGTATCAGGACTAATTGTTTGAGTATTAGAAATACCATCTAACGCCCATTCATATGGTAATTTAGCAACAGAATTTAATGAAGCTAATAAACCAGATTGTTCAGCACCATAAGCTGGGTTAGCACCTGGTGATAAAGGTTCACCTGCTTTACGTCCATCAGGTAATGAACCAGTAGCTTTACCATAAACAACGTTAGAAGTAATTGTTAAAATTGAAGTAGTTGGTTCAGAATCACGGTAAGTATGATGTTTTTTGATTTTTTCTAAGAAAGTTTGTAATAACCATACTGCGATATCATCTGCACGGTCATCATCATTACCATATTTAGGGAAATCACCTTCAGTTTCATAATCTACAACAATACCATTTTCATCACGGATTGTTTTAACTTTAGCATATTTAATAGCACTTAATGAATCTACTACATGAGAGAATCCAGCAATACCAGTAGCAAAAGTACGTCTTACATCAGTATCGATCAAAGCCATTTCAGCTGCTTCATAATAGTATTTATCATGCATATATTGAATTAAGTTAAGTGTATTTACATAAATATCAGCTAACCAATCCATCATTTGATCATAGCTTTTCATAACTTCATCATAATCTAAATATTCAGAAGTTATTGGACGATATTCAGGAGCTACTTGAACTTTAGTTTTTTCATCAATACCACCATTGATAGCATATAATAAACATTTAGCTAAGTTAGCACGTGCTCCAAAGAATTGCATTTCTTTACCAGTTTGTGTAGCAGATACACAACAACAAATTGAATAATCGTCACCCCATACTGGACGCATTACACAGTCATTTTCATATTGTACAGAACTTGTATCAATTGAGATCTTAGCAGTATATTTCTTAAAGTTTTCTGGTAATCTAGAAGAATATAATACTGTTAAGTTTGGTTCTGGAGAAGGTCCCATATTTTCTAATGTGTGTAAGAAACGGTAATCATTTTTTGTTACCATTGGACGCCCATCAGATCCAATACCAGCTACTTCTAATGTAGCCCAAACTGGGTCACCAGAGAATAATTGATTGTATGAAGGGATACGTGCAAATTTAACCATTCTACATTTCATAACAAAATGATCAACTAATTCTTGTGCTTCTTCTTCAGTAATAATTCCAGCTTCTAAATCTCTTTCAATATAAATATCTAAGAATGTTGAAATACGTCCTACAGACATTGCAGCACCATTTTGAGTCTTAATAGCAGCTAAATAACCAAAGTATAACCATTGAACAGCTTCTTTTGCATTTTTAGCAGGATTTGAAATATCAAAACCATATACTTCAGCCATTTTTTTCATACCATGTAAAGCTCTAATTTGTTCTGCTAGTTCTTCACGACGACGAATAATATCATCTTTCATAGATCCACTTCCACAAACAGATAAATCATGTTGTTTGAAAGCAATTAATTCATCAATACCATATAAAGCGATTCTACGATAATCTCCTACAATACGTCCACGTCCATAAGTATCTGGTAATCCAGTAATAATTTTATTACGACGAGCCGCTCTAATTTCAGGTGTATATACATCGAAAACTCCTTGGTTATGAGTTTTATGATATTCAGTAAAAATTTTGTGTAATTCAGGATCTGGTGTATATCCATAAGTTTCACAAGCTTGTTCAGCCATTTTAATACCACCATAAGGCATAAATGCTCTTTTTAATGGTTTATCAGTTTGTAAACCTACAACAGCTTCTAAATCTTTTAGATCTTCATCAATATATCCAGGACCATAGGCAGTTAAACCAGAAACCACATGAGTTTCCATGTCTAATACTCCACCTTTAGCACGTTCTTCTTTTTGAAGTTCTTGTAATTTTCCCCATAGCTTATTTGTAGCATCAGTTGGTTCAGCTAAAAATGATTCATCACCATAATATGGTTTATAGTTATTTTGGATGAAATCACGAACATTAATTTCTTCTTTCCAAAGTCTACCTTTAAAGCCATTCCATTGTTCTTTTTTTAACATGTCTTTTTTTTCCTCCTTGAAATTGTTTGACTGTTAGTTAAGCTTATACAAAGTTTTAAATAATAATCCGATGGATTTTGCAAGGGATGTCATCAAGACTATTTATTCTTCCCGATTGTAAAGCATTTACATTTTAAGAATAACACACACTATATTTTGGAAAACGACTTCATTTTCCTCTGTTATCCACGCTTGCATTATATTATATTTTGTTTTTACAATTCAAGTAGTTTGCACCAAAAAAACAAATTATTTTCAACAAATTTCATTTACCTTATATTATATAATAACATATTAATAATGTAAGCTCTTACACAACAAGATTCTTTATTTTTTAAATCTCTATTAACTAAAGATTTAAATTATCTATTTTATATAAAATTAATCAATTTAATAGTAGATTTTTTTTTTAATTTATTATATAGTATTATCTAAGTTGTCAGGAGGGAACATAATGAATTTAACATTCAACACAGATACTGATTTCAATCAAGTTAAAATGATTATAACCGATATTATAAAAAATACCGCTAATGATTTTGATTTATTTCTTTCTACTAATTCAATCAAAAATTTATCTGTGCACCTAAGTATTGCTATTATTAGAATAAAATCAGATAACTACATTCCTTTAAGTAATGGTCAGATTAGCTCATATAAACAAGAATACAGTTATCCATATGCCAAGATGTTATGTGATCGTCTTGCAAGAAAATTTGAAATTGATTTTCCTGAAGCAGAAGTATCTTTAGTTTCGATGTATTTATCTAAAAATCAAAAACTAGACTTAGAAATTAATTCTGGATTTGATCTACTAGATGATAATGTTTTTAAAATTATTAATGAAACAATGACTTGTATATATCAAAAATATCATAAAGATTATCGAAAAGATGATAAATTATTTGTTGCTATTGGATTACATTTAGAACCTGCATTAGAAAGATTATCTAATGGTCAAACAGTTGAAAATCCTTTAAAAGATAAAATTATAGAACGACATAAAGAAGAATATAACTATAGTAAAATTCTAAACAACATAGTAAAACAAGAAACCGATTTATCATTCAATGAAGATGAACTAGCATTTATTGCTCTTCATTTTGTTGTTGCCAATAATCGAATCGAAGATTAAAACTTACATTTAAAAAATCGTACAAATTCATGTACGATTTTTTTATACTTTTAACTATTTATTTTTTCTTTTTTTATTTCCGTATAACCCTAGAGCAGCAATTGCTAGTCCTGCTAGTGGATACATCATATTTGTTGTATCTCCTGTCTTTGTTGCATTTACTGTACTATCTCCTGGTTTTACAGTACTTTCAGGGTTAGTTGAATTAGTTTCTAATCCTGC
>NZ_JBKTWO010000034.1:0-29953 GCF_047249845.1 Thomasclavelia sp.
ATTGATATATTAGAATTTAAATAGTGAAAATTTATTGCTGATATATGCAAATAAATAGTATACATGTTATGTTAGTATGGATGTAAGCGTATACATATAATATTTTGGTATTGGAGGTGAATGTATGATATTGTCTAAAATTATATTGGACAGTTAAAGTATTATATGTGGCTATAATTTAGAAAAAAATTAGGGAAGATTTAAATACAAAAATAGGAGGCAATATGAGAACTAAAAGAAGATTAAAAAGAGTTAGTATTATTGGAATTGCTTTAATATTTGTTTTATCTGTTTTTTCTAGTATTATTGAAGTTAAAAAAGTAAACGCAGCACCGGAAAATGAAAAAATTATTACTGCAAAAAATGATGTTGGTGAGGGGATAGATAAATTTAACTATTATCCAGAAAATAAATGGAAAGCAGGACCTAAAATTGATGAGTATTTTACAACTGTTGATACTAGATTAGAAGAAAATAATGATGTTTATTATACTATTGATTTTGAGGGAACGGGAATAGAAGTATATGGTTTTAGAGCACCTAGACATTCAATTGTGGCATTTTCAATTGATGGAGGTCAATCCATAGAGGTTGATACATTTGCGGCAGTTCGTACTGCTGATCCAGTGTTATTAAAGGAATATAATAATTTAAGTAATGGAAAGCATCAAATCAAAGTACAAGCTACTGGCAAAACCAATCCAAGTGCAACATATGGGGATATTCAAATATCGTATGCAAAATTATTTAAACCTAAACAAGTCGCATCAAATGTTAGTTTTAATGAAGAATCAGCTTCTATATATGAAGGAGCTACTTATCAAGTTGAATATACGACAACTCCTATAGATGCAATGTTACCAGAAGATTTTAAATTTATATCTAGTAATTCAACGGTTGCTACTGTTGATAATAATGGATTAGTAAGTGCAGTTAGTGCAGGGAAAACCGAGATTACTGGATATTCAACAAGTCTTGAGATTGAGACAAAGATGGAAATCACAGTTGAAAAAATAAGTGATCTTCATGCTACTGTAGTTGATTCTAATGATCAATATCAACAAAAACATTATCAAACACTGATGAATACAAATAAGAGTTTAGAATCATTATGGTCTTGGAAAGATGATAAAGCTATTTCCCAAATCGCTTTGCTTACAGGAAACAAGGATTTAGAAAATGTAAAAGTTGAGTTTGAAGAATTTAAAAATAATAATGGGGAGATATTAAATAAAAATAATTTTAAGGCAACTTTTATGAAAGAAGTAAAAGCATTTATTGGAAATGCAGGATGGTATTCATATAATCCTGAAGGATACCTTCCAATCGGACCTAAAGAGGATTATTTTGATGTTATTTATGATACTGAACCTTTAGATATAGCTAAAAATCGAGTTCAGTTAGTATGGCTTGATTTTGTTGTAGATAAAGATGCTAAAGCGGGAATTTATCATGGTAAAGTAACGATAAGCGCAGATAATATTGATACAGATCAAATAATTGATTATTCAATTGAGGTAATAGATGCTGATTTTTCTGATGAAAATGAATACAGTTTTAGACCAGATTTTTGGACCTATCCATTTAGTTCAGCTGAATATTATAATGTTGAACCATTTTCAGATGAACATAATGAGATTTTAAAGAAACATTTATTACAATATAAAGATTATGGTGGTACTACCTTAACAGGTACATTAGTAGAAGAAGCATGGGGTGGTCAAACATATGGAAAAACAGATCCTGCAAGTGGAGATAATGTACGTTGCCCTTCGTTGATTAAGTGGATAAAGAAGGCTGATGGAACATGGCAGTTTGATTATAATTATTTTGATAAGTTTGTTGAACTTGCTAAATCTATTGATTTAGGAGATGATATTGTATTATATAGTCCAATGCCATGGAATAATCAAATTATTTATTATGATGAAGCGAGTGCAACAACTAAAAAAATTAGTGCTGCCCCAGGAACTGCAGCATATGCAAATAATTGGAAGCCATTTTTTGAAGATTTTTCTGACCATTTAGATGAAAAAGGTTGGTTTGATGATATATCTTTAGGATTTGATGAAAGAGATAATATGTTAAGTGTGTTTAACGTAATTGATCAAGTAAAAAATAAAGACGGTAAGGTGTTTAAAAAACAAGGAGCTTATAACAATATCTATTCAAATGATGGAGTTCCAGATAGAATGGTAAGTTTATCTTTTAATTTAAATCAGTTAAGAAATCAAGGGATTGATAAATTTAAGAAGTTTGTTGCTGATCGAAAAGCAAAAGGATTAAAGACAAGTTTTTATACAGGAACAGAAATCTTTCCTAATACATTTATCCGTTCCCTTCCAGGAGAAGGATATTGGACAATGATGTTTTCTGGGGCTTTGGATTTAGATTATTTTCTTGATTGGGCTTATGATGCCTGGGTTGAAGATCCTCTTGTAGATGCAACACATTCATCATTTCAACCTGGAGACTGTTTCATGGTATATCCATCTTTAAAGGGTGCCACTAATAAAGAATCCAAAGCTTCAATTAGAAGTGAAAAATATGGGGAAGGAATAAGAGATATTAATAAACTTTATCGTATTAAAGATGAGTGTCCAGAATTAAGGGATGATATAGATGCTTTATTTGCAACAGTTAAATCTAATTATGATAATGTTAAAGTAGAAAATGATCCAGATTGGTTTGTACCTGGAATTACAGGAAGACCAGCTTACTGGGCTTCTGAAAAAGGTAAAAAGGATATTTTAGCAGATGTAAGTGCGTTTAAACAAGGTGTATATGAGATTAGTAAGAAATATTCTGAATTAAAAAATACTGATAAAAATGCTTTAGCAATTGCAGTAGAATTAGCTGATGAAGTAACAGAAGAAGACTTACAAAAAGTAGTACCTATCGTTGTTGCTGAATTTAAGGAAGCTCGTAACTATGCTAAAGAAGTTTTAAGTAATTCTTCTGCTAGTCAGGAAACAGTTGACCTTGCGTTCACACGTTTAGCAAAAGCAATGCATATGTTAGAATTCTATAAAGGTGATAAAACAGAATTACAGGCGTTAGTTACTAAAGTAGAAAAACTAGAAGAAGGAAACTATACAGCAGACTCTTGGGCACCATTTAAAGAAGCCTTAGATGCAGCAGTAGCAGTTATAGCAGATGAAAATGCATTAGAACCAGATGTACAGTTAGCATACAAGAACTTAAGTGAAGCATTTGCAAACTTAGAATTGGCAGCAGACAAAACAAAACTACAAAACTTTGTTGATCAGGTAAAAGATCTAGAAGAAAGCAAATATACAGGAAGCACATGGAAAGCATTTGAAAGTGTGTTAAATGAAGCAAAAGATGTATTAGCAGCATCAGGAGCAACACAGGAACAAATAGATAAGGCATATAATGATTTAATCAGAGCATATCTAGATTTAAGATTATTACCAAACAAAGATGCGTTAAAAGACTTGATCAATAAAGCAAACATGTTAAGTAGAGCAAGTTACAGTGTGCCATCATGGTTAAATATGGAAGAAGCATTAGAAGTAGCAAATGCAGTATTAAATGATCCAGAAGCAAGCGAAGAACAAGTAAAAGCAGCAGTGGAAGGATTACAGGCAAGCATTGATAAACTGGAAGTAAAAGCACCAGAGAGCACACCAGTAAAACCAGGAGATACACCTGCAAAAGGAAATGCAATAAAAACTGGAGATGAAAGTTTAATTGGAGCATTTGCAGGTTTAGGTATTTTAAGTATTTTAGCAGTAAAAATATATAAGAAAAAACAAAATTAGGTTTTAATGATAAAACACCATAATTATTGATTATGGTGTTTTTATATGAAAAAATCTGATTAATAATTATATATATTTGTTACTTGAATAATGATAAGATATTAGTATGTGGAGGTTCAATGTTATGAATGAAAATGAAGAGAAAAAAATAGATCAGCATACAATTGCTGATTGGCCAATAGAAATACATGATCTAAATGATATTCCTAAGGAATATCAGGAAAGTGTATCAACTTATTTTAAGAATAATATCTTAGACTATGTTCTTATTTTTGCGCCCGCATGTCGTATGGTTAAAGAATCTTTTGATTATTTATTTGCTTATGGTAGAGATGAGATAATTTATTTTAATAATGAATTTGGGTTAATTAAGCATACGATTATAAAACGTATTGATATTTTTAAAATTATTACAAGAAGAGAACTTTTAGATGCTGAAATTATAATAAAATATAAAGATGGTAAGATAGTATTTCCATATGTTCCCTCATCATATTACTTATATGATCCATTTTTAAATTGGTTAATGGGTTTAGAAAAGGATTTTTTACCACATATAGCTGAGCGAAAAAATCCTCGTCCTAAAAAACTTTACCAAGATAGTTTAGCTATGTTTAATTATTCACTTGCAGCTTATCGTTTGGGGAATGGTTTTCATGAATATAATTATAAAGCGGAAAAACGTCGTAAAAAATGGTTTCCTTGGAAGACTAGTGTTGAAGAATGGTTAGATATTATAATGGAGAAAGGCATATTTCATATACATAGTTTAGAGTACTTAACAGAGTGTATTTATGAACTTTCTGATAATTAAATTTAACGATTTTATTGAGCGTTGAGATAGTAATCAAAATCTATTGCTTTAAATTTTTTAATCTCTTTATTTAATTCTAATGATACTGATGATATTCTTCCTAGATTTAATACAAATGGGTCAATATATCTTTTTTTAGTGTTGACTTTAAACCAATTGTTATCAGGTTTAACTAATGCCTTTTTTATCATCGAATAGTGTGTGAATCTTTGCCATAGTTGATTAGTATATGCATTTGATAAAAATTTTTTAATAATAAAAGGTTCATTAAGATATAAATCTTTTTTACTAATAATATTGTTATCTAGTGCTATTTCAATAAGGTTGGCTAGTACCTGCATTGAAAAACGATCAGCATCAGATATATAGACTCTAGAGTTTTTTAAAACATTAATTGTAAACAAACTAGCAATTTTTTCAGATTGAAACATTAATTCTATCACACCATATTCATTTTTAGATATGATTAGATCAGTATAATATAGGTTAATATCTTTAATTGTACAATAGCCATAATTAAGCATATTACTAAGTGAATATTCTAAGCGATCAGCAGAGAGCTGAGGCGAATCATTATCAGCAATCGGATATTGATGATAATCAACAATACTATCTATTGTAATTTGATGTTTTTTTAATAGTTGTTTTAGTTCTTTTGAGTTTTCAATAATTTCTCTAGTTCCATTTTCGGTTGTTTCTTGGTTTAAATAGTCACCGTTTAAAAAATCAATTGTATGTGCAAAAACAGGTGTTGCTACATCATGCAATAAACCAGTAATAGTTTGAGTTTTATCATGAGTAAAATGCCAAATAATTAAGGCAACACCAATACTGTGATCATATCTTGTATATGATTGACATTTTTTGAAAAGTTCAAATTGAGTATATTCAAGACCGCAGTTCATCCCAATGTTTTTTAATCGTTGTATTAATGGGGTACTAGAAAACTCGTGAATAAAAATAGGAATATCTCGATGATAAATTGACCATAATTTCCTCATTTTATTTATCTCCTTACAATATAAATTAATATAATTATAACATAATAAAAAGGGCGTATGCCCTTTTTTATTTGTAATTAAAATAATATTTAGGAGTTAATAAGTCATCTATCTTAACTGTATTTTTAATTAAATATAAGTAATTATTTTAACAGTTTTTATTAATAATTACTTTATAGACTTTTTATTAAATACATCCTACGAGCATTAAAAGCATTAGTAGACAAAATAGATATTTAACAATTTTATTCATATACTCCCACCAAATAATTTATTTATAACGCTCTTTTTTTGAATAATGTGTGTGTAATAAATGATGTGCTTTTTCACTGTTTGGTTCACCTAAGAAGTTTGCGTATAGTTTTTGAATTTGTGAATTCTTGTGGGATTTTCTAACTGGTTGTGCTAGATCTTCATCATATAATGCTTTAGCACGTGCTTGTTTCCAATCAAAACCACTATTACGTGTTAAGGCGTTGATGTAAGATTGACCTCCACCATTAACGCATCCACCAGGACAACCCATTATTTCAATAAAGTGGTATTTAGAAGTTCCATTTTTAATATCTTCTAATAACGGTTTTGCTAGAGTCATACTATGAGCAACAGCAACGTTAACAGTTAAATCACCAACTTTTAGACTAGCTTCTTTAACTCCTTCTTCACCACGAACTGCATGATAATCTAAAGTAGATAAATCTTCATTTGTTAGAACATCACACACTGTTCTTAAGGCGGCTTCCATAACTCCACCACTAGCTCCAAAGATAACACCAGCTCCAGTATATTCTCCAAACATATCTTGATCAAAATCTTCGTCTTTTAAATCACGGAAATTGATACCAAACATTTTAATTAGCTTACCTAATTCTCTTGTAGTTAATACTGCATCAACATCTTTTAAACCATCTGTCATGTTTTCTGGACGTTCCTTTTCGCCTTTTTTAGCTACACATGGCATGATCGATACAACATAAATATCATTAGGATCAATATTATTAGTTTTAGCATAATATGATTTAATCATTGCACCTAACATCATGTGAGGTGATTTACAACTTGATAAATGGTTTAATAATTCAGGATATTCGTGTTCAATATAATTTACCCATCCAGGACTACATGAAGTTATCATTGGCAAGACACCATTATTTTGAACACGGCTAATAAATTCGTAACCTTCTTCCATAATTGTTAAATCTGCACCAAAGTTAGTATCATATACTTTATCAAAGCCCATTAACTTTAATGCATGAACCATTTTACCAGTAACTCTTGTACCAACTGGCATACCAAATTCTTCACCTAGACTAGCTCTAACCGCAGGAGCGGTTTGAACGATTACATGTTTAGATGAATCATTTAAAGCAGCGATAACATCATGGACTTCTTCTTTTTCTTGTAAAGCCCCAACTGGACAAACATTAATACATTGACCACATTGCATACAATTTACATCATTTAAACTTTTATCATAAACAGGACCTACTTTAGTTTTAAATCCACGATTCATAAAACCAAGAATTCCTAAACCTTGATGTTTAGCACAAGTTTCAACACAACGTCCACAAAGAACGCATTTAGAAGTGTTACGAACGATTCCAGGTGATACTTCATCAAAAGTTGGAGCAGTTTTTTCTCCAGCAAAAGCATCTTCACGAACTCCTAATTCTTGACATAATCTTTGTAATTCACAATTAGTATTACGAATACAAGATAAACAGTCTTTCGAATGGTTAGAAACAATTAATTCTACTACTCGTCTTCTAGCATCCAATGCTCTTTGAGAGTTGGTTTTTACTACTAGTCCTTCTCTTACTGGATAAACACAGGCAGCACATAATGTTTTTGCACCTTCTATTTCTACCTGGCAAACTCTACATGCACCAGTACCAGTAACATCTTTTAAATAACATAAAGTAGGGATATGGATTCCGTTATTTTTAGCCGCTTCTAGGACTGTTTGGCCTTCATAAGCCTCTACTTCACGGTTATTAATCGTCATTTTTATTTTCGACATTCCTTACACCTACTTTCTTTCAATTACATTAAAGTGACAAGCTTTTATACACTGACCACATTTAATACATTTTTCTTGATCAATAACATATGGAACTTTTCCAAGTTCACCATGGATAGCCCCAACTGGACATTGCTTAGCACAAAGACCACATTTACGGCATTTTTCTTCGTCAATAATATATTGTAGTAATTCTTTACAAACTCCAGCAGGACATTTTTTATCAACGATATGAGCAATATATTCATTTCTAAATTGTTTGATGGTTGAAAGTACTGGGTTAGGGGCTGTTTGTCCAAGTCCGCATAAAGCAGTATCTTGAATTGTTGAAGCTAGTAACTCTAATTCATCAAGAGTTGCCATTGTTCCTTTTCCATCACATATTTGTTCTAGTAGTTCTAACATTCTTTTTGTACCAACTCGACATGGTGTACATTTACCACAAGATTCATCAACAATAAAATCCATATAGAAACGGGCAACGTCAACCATACAATTATCTTCATCAAGTACGATCATTCCTCCAGAACCCATCATTGAACCTAATTTAACTAATTCATCAAAACCAATAGGGGTATCTAATTGTTCTTCAGTTAAACATCCTCCTGATGGACCACCAGTTTGTACAGCTTTAAAGCGTTTATGATTAGGGCATCCACCACCGATTTCATAAATTACTTCACGCAAAGTTGTACCCATTGGAACTTCAACTAATCCAGTATTAACAATTTTACCACCTAATGCAAATACTTTTGTACCTGGAGAAGATTCAGTACCAATAGATTTAAACCAGTCAGCTCCATGTTGGATAATTTGTGCAATATTTGCATAAGTTTCAACATTGTTAATTATAGTTGGTTTACCCCAAACCCCTTTATGAGCAGGGAATGGTGGTTTAGGATTAGGCATTCCACGTTCTCCTTCAATTGATTTGATTAAAGCTGTTTCTTCACCACAGACAAAAGCCCCAGCTCCTAAACGAATTTCTAATTCAAAATCAAATCCGCTATCGAAGATATTTTTACCTAATAATCCTAATTCACGTGCTTGATTAATTGCAGTTTTTAAACGATCTACCGCAATTGGGTATTCAGCACGAATGTAGATATACCCATGGTTAGCACCAATTGCATATCCTGCAATAGCCATGGCTTCAATAACACTATGAGGATTTCCTTCAAGGATCGAACGATCCATAAATGCTCCAGGATCTCCTTCATCAGCATTACAGATAACATATTTTTCTTTACCAGGCTCATTTAAAGCAAATTGCCATTTAACCCCGGTAGGGAAACCACCACCACCACGGCCACGTAATCCACTAGCCTTTATTACATCAACAACTTCTTGGGGAGTCATCTCTTGTAATGCTTTTGCTAAAGCAAAATAACCATCTTTACCGATATATTCATTAATATTTTCTGGATCGATAACCCCACAATTATGAAGAGCAATTCTTTTTTGTTTGTTATAAAACTTTGTATCATTTATGTCATGAATCTCTTTAGTTTCTTCGTCAGATTCATTTAACATTAAACGATGGACAGGACGCCCTTTGTAGAAATGTTCCATAACGATTTCTTTAACATCTTCAGGTTTAACTGTTTTATAAATAATATTATCTGGATAAATAGAAATATTTGGACCAACTCCACACAATCCTAAACATCCTGTTCTTAAGACCTCGACTTCATTTTCTAGTCCGAGAGCTTTTATTTCTTTTTCAAATTCTGTAATTAGTTCACCAGAATTACCGATTGTACAACCAGTTCCGGCGCAAACTAATACTTGGGTTCTTTTTGCTGGCATCTCACGACCTCCTATTTCTTATAATGTCCGACCGTATATTCGTCGATAATTTCATCGTTTTTTAAATGTCGATCAGCAATTTCTTTTGCTTTTTTTGCATCAACTAACACGTAAGTAGTTTTGTTATCATCACGATCAAACACTTCCACGATTGGCTCTAGTGTACACATTCCGATACATCCAGTTTGTAATACTGTAGCTGGTAAGTTTTTATCAGCAACTTCTTCTACTAGCGCATTTAAAACAGGTCTAGCTCCAGCGGCGATTCCACAGGTTGCCATTCCGACTACGACCCGATATTTTTGTTTAGCATCACTACGCATTGCCATGTTATTTTTGGCCGCTTCACGAATTTTCTTTAAATCTTCTAAGGATTTCATTTGTGTAATCCCTCCTTTATATAGTCTTTTAACCAGATAATAATTTCTGGTAAATTTATTGCAACACCATCTAAAATTTTCTTTATTTCTTTGGTGTCTAATACAAATTCAGATTCATCACTTGTATATTTAAATAAATAATCAATTTTATCATTTGCTTGAATTAAGGTAATGATCGTATCTACGATATTACCCATTGGTGGTGTATCAATATGGTTTTTAACAAATTCGCCAGTAACTCTAGTTCCTTTACCAATAGTTGATTCAATTGAAAAATTGCCACCAGTTGCTTCAATATTCTCCTTGAACATAGGAATTCCTAAACCGACTTTACGTGTGGTTCTAGTTGTATAGAATGGATTAATTACATTCTTTATAGTTTCTTGATCCATCCCTATTCCATCATCAATAATTTGAATTTTAATAATATTTAGTTTACTGCTATCATAAATTAAAATTTTAATCACACTAGCTTTAGCTTTAATTGAATTATAAGCAATGTCAAGAATGTTCATTGCAATTTCCTGCATTGTTATTTCCTCCATAATTGATAAAATTTATCTTTATCAATTTGATTTATTGGTTCATTGATTGCTTCTAAGTTATGAGCATCGCTATTAAAAAAAATATATTCATCTTTAAGATGTAAACATGATTTTTTTAATTTTTTTAGGTCTCTAATACTAGTAACCTCTATCCCATCATAATCTAAATCAGCTGGAATACCATGATATACTTCATAAATACCATATTTCTTAGCCATCACGTGTGCCAATATCGCAATTCCGTTAAAAGCATGGATTTGGTTTATGATCTTATAGACATCCATGTCTAAAGAACTAATCAATAAATTGTTTTCAGTTTCAATGATTTCATCATTTGCATTAAAAATATATTGATTACCATAATAATCTGATTGATTAGGTATCTTGATTAAATGTTTGTCTATCCATTCTTGAATTGGTTTTAAATTTGTATTTTTACAAAAATAAGCAAGAATATGAATTTTTTCAATACTTTGTAACTCAACTCCATGAACATAATCAATTTTTCCTTTTAAAATATCATGATTAATTATTTCCTCTAAATAATATTGTTGTTTTAAAGAATTATGATCGGTAATTGCAATTAGCTCTAATCCTTTAATATATGCCATATTAAAAATATTATTAATTGTCATCGTATCATCGCCACATGGTGACAGTGCCGAATGAATGTGCAGATCATAATACATTTTTATAAACCTAATGAAATTAAATCTTTAGTAACTAAAAATGCATCTTTTTCACTAATGAAAATTGGGATTTCAAGTTCAGCAGCTTTATTAATTGTATCCTCATCGGGATAACTATTTTGAACAAAGATAATCCCTGCAAAATCATTTAATTCAGCTACAGCTATAACGTTTATATGTTTTTGAACAGTAAGCCACAAGGCTCCTTCTTTACCATTGGCCATAACGAAGCTTAGTAAATCACCAATATAGACATTTTCAATTGTATTTGTTAAAGGTGTATCATTAATCTGTTTGATATTTAATTTTAAAATCTCATTTATTTTCATCAAATCACCTTCTTTTAACTCGGCATAAAGAATCATCTACTTCACCACTAGCAATTCTCGTAGCCAAACCACGACAATTTGCAAATCCACAGCTACCACAATCAAATTGAGGGAGTGTTTCTAAGATTGTATTAATTTTGTTAAACCATGCTAATCGTTCTTTAAAGTTCTGTTCATTACTGTTGATAGTATGAACTTTTTGATAATCACTTCTATTTAAAGGGGCAATTTTACTTTGGCATTCACTAATCATGCTTTCAATATTAAAACATCCTTCAAAAGGATTCGACCAAAGATAATAGCCACCTATACATCCTTGAAAACAATTAAATAAAGCCATTAGATCAACATGCTTCAGTTGATCAAATTCAATCAAATCTAATGCGGCTCTAATTTGAGTTAGACCCTCAACTCCTATAACTGATAAACTTTTATTTCCATAAAGATCACTAACAATACTTTTAACACCATATTTACACATCTCAATATCTTCTTGTTTTTCATCTTTTAATCTATTGATTTGAGGAAACATTTGTGAAATGCTCAAAGCATAATCAATTTGAGATTCATTATTATTAAAAGGCTCTTTAGCTAAAGTTAATTTACCAACACATTCGCATAATGAATAAATTCCAATATCTTGCTCTTTATATTTAGCTCTTAATTGTTTAGCAGCAATTTCGACTGGATAATCATATGGTAATAAATGATCAATAAGAGTTGGATAATCATTTTTTATTAATTTATTAATAGTAGGGCAAAAAGAAGTTAGCATCGCTTTATGTTTTCCTACACTGTCTTTTAAAGCTTGTTTATATAATTTACCTTCAATATTACTATATTGAACAACCTCATCAAAACCAAATTTTTTAATTGCATGAGCAATATTTTTTATTTCTTCATAAGTTTTTAAATCCGACAAAATTGCAGTCGGAATTAAAGCAATGTTATAATCATGTTCTGTTAATGTTTTTTCTAAATTAACATTTTTAACTCTCAATACTTTCTGGTCACATGCCTGAATACAAATATCACAATTAATACATTTATCTTGATCGATAATTACTTGTTCATTAACAATAGAAATAGCATCCATGGGACATGCTTTAACACACTTGATACACTTTTTACAACTATTACCTAAATAACTAATTACAGGTTTCATTGAAAGGTCATTTTTATATGTGTCCCTTCACTTGAAGAAGATATTTCAAATGAAGTAGCAACACTTTTCATATTGTAAAGTCCCATTCCTGCTCCAAATCCTAACTCCCTTGCTTTAGGGGAGGCAGTTGAATAACCTGGAGTTTGTGCTAATTCAAGATTTTCAATTCCAGGGCCAACATCATCAAAAGATAGATGAACAATTCCTTCATCATCAATTTCAAAGGTTATAGTTCCACCATCAGAATGGATTGCAATATTGATTTCTGCTTCATAACAGGCAATTGCAACGGCTTTTAAAACCTTTCGATCAATTCCTAAAGCTTTTAAAGTTCTTTTGATGTCGCTAGAGGCCTTTCCGGCATCTTGGTAATTATCTTTTTCTACTTGATAAGTTTTAATCATCGCCGCATTCCTGCTTCATATAATTTTCCACATGCTTCAAACATTGTTTCATCTGTCTGGAAGAGATTGATATGCAAATTTTTAGCCATATCGACAATTGACATGTCTAGTGGTTTACCTCTTACAAAAAGAATAGTTTCAATATCTAAGACTTCTGCGGTACGTAATGACTGCACGTTTGCTAGACCAGTTATAAATAAAATATCCTCTGTTTCATTTTTCAACAGTGCTAGAGCATCTGACATCAAGTCAGTAGAAAAGCCTTTATCATAGTTTTTTTGATAAATATTTGGGTCGTCAAGATAAATTTCTTTTGCCTTTAAAATATCGACGACTTCTTTAACTAGCATGGGGCTTCTTCCTTTAAATAGTCTAGTACTAACATTTTTAGATCTTCCAATTGCTTAGTACATCCAAAGACTATTCCATCAACACTAACTACTGGGGCAAGTCCACAAGCACCTACACAACGTGTTGCATCAATTGAAAATAATCCATTAGGACTAGTTGAGTTTACTTCGCATCCCGTCATTTCACAAAGTAAATCTAGAATAGTTTGGGAACCATTGACATAACAAGCTGTACCTAAGCAAACAGAGATAACATGTTTACCTTTAGGTTCAGTTGTAAATTGAGAGTAAAAAGTTACAACACCATATACTTTTGATACTGGTACATCAATAGCTGTAGCAATTTTTTCCATTGCTTCAAAAGGAATGTAACCAAGGTTTTCTTGGATTTCATGAAGCATTAACTTCATTGGACCCATTTCGTTTTTATGTTTTGCAACAATCTCGTCAATTTTATCCAAATACTCTTGTTTCAACTTTTTCATTTTTACACCTCTTTCTTTTTTATCGTTTGTTATAATTATAACATGTTTTGTAAACGCTTTAAATAGCATAATTACAAAAGTCCCATATATTTGACAGTTATAGCTATAGACAAAAAAATATATATATTTAGGATAATCGAACACAACTTATTATTTATATGTTAAAATACAAGCATAAGGAGATAGGCAGTAAGATGAATTTATTACATTTAAAATACGTAATTGAGGTTGCTAAAGCAGGATCGATTAGTAAAGCAGCTAGTAATCTTTATATGAATCAGCCTCATTTAAGTAAAACAATTAAAGATTTAGAGGAAAATATGCAAATAATCATCTTTGAAAGAACTTCAAAAGGAGTTATTCCAACTAAAAAAGGAGCTGAATTTATAGAGCGGGCTAAAAGTATCATCATGCAGGTTGATGAAATGGAAGCCATGTATCAAGGTTATGATGATAAGTCGGTTCATTTAGATATATGCGTACCCCGAGCAAGTTATGTTGCTAATGCATTTACTAATTATTTATCAATGATTAATTTTCAAGATAAAAATATTAAAGTGAATTATCGGGAGACTAATTCTTTTGATACTATTAAAGAAGTATATGAAGGTAATGCAAATATAGGGATTATTCGTTTTTTTGAAAATGAAGAGAATTATTTTATTAATTTATTAGAGACTAAAGAAATTGAATATGAAAAAATTTATGAGTTTACTTTTAAATTACTCGTTTCTAATGAAAATCCTTTAGTATTTAAAGAAAAAATCAGTTTAAATGATTTAGTTGAACAAATAGAAATAACTCATGGGGATATTTCTTTACCAACATTACCACTAGTTGCCACAAATCGTAATGATGAAACGAGGCAGGCAAAAAAAGAAATATCGATCTATGAAAGAGGAATTCAATTTGAATTACTTAATTGTTTACCGCATACTTATATGTGGGTCTCTCCAATACCTCAAGATATTTTAAATCGATATAACTTAAAAACTGTTACTTGTCATGATAATAAGATGGTCTGTTATGATTTACTGATTAAACGTAAAGGATATCGCTTGTCTAAAGAAGATCAAGGTTTTATAAGGAGAGTAAAGAATTGTTTGAAGGAAAATAATATTTAGGTATACAAAAAAAGGAATAGTGCTATTCCTTTTTTGTCTCTTCGAAGCGGCATTTGTAAGCGCTATAATAATATTATGGAGGTGGTTATTGATGCAAAGATTTACATTACCTAGAGATCTGTATCATGGAAAAGGTTCTTTAGAAGCATTAAAAACTTTTGAAGGTAAAAAAGCCATTGTTTGTGTAGGTGGCGGAAGTATGAAGAAAAATGGTTTTTTAGATCGTGCTGTTGAATATTTAAAAGAAGCAGGTATGGAGGTAAGATTATTTGAAGGTATTGAACCTGATCCATCAGTAGAAACTGTTATGAAAGGTGCTGCTGTAATGGAAGAATTCCAACCTGACTGGATCATTGCTATTGGTGGTGGTTCACCAATTGATGCAGCTAAAGCAATGTGGATTAAATATGAATATCCAGAAATTACTTTTGAAGAGATGTGTAAAGTATTTGGGATTCCTAAATTACGTAAGAAAGCTCATTTTTGTGCTATTCCGTCAACTAGCGGAACCGCTACTGAAGTAACAGCATTTTCAATTATTACAGATTATGATAAAGGTGTTAAGTATCCAATTGCAGATTTTGAAATTACTCCTGATGTAGCAATTGTAGATCCAGATTTGGCAGAAACAATGCCAGTTAAATTAGTAGCTCATACTGGGATGGATGCGATGACGCATGCAATTGAAGCGTATGTATCAACTGCAAATTGTAATTATACTGATCCATTAGCAATTCATGCAATTGAAATGATTCAGGCAAATTTGGTTAAATCATATCATGGTGATATGAATTGTCGTGATGATATGCATGATGCTCAATGTTTAGCAGGTCAAGCTTTTTCGAATGCGTTATTAGGAATTGTTCATTCAATGGCTCATAAAACTGGAGCTGCTTTTGTTGATCAAGGTGGTCATATCATTCATGGTGCCGCTAATGCAATGTATCTACCTAAAGTTATCGCATTTAATGCTAAAGATGAAACAGCTAAAAAACGTTATGGTGTAATTGCTGATTACATGCATTTAGGTGGAAATAGCGATGATGAAAAAGTTGAATTATTGATTGCTTATTTACGTAAAATGAATGATGAATTAAATATTCCTCATTCAATTAATCATTATGGTGCAGATGGCTTACCAGCTCCAACTGGTTTTGTATCAGAAGAAATCTTCTTAAAAAGAGTTGAAAATATTGCCGCACTAGCAATTGAGGATGCTTGTACAGGATCTAATCCACGGATTCCTACTCAAGAAGAAATGGTAAAATTATTAAAAGCCTGCTATTATGATAGCGAAGTAGATTTTTAAAAAAATAAAAAACTTTTTAGCTATGTAAGACAAGGATGCAAGGGACCTTGTCTTTTTCTTTGTGTATGTTAAAATGCATATAGTAGAAATGGAGGTCAAATAATGAGTTTATATGTAACTAGACATGGAGAAACAGATTATAATGTCAAGAATCTAGTATGTGGTATTAGTGAAGCTGTGTTGACAAAAAGAGGAATAGAACAGGCAAAAAATTTGGCTAATAATTTACATCGAGTCAATTATAAATATTTATATGTTTCACCTTTACAAAGAGCGCTTGATACAGCAAATTATGCTAATATCCATAATTTAACTTTTATCGTTGAGCCTCGGTTAAAAGAAATAAATTTTGGTGTGTATGAAGGCGTTCATCGAAAATGTGAAGAGTTTTTAGTAAATAAAAATAATCTCGCATATCGTTATCCAAGAGGTGAATCATTTATAGAATTGTGTAAACGTGTTTATGAGTTTTTAGATGAAATCAAAGAAGAAGCAACTAATAATGATGTATTATTAGTATGTCATGGTGCTGTTTGTCGAGCTATTCATAGTTATTTCAATGATATGACAAATGAAGAAATATTTTATTTTCAAACAGATAATTGTGAGTTATTAAAATATGAGTATTGATTTGAATAATTTTTTGATACATCATATTTTGTAAAGATTGTCTTATAATATGTTTCTATGATCTGGAAATGAAAAGAGAATGTATGGGAGATAAATTTATTATAAACAAAAAAAGATTCAATAAAATAGATACTAGATAATACGAACAATTATTTTTAGTTAAATTAATAGAGATTAAAGAAGAAAATTAATGGATATATTTATTTAATCAAATTTAAGAATTTAGCTAATGATTTTTATCATTGATAATGCTATAATGCATAAGTATAATTGTGGAGGAATATATGAATATTATTGAGTTGATCAAAGTAATAATTTTAGGTGTGGTTGAAGGTATTACTGAGTGGCTGCCAATTAGTAGTACTGGACATATGATTTTAGTTGATGAGTTTATTAAATTGAATGTTAGTGCTGAATTTTTAGAAATGTTTTTGGTAGTAATTCAATTAGGTGCTATTCTTGCAGTTGTAGTTTTATATTGGCAAAAATTAATTCCATTTGATTATAAGAATAATTGGAAGATAAAAAAAGATACTTTTTCAATGTGGTTCAAAATAATTGTAGCTTGTATTCCAGCAGCAGTAGTAGGATTATTGTTTGATGATCAGTTGAATGAATTATTTTATAATCCTTTAACTGTTGCAATTGCTTTAATTGTGTTTGGAATTCTATTTATTTTTATTGAAAATTTTAATAAAGGAAAGAATTCTAAAATTAATTCATTAAATGAAATTACTTATAATACAGCATTAATAATTGGAATTTTTCAATTAATTGCAGCAATTTTCCCTGGTACTTCACGCTCTGGAGCTACTATTGTTGGAGCTTTATTGATTGGAGTTAGTCGTACAGTAGCTGCTGAATTTACTTTCTTTTTAGCAATTCCAGTAATGTTTGGAGCAAGTTTATTAAAATTGGTTAAATTTGGTCTGGCTTTTACTACAGGTGAGTTCATTTTGTTGATAATTGGGATGTTAGTAGCTTTTGTAATAAGTATGTTAACAATCAAGTTTTTAATGAGTTATATTAAAAAGCATGATTTTAAGGTGTTTGGATGGTATCGGATTGTTTTAGGAATTATTGTTTTAGTTTATTTTATGATATTTTAAAAGGACCTATATTATAATAGGTTTTTTTAGTAACTTTAAAATCCCGATTATATCGTGATTTAGTATATGATATTGGAGAGGTGATAATATGTTGCATGGATATGATATTATGCATTTACATACTGATGAAGAAATAGAAAAAATTAATTCTGTTAATTCAATAGTAATTTTTTTTAAAGTATTAGGTTTTTCTGATTTGGTTATAAAAGATTATAAGAAAGCAACATTAATTTCTCATGCATTAAGTAAAATCAGTGAACAGTTTAATAATGTTAATCAAGTTAGTATTAATGATCATACATTAAAAACGTTAAAAAATAGCTGTGAATTTGAAGATAATAATTATTCAACTGATCATATGTATTCAACTATATTTTCTAATAGCGTGATTTTATCTTGTCCGATAATGGAAAAAAATAGATTGTTTACAGTAAAAGAAATAATTAAAATGATATGTGATGTTCAATTCCATATGCTTCAAGAAGGTTTTTTAATCAGAGGCGGAATTACAATTGGTGATATTTGTCATAATAATAAATATGTTTTTGGTAAAGCCGTTATAGAAGTATTTGAATTAGAAAGAAAAAAAGCTATGTATCCTAGAATAATAATTTCTGATAAGTTATTAAATGTGATAGTAACAGATCTAAATAAATCAATCTTAGTAAATACAGATAACTATAAATATTTATTAGAGAATGAATATTTTTATGATCAATATATTCAAGAGGATGATGATCTAGTTACATATATTGATTATTTAGGTGTTGGGTTATTAAAGTTTGCAGAGATAATGGGTCATAATTATATAGATGATTTTAAGACAGATTTTTTAGATAAAATAGATCGGGTAATTAAGGATGGTAAAAATAATAAAAATATAGATGTAAAAAAGAAATATTTTTGGTTAGAAACTAAGTTTTTTAATAAACTTAAATTATTTAATGATATATGATCCTTCTATATTGTAATAAGTGTATAAAGAAGATTGTTATAGTTTGTAAGAATTGTTTGTTTCATAATAGAAAAATAAAACATTATAGATTTGTTGTTTTAAGTATAAAATCAAAAACAAGCCAAAGAGATTGTTCCTATGTAAATAGGTGTACTTTGGCTTGTATAATCTAATCATTGTGATTAAGAAGAGATTCAATTTTGCTGTCACGAATTTCTGGGGCTAATCTTTGTTCAGCTTTTTTTATATAATTTCGTAATTTACAACTTTCTTTTTCATATTCATCATCATATTGAAGAAAAGGAATATAAAGTTTTTTTGAAAGTATCAAATTTAATTTTTGATAATCTAAATCAGAAATAATTCCTTCATCATGCATTTTTGATATTTCTTTTAATCTGATCATATCCCATTCATGATATTTCTTTTCATCAGAAATAAAATTACTATTTAAATTTTCTTCCTGAATACTTTTTAAAAAGTCTAGACATTTAATTCGTCCTTCAGTAGTTAAAGTTTTTGAAACTTTTAAAATTTCATTTAATAAACCATCTTTAGTATCAATAAAATCATCTGGAAAAGAATTGATTTCTTCATCTGTCCACTGGGGTGCATATCCGTCAAATCCTAGGATATATTGAGGTGGAACATTTAAAGAACTTGCAATTTGAGTTAAAATACAACTTTTTATTGTGTCATTATCTCTTTTTGTTATTCCGTATAATGTATTTAAAGATACACCAGATATTAATGATAGATCTTTTAATGTAACATTTTTTTCATCTAATATTTTTTTTAATCTTGAACCAACACCCATAATTTGTATTCCTTTCATTTTTAATAACTATAGTTTATATTAAAACATATTTTTTGTTATTAGTACATATGTACTAATGTTATTTATGATGTTTTTAAAATGATTGAAAATATATGTGAGATGAATTTCACTATACAGTTAATTTATAAAATTTCTATCTAAGCTTTCATAGATAGAATATCATCAATAATTTTTTTATTATTAGTATTTGTAATATATAAACATTTATCAATAAGCACAAATAAACCATTAGAAAAAACATGAGATTCAGTATTTTTTGATGATAATTTTTGAAATAAAACATTTATAAATATTTTATCATAATCACAGAAATTATATGGTATTTTTGCAGGATAAGATTCTATTTTTTGAACTATTTTTCCAATTGACATATATTTATATATATCAATGACATTGGGCTCATATCCAAATTCAGCTATAATTAATACTCTGATGGTAAATTTGTGAATGTGATCAATAGCTTGATCATAATTAAAATCAAATAACTTCATATAGACCCTTCTTTTTTATATTTAGATTAAGAATTATTGCTTTACCAATAAAAGTATCAACAATAAGTTTTTAATTGATAAAATAAATCTTAATTCTTATAATTTTATGCATTAAAATAGTATTTTTGGAAACAATTTGTTAGAGGTGTTTCCATGATAATAATTAAACTTGCTCAAATACGTTATTTACATAATATATCTTTAAGAGAGCTTGAGCGGTTATGCGGAATAGGGAAGACTACACTTAATAATATAGAAAATAATAAAATTAGTCCAACTTTATTTGAATTAGAACAAATTGCAATAGCTTTAAAAATAAAGATTGAAGATTTATATGAATCAGATTATAAATGATTAAATTTGTCCCGATTTAAGGACAAAATTATCATATCTCTTTTATATATGAGTTTGTTAAGGTATAATGAGTTTGTGTTTATCTCTCCACTTATTATCCCAATAAATTAAATGATTAAGAGGTTACACATAGAGGAAACATATAAAAGACAATTCAATGATTCACATATGAGATATCCACAATACAAATACTTTAGCTGTTATATCAAAAGTTGTTTTGATGTTTCCTAATGAAACCGACTAGCTGGTCGGTTTTTGTTTTGTAATTTTAAGATAAATTCTAAGAATAATATATATCTATTTTATATTTGATGCAACAATGATAATAATTATTTTTCATTGTAATGTTAGATAATAAATTTATTATAATTGTTAAAAAGGTATCTTAATTGTTTTTATGAACTTTCTTTTTTGTATACTTGTTAAGTAAAATCTAATTTATTCTAATACCTTTAGATAATAGATAATAAAACTATTCTTTGTTAAAATTTTTTATAAATACGTATCTACAACATCTCTATAATTTTTACACTTTATTCATTTTCATTAAAAGCATCTTTAAGATAGGGGATGATATCAGAGTTGTTGTTGTTAACACAAATTATTATTAGTAATCTTTAATGTTTTGTAAAATTTGTCTTTGCTTCTTTATTGCATGTTTACAGTCGATTATTTGTTGTTGGTTTTCTTTGTTTGTTAATAAGATTCGTAATTCATTTTCTAATTTTTTTAATCTTATTTCTGCTTCTTGTTTCTTTTTATCCTTTAGATTCATAAAATCACCTCAGGTTTATTTTTAACAAATTTACAAAAAATAGAAGTGATTTTTAAATTTTAAGAGAAGGAGACATTAAAAGGATATACAGGTTATAATTATAGTCCTATTATGTCTATAAAACTTTGGCAGAATATTCTATAATCTTGTTGTAAAATATCTTTGGAGGAAGAAGAAATGAAGAAATTAAGGGGAGTTTCAAACGAGTTAAACAAAACTATACAAAAATTGAAGGAGGATAAAGATATAGAAAGAGCTGTGGGAGAACTGCAGGGGATTAAGGATCAGTTAAAGAAGATTGTAAAAGAAAATACATAGTTTATTTAGATATAAAAACTGCTTTTAAAAGCAGTTTTTATATCTAATTATTATTTCAAATAAAAAAATTGCTATTATTGTATTTTGATGTTTTTCTAACTTATAATGGGGCGAGATATTTAGTAAGTAATATAAAGGTTCCTATTCAATAATATTTAAGTTAAATTTTAGAGGCAGTAACGAAATAACTTTTTAAAGAAAGTTGAATTCGTTACTGCCTTTAATAAAGGATTTTAATAGAAAATCTAGAAAAAAAGTGTTTATTACAACCTAAACAGTTAATATCTTATTTAAATAATATTGTTGAGTTAAGAAATATTGTGCCCATAATAATAGAGTTTTGAGTTTCAAGTGTAGGCAAAATACAGTATATAATAATGAATTACATAGTAAGTATAATATTAATAAAAATTCTCCTTGGCAAGATGTGTATAATGTGTTTTTGGTTATACAGTGTTTTCTTTCTAAAAATCAATATGGACAAATGCATAACACAATAAAAAAGAGCAAAAGAGATGAATAAACATTTAAATACAATTAGTTGCAATAATATATTATCTTCACTAGGGTTTCCAAATGATTGGTATCTTGTTCAGAAGTTACCCCAATAGCTATTAATAAAAAAACTTAGATCAAACGGCCTAGGTTTTTAGTATAACAAAAGGTTAAGACAGCAAATGTCTTAACCTTGTTATTATTCATTATCTGAAATTGGGTTTATTATTTGGAGATTATAATCAGAACTCGCAAACTTTTTAACAATTTCATCCATATCTCCTTTTTCATAAAGCTCTCTGTTCTCTTCAAGAAACGAATCTGTAATATTTTCACCTTCTTCAGTGTAAATGCTAACACCATATTCGTTTTTATTATAAGCATCATTGAGATAAATACGAAGCATAGGGTATGGACTTGAATCTCCATCGATAATTGCACATATTATGACTGAAACCATTGAAATTACAAAAATTGTTACAATAATCGCTCCTTTTGATATTTTCATATTTTTTTCTCCATCCTGTGGCTCCCACTTACTGCTATTTTATTATTTTACAAAATAAATAATAATGATAAGGAAAGCGCTCTCTATTATTAAAGTACTAATATGTTGGATAAAAGTCAAGTGATACGATATTTTAATAATCTTTAATATTCTGCAGTATCTGTTTCTGTTTTTATCCTTTAAATTCATAAAAAATCACCTCAGGTTTATTTTTAACAAAGTTAAAAAAACTAGAAGTAATTTATAAATATAAAATGTAAGAAATATTAAAAGAGTTGACATTAATGTACAATCCAAAGTGCTATAACTTATTAGACATCTATGCGAGCTATGCTTATCGAGAAAATTAATAAGAGAAGGCATCCGATAAATTTGCGTGCGCTGCTTTTCGTATATAAAAATTCAGATTATAATATTAATATAAATCTTTAGATTATAAAAGAAACTTAATAAAAAAATTTACTGCACGAATACTGCATGACAATTTTTTTAACCAAAAAAACCGCTCTAGACAGCGGGGTTTAACTAATATGGCATCCTCAGTAGGAATCGAACCTACAACTTAACCTCCGGAGGGTTACGTGATATCCATTTCACTATGAGGACAGTACTAAGTGATTATAACATTATTAATGATAAAAATAAATATTAAAGAATAGATTTTGATAAAAATTTTTGACTATATATAAAGCAAAGTTGACTGGGAATATAAAAAAGCCAGATAGCTAGATTGTAGATTGAATCGATTAATTGTAAGTGGATTAAAGCAATTGTTATGTCACAGCATAAAAGTAAAATAATAGCAGAAAAAAAACTTTTATTAATCTTAAAACTATGAAAAAGATTTAATATACTAAAGCAAAGATAAATAAAAGCCAAACTAATTAATGGATCTATAAAAATAAAAATAAGAAAGAAAAAGGGGAAGTAGGTATTATATTTTAAAAGACGCATGTACATAAGCTGAACTATAATAAATATACTGATGCCAATTAAGTAATGGGTCGTAAACAAAAGAAAATAATCGGCTATAAAAGCTGCTCCTGTTGCCAAAACAGCATAAAGATTGGCATTTATAAAAAATAAGTAGCTAAAGCAATTAAAGCTTATTAGCCATTTAATTAAATTACTGTTATAACCATAGAGATCATAATATACAAAAATACATCCAAGAAAGATATTAATTATATATATCATTTAATCACCCTTTTAGTAAATTATTGCCGAGTTAAAAAAATATTCCCATTATTTAAAGAAATTTGATAAAATTAAAATGGTGATATTTTATGGATAAAAAACATATATTTATTATGAAACCTAGTCTGAAAAACACAAAAATAGAAACTATGATCGTTGATGTAATGAAAGGCTATCAATATGAAATCAAGTATACTGAATATCCACGACATGCAACAAAAATAGCTAAAAGTTATCAAAAATGTAGTTATCGTATATATGCTGTGGGTGGGGATGGAATGATACATGAGATAGTACAGGGATTAATTGGCAGTGATAATGAATTAGTTGTTATTCCTGCAGGTACGGGTAATGATTTTATTAGAACGATTAGTCACACAAATGATCCTAATAAACTTTTAAAAATGTCTTTAAATCTCAAGTCACAATCAATTGATTTAATTAAAGTAAATGATATTTATTGTATTAATGTATTTTGTTGTGCATTTGATAGTGATATCGCTAATAATGTTCACAATTATCATCAAATAAAATATTTACCACGAGCTTTACAATATGCTAATGTTTTAGTGAAACGATTATCAAGATATCGTTTATATCCAACTAGCCTTTATTGTGATGGTATAAAAATTTATGAAGAGAATCTGATTGTTGGAGCGTTTTGTAATGGTAAATATTTTGGTGGAGGATTCAGGATTGGTAAAAATGCTGATCTTAATGATGGATTTATTGATATTAATCTTGTTTCTAGTTTGAAGAAACGTTCAATACCTTATTATTTGATTTTATTGTTTAGTGGAAAACTTGAAAGAGGGAGATTATATTATCATAATAAGTTAAAAGAATTAGATTTGAAAACAAAACAAGATGTTAATATTGATGAAGAAACTTATCCATCGGGGATATATCATTTAGAAATTGTTAAGAATTCACTAAAAATTGTAATATATGAAAAATAGGTTGACTTTTGTAGATAATATATTTATCATATATAGTAAGTAAAAGGGAGTAGCTGGCACTTAGGTGTTTACGCTTTCGTCAATACGATGAGTTTATCATCCGGAACGTAATGAAATAGCGAGACTTTTATTGCATTTTATGATGCAATAAAAGCCTCGCTTTTATTGTGTTAAAAAGAAGGAGGTAAGAAAAATGAAAGCATTTTACAACAAAACAACTGCTGAGGTTAGAAAAGAGATAAATGGTACTTTAAAGCCGCTTAGCAATGAACAAGTAAGGAAAAATCAGGAAAAATATGGTTTAAATGAACTGGTAGAAGCTAAAGCTAAAAGTATTCCAATAATATTTTTAGAGCAGTTTAAAGATTTTTTAGTAATTATTTTAATTTTTGCAGCATTAATATCAGGATTTTTAGGAGATTTAGAAAGTGCATTAGTAATTTTAATAGTTATAACTATTAATGCTGTTTTAGGTACAGTCCAAACAGTTAAAGCTGAACAATCATTAAATAGTCTTAAGGAATTATCTTCACCAAATGCTAAGGTTTTACGTGATGGTAAAGTTATTGAGATTTCAAGTAAAGAAGTAACCATTGGTGATGAAGTATATTTAGAAGCAGGAGATTATATTCCAGCTGATGGTAGAATTATTTAAAATGCTAGTCTGAAAGTTGATGAAAGTGCTCTTACTGGTGAAAGTCTAGCGGTTGAAAAAACAATCGAGGTTATTGAAGGTGAGGTTCCTCTTGGGGATCGTACTAACATGGCTTATTCAGGTAGTTTTGTAACTTATGGTCGGGGAAAGTTTTTAGTTACTGGAATTGGGATGGAAACAGAAGTAGGAAAGATTGCTCAATTATTGAAAACTACTTCTGAAAAGAAAACTCCATTACAAGTTAATCTTGATAATTTTGGTAAGAAATTATCGATTATTATTATGGCCTTTTGTGTTTTATTATTTGGTTTAAATATTTTCCAAGGTGGTAATATTGGTGATGCTTTTATGTTTGCTGTTGCTTTAGCTGTTGCGGCAATTCCAGAGGCATTAAGTTCTATTGTAACAATAGTGTTATCTTTTGGAACCCAGAAAATGGCTAAAGAGGGAGCTATTATTCGTAAATTACAAGCTGTTGAAGGATTAGGAAGTGTTTCGATTATTTGTTCTGATAAAACAGGGACATTGACGCAAAATAAGATGACTGTAGAAGATTATTATATTGAAGAAAAAAGAATTATGGCTAAAGATATTGATCCATCAAATCCTTTACACAAAGATTTGATGCGGTTAAGTATACTATGTAATGATTCTACTAATATCGATGGTCAAGAAATAGGAGATCCTACAGAAACAGCAATGATCAATTTAAGCGATCGTTTAGGGGTACCGGCTCAACGGGTAAGAAACGCTTATCCTCGATTAAGTGAGTTACCATTTGATAGCGATCGTAAAATGATGTCTACATTTCATCTTTTAAAAGATGGTTATACAATGATTACAAAAGGTGCTGTAGATGTTTTAATTAAAAGAGCAAAATATATTCGAAAAAACGGTCAGGTTTTGCCAATAACTGATAATGATATAAAAAATATCCAAGATATGAATATGGAGTTTTCAAAAAATGGTTTACGAGTTTTAGCGATAACATACCGTAAGTTTGACTGTGAAAAAGTTTTATTACCAGAAGATGAAAATGATTTAATTTTCTTAGGGTTGATTTCGATGATGGATCCACCAAGATTAGAAAGTGCAGAGGCTGTAAAAGAGTGTATTCAAGCAGGGATTATTCCAATCATGATTACAGGTGATCATAAAGTAACCGCTGCAGCAATAGCGAAAAGAATTGGTATTTTAACTAAGGATTCACAAGCTGTTGAGGGAAGTGAAATTGATTCTTTAAGTGATGAACAATTGCAACAATTTGTTGAAGATAAACGTGTTTATGCTCGCGTTTCACCAGAACATAAGATTCGTATCGTTCGTGCCTGGCAGGAAAAAGGAAATATTGTTTCCATGACAGGAGATGGGGTAAATGATGCTCCAGCATTAAAACAGGCAAATATAGGTGTAGCGATGGGAATTACCGGTAGTGAGGTTTCTAAAGACGCTGCATCAATGGTTTTAACTGACGATAATTTTGCAACTATTGTAAAAGCAATTGAAAACGGACGTAATGTTTATGCACATATTAAAGATGCAATCCAATTTTTATTATCTGGAAATTTTGGGGGGATCTTAGCAGTATTATATGCTTCTATTATGGCATTACCGGTTCCTTTTGCTCCTGTGCATTTATTATTTATTAATTTATTAACGGATAGTCTTCCTGCGATTGCTTTAGGGTTGGAACCACATAGTAAAAATGTAATGAATGAAAAACCACGCCCTATGAATGAATCAATATTGACTAAAACGTTTTTAATTAGTGTTGGCATTGAAGGGTTTGTAATTGCGGTTATGACAATGATTGCATTTATGATTGGCTATCAGAATGGAAATTCTGTTTTAGCTAGTACAATGGCTTTTGCAACACTTTGTCTATCGAGATTGGTACATGGTTATAATTGTAAATCAAAAAATCCAGTGTTATTTAAAAAAGGTTTCTTTAATAACAAGTTTTTACAAGGAGCATTTTTAATTGGATTTGTTTTAATTACTTTAGTTGTTACAATGCCGTTTTTACAAACGATATTTAAAGTTCAAACATTAAATATTGAACAATTAATGTTAGTTTATGGTTTAGCTTTAGCTAATTTGCCGATTATTCAATTTATTAAATGGATTAGAAATAAATAAAGTATTCAAAAATGAATACTTTTTCTTTTGTATGATTAATATTTATAATATAATAAAGACAAATGAGGTGAAAATTGTGGAAGTTGCATTAAAAACAGATTCAAGAAAAGTAAAACCTGGAGATACATTTATAGCTATCCCCAATGTTGTTAGAGATGGCCATGATTATATTGACCAGGCGATTAAAAATGGTGCAAGTAAAGTAATTGTTGAACAAGGTAATTACAGTGTTGAAACAATTACAGTAAAAAATACAAGGCAATATTTAAAGGAATATTTATTCGAAAATTACTATCCTTTAATTAAGGATATGAAGTTGATTGGAATTACAGGAACTAATGGTAAAACAACCACTTGTTTGATGGTTTATCAGATTTTAACAATGTTAAAACAGAAAGCTGCATATATGGGAACAGTAGGTTTTTATTATGGCAATGTAAAAAAAGCAGTTGTCAATACGACTCCAGATGTTGATGTACTATACAATATGTTATTAGAGGCTAAGGAGCATGGAGTGAAGTATTTTGTGATGGAAGTTAGTTCGCACGCTTTGGATAAAGAACGAATTTATGGGCTGGAATTTGATGAAGTAGCTTTTTCTAATCTAACACAGGATCATTTGGATTATCATAAGACTATAGAAAATTATGCTAATGCAAAAAGAAAACTATTTACAAAAACAAGAAATAACAAAATTGCAGTTATTAATGGAGATGATCCTTATTATCAACACTTTATGTTACTGGAAAATAATAATATTGTTATTAGTGATAGAGATGGTGATTTAAAGATTGAAGATGTATGTTTTTCGCATTTAGGGACAACATTTAAATTTTCTTATTTAAATAACTGTTATGAAACATCACTAAATATGGTAGGACGTTATAATATTTATAATTATTTAACTGCTTTGCTTTTAGTGAATAAATTAGGTTTTGCAATTAATGATATTTTATTATTAAATGATAAATTAAAAACCCCATCAGGACGAATGGAATTAATAAAAGATGGTACTAATAGTATTTTTGTTGATTATGCTCATACTCCTGATGCTGTTAAAAATGTTTTAATAAGTGCTGAAGAATTTAAAAGTGGACGAATTATAACAATTATTGGCTGTGGAGGAAACCGCGATCCTTTAAAACGTCCTATTATGGGTAGAATTGCTGTTGAGCATAGTGACTATGTCATTTTTACGAGTGATAATCCACGAAAAGAAGAGCCTGAGGATATTTTAAATGATATTACAGCTAATTTAACTAATGATAATTTTGAGGTTATTGTAGATCGTCATGATGCTATAATAAAGGGAATAGATCTACTTGATAATAATGATATTTTAATGATTTTAGGAAAAGGGCATGAAGATTATCAGGAAACAAAAACTGGTAAACGACATTTTAGTGATCAAGAAGAAGTGTTAAAATATCTTGAGATAAAAGATTTGTAATTTTGGTATTTAATGATGAAAATGAGATTATTAAAAATTAGTGACTATCAGTCGATCTATAATTTGTGGGAAAATACTTCTGGAATGGGTCTTAGAAGCCTCGATGATAGTGAAGCAGGAATTAAAAGATTTTTATTACGTAATCCTAAGACTAATTTTGTTGCTGTTGTTGATGAAAAGATTGTTGGTGTGATTATGGCTGGTAATGATGGGAGAAGAGGCTATATTTATCATTTAGCAGTTCAAAATGAATATCGCCGAAGAGGAATTGCTAGTGCATTAGTTAAAGAATGTTTAATGGCCTTAAGAACTGAAGAAATAAATAAAGCTGCTTTAGTTGTATTTAGTGATAATAAAAGTGGAAATCACTTTTGGAAAAAACTAGGATTTATTGAACGAGATGATCTGGTTTATCGAAATTTAAGCATAAATGAGGAAAATATTTGATGAGAATACAGCAGATAGATATTAGCGAGATTATATATGAAAAAAAAGATTTTACTGATAGTATGTATGAATCAATTAAACGAATCGGATTATCATTTCCTATTAAAGTAATAATTAAAAATGGTAGATATTATTGTCAAGATGGTCATAAACGTATTTCAGCAATTAATGAAATGATTAGTGAAGATATTTATCAAAAAAGACGAAAAATTAATATTATAGTGATGAATAATGGTAATAATCGTTCAAATGATTGTTGGCGAGTTAAGAATATGCATTAAAGACTTTTTATTAGACTGAATTATCTTTTTATGTCTCAATAATGGCTATTAATGGTATAATATATTTATAGTTAGGAGAGTGGACATATGGATAATGAAGATATAGTTAATAAATATGAGAAAAATTATCTATATTATGAGCA
>NZ_JBKTWO010000035.1:0-29187 GCF_047249845.1 Thomasclavelia sp.
TATATTAACCCCCTGTCTATTTAATCATTAATCCTGATGTTTTATAGAACCAATCTTTTTGGTTTTCTAAAGCAAAGTCTAATGATTCATCAACAACAACATTAGTCGCCTTATTTTCAATAATAAAGCCACCAATTAAAATCTTATCACTAACCTCGACTTCTATAGACATACCATACGCTTTAATTAATTCATCTTTATACTTCATATCTACTTTTCTTAATTTAAGAGTCGAATTTTCCATCTGGTATAATTTACCAATCTCTTCTATATGTTTAATTAGATATGTTTTATAATCTTTACTATTTACAAACTCTACTAATTTTTCTTTAGCTTCACTAAAGATATTAGTAACATATTCATCTCTTTTTTCAACCAATCTCTTTGTCTTTTCTTCTTGTGATAAAGAAGCCTCAACACTAGCATTTGAAGAAATTTCAACTAATTCCTTAGCTAATAATGCTTCTGCATCTTTTTTAGCTTCAGCCTTGATTTGGTTATACGCCTCTTCTTCAAGCTGTTTTGCTTCTGTTAATATTTTTTCTTCTTCAAGACTTGCTAGTCTTTCAATCTCTTCTTTCATATAAAGAAATACTTGTTCTTTCTTTTCCATAGCATTCCCCTTCTATAACTTCACACCAATTGCTTCTGAAACATATTTGTCAATCGTTTCACCAATTTTTGATTCACCATGACGGTCTGGTATTTCAACAAGCAATGGTTTTTGTTGTTTTAACTTGATTTCTGAGATAACATCAGGCGCAAGTTCAATTAAGTTAGTAGTAATTAAGATGATTCCAATTGAATCATCTTTTAATTTTGTTTCTAGTAATTCAAGAAACTCTCTTCTTTTATGAACTACCTGGCCTTCAATCCCTACTAATCTAAGTCCTACCTGGGTATCGACGTTATCACTAATACAATAAAATCGCATAATGATCACATTCTTTCAATTAAATTTTGTTGATAATCAAGATTGAAATTAATAATCCGTAAATCGCAACCCCTTCACCTAAAGCAACAAAGATCAATGATTTACCAAAGTTCTTTTCATTTTCAGAGAATGCTCCAATTGCAGCAGGTGCAGCAGCAGCAACAGCAATCCCTGCACCTAAAGCAGATAAACCTGTAGCTAAAGCAGCAGCTAAGAAACCTAAACCTTGAGCAATTGTTCCAGTGATTACAGCTGTTTCTTCAGCGTATACACCGTTAGTTACAGCAGCTAAATATAATGCTAAACATACTGCTCCAGCAAAACCGGCAATATGTGTTGCTAATCTAATCTTAGCACTCTTTACACTTACTTTTCCTTTAAACATTTTAACTAATGGTAAAGATAATAAAATAACTACTAATGCTGGTAAAATAAATTCTAAAACTGTCATAATGACTTCCTCCTCAACTTTTAATCCTCTTTAATAGTTCTAAATGGAATTCCATTTCCTTCATAGTATCTACTAAACATTTCATAGAATTCTAAACGTAAAACCTGAATTCCAACAATTAATCCTTCTAAGCACATTACAAAAATATTACCAAATATAATAACGGCTAGTTCACCAACACCACCGACCATTTCTGCCAATGTATATACAACCAACATCATTCCAGCATGAGATAAGACAAATCCTCCAACTCTTAAAAATGACATTGTGTTAGTGATAAAAGATAAGACTACTTCAAATAATTCAAAGAATCCTTCTACAAAAAACGCCCCAAAACCATTTGGAAACATTTCTTCATGCTCCTCAAATTTTCTAATTAATGGTTCTTTTAGAAAAATTAAAAATAACGGTACACCTATTAACACAATCACATATATTGCATTAACAAATCCAAGACCTAAAAACATATTTAATACTAAACCTAAAATAGAAATATAAAATATTAACCCACAAATTCCATTTTGACTCAGTATAGCCTCACCCATATTTTTCTTTTTAAAATTTAAGACAACATTAAATGCCATTGAAATGATAATTAATATAATTCCTAAACAAATTGCAGCAATCAATAATGTCATTGTATTATCAGGTGACATTGCATTAAACATCGGAATCAAAATTTCTTCATTTCCAAAAACCGATCCAAAAACAATTCCAAACAAAGTACTTGAGATTCCTAATCTAACACCTACAGCGCCCAATTGAAATCCAAACTTCTTATATGCAATAAAACCAACCAAAGATAAAATTATTCCTTGTCCAACATCTCCAAACATTATTCCGAATAATAAAGTATACGATAATGAAACCAATAACGTTGGATCTGCATCACTATATTTAGGAACACCATACATTTCTACGAACATTCGAAACGGTCGTGAAAACCAATTACTTTTAAGCAGTGTTGGTGGTGATAACCTAACATCACTATTTGCTGGTTTAACATCAACTGTTACTTTTTCTAAAGATTCAAAATCTTCTTTAAATTTTTTAACACTCCGAGCTGGTACAAAACCATTAACAGTGAGTTTATCCCCAATTACAACAACATATTTCTGCATAACAAAGACATCATTTAAATGCTTTGCAATCGTATAAATTTCATTAAGCTTATTTTGATCATTTGAAAACATCTTATCTATACGCATTTTTAATTTTTTACTTTGTTCTTTAGCCACATTAGCTTCTTCTTGTATCTCACTAATTGCAAGTTCTGGAGAACCATGAACAAATGCTGGAATATGAATTCGCTCAAAATATAACGATGAAAAGATATTATCAACTTCTGGTGCATCACTAGGTGTTGTTATATACATACACCAAGTATATTGATTATCATTATGAAAAGCTTTAAATACAAAAGGTAATGTTTCATAATAATCCAATTTTATAACATTATTTACTGGAATCTTTCCAAATCTTACTTGAAGATATTTACAACTAAATAAATCATCAAAATCCACATCAATATCTGCCACATGCTGTAACTGAATAATAGCTTCTTGATTTTCAATAATCATTTGGTCCAATTGAACCTTAACCGCATCAATACGTTCAACATCAAGTAATAAATCATCTAAATATTCTTTAACCCGTAATACATTAATCTGATTTGTTTTTACTGGTACTTCTTCTAATTTAAAATGATATTTATTTGACGCATCATTTAACCGAACCAAGATTTCTTCATATAGATTATCTTGATTATAAACACTAAGTCCTGTTACACTATCAATGAACTTAGAGGCTAATTCGGGATGAAAATCATCATGGCTAAAAAGCTTTAATAAAACTTCATTATAACGATACTTATCAAAATTAATACTCACTAAGTTTAATCTTGAAATTGCCATTCTATCCCTCCTCTATATTTTAATTGACTTTCGCGTAACTTTTTTAGCAATAATTAAAATAATTATTGCAATAATCCAAACACTAAATCCAAATAAAAATGTATGAATAACATGTAGTGGTAAATTAGCTAATGGCTGATATAATTCAATTTGATAGAATACTGTTCCATAAAACAATCCGCCAATTAAAATTGCAGCACCAATTCGTTTCAACATGCCTCCAAAATTATTTGTTCTTTTAATCGTAAATAGGAATCCCAATACTACTAATAATACTCCTACACCAATATCACCAACACAAACGGCTCCAATAACCATTGTTATTATAGCCACAAAGATAGTTGGATCAAAAGTATCACCAAGTGTTACACTTAATATATTTTCAAATGGCTTAAAAAATGAATTATTCTTAACTAGTACTGGAGCAACAATATTTCTATTTTCATAAATATTTACAGGTAATTCCATTACCTTAACACTATCTATATCTTCAAACATTGTTTCAATTTCTTTTAAATCATAACTGCTAAAAGTATAAATAGATGCTTTCTGTGAAAAATCTACAACATAACGACATTGATCATATAATCTTTTTAAATTATATAATCTCGTAAAAGTATCTAGCAGTTTTATCTTATAGTTATTTCTAACATCATCTAATTTAGAATCCATTTTATTAATATATTTTTCCATAGCAATTGATTCTTCTGTCAACTCATCAATTGCTTCATGAATCTTTCCATGAGCAAAATCTGGTAAAGTAATTTGTTCAAAAGACATTGAAGAAAAAGCATTATCTATTTCTGAAATACTACTTGTAAGTCCTGCATAAGCGATCCATACATACTGTTTTGAACGATTCAACTCTTTAAAGATAAACTCATAGTCTCGATAATATTGAATCTTAGTAAACTCATTTACAGGAATTTTTCCAAACCGACAAGTTATATATTTTGTATTTTTAACATCATCTACACTTATCCTAGACTCTTCTAAATTCTTTAATAAAATGATGGCTTCATCATTTTCCTCTTTTTCCTTAATAATTCCTTCTTTAATATTAACAATATTATCAACTTCATCATTAATTTCATCTATTAACTTATTTACATTATGCAAATTAATTTCTTTAAATTCATTATCCTGTACATTACTTTCAAGATTTAAACGACTTAAAATGTGATAAATATTATCTAGTGGCTCATTATACGGATTAACAGCATCCATAACTGATACCCCTTTAACATTATTTGCTATTTTTTTAGAATCTTGAGGAAACATTTCATCTTGATACTCGGTCATCTTAATTAGCATTTTCATCAAATCTTTATGTTCAAAGGAAATATTAAAGAAATGTGTTTTTATAATAGCCATTCATTAATCCCTCCTATGCAAAGATCAGCATCTCTTCAATACTAGATGCATCTCGTCCATATCTAATTCCCTCAATAATATGTTTTAGATTATCAACCTCTACCTTTTGTAAGATTGAATATGTTAAATATACTAACGGTGCGTTACTAGAAAAACGCATATATCTTTTAGCGATATTATATCTAACTTCTTCAACATAATATTCGATATAAGCATAGTCTTTATCACCTAAATACAGCTTATATTTAGAATTAGCTAATAATTCCATCAATTCTTTTGCACTACGAGCTTCAATTAATGTATCCAACATTGATGAAGACATTCGACAATGCTCTAAATATAAAGAATTTTTAATTGTTTCATTCGATTCTTTAAAATATTTTTTGAATCGATAGATCTTCGTAATATTAATCAACTCAATCGATGTCGATAAAATATCTAATAATTCTTTTTGTTCTTTACCCTTAAAATTCTTTTTAATGGCAGCCACATAAGTACTATAAAATAGTGATTTCATCTGACGTTCTAAAGCATTAATATCAATCGGTGCTGTAAAATCAAAATCAGCTAATATTTTATAATACCTAGTATCTCTTAAATATGTTACTAGATCCTTATAGTTATCAACATTGATCAATCCATAAATATTGAAACTCATTTTGCTTGCTAAATAATCAGGTATCTCCAAAGAAAAACTCGCTTGATCTTTTTCTTTAATACTGACAACCTTATCAACAATCAATTGAACCTCAATTCCAATGACCTCTTGGCTATAGAAATCTTGATTCTTTTTTGGTGCATACTTCATTAATCTCGCACAACGTTCAAAGTATTCTTTATTTAAAGCAGCCTCTACTTGGCGACGGTGAACGTTACGGACATTAATATCTTCTAAAACACCACTATACTTTGTTTGCGATTTTAAGTATGTTACCATCTCACTAAGTGACTGTTTCCGGCATAGATCACTATAACCTTCCTCACCAATGCGGTATCCATACATCGCTTTAGCCTTAGCACATAGTGCATTTGACGATAAAGCCATATCTTCACCTTCTTACTTTAAACATCTTTCAACAATTTCTTTAACCCATTTATCTTTATTTTGACTATAAAGATTTTCTAATTTAATTACTATATCATTATAATCTTGATCAAGCTGTTTAGCTTCCTCTTGATTCTTATTCATCAATTCAGCTTTATGTTCCTCAATCTTTTTGTTTTGCTCAGCGACAAAACCTTCATATATCTCTTTCCTTTTCTCATTCATGTTGGTCTGTGCATCTAATTTCTTTACTTTTGCAGCCTCAACACGTTCGACACATTTACGGTCTATTTCTACTAACCTTTGAATTACATCATCCATAGTATAAGCCCCCTTTGCCTGAAATAAGTATACTCCTATATTTTAAAAATGCAACGATAATAATCTATCAATTCAAAAAAATGAGTATTTTCGCTATAACCCTAGTAACACAAGGAATTACAGTGATTAATTGGACTTTATTTATTATAACCATTTTAAAATAATATAAAGTACTTTTAACCATAACTATTATAGCTCTTTACTTTCTAAAAGCATTAGACAATTTAAGCAATTTGTCTAGTAAATAAAATATTAAAAATACTACGAATAAATGGTCCAGCAATAAACAATTGCAACGGTAAAGCAATTAAAAAATTTTTAGGAATATTTTCTAACCATACAATTAATGTATAATCACCAATCCCAAATTGTTCAATTGCTCCATATAAAGACATACAAATAACCATTCCAACTACCATACAAAATGATACTATAATAATCTTAATAATTACTTTACTATCATTTTTTACTATTTTAAAAGCAAATTTCTTTGCAATTTTTGCAACAATAAACCAATCACAAAGAATTGCAATTAAATAACTAACTGGAAATCCTAACCAGGCTTCTTTTAAAGCTTCACCCGATATTCCTACTTGTAAACTGATATTAAAAGCACTCATCCAAAATACCATAAAAGCACACATAAACATCGTAAAAACTAAACTTTCTTTTTTATTTGTTGGCATTAATTTTTCCTCCTTTTAAAAACAAAAAGTCAGCAAATAAAACTATAACTTTCGCTACAATCTTTGTCAACTGACTTAATCATCACTACCATTATTTTGTGATATTCTCTTAATGCATTAATATCGTATCATAAAAAAATTTTTTATGTAAGTTTTTTTTATATTCATTGAGACATCTAATTACTTATGATAAAGTAATACTAGTGAGGTTATAAAAATGATAAAAGAAAATATTGTAAAAATCCAAACATTAATGAAAGAAAAAGGAATTGATATTTATATCATCCCAACTAGTGATTTTCATCAAAGTGAATACGTTGGTGAATACTTTAGAGGACGTGAATTTTTATCTGGTTTTACTGGTTCAGCAGGTACTTTAGTAATTAGTTTAACTGAAGCACTTCTCTGGACTGATGGCCGCTATTTCATTCAGGCTGAACACCAATTAGAAGGCAGCAACATTACTCTAATGAAAATGGGTATGCCTGGTGTTCCTACTATTAAAGAATATCTTGATCAAAATGTTGATAAAATAGTAGGATTTGATGGACGAGTAATGTCATATCAAGAAGCTGCTGATTTAAATAATAAGTTGATTACTAATATTGACTTAGTTGACGAAATTTGGAAAGAACGTCCTAACATTTCTCATCAGCCAGCCTATATTTATGATGAAAAATACTGTGGTGAATCACGTAGCTCAAAACTTGAACGACTTCGCCAGGCAATGGACGATTGTCAACATCATATTATTACCAGCTTAGATGATATTGTATGGTTATTCAATATCCGAGGAAGTGATGTAGACTGCAATCCTGTGGTTCTGTCTTATGCTTTAATTAACCAGGATAATGCTATTTTATACGTTCAAGAAGGTGTTATTGATGTTAAAACTGAAACTATCTTAAAAAGAGATGGTATTATTATCAAAGGCTATTATGATATTTATGAGGATGTTAAAAAATTAACTGGTAAAGTATTATTGGATGACCAAATTGTCAACTACCAAATCTTTAACAACTTAACTTGTGAAATAAAAATAGCACCAAATCCAACTCAACATTTCAAAGCAATTAAAAATGAAGTTGAAATTAACGCTACAAAAAACGCTCATATCAAAGATGGTGTAGCCATGACTAAGTTTATGTATTGGTTAAAAACTAATGTTGGAAAAATTGAATTAGACGAAGTAACTATTTCTGATAAATTAGCTACATTTAGAAAAGAACAAAACGAATTCTTTGATCTAAGTTTCGACACTATATGTGGTTATAAAGCTAATGCTGCACTGATGCATTATAAAGCAGAACGAAATAATTGTGCTAAAGTTACTAACGAAGGGTTATTATTAATTGATTCTGGAGGGCAATATCTAGATGGTACGATCGATACTACAAGAACATTCGTCTTAGGTCCTATCAGTGACATCGAACGTCGTGATTATACAATTGCTTTAAAAGCGATGTTTAGATTACAAACAGCTCATTTTTTAGCTGGAACTACTGGTCCTAATTTAGACCTATTAGCTCGAGGAATTGTTTATGAATATAACCTTGATTATCGTTGTGGAACAGGACATGGTGTAGGCCACTTCTTAAACGTTCACGAAGGTCCTAATGGTTTTAGACCCCATGACCGTCCTGGATTTGCAAAAATGTGTGCATTTGAACCAGGTATGATCACAACTGATGAACCAGGAATTTATATTGAAAACAGTCATGGAGTTCGTCATGAAAATGAATTACTATGTGTCGAAGTAACAACTAATGAATATGGTCAATTTCTAAAATTCGAACCAATTACAATGGTTCCATTCGATTTAGATGGTCTAGATTTAAATTTATTATCTGATCATGAAATTAAACAGATAAATGAGTATCAACAATTAGTCTTTGAACATCTTTCTCCATTTTTAACAAATGAAGAAAGGTCATGGTTACAAACAAATCTATTAATAAAAAAATAAGCATATAGCAATACCCAATAAATCTAATAAATTTATTGGGTATTTTCATATAGTCTTATCTTTTTAAATTATCAAAAACAGATTATCTATTTATAATATTATCTATATCATAATCTCGTTATACTCATTAACATCATATTCAATGACCTTTGCTTGTCTTAATGACTCTTGAATATTTATTAACCTTTGATTAGATGACCCTCGATATAATAGCGATAAACTTTTTTTATCCTGCTCAAATTTACCATCAATCAACATATCACAAAGTTCTAATAAAGATTTCATTTTTGAATCTTTAACAATCTGTTCAAATGTAAAACCACTATAAATCACAATACTTAAACCACGTTGTTTAACTTCCTTACAGATTTCTATTAATGGCTCTATCTGAAGCATTGGTTCACCACCTGAAAGCGTAATTCCATCTAATAAAGGATTTTCATCAATTTCAATAATGATCTCATTAATATCTTTCAGATATCCACCATTAATATCATGACTTTTAGGATTATGACATCCCATACATTTATGATAACAACCTTGCGTAAAAATAGTATATCTCAAGCCCGGTCCATCAACAATTGAATCATTGGCTGTTCCAAACAAACGAATCTTCATTATTGCATACCATGCTTAACTCGATCATGTTCCTCAGCCTTTTTACCATCATTGAAACGGTCTAAAGTACCAACTAAATACCCAGTAATACGACGAATTCTTTCAAAACCATGATGCTCTTCTTCAGTTCTACCACAAAGCGGACAAACATCATCAATAATTCCATTATAACCGCAAACCGGATCACGATCAACTGGGTGGTTTATAGCCCCATAACCAATACCATTATCATGCATTGCACGAACAACTTTTTCAAATGCAGCTAAATTTTTGGTTGGATCACCATCCATTTCTACATAACTGATATGACCGCCATTAGTTAAAGCATGATACGGTCCTTCTAACTGTATTTTCTTAAAAGCACTGATTGGATAATATACAGGTATATGAAAACTATTCGTATAATAATCACGATCTGTAACACCTTCTAACTCACCAAATAATTTCTTATCCATTTTTACAAATCTACCAGATAATCCTTCAGCAGGTGTTGCAATCAAACTAAAATTCAATTGATATTTTTCACTGGCTGTTTCCATTGCTTTAGACATATGTTCAACAATTTGTAATCCTAAAACTTGTGCTTTTTCACTTTCACCATGATGAACACCTATTAAAGCTTTTAAAGTCTCAGCTAATCCAATAAATCCAACCGTTAATGTACCATGTTTTAAAACCTCTCTTACTTCATCATCTGGTTTTAGATTATCACTATCAAGCCAAACACCTTGTCCCATTAAAAAAGGATAATTTCTTACTTTGCGTCGACATTGAATTTCAAAACGTTCTAATAATTGATCAACACATAGATCTAGCATTTTATCAAGTTTATCAAAAAACTCATTAACATCTCCATTTGAACGAATTGCTAATCTTGGTAAATTTATCGAAGTGAAACTTAAATTTCCACGTCCAAAACTTATTTCGTTATCTTTATCACATATATTTGCCATTACTCTTGTCCGACACCCCATATATGCAATTTCTGTTTCTGGAGTTCCTTTATAATATTGTAAGTTAAATGGAGCGTCAACAAATGAAAAATTTGGAAATAAACGTTTAGCTGAAGTCTTACATGCTAATTTAAATAAATCATAATTTGGTTCCCCTTCATTATAATTTATACCTTCTTTCACTCTAAAGATTTGAATTGGAAAAATTGGTGTTTCCCCATGTCCTAATCCTGCTTCAGTAGCTAATAAAATATTACGCATCACCATTCTACCTTCACTTGATGTATCCATACCATAATTTATAGAGCTAAATGGTACTTGAGCTCCCGCTCTTGAATGCATAGTATTCAAATTATGTATAAAAGCTTCCATCGCTTGATATGTTTCTTTATCTGTTTCTTTATATGCACTAGAAGTAGCAAAATCAATAATTTCATCAATAAACTGATTTACATTATTTTTAACTAATATCTCTTTTAATCTTTGATTAAAATCATCATTAAAATCAAGAGTCGGCTTTAAGCGCATCTCCCCTTTAACTCTAACCACAATTTCATCTCCATCAAGTTTTGCAAGTAAAGTAATTGCTCTACTAAGATTATAATAAAAATGTTTTATATATGATTTAGCAACTCCTGGTGCCATACCATAATCAAAATTAGGAATAGCTTGTCCACCATGTTGATCATTTTGATTTGATTGGATTGCAATACATGCAAGAGCTGCATATACACTAATACTATTAGGCTCTCTTAAAACCCCATGACCTGTAGAAAAACCATTTTTAAATAATTTAACTATATCTATTTGACAACAAGTAGTTGTAAGAGTTAAAAAATCCATATCATGAATATGAATATCCCCATTGATATGTGCACGAGCATGCTTAGGATTTAATACAAACATCTCATTAAACTGTTTTGCTGCTTCCGTTCCATACTTTAACATTGTCCCCATTGGAGCATCAGCATTGACATTAGCATTTTCTCTTTTTAAATCACTATCTTTACTATCTGCAAACGTTATTTCTTCAAATGTTTTCATTAACCGTGAACGCATATCTCTTTCACGAGTACGATTAGCACGATATAGGATATAAGCCTTAGCTACGCGAACATATCCTTGTTCAATCAGTACCTCTTCAACAGTATCCTGAACTAATTCGACCGTAGGTAGAGCACTTTTTTTCATTTCTAATTTATTTTCTACTATTTCTGCTATTTTAATTGCAGTTTTTAATTCATACTTATCGCTAGTTGCCTCAAAAGCCTTATATATAGCACCTGCTATTTTATCTAGTTCAAAAGGAACCAAACGCCCATCTCTTTTTCTAATATTTTCTATCATATATTTTCCTCCACGCATTATTAGTATATCTTACTTATTGTAAAAAATCATTTAAAACACTCTATCACCCAATAATATTTAACCCTAAGATAATAACTATATCTTAGGGTATTTGTTAATAACTGCTTGATAATTTTTATATGTTGCTACTAAATAATAATCATCCAATTCCTCAATAATACTATATCTAAATAGATCCTCTTGATTTAAATCATACTCCTTAATCAATTTATGCATTATTTTTCTACTAGTTTCTTTATTTAATGTTGTTTTCCACCATCTCTTTGGTTTAACTTTTGTTAGACGTAAATAATCTTCAATCAAATCATTTAAATATTCACCATTAAAATAACTATTCAAATATTTAAACAACTCATCATTTTGATAATTGATATGCTTATAATTTTGCTTTTTATAATAATTACCTAGATCTAAAAAGAAATAAAAAGGTGAATCAATTTGTCTCATAACCTTATTCATTGTAATTGGCATTTTACCACTATTCCAATACTTTTCCAACATATCTTCAACAATATGAATCTTATTAATGTCCTCTTTTGTTAAATCATTACTAGCAACTAATTCGTAAGGAGGATTTTTGTCATATATATATCCATATTTCTCAGCATCTTTTCTTAGACTTGTTCCACGAAGCAGTTTTAAAAAACCAAGTTGTAGTTCTTTAGGATAAAAACTAAAGACATCATCAAAAGATTTAGCAAACCTATCTAGATTTTCTAAAGGCAATCCTGCAATTAAATCTAAATGAAAATCTATTTTATGATTAGTTTGTAATTGTTTAATAACTTCACTTAATCGTGTAAAATCTTGATATCTTTTAACTATTTCATTTGTGGGTTCATAAGTTGATTGAATTCCGATTTCAAATCGCAACAAACCTTCAGGCGCAGATTTATTAATATAATTAATTATTCTTTGATCCAAGACATCCCCATTGATTTCAAATTGAAATTGTATTCCTGGACGATAATGTTGAAAAATAAATTCCAGAATTGCTAGAGCATGCTCTGTTTTAGCATTAAAACTTCGATCTAATAACTTAATTATTTTAACATCAGTAGCCATCAATAATTCTAACTGCCTTTTTAAATAATCAAGACTAAAAAAGCGTAACCCTTTTTCTAAAGACGATAAACAATACTGACATTGGTATGGACACCCTCGACTAGTTTCAAAATACAGCACTCTCTTTGATATATCTGCTAAATCGCGTTTTAATAAATACGGTGAATCAAGAGATTCAAGATATTTTAAATCAACAGGAACTGTTTGATGATAATCCCGATTATTTCTACTACTAACCCCCTGGATAGATATCCCTTTCTTATTTTCTAAACAATCTAATAATTGTTTAAAAGCAATCTCGCCTTCACCACTAATTAAATAATCTATTTCATAATTATCTAAAAAATAATCTATTTCATAACTAACTTCTGGCCCCCCAAAAATAATAATTAAATTTTGATTTATATTTTTTAATTTAATACATAATTCCTTAATTAATTCAACATTCCAAATATAAACACTAAACGCAACTATTTGTACTTTCCTTGCAATAATATCAGCAGTAATTTTATCAAGATCTTCTTTTATCGTATATTCAACAAAATCAACATCATGATAATCTTTAGTGGCAACATATAAAAGACGTAATGACAATGATTTGTGAATATATTTTGAATTTAAAGTCGTAATTAATGTTTTCATTTATTCACCCCATTAAAATAATCTAGAGAAATTCCCTAGATTATTGTTTCTTTACTTTTGGCATAACATTATTATATAAACAATATTCCTCAAAAGTCCAACCCTTTTCTACTATTTGCTTAGCTACATCTTCACCAACATAACGTAAATGCCATGGTTCATGAGCAATTCCAGTAATACTATCAGTACCATCTTCAAAACGAATTATAAAACCAAATTTAGCACAATTTTTTACAACCCATTTATATTCATCTGTATCCCCAAAAGTAATTTTCTTTCCTTCAACAACACTTTGTGATGTTAAATCTATCCCTAACCCAGTTTGATGTTCACTAGCTCCAGGTTGAGCAACATATTCATTTGCATACTTAGTATTATAACGTCTTACAAAATCTGCCATTGTATCAACCTGTGTTTGATATGAACGATAAGCGCTGTTTAATACCAACTCTAATCCTTCTTTTTGAGCTGCTTTATACATTTTTGTTAAAGCAGTTGACGTTTCTTTAGTCATCTTTGGATTTTCACAATCAGGTGCTACAGGTATTTCAGGATCAACTAAATTTGGTTCATAATTTTCTGGTAAATAAAAACCTTTTTTTACCAATGTTAATAAATTATCAGGATTAGTTATAGTATATTTTTCTTTTGGTTCACCATTACTTGATATAATGAATGGATAATTAGTAATACAAACAGCGTAATTATAGTCCTTATATATATTATATGCATTAATATAAGATTCTATATTTTGAAGTTGATACCCCTTCACTTTACGATAAGGTGTAATATCCTTAGCGGTGTATTTATGATCGATCAAATATTGAAAATCATTTTGTGATGCACCTTCATTAATTAAGTTCCAAATTAATTTTTCATTATATCCCATACTTTTTAACTTAGGAACTTGATTTATAAATAAATCATCAATATATTCAACAACATCGACATACTTCATCTTTTTATTCATTCCCAAATACTTTTCATACTCATCATATAAAGTAACTTTAGGAGATCCTTTGATCCAATTAACAATATGTTCCATTTTGGGATGTGATAAAATTTCTTCCTCATCATCTTTTGGTAAAGATAGAATTTCATTTGTTTGAGAAAAAGAATAGCCTTTCACTAATAATTTAATTCGACTCAAATTAAAAAAAACTAATAAACCAACAATTAAAGATATAGCAACAACAGCTACAATAACAACTCGACCTACTTTTAAACGACTCTTATGACCATTATTATATGAACTATAATACGAATAGTCTCTTCTTCTTTTAAACATTACACCATTACTCCTTACTTATTTACACATATTTAAATAATCATTTCTACCTAAAATATATTGATCATTGCCATAACTATCAATAATAACCACTAATGGCATATCTACCACTTCTAATTTTCTAATTGCTTCTGGTCCTAAATCATCAAATGCAATAACCTCACATTCTTTTATACAGCTAGACATCATTGCACCAGCACCGCCAATAGCCCCTAAATAGATACCACTATACTCAATAATAGCATCTTTAACACTTTGAAGACGATATCCTTTACCTATCATTGAACGTAAACCTAATTTAATTAATGTTGGAGCAAAAGCATCCATTCTTCCTGAAGTAGTAGGACCCCCACTACCAAAAGCCTTTCCAGGTTTACTTGGTGTAGGTCCTACATAAAAAATCACCTGATCATTAAGGGAAAAAGGTAATTTTTCTCCTTTTTCAATTAGTGTCATCAATCGTTTATGAGCAGCATCACGCCCAGTATAAATAGTTCCGCTAAGTAATATTTCATCACCAGCATGTAATTTTTTTATTTTATCAACTGTTAACGGTGTAGATAACCTAATCATAACCTTGCCTCCTTATGACGTGCCACATGACAGCAAATACTAACAGCAACTGGCATTCCTGCTATATGAGTTGGATGAGTCTCTATATTTAATGATAAAGCTGTAGTTTTTCCACCATATCCAGCTGGTCCAATTCCAGTATTATTTATCATTTCTAATAATTCTATTTCCAAATCAGCATACCGAATATCTTGATGATGACTACCAATTTCTCGCATCATCGCCTGCTTTGCAAGCATCGTTACTTTATCAAATGATCCTCCAATTCCTACTCCAATCACCATTGGAGGGCAGGCATTTGGCCCTGCATCATTAACTACTTTTAAAACAAAATCTTTAACTCCCTGTAATCCATCACTAGGTTTTAACATCTTTATTTGTGACATATTTTCAGATCCAAATCCTTTTGGAGCTACAACAATCTTAAATTCATCTCCCATAACAATATCAAAATAAATAATTGCCGGTGTGTTATCTTTCGTATTGATCCGATCAAATAATGGATCACTAACAATCGATTTTCTTAAGTATCCTTCCTGATACCCCTGACGAACGCCTTCATTAATCGCTGCCTTTAAATCACCATCAATATGTATTTCTTGCCCCATAGTTATATAAACAAAGACCATTCCTGTATCTTGGCAAATTGGCATCATATTTTCATGTGCTAAATTAGCATTATCAATTAAGACATCAATTGTTTTTTTAGCAAGTGAGTAAGGTTCTTTATTTTTTTTATCCACTAATGCACCAAAAACATCACTAGGCAGATCACATGCTGCATCTATACATAATTTTTTTACTGTTTGAATAATATCTTCACATTTTATTTCTCGCATAATTTTTCCTTTCATAAAAAAAGGTAAAAACCTTTTTAAATAATTTTATTTTGGATATTTGGATAGTATAAAGAGTAATATCTAAGTGACATTAGTTCTATCGTAGTAAGCAATGTATGTTTACCAGTTTTACGTTGTTCATTATCACCTAAAATAATCATATAATCAACATCAATTCCAATATCAATTTCAGGATTACTTGTCATTAAAACAACCTTACATTTTGATTTTTTTAGATACTGTAAAATTTTCGAATTACTACGAACAAAATATCCATTAACGGTAACAATTATTGCTACACTACTTTGATCTAAGGATTTAGCACAATCAATCTGGCGTTCTGTTTCCATATAAGCCATAGTAAACTTTTCTAACATCAATAAGTCAGTTTGAAAATGCAAAGCGGCAGAATGAGAAAACTGTGTCCCAAAAAATGCTACAGAATCACTATCATAAATAGCTTGTAAAACCTTATCAATTACATTCCAATTTAATTGATTTGATAACTTAGAAACTGCTTTACAGACTTGTTCACTATAATATTTAGTACATTCTTTAGGTTTATCCTTCATCATATTTAAAGGAACATTTATTAAATTATTAAACTTCTTACTATCAGAAGTAAAAGAAGAGCACTCTTGTTTCAAATGAGCATAATTTTCATATCCTATTGTACGACAAAATCTCGAAATTGTAGCTGGAGAAACATAACACTCTTTAGCGAGTTGACTAATTCCCATTTTGGCAACTTTAGAAAAATTATGAGCCATATACCATGCAATATTATAATTCGTATCTTCTTCACCTGCAGTATCCAAGAAAGTAATCAAACGATAAAATAAGCCTTTCATTCTCATTCCTCCATCTTAGGTGTATTATACACTAAATTTCGACATTTTAAAATAGTACTACTACTATCACTAAAAATTATTATCACATATTTTAAGATAATTTTTATACATTATTACCATTGTTTAATTATATACTAACAATGTAGTCAAAAGAGATAATTGATTTTCCCTTCAATATATTATGACTACAAAAAATCATAAAGATATCCTTCCCTGATATCATGTAAATTATTAGTATCCTTTCCCTGATAACTAATAACTAAAATGACAAGTTACTTTCCCGACTTGTCATTTTTTCTTTATAAAATTGTTTGATAAAGACGTAAAACATTTTTATAAAATACTTTTTCAATTTCTTCTTCCTTTAAACCAGCCTCAAATAATGCATCTTTTAACATCGGCATCATTGAAGCATCTTTTAATTCAAGATCCTGTGAAATCCCATCAAAATCACTACCTAAACCAACATAATCAATCCCTACTAGATTCTTAATATATAGAATGTGATTTACCATATCTTTAATACAAGAACGTTCTCCTCCAGTTTTTGATGCTTTTAGAAAATCTCCACAAAAATTTATTCCCATAACACCATTTCGCTTTGCTAGTAATTTAATCATATCATCAGACATGTTTCTAGCTACTCCACACACAGAACGAGCATTACTATGAGAAGCTACAAAAGGTTTTGTTGTATATTTTAAAACATCATAAAATCCAGCATCTCCTAAATGAGAAACATCAATAATTATTCCCAATCTTTCCATTTCCTTAACATATTCAATTCCAAAATCAGTTAAACCATCCTGATTATTTATATGATACAAATCTTTATATTCTTTAGTACTTACAAGATTTGGATATCCAATACCATTTGGATAATTCCATGTTAAAGTAATCATTCTAACTCCTAAACGATAATAATTACGTAAAATAGCAAGATCGTTATTTACTACAGCACCTTCCTCAAGTGTTAACATAGCCGACATTAAGCCATCTCTTTGATTATTTTCAATATCTTGATAGCTAAAGACTGGTTTTATTAAATCTTTATTTCTTTCTATTTCTTGATAATAAAGATCAATTAATCGATGGGCTTTTATTAACGGATCATCATTATCCCCAAGGTTTACAAACATAGCAAAATTTTGTAATAAGTAATCCCCTTTTGACATTTTTCTTAAATCTATATTAAAATCATTCTCTAATAAATTACCACCCTCATCAAATATTCTTAAGATGGTATCACAATGCATATCAACTACTTTCATTTTCTCACCTACTTCATCTTATGCACATAATGTAAAGCTATACATCCTAAACCACCATGACATGTTAGAACTGCTGGTAATTTATTTATAATTATGTCAATACCTGAAAATGTTTCTTGAAAAATATTTTTTACATTAATTGCTAGATCTTCATTATCCCCATGGGATATGTATAAAGTATAATCATTACTACTTACACCATCTTCTTTAAATTTATCAATTGCTGTTTTAATAATTTTTGTTTCCGTACGACTCATTGCATATTTATCAACACAACTTCCATCTTCTTTTAAATATAATAAGGCTTTTACTTTTAATATTGATGCCATTTTGGCTGCCATCGGGGATAAACGACCACCGCGTGCTAACTGCTTAAAATCTTTAGGGATTAAAAATGAAAAACTTTTTTTCGTCTTCATTTCCAACATAGCAAAAATATCAGTTACATCATCCCCTTGATCAGCCATATTTTTAGCATTGATAGCCATATCCATAACAGGCGCTCCAACCTGGCGACTATCATAAATATACATATTATTCATTTCTAATTGATTTTTAACCAAATTAAAACCACTCCACGTCCCACTTAAATCACTGCTACATGTAATTACAATAATAGCATCGTACTCTTTTGCTTTCCATTTTTTCATTAATTCTTCTAAATATCCTGTATTAGGCTGTGAGGTAGTTGGAACATGATCTTCCTTTAATTTTTGATATAATTGGTCCGTTGTAATATCAAGTTGGTCTTTATACTCCATTCCATCAATAAGCACACTTAAAGAAACAAGCTCAATCCCATATTTCTTTGCCTGAATATCATTCATAGCACTAGTTGTATCAGTTACAATTAAGTAATTTTTCATTATCTTCTATCCTTTCAAAATTCTAATTCTCTTTCTTGATAATCTTTTGTAAGATGCTGATATTTTTTTAACCAGGCTATCCCTTCGATATACTCTTCTTCACTTAAAAGTTCATCCAAAATCCCAAATTTTACTAACGAACATACATCATAGATACTTTGCCACAAAGCATCAAATTTATTTTCATCAGTTTTGATATCACTTTGTTCACTTTCTTCATAAGCTGCTAATTGGTGAGCATCTCTAGTTGCTTTATCAATATCTGAAATTGTCATCATTTATCCTCCTTGACATTTATATATTAAAATTATAACATTATTTTAACAAAAGGAGACAAAAACATGAAAACTATTTCAATTTTTCAAGTACAAGATATTAATAACTTATTAAAACAAAATAATTATGACTATATTTTAAAACTTCATGATACTTGTGGCAGTCAAAGTTTATATTTACAGTGTACTGGTAAAACTACGGGTATAAATGAACTCTGTAATCTAATTAATAATTACTTAAAAAATGATTATCTACAGGTTATTCCTGGTACTATTAATCCCTATAATTTGACTTTAAAATAATATCTTTATTATAACCATAATTGTAATTAATAAGATGATTTCTTATTAAAAAATATTTTATCTTTCTTTATATAAATAAAAAATGGGACCATCATAATGGTCCCAACTTTTATTTATATACTTTCTTTCTTAAATACAAGCAGCTTATTCCAAAAACCCAAAACATAAATAGATTTAAACCAACACTTATATCATCACTTGTTTGTGGCTGAATTGGTAGTAATTCATCTTTCATTTCAATTCGTTGAACTTTATTTGTATTTTCAACAGTAAATTCTATCGCTTGAGCAATTTGATATCCTTTAGGAGCAATTTCTTCACTAAGTCGATATTTATGTCCAACGATCAAACCTTCAAACATACGTGGTTGATTACCCGATACCCAACGCTCTATAAAAACAGTTTCGCCAGTAGAAATATCTTCAAGCAGCAGTTGAGCTCCAGATAATTCTTTTAAGTTAGTTAGATCAATCTTAGAAATTTCAACTTTTGTTAATTCATCAACCATCTCTATCTTTTGATCTTGTTCATCATCCTTAACAATGAATTCAATCTCATCAGCTAATACATAACCATCAGGTGCTTTTAATTCTTTTAAAATATATGATTCTCCAGCTATTAATCCCTCAACATTATGATTTCCACTTTCATCTACAATCCATTGATCAACAATATTTTTCGTCTTTGTTGATACAACTTGTAAAAGAGCACCTTCTACAGTCTTACCATAGGTATCTATCTTTTTAACATTTACAACTTTATCAACCATATGAATTTTCTGTATCTCACTCGTATTTTCAATTACAAAACTTATTTCCTTTGCCTGTACATAACCAATAGGAGCAAGGTCTTCTTTAAGAATATAAGTCTTACCTATTTCTAATCCTTCAACAATATATGGTTTTTTACCCGAAATCCATTCACAAATAACATTTCGATTACTATCTAAAAGCTGCATCGATGCTCCTTCAAGCTCTTCCGTTCCTGTTACTGCTGTTTTACTTATTTCTATCATGGTTGGTTTATTTACGATATTTTGTGTTACAGTATAAACTTTAGTAGTTAGATCAGTTTGTATAAACTTAACTTCATATTTAATTCCATTATGAACCAAACCATCTAATGTTGATATTTCTTGTAATTCATATATTCCCATTGGTAAATCAGATACAGTCAATTTTCCATCTTCAGATAGATTATATTCTCCTACTACTGCATTTTCCCTATAAATAATAGTTCCATCTGCCATGTCCAATATATTTTCTTTAGCTGTTAATCTAAATTTAATTTTACTTAAATCATTATTTTTAATAAATGATTTATCAACTATATTTGTCTCTATAGACTTAACTACTTTTAATTGCCCTATCGGTTTATCATTTTTAATAACAACTTCTAAAATTGGATCTCCATCTTTATCTTTATCATAATCACGAATATTTTCAATTACAAAATCAATTGGCTTTTCTAATGATAAATAACCTGTCGGAGTCTTTATTTCATCAACATAATATTTACCCACATCTAATTGTAATGGTAATATTACACTTCCCATATCACCATCATTATTAAATGATCCTGATGGTATTACAGTATTGTCAGCATTAGTAGTAAAACTATCATAGATTTTTCCACTGATTTTTTGTTTAATCACTTCACCAGCTTTATAAATAACCTTTCCATTAGATACTATATCTTCTCTTGCTCTAACTTTAAAAGTAGCGCTATTCAAAGTAACAACTTTACCACTATCCAGATCCTTTTTAACCAGTTTCAATTGTGCTGTTGCAGGACGATTATTAATATCAATAATTTTGATTTGTTCAACATCTACATATTCACTATAATCTTTTGTTACTGAAACTATAAAGTCAGGTGCAGTAATATAATCTTGAGGTGTCTTTGTTTCACGAACTATATATTCACCATATGGTAAATACTTAGTATGTGCACGACCATTTTCATCAGTTGTAATTACATCATAAATAAAAGCACTATCCCATCCAACACGATCAACCTCTGATTTTAAACGAAATGTAAATTCCGCTCCCTGTAATCCTTTTACAATTCCACTAACTCCATCTTTTTCACCAAATTTATGAACTTGTATTTTTTGCATATTAACACGATTATTAACATTGGTTGAACGTAATATCTTAGATACCGACTGTCCTTCATACTCTATATCTACATTAGTATCATTTGGATTTAATACTAATGTATTATTAGACTTAGATTCCTCTATAATGTATTTACCTATATGAAGATTATCAAATACTAATTTACCATCATCATCTGTTATTTGTGTATCAATAGTTTCCCCTTTATTAAAATAGATAATTGTACCTGCTTTATTGCTTATATCCTCTCTAGCAATTAATCTATACTCATTTCCTTTTAAAACTGCATCTCCATGCTTACCATCAGTTAAATCCGTATTAATTTCTTTAGTTAAAAATATAGAACCTTTTGGTTCCTTATTCTCTACTACTTGTGTAGTAGTCACATCTTTATTAATTGTAATAATAAATTTCTCTGTATTTAATAAATAACCATCTGGTGCAAATATTTCTTTTAACTCGTAAGTACCAACCATCAGATTATCTATTCTAATTTTTCCATCTTTAACTGTAATACTTTCCTCATATCCTTCATATGATAATGATTTCAAATTAAATATTGCCCCATCAATTAAATCTTTATTGTCATTTGTCTTATTTAATTCTAAAGATCCTGTATCTAGCCAATCAACAGAATAATACAATGCCGCTGGATCAATCGCATATGAGCCATGTCCCTGAACAGTATCATTTTCCTTAATTAACAAGGGAACAAAACGAGTACAATTTTCACCTGCAATATTGCTACTAATATAGTCCTTTGTTACTGACATTGGTGCTGTTAAATAGACTTGATCACCACCATAAACTTTTACTACTCCTCCTGTCTGTGCAATCCCTTTAGTTACATTATGCAATGTAACATTTTCTTGTAAAGTAAAATTTATAGTAGCATTACTTGCTGCATTAAAAGTAATGATATTAGTTTTCTGTTCCTTATTTACACTATCATAAACTGCAACAAACCTTCCCGTTTCACTTTCGTTAAGAGCTGGTTTAATAGGAGATGGTGCATTTGTAATATAATCTAAGAACCACTTAAATACAGTATCTTTCCCGAAAGTTGCATTAACATCACAACCTTGTAAATCTCCACTGTATACATAACTAGCAACAATATGAGTAGCTACATATGCATCATCTGCAGTAAATATAATACCATCACTATCATCATAATCTAATATTGGTGTTAATACATCCGCAGGTCCTCCATAACCATAATATAAACATTTTTTTAGTAATTCATTTGTATTAAGTATGATATTAGCATCCTTATTTCCACTATCTGGTGTTTTTTTACTAGCCTCTAAACAATAAGAAATCTGGTTATTAAATGTACACATCCAAGTTGAATACTTTCCCATCCAGCTTGGATAATTTACTTCTTTAATTTTTGTAAAAGGACCAGTATAACTATCCAATCCATTTACACTACTTATATTATTAAAAATACAACCAAATAGTATTAACAACGCTAATAATAACTGTATTATTTTCTTAGTCATTTTCTCTATATTTAACATATTCATAAAATTTCTCCTCTAATTTTTAATAAAAAAAACAACATTAAGTCAATGTTGTTTACTATATTTTTTAAATAGTCAATAACTATATACACGGATCTCTGCATTTAGATTTATACATAATAAAGTATTCCCTTCATAAATAAAAACTATATACTATGACGGCCAAGATTACTTCTACTCTATCCAAGTTTCTCCATATCCATAATTACTACATCCACATCCACCTGTAAAATGACCTGCATTAATTAATTCTTGCAAAGTATGATATTTACTGTATGTTTCGTTAAAATGATCAAGACAATAATAAAATGTTTCATAATGACCATTATTTTCATTACTATCATTTTTAGAACTATTAGAATCATTTTTATCAGTATTCATACTTGAATTATTTCCTGTACTCTCATTTCCCATATCAGGATTATTAATTGGTTTATTATTTGAAGGTTTAGATGGTGAAGAGCTAGTAGATGATTTATCATTTGAAACCACAGATTTTTTCTTAGTTACTGCTTTTACAGATATAGAACCATCATCATTTGTAACTACTTCTTGAATAACTTCTTCATCATTAGCAGGTGGAGATATAATTGTCACCTTAAATTCTTTTTCTGATTTGTTTTTATTTATATCCTCAACTGATACCTTAACAATGTATTCACCAATATTATTTATATCAACTAAACTTGTATCAATAATATAATCATTAAGTCTTGCCAAATCAGTTGCCTGCATTAGTTTCTTAAAATCAAAAGTATTTAAATCTGTTCCTAAAAAAATCTCTACATTTTCAGGAACAACTAGTTCTGGTTTAACAGTGTCTTTAACAATTACTTTTACCTCCTTTATCTCTTTTTTATACTTTAGAATAATTCTATATGTACCAACTGAAGCATATCCCTTATCTTTCTCATTTTTTGTTCCATCAATATTATCAATTATCTCAATTTCATTTTTTACATTAGATTTAAGTTTTGTATTCTCTAAAACATCATTTTTATCGCTAGTATTTAACTCTTTTAAATCTAAATAATATTTAGGTTCTGTAGGAACTGATTGACCATACTCCACCAAAATAATCTCATCCTTCACCTTTAACAATCCACTTTTTGAATTTACTAATAAAAAGATAGTTAATCCAGCCAAAATAACCAATACACCCCATACAATTATAATCCTTCTTTTAAAATCAAATAATCTTGTAAACATCATTTATCACTCCCCCTATTAAATATTAATATAAACAAAAATGTACCAAAAACTGGTACATTCCATCAAGTTTATTTGATTATAGCTCTCTACAACATCATATTATCATTGTTATATATTTTTGTCAATCTTCCCCAATATAACTAAAAGCAATACTAATTTATTGTTTTCATAAAATAAGCGCATTATATTTACCGATTAACAAAATAAATGTCTATTTTATATTTATAATTGATATAAATATGAGACTAACTTAATACAATTATAAAATATTTTTATTCAAAAATTATTCTCTTTAACTTATAGATTGAAACCATTAAAGAAACTAATATAATTACCAACAAAGGTATAATATAATTTAAATCTAAATGATTACTGCACATTATCTTAAATCCCCATGTAGCTGGAAATATATTACCAATCATCTGTAGATATTCTGGCAATAAAATCCTTGGAAACATAATACCCGATAACATAATTGAAGGAAGAAAAACAATTTGTGTAGCCATCCCCATCTTAGATGAACTTTTGAAAAATAATCCAAATATCATTCCAATTCCTAAACTTGCTACTATCAATAAATTTAACCCTACAAAATAAGTTAGTATATTTTGCGGTATAGGTGCATTATATAAAATTGGTGCTGTAAAAAAAATAATTATACTCATAATCAATAAATGCAGCCATGCTGAAATTAAATTTCCAATTGCCAATGTCCATAATGGAATATGTCCAATCTGATAAGATTTTTTTATATCACTTCCATAAAATTCTACTAATGGATATGGTGACCCCAATAAACCTCCCATCGAAATACCAAATACTGTCATAACTGAAATAATCGTTTTATATGCATTAGAGTCAATTGCTGTAAATATCGAACCTATAAAAACATAAAATAATAATGGTACTACATAAAAATGAACTAATATTTCTTTACTTCTTAAATTTAATTTCCAATGCAGTATTACTTCATAAATAAAAGCAGACACTATAATCCCTCCTTTACAACCTCTAAAAATCTTTGTTCTAATTCTATATGTTTTATTTGAATATCTTTTATTTTAACATTTTGCTGGCGACAAGTATTTATTATTTCAATAAGTGCATCTTCAAGATTAGTTGTCTCAAAATTATAATAATTATTAAATTTTTCTATCCGTATATTATTTATATCAGATAAATCGATACTCTTTGAAAAACATATTTGCAATATACATTGATTTTTATTTATTTTAGTTAATTCAATAGCGGTTCCACAAAATACTACCTTGCCCTCTTTTAAAATAGCAATTCTATCACATAGTTTTTCTACCTCACTCATATCATGGCTTGCTAAAATAATCGTTTTCCCTTGAGATTTTAAATTTTGAATTTCTTTATGAATTGTTTCTCTTCCTTCTACATCAAGACCCGCCGTTGGTTCATCTAGAAAAATAATATCCGGATTACCTAATAACGCCAAAGCTAAATGTAAACGCCTTTTTTGTCCAATAGACAATTGAGAATATTGTTTTTTTATAAAAGAATTAATTCCTAATTTTTTTATATAATTATCATCAATTTTAACATGATTCCATTTAGCAAATAGCATAAATGCCTCACTAACTTTCATATTATGAGGAATTGAAGAAGATTGTAACTGTACACCTACTTTACCATTTATTCCAATTTTTCCACTATCATATTTTCTTAATCCTTCTAAACACTCTAAAAGGGTTGTTTTTCCTGCACCATTCACACCTAAAATTGCAAATACCTCACCTTTATCAACTGAAAAACTTACTCCTTTTAATACATTATTCAAAGCATAGCTTTTCTTTAGATCACTAACCTTAATTGCATAATCCATATATTTATTAACCTTTCATATCATCAAAATAATATTTTAGAATTTCTCCTAAATAAATATCTATTTCTTGCTGTTTTTTAGATAATTCATGATCCCAATTTTTCTTATCTTTATTAAAAGCTTCAAGTTGTGCTATTAAACTCATATCCCCACCAGTAAACTCTAAAATCATATCCCACCATTTTGCAGCTAACTTTTTACTAATATCACTTTCTGGACTTTCACCTTCTAGCTTTAAAATATATGTCTTATCTAAAACTTCCTTGTAAGTATCAAATATCTTTAACGCAGTTTGTGCATCGTTACCAAATCTCTTATAAATATGCTCTTTTAATGAATTATCGAGACATTTCCAAACCCAATAACCATCATTTTCTACCTTGAGTAATTCTATAATTTCTGCATATTTAGAAAAGTCAACTTCTTGAATAGTTTTAACTTCGTTATATAATGTCTCGATCGCTTGTTTTGCTTTTGTTAAATCAGATATTTGCTTTTCAATAATTTTCTTTTGATTATCCAAAACAATAGCTACTTCTTGAGGATTATCTAAAGGAAATAACTTACTTTTAATCTGTTCTAATGAAAAACCTAAATATTTAAAAGATAAAATCTGATGAAGCCTAATAATATCTTTTGCATTATATAACCTACGTCCCCCATTACTAAAATATGAAGGCTTCAATAAACCCTTCTTATCATAATATTGTAAAGTACGTACAGTAGTTCTCATTAACTTAGCTGCCTCTCCAATAGTAAACAACCTTTCTTTCATTTACTTAAAACCTCCTCTTATTATTATAATTCATGACGTAACGTCATAAGCAATAAAAAATGGTATTAATTAATAATACCATGTATTTTTTAAGAATGCTGATGTTTTTGGTGATGACTATCTTGATTATGTCCAGGTTGGCAACCATCAGGAACATCTGCTTGATTAAATTCATATAAAATTGTGTAAAGTTTTTTAATACTATAGCCATTAAGCTCTTCAAATGAATATTTAGAAGTATAAGACATTATAGTTTCAATAATTTGATATTTACCAGCTGTCATATGATGAGATGAAGCATTATGATGAGTTTCCTGATCAACCTGTGAACAATGAAATTGATCACTTTCAAGATTTTTTTCAAATAAACTGTTCAATATTGATTCAATTCTAGTTGATAATTTTTTATTATCTGCAAATATAGAAACCTCTAATAACCCATTTTGAAGATAATTCTCATACTTTTTATCATTTAATAAAGTAAGTACAGCTGATTGTAATTTTTCTCCATTTAAATCAACTTTATCTAAAATTCTTTGAGCATCTTTATTATAAGCAATAGTTTCAATAACCACATTATTTTTATCTAAACGTAACTCTAAACTTGGATTTACATCTAATGAAACATAAGCAACAGGTTCAGGAATAATTGATGACCTTAAAGATAAAGATACAAATAACAAAAGTATGCATACAAATATTGGAATTAATAATATTTTTTTATGAGCATATTTTTTATGTTTTCGATGATAGATATAATTAAGAGTTTTATCTTTTGTTTCTTGACTAGCATGAATATTATCAAGCTCTTGCAATGGATTATTCAAAATAATCACCTCCCAATATATCTTTTAATTGTATTTTAGCCCGTTTAAGCCATGTATGAATAGTATTTTCTTTTTTATGAAGAATATCGGCAATATCAGTGACCTTATACCCCTCATAATAAAAAAGATAAATAACATTACGGTAGTTATTAGGTAAAGATAAAACAGCTTGTAATAAATCTGATGTTTCACAATAAGAAATACTTTTATCATTATTTGAAAATGTTTCAATATCTTGTTCAAAATCAACATTTCTACGAAACCAACTTTTAAACACATCTTTACAAGCATTAATTGTAACCCGAATCAGCCAAGCTTTCTCATGCTCTAAACTTTCAAAAACAGGACCTTTTGCGTACTTGATAAAAACCGTCTGAAAGACATCATCAACATCACATTGTTGTTTCATATGAATAAAGCATATTTTTTGTATCATATCAGCATATTGATTAATTGCTTTTCTTATTTCTTCTTCTGTACGCATAAGATCCTCACATATTCTTAATAAATAAAGTTACTAATGATGTCTACCATTATGAAGATGATGGTTTTCTTTTTCATGATTTTGATGATTACTATTGCAGTTTCCATATCCCGATAAACATTGATTCTCATGATTATTGTCACAATTCTCATGTCCTAATGAACAAGTATGATTCTCATCACAATCAACATGTCCCTGATAACATTTAGTAACAGAATCAGCAGTTTCAGCCGATAAACCTATTCCCTGATTTACAGAATAAGTCTGTGATGGCTGGTAAGCATCAACATTTTGAACATATGATAATGATACCATTCCAGCAAATACTATCAAACCCGCAATAAAATAACACTTTATTTTTTTCATTATAATTCCTCCTATTCACTATACATACGATTAATAGAAAGAAAAACTTTCAACAAATTATTAATTTTACAATATCATAACAAACATTAGTTAAAAAACAACTATTTAATAAAAAATATTATTTTAAATTAAAAACTATAACAAATCATATTATTCTGATATTTACACTAATAACATTAATTGACAGCCCAAAAAACAAGACCCAAATATCGGGTCTTGTAAACATAAAGTTATATTTTATTTACGTTTTCTTTTTTTATTTCCATAGAATCCTAATGAAGCAATTGCTAGTCCTGCTAGTGGTAATATAACGCTTGTTGTATCACCTGTCTTAGTAGCATTTACCTTTGTATCACCTGGTTTTACAGTACTTTCAGGATTTGTTGGATTAGCTTCTAATCCTGCCATTGCTTTTGTTAATCCATT
>NZ_JBKTWO010000036.1:0-27932 GCF_047249845.1 Thomasclavelia sp.
CAGCATGCCCTTACAGGGCGAGTGCATACCACGTCTTTTAGGCGTGGTTATGATTAAATTGCAAAATTAAAAGGAATCTATATTGTGGATAAAATAGAAGAAGATTTAGCTGTTCTTAGCGTATTTTTTTGATGAAATAAATTAGTATTAAATATATAAAAAGAAACTAAAAAAATAAACATCCAATCGGATGCTTATTACCATTTATTTATAATTCCTTTAATAAGAGTAATTAATTTTTTTTCAGCTTGATGAGCATTTTCAACTACCTCTTGATGATCTAATTTTTGGTGTGATAAACCAGCTGCTTTATTAGTAATCAGTGAAATTCCTAAGGTACGTATATCACAGTGATGTGCAACTATAGCTTCAGGAACGGTAGACATACCAACAGTGTCGGCCCCTAGTGATTTATAGGCTAAAATTTCAGCGGGAGTTTCATACATAGGGCCCTTAAAAAAGGCATATACACCATCTTTTAAATTAATATTATTTTGTTTAGCTACGTTATGTGCTAGTTCTTTCAATTTATGATCATAAACTTCACTCATATCTTTGAATCGAGGACCAAATTCATCAAGATTAGGACCTCTTAAGGGACTAGGTGCAAATAAGCTAATATGATCATTAATAACCATAATATCACCAGGATTTAGATCATCGCGAATACCTCCACAAGCATTTGTGAGAATTAGATTATTTATACCTAATTTTTTAAATACTCTAATTGGTAAAGTAACAATATCCATATTATTACCTTCATAGTAATGAAATCGACCTTTCATAGCAATTACTGTTTTATTCTCTAAACTACCTATAATTAGTTTACCTGCATGCCCTTCTAATGTGGTTATAGGGAAGTGTGGAATATCACGATAATCTAATTCAATTTGATTTTTTATTTCATTAGCTAAGGATCCTAAACCAGATCCAAGAATAATAGCGATATCAATTTTTCCATGATATTGGGATTTAATATAGTCAGTTGCTTCGTTGATTTTAATATACATTTATTATTCCTCCTAAAGACATTATAGCATAAACTCTTAATATATATTATAATTAAAATACAAAAGAAAATACTATCTACTACTTTACGGGGGTGAAAAAATGAATCCACAAGCATATAAGTTACAGTATACAAAATTAAACGACAGTAAAGTTTTTAGAGATGCTGTACATAACTATATTCATGTTGATCAACCAGTTTTATTAGAATTAATTAATTCAAAAGAGATGCAGCGTTTAAGAAGAATTAAGCAGTTAGGTGGGACACACCAAGTTTATCAAAGTGCAGAACATTCAAGGTTTTGTCATTCATTAGGTGTTTATTTTATTGTACGAAAAATGATTTTTAATAGTGATGTAGGTGAATATATTAATGATTATGATAAACTTACAGTGATGTGTGCAGCTTTGTTGCATGATATTGGTCATGGGCCATTTTCACATTGTTTTGAAGGGGCGTTTGGTTTGAATCATGAGAAATTTACGATTAAAATTATTGAGGGTGATAGTGAGGTAAATCATATTTTAGAGAGTTTTGAACCAGGATTTTCTAAAAAGGTAAGTAGTATTATTGAAAAAAAGCATCCTAACAAAATACTGATTCAAATGATCTCAAGTCAATTAGATGCTGATAGAATGGATTATTTATTAAGGGATTCATATTTTACGGGTACAACTTATGGTCATTTTGATTTATATCGAATCTTAAGAGTAATGAAAGTAGTAAACAATAAGATAGTATATAAAGATTCAGGAGTTCAAGCAATTGAAAATTATATCCTAGCTAGATATCATATGTATTGGCAGGTATATTATCATCCTACATCAAGAAGTTATGAACAGTTATTAATTAGTATTTTTAGGAGAATGAAAGACCTTTATATTATGGAATATGATTTTGGGGATATTCGTTATTTATTACCCTTTTTAGAAGATAATGTAGATGAGGTCGCATATACAAAGTTAGATGAGAGTATCGTTTTGTATTATTTTAGGGTGTTAAGTGAGGGGAAAGATAGGATCTTAGCTGATTTATGTAATCGTTTTTTAAATCGGAAATTGTTTTTGTACCAAGATTTAAAAAGTGATGAAGAAAAGTTAAGAATAATGGATTTATATCGTCAAAAAGGGTTTGATCCTCATTATTATGTAGTTAGTGATGATCAAAGTCAGATTCCTTATTTATATTATAATAATGGAAATGAGATTGGAGAAATAGAAATACTGGTGAATCGAGAGTTAAAAGTTTTACCAGAAGTATCAGAGATTGTTGGGGCAATAACTAATTCTACTAAAAATAAAATTGATCATAAAATATTTTATCCGGAATTTTAAAATTCCGGATTATTCTTTCTTAAACCAATAAACTATCCCATTTTCATCAAAATCTCCTGTAAGAGGATTAATAGCTATTGCTTGAAGGTTTTTAGTAGGCTGATACCAGGTAACGTCTTTATTTTCGTTGGTATAATTTAAAACATCAATGACAGTTTTTTTAGCAACTGTTTTATCATTTGTGCTCTCCATTTTTCGATTATCATCATAACCTACCCAACTAGCAACCAAAACATTAGGATTGTAAGCAACAGCAAGGTTATCAAAATCTGTACTTCCTGTTTTACAAGCATTAATATTATCTAATTGATATGCAGCCATTGTTGCTTGTAGGTATGTACTATATGTACTATCAAAAGTTGCAGTTAAAAGTTGTGAAAGTGCTAAACATGTATCTTGATTTAACATTTGTTTATCTTTGGCTTTTTGTTGATATAAAATATCGCCATCATTATTAGTGATTTTTTCAATTGTATAGAGATGATTATATATTCCTTCGCTAGCTATAGTATTATACATATTGGCTAAATTATAAATATTAGTATTAACTGTACCTAAAGCTAATGAAGCATTTGATTTAACGTTTTTGATGTCGAATTTTTTAATTAATGAAGCAAGATTATCTGTACCTAAAAATAAATGGGTTTTAACCGCAAAAATATTATCAGATACAGCTATTGCTTGTGCTAAGGTAATATCTTTATAAGCATATTTATCGTTATAATTACTAGGACTGTAAGTGCTGTTATCTTCAAGTTTAAATGTTGTTGGTTCATCTAAAAAAGTGGTGGATGGAGTAAAACCATTTTCTAATGCAAGATAATATAGCAGAGGTTTAACAGTACTACCAATTTGTCGATTTGATTTAGTAGCACGATTAAATTGTGAAACAGTATAATCCTTACCACCGATTAAAGCCAGTACTTTACTAGTATAAGGTTCTACAACAATACTAGATGTTTCAACTTCACTACCTTTTGTATAATCTTTAGCACTTTTTTCAAGTACTTTTTGATAGTCTTGATTAAAAGTAGTATAGACATTTAATCCTTGATTTAAGTAAGTATTATTATAATATCCTAATTCTTCTAACTCATCTATAACTGCATCTTTATAAAAATTATTAGCAAGATTATCATTAATTTTATGTTCGGTTGCTAGGTTTAGCTCGCTTTTTAAGACTTGTTGTTTTTGCTGTTTATTAATTTTGTTACAATCAATTAGAGCATCTAAGACAATAGATTGTCTTTTACGAGCAGCTTTCTGATCGTTAAGAGGAGAAAAATAAGTAGGTCCATTAACAACTCCTGCTAACATACTACTTTCATTCAAATCTAGCTCTTTAGCACTTTTACCATAAAAATATTGGGCTGCGTTTTCAATACCATATATGCCATGACCAAAATACACATTATTGATATAACCTTCTAATATATCATCTTTACTAAGATGAGTTTCTAATTGCATTGTTAAAAAAGCCTCTTTAAATTTTCTAGACCATGATTTTTCATTAGTTAAATACAATAATCGTGCATATTGCTGTGTAATCGTACTGGCCCCTTGTGATTTTTTTTGATTAGTTAGGTTTACTTTTACAGCCCTCATAATTCCCACTGGGTCAAATCCTCGATGTTTATAAAAACGTTGATCTTCAATAGCAACAATGCTATCTGTAAAATATTTACTAACATTGTCTAATGATACATAATGACCTGTATAATCATTGATTGACTGATAGTATATTTCTTGATTATCATCATATAGTTTTAAATATCGATTTTTATTTAAATCAGGTGCTCCCATAGAATAAGCAATAATATATAATGATAAAAGTATACCAGCAAAACTAGCTAAAATAGTTACAAATATTTTTATTAATTTTTTCATTATCTCACCAAAAGTATTCTTGACGGATTTGTGTTATAATATGCACGGTGATATAATGAAAAAAGTAATTAAAGTTAAATATCGTAATATCTTTAAATATGAAGATTATCAAGAAACTATTAAATTCGATCAAAAAGGATATTTAGAAGAAAGTGAAGATTGTAAAATAATTAGTTTTATGGGTGATCAATTAGTTACAATAGAATTAAAAACAAGTGAGATTGTTTTACATAATGGAAACAGTATTTTACGTTTAGTTTCAGGAAGAGATATTTTAAATCAATATCAAACCGATTATGGTGTAATTTCGTTAAAGACACGACTTATAAATTATGAAATTGGTAATACTGTTAAGATAAAGTATGAATTATATGATGGGCTTAATTTAATTAGTCAAGTATATATGATGCTTTCTTATGTAATATTGGAGAACTGAGATGAAATTATTAAAGTTTTTATCTAATCGAATAATTGTATCGATTATTTTAATTGTTATTCAAATGATTTGGATTGCATTATTTATGCACTTTCTTTTCATTGATTCAAGTACTTTACGTTGGTTATTTATTACTTTAAGTATGCTTGTAACTTTATATATAATAAATAATGATGATGATGATCCTGGTTATAAGATTATTTGGCTAATTCCAATATTATCTTTTCCAGTTTTTGGTGGTTTATTATATGTTGTTTTTGGCAATAAAAAACCAACTAAGGGATTACAGACTGCTTTTAATAAGCAAAATGAAGCAATTAGACCATATATATATCCTAATAATGTAATAGATAAAATATCTGATCCAATTATAAAAGGACAGGTTAATTATTTGGTAAATGAAAAATTTCCTATCTACAATAATAGTAAAATTAAGTATTATTCATTAGGTGATGATGCTTATCCAAATCTACTAGTCGAATTGGCAAAAGCAAAGCACTTTATTTTTATGGAATACTTTATTGTTGAAGAAGGTAAAATGTTTAATGCTGTTTTAAATATTTTGAAACAAAAAGTAAAAGAGGGGGTAGAAGTACGTTTTATGTATGATGACGTAGGTTCGCTAACAATGCTTCCTTTTAAATATTATCGAAAATTAGAAAGTTATGGAATTAAATGCATTGCATTTAATCATTTTGTTCCATTTCTTTCGGCGGTAATGAATACACGTGATCATCGAAAAATAACAGTTATTGATGGGAATATTGGTTTTAGTGGAGGGTTTAATTTAGCAGATGAGTATATTAATGTAAAAGTTAAATATGGTCATTGGAAAGATACTGGTGTAATGATACAAGGTGAAGCAGTATGGAATCTTACACTAATGTTTTTGACCACATGGAATGCTTCTTTAAATACATATGAAGATTATGATAAATATCATCCACGGCATTATCCTGTACATAGCTTTGAATCAACAGGTTTTATTTTACCTTATGGAGATTCACCTCTTGATAATAAACCTGTTGGTAAAAATGTTTATTTAAATATGATAAATCAGGCTCAAAAATACATATATATTGATACACCATATTTAATTATCAATGATGAATTAAAAAATGCACTTTGTTTAGCGGTGCAGCGTGGAGTAGACGTAAGAATTGTAACACCAGGTGTACCTGATAAAAAAATTGTTTTTAAAGTAACACGTTCTTATTATGAACCTTTAGTAAAAGGAGGAGTAAAAATTTATGAGTATACTCCTGGTTTTATTCATGCGAAAAATTTTGTCTGTGATGATAAGGTGGCAACTGTTGGAACGATAAATATGGATTATCGCAGCTTATACTTACATTTTGAATGTGGGGTTTATATTTATGATGCCCCAATAATTAGTGATATTAAAGAAGATTTTTTAAAAACAATTGCTTTAAGTAAAGAGATAACAGAAGAAGCTGTAAAAAGAGGAAAATTTAGAGGCTGGCTGGAAGCAATACTTAGGTTATTTGCACCATTACTATAATCAAAGAAATTTGATGATGAAGAAACTTAAATTGTCGTTTTTTGAAGTACGAACTATTTAGATAAATTACTTTAAAAACATTGACTTAATAAGGGTTTAATGGTAATTTAATAAAGATATGTGGTAAAAACGTAAGGAGGACAATAATGGCAATTAATAAGATAGAAACAACTTTAAAAAGTGCGTTAAAAGAAGCAATTATAGCATGTGGGTTTGTTGAGGAATATGATCAAGATAGTATTACGATTGAAATTCCTAAGGATAAGTCACATGGTGATTATTCAACTAATTTAGCAATGCAGTTGACAAAGTTATTAAAAAGAAATCCTCGTGAAATAGCTAATATTATAGTAGAATCATTGAATAAAGAGACTGCCAATATTGAAAAAATAGAAATTGCGGGACCAGGATTTATAAATTTATTTCTAGCTAAAGATGCAATGACTTCAATTATTAAAGAAGTTTTAGAAGAAAAAGAAAATTATGGTAAAACAAACTATGGTAATGGTACTAAATATAATGTTGAATTTGTATCTGCAAATCCAACTGGAGATTTACATTTAGGTCATGCAAAAGGTGCCGCAGTAGGTGATAGTATTTGTAGGATCATGGATGCTGCAGGCTATGATGTAACAAGAGAATATTATATAAATGATGCTGGGAATCAAATTCATAATTTAGCATTATCGCTATATGCACGTTATAAACAGGCTTTTGCTCAAGAGGCAATAATGCCTGAAGATGGATATCATGGTAAAGATATTATTGATATAGCAAATAAGATTAAAGAAGTAGATGGTGATAAGTATTTAAATTTGCCAGAAAATGAAGCAATTGCTTTTTTTAGAGCTAAAGGTACAGAATATGAATTACAAAAGATAAAAGATATTTTAAGTGAATTTAGAGTTTCATTTGATGTATGGTTTTCTGAAACTTCTCTATATGAGGAAAATAAAGTTGTTCCAACAATTGAGAAACTTAAACAAGCTGGTTATACTTATGAAGAAGAAGGAGCTTTGTGGTTTAAGTCGACTGAATTTGGTGATGATAAAGATCGAGTTTTAATTAAGGGAGATGGTTCATATACTTATTTGACACCAGATATTGCTTATCATTTAAATAAGTTAGATCGAGGATATGAATATCTAGTTGATTTATTAGGTGCAGATCATCATGGTTATATCAATCGAATGAAAGCTGCGATTCAAGCACTAGGGTACAATGCTGATCAATTAAACATCGATATTATTCAAATGGTTAGGATGATGAATAATGGTGAACCGGTAAAAATGTCAAAGAGAACTGGAAATGCAGTAACGATTAAAGATTTAATTGAAGAAATTGGGATTGATGCAACACGCTACTTTTTTGTTTCTAAAGCAGCTAATACACCGTTTGATTTTGATATTGGATTAGCAAAATCGAAATCAAATGAAAATCCAGTTTATTATGCTCAGTATGCTCATGCAAGAATGTGCTCAATCAAAGCACAGGCAGCTAAAGCAAATGTAAAATATAGTCAAAACTATGATTTATTGATTAATAATAAAGAGATTGAATTGGTTAAACATATTAATGAATTTAGAGCTGTAATAGTTGATGGAGCAGTTAATCGGGCACCACATAAAATTGCCAACTATGTTCAAAGGTTGGCGCAGTTATTTCATAGTTTTTATAATGAATGTTATGTTATTGATGAAAATAATTTAGAATTAAGTGGGCAAAGATTAGCATTAGTAGAAGCTACTAGAATTACTATGTCTAATGCTTTAGGTCTAATTGGAGTAAGTGCTCCAGAAAAAATGTAGGAGGAATACTAAAATGGATAGTATGAATAAATATTATAATATGTCTATGGTTGATGTGGCATATGAATTAATGTCTAAAAAGAAGTCAGCTGTTAATTTTTATAAATTATGGGAAGAAGTTTGTCAAATGAAAAAATTTGATGATATTCAAAAAGATGATAAAGAATCATTATTTTACACTAATATTACATTAGATGGACGTTTTATTACTGTTGGCGAAAATAATTGGGATTTGAGAAGTCGTCATAAGTTTAGTGATGTTCATATTGATATGAATGATATCTATGCTGATGATGAAGAAGAGGTTTCTGAGGAATTAGAAGAAGATGTTGATTCAACTATTGAGGATGATTATAATTAAGCAAGACTGTTTGTATTGTTTTTTATGAGTATAAATAATATGTTGAAAAAAATAGAAAAAGATGATTATGATAAGGTTGCAATCTTATTAATAAGAGCGTTTAAAAATCCCCCATGGAACGAAGAATGGAATTATGATCGAGCTTATCAGCGAATTAAGCAATTAGACGATGGTAACTATACAAGTTGTTATGCTTATTTATTAGAAAATAAGATTGTTGGTGTTGTTTGTGGCAAAATAGTCACATATGTTAAAGATATTGATTTCATGATAGAAGATTTTTATATTGATCCTGATTATCAAAGGATGGGTATTGGTAAAAAAATGATGGAATTAGTGGAAAAAGAAATGCCAGAAATTGATAATTTTACTTTAATAACTGGAAAAGATTTTTATAGTGTTGAATTTTATAAAAAGAATGGGTTTGTAGTTAAAGATGAGACAGTGTTTATGTATAAAAAATTAGATAAAAAATAATTTATTTTATCAAATCCGGAATATATTATATATGTATACATACTGTTTGTTGAAGAAGGGGTATGAGAGATGTTAAATCGATTTAAGGGAGTAAAGTTAAAATGGTATCATATTATTGTTTTCTGGTTACCAGGAGGAATATTTTTGTTATCATGTTTGTTAGCTTATCAATATAAAAATGTGAAGATAATATAAAAGACATCCTAGGATGTCTTTTATATTATCTCATCGATAAGACCATAGTCTAATGCTTCCTCTGGTTCTAAAAAATGATCACGATCAGTATCAATAACTATTTTATTTAGTGGCTGGTTTGTGTTTTGACTTAAAATTTTATTAAGTTTATTTTTTTGCTTTAATATACGATTAGCAGTAATTTCAATATCACTTGCCTGCCCTTCAAAAGCTCCTAAGGGTTGATGAATCATTATTTCGCTATTTGGTAAACTACAACGTTTTCCTTTAGCACCAGCACTCAATAAAAAGGCGGCCATACTTGCTGCCATTCCAATTACAATGGTTGAAACATCACATTTAATAAAGTTCATTGTATCATAAATTGCCATACCAGCATTGATACTGCCACCAGGTGAATTTATATACATAAAAATATCTGCGTTGTTATCAACTGATTCTAAGTATAACAGTTGACCAACAATACTGCTTGCCATTTTATCATCAATGGTACCTGTTAATAAAATTATCCGATCTTCTAAAAGACGTGAATAGATGTCATATGCGTATTCACGTTGGTTTGTTTTTTCAATTACTGTAGGAACTAAATGCATTATCTTACCTCCATATTTAAGTATAGTGATTTAATTAATAATTATTCATTTTCTCTTTCATTTAGTTAAATTGAGTTTATGATAAGATGCAAAAAAAGTAATATAAAAGCCGTGTATGTAGATATAAGGAAATTTAGTTTTATTTTTTTAATATTTTTCAATGAAACCCATTACATTAGTTGCTTTTCTTGGCTTTCTGGAATATAATATGTTCATAAAGAACATTCAAGGAGGAATAAAAAGAATGGCAGTAAAAGTAGCAATTAATGGATTTGGACGCATTGGACGTCTTGCATTCAGACAAATGTTTGGTGCTGAAGGATATGAAGTTGTAGCAATCAACGATTTAACTGATCCAAAAATGTTAGCGCATTTATTAAAATATGATTCAGCACAAGGTAGATATGCATTAGCTGATAAAGTTACAGCTGGTGAAGATTCAATCACTGTTGATGGAAAAGAAATTAAAATTTATAGTGAAGCAGATGCTTCTAAATTACCTTGGGGAGAAATCGGTGTAGATGTAGTATTAGAATGTACTGGTTTCTATGTATCTAAGGCTAAATCTCAAGCACATATTGATGCTGGAGCTAAAAAAGTTGTTATTTCTGCTCCTGCAGGAAATGACTTACCAACAGTTGTATTTGGTGTAAATGAAAACATCTTAACTGCTGATGATACAATCATCTCTGCAGCATCTTGTACAACTAACTGTTTAGCACCAATGGCTAACGCTTTAAATAACTTAGCTAAAATTAAATCTGGTATCATGTTAACAGTACATGCTTACACAGGTGACCAAATGGTATTAGACGGACCTCATAGAAAAGGTGATTTAAGAAGAGCTCGTGCAGCTGCAGTAAATATCGTACCTAACTCAACTGGTGCAGCAAAAGCTATCGGATTAGTTATCCCTGAATTAAACGGAAAATTAATTGGTTCTGCTCAACGTGTACCTGTTCCTACTGGATCAACTACAATCTTAACTTCAGTTGTTGAAGGTGAAGTTACAGTTGAAGAAGTAAATGCAGCTATGAAAGCAGCAGCTACTCCATCATTTGGATATACTGAAGAACAATTAGTTTCTTCTGATATTATTGGAATTAACTATGGTTCATTATTTGATGCAACTCAAACTATGGTTAAACCAATGGACAACGGAACTACTGAAGTTCAAACAGTTGCTTGGTATGATAATGAAAATTCATATACTTCTAACATGGTTAGAACAATCAAATATTTCGCTGAATTATCTAAATAATTAATTGAAACTTATGCAAAGGTTAGTCAATGACTAACCTTTTTCGTTATAAAAAAAGATATTTATATAAATATCTTTATTAGTTATATTAGTGTAGCTATTATAGGAGCAAAAATTACAGTTAATATCCCAGCAATAACAATTGATAAACTGCTCATTGCACCTTCAATTTCTCCAAATTCAAGAGCTTTAGCCGTTCCAATAGCATGAGCACTATTACCAAGCGCTAAACCAATTGCAACAGGGTGGTTAATTTTAAATATTTTACAAATGCTTTTGGCTATAATAGCTCCTAAGATACCTGTAACAATTACCACGCCTACAGTAATAGTAGAGTTACCGCCAATTTTATCAGAAACTCCAATTGCAATAGCAGTTGTAATAGATTTAGGTAGTAGTGAGTAATAAATAACTGGATCAGCTTTCATCAATAAACACATAATAAATATTGAAGTTAAACCAGCTATACAGCCGCTTAGAAGACTGATAATAATTGCATTAAGATGTTGAAGCAGTATTCTTACTTGCTTATATAGAGGTACAGCTAGACATACAGTTGCTGGAGTTAATAACATAGTAATAAATTGAGCACCTTTATTATATGTATCAAAGTCAATATCAAACACAACTAAAATAATAATACAAATAATTGCACTAATTAAAAGCGGATTAAAAATGGGGTAAGGTAATTTCTTTCTAATTTGCATAGCAATCCAATATGATAAAAAGCTGATAACAAGCCCAAAATATATTGTTTCTATAAGTATCTTATCCATTTTTATTTTGCTCCTTTCTTTCAATTATTGATTGAGCAACTTTTCCTGTAACTATCATTACAACAATAGTACTAACTAAAGTAACAATACTAATAACTAAAATATCTTTCATTAAAGCTTCACTTACATTGATTAAACTAACAGCTGAAGGAACAAATAACACTGGCATAACTAAAATTAACCAGTCTGCTACTTCTTCGATTTGATGTAACTTTATAATACCAGTGAATAAACAGATTAACATAATTCCTAATCCATAAACACTAGCAGGGATTGGTAATGGTATTATTAGACTAAGTAATTCTCCAATAAAAGAAACTGTTAGAATAATTAAAAATTGATGTATATATTTCATAATAACCCCCGTTCTTTGAATGATTATAGCATTATGTTAGCAACATTTGAATATATATGAATAAAAAAACACTGATTATTTAATCAGTGTTAGCTTACGCGTCTTATTGTAGAAATTCTTGAATAATAATAAGAACCAGGTTCTAAAGATGATATTTTTACACATGCATTTGGATCGTCACCATGAGTAGAACTATCTCCACCACCAGCATGAATCATAGATCTAGATCCATCTGAGTTGACAATTACAATTCCAATATGGTATGCAGGATTACCAAAACACACAAGATCGCCAGTTTTAGAATTAGAAAAACTTACACTTGACCACATTTTAGAGTATCCTGAAGCAGTGTTTCTTCCTCCGCCAACGCTAGCTTGTTTTAAACTCCAATATACAAAACCAGAACAGTCAAAGTAGGTAGGACCTTGTGCCCCCCACCAATAACGGGCTCCTAATTTAGTATAAGCAGCAGCATAAATTCTTTCACCTAAATCTCCATTATTTGGAATATTTCCACCAGTGTTATTGTTATCACTGTCATTATTCCCGCTATTTCCGCCATTATTATTTGATGAACCCCCACTATTACTTGAGTTGTTTCCATTATCTGGTTTTGGTGGGGGAGGAGGTGGAGTAGGAGTTTCATAAGCATTTTTATTGAATTCTTCAATAGCAGCACTTAGACTTTCTGTCATATCACCATAGTCATAAATCGCATTTTGAGTAGAAGCGATATTTTTATTTTGTTCCTCTAATAGGGCGGTATATTTACTTTGTAATGCTTTTTGTTCATCTTGTTGATTTAATAGTATAGCTTTTGTGTCTTCAAGTGTTTTTTGTTGTTCTTGCACTTGTTTTCTTTGATTATTTAATTCTTCAATCAATTCTTTATCATTTTTAGTTAGTTCATTAAACCCCTCAATACGAGCAAACATATCAGAAAAGTTTGATGCACCAAAGATATAATTAATAATTGTATTTTCATTTGTATAAGACTGCATCGAATACATACGATCTTTTAATATTTGAGTATTCTTTTCTATATTTGCTTGAAGGTTAGATATAGTAGTAGTTAAATAATTAATCTCTGCTTCACGATCACTAATTTGTTTATTTAAAGACTCTAATTGTTTTTGAACATTTTCAAGTGTTGCCTTTGTATCATTTGCAGCTTCTTTTTGATTTGCTAATTGCGCAGTTAAATCTTTATTTTTCTTTTTAAGATATTTATTAAATTGTTCGCATGTTGATTTATTACTGTTAGAAATATTTGAAGATGAACATAAATTCATATATTTATTTTCGTTACCTTCAAAATCAACAGCACTTACTGGTAATATACTAGAATATGTAGTTGTAAATATAGATAGTACTAATATTGTCGATATAGTTTTCTTTACTTTCATTTAATCACCTCAATACACAGTCATTATCCTATAAAAATCGACATAAGTAAATAGTCTTTATAAGTTTTCTGACATAAAAGGGAAAACATGTAAAAATATGTTAAAAATTTGTCAAAATAAAAAGATAGGCAGTTGCCTATCTTAATATAATCTCCTAACATCATACCAGTTAGCTTGATAATAACCACTACTTAATGATGCTATTTTGACTACATCACCAGTTTGTGGGGCATGCACCATATTACCTCCACCAATATAAATACCAACATGGTGTATTCCGCTAGCACTTCCGTTTTTACTAAAAAGGATAATGTCACCAGCCTGCATACTGCTCCGTGATACAGAAACACCTTTGTTTGCTAATGTTTTAGTACTATTACTACCAATATTAACACCTGCTTGATAGAAAGCCCAGCTAACTAAACCAGAACAATCAAAAGTAGATTGATTTGGATTAGCGATTTCTGACATACTATGACATGCTCCATATACATAAACACTGCCACGTTTGCTTAATGCTTTATTAGCGATAGCATTTCCAATTTCAGAATTACCAGAAACTACATTACCACTAGGAACTTCAGATTCTTTTACAGCTGTAGCAAAGGCAGCTAAATTATCATCAATTTTTTCACTAGTATTTTTAGCTTGTAGCGCAGCTTTTTCTTGAGCAATAGCTTCAGCGTTTTGTTTTATATACAAAGCTTGGAATTGTTCTTGTAATGATTTTTTAGAAGCTCTTTGAGCCTCAATGTTAGCTTTTGCAGTAACTACAGTAGCTTTTTGAGATTCCACTTGTTTCTTTTCATCTGCTAATTGAGAAATCAATTCTTTATCATAAGAAGTCAACTCATTGACACTTTCAATTCGAGAAAACATATCAGAAAAATCTGATGCCCCAAATATAAATTCAACATATGAATTATTATTCATGTAAGATTGCATTGAATACATTCGATCTTTAAGTTCTTCTTCTTTTTTTGAAATACTAGCTTCTAAATTAGTAATAGAAGTTTGTAAATAGTTGATTTCAGCTTCTTTTTGAGCTATATCATCGTTTAAAGAAGTAATTTCATTGGTAATGTTATCAAGATTAGCTTTAGTATCAGAAGCTTGAGCTTTACTTTCATTAACCTGGTTCTTTAGTGCTTTGTTTTTTCTTTTTAAATAACTATTAAACTCTTTACAAGTATTTAAATTACTATTAGATAAGTTAGATGAAGAACAAATCTTCATGTATTTATCTTCTTGACCTTCAAAATCTGTAGCCTTAATAGGTGCCGGGGAGACAGCTAATGTTAATACTGTACAAACACCTAAGGCATAAATGAATAATTTTTTCATTTAATTTACCTCCAATTTTTAATATATAATATTAATTTTTATATTCGATTTTAATAGTATGCTTAAAAAACTCATACCATTGTGATTATAACACAATATTTTTATTTTATCATTAAAATGATAAAAATGTTGTTTAAGTCACACATTTTTTTTAAATCTTCATATATTAAAATTGGGAGGAAAAATAATGGCACAGAGAACAGATGTATTGACATATGGAATTGATGTCTCACAATATCAGGGATTAATTGATTGGGAGGTAGCAAAAGATCATATAGATTTTGCTATTATTAGATGTGGTTATGGTCAAGATATTCCAGGTCAGGATGATAATTTATTTAAACGAAATGCTGATGAGTGTACAAGATTAGGAATTCCGTTTGGAGTATATTTATATTCATATGCAAAAAATAGTAGTGATGCAAAAGGTGAAGCTCGACACGTAATGCGATTAGTTAAAAATTATAAAATGGCGTATCCAATATACTATGATTTGGAAGATGAAAATACTACTGGAAAACAATCAAACGAAGTGATTGCTAATATTGCTAAAACATTTGCTGATGAGTTGGAAGCAAATGGTTATTTTGTAGGAATGTATGCTTCATTATACTGGTGGAGAACAAAACTTACTAGTAGTATATTTGATCAATATACACGTTGGGTTGCTAATTATGCATCAGAACTAAATTTTGATAAACCATATGATATGTGGCAATTTTCTTCAACAGGTAGAGTAGAAGGAGTACCATCGATTGTTGATGAAAATTATTGCTACGAGGATTTTCCTGCAATAATCAAAGCTGCTGGAAAAAATAACTTTGATAAAAATACGCCTGTAGAACGATATAATATAGGTGATACAGTTAGATTTAATTATGTTTTTTTAACAAGTGAATCTACTAATCCATTACGACCATATCGAAATGTAGGAAGAATTACTAGAATTGTTAGAAATGCACGTAATCCATATCTTATCGGAGAAGATCAAGGGTGGGTTAATGATCAAGTAATTGAGGGAAGAGTTAATTATTTGTCAAATCCAGACTATGTAGGTGATAGTTTTGTTAATGCATTAAAACAAATTGGTGAAGATATTAGTTTTGAAAATCGACGGCGTATTGCAAACTTAAATGGAATAACTAATTACGTTGGTAGTGCAGCTCAAAACCTAGAATTATTACAGTTATTAAAAGAAGGGAGACTAATTAGTTAGTTTATCTAACTAATTTAGCCTCCCATTGTTTTAGGATTTTAATATGCAATTCTTCATCTTCGATAATTCGTTTTAAAATAGCTACAATATGTGGATCTTTAATTACACGAGCTTGATACATATATTTTTCAATTGCTTGATATTCATTGTCAATTGCAGTTTGAAGAACTTCAGAAACTTGATTAGGATAATTTAGATATGATGGTGACCAATAACTACATTGATCATCTAGACAACTCCACCATCGGGGATTCATTCCTAGTTTTAATGATAATTCCATAAAGATATCTAAATGATGCATTTCGACCATTGAAATATTTAAAAATGTTTGCTTTAGATCAATAAAATCCTCTCCTGCAATAGCATGATCATAAATATATTGACAAATGGCAGATGTTTCAGAATTCATACCACCAACATTATCAAGAATCATTAATCCGTATGTTTCATTTGGTGCTGTAACCTCTATTTTAGGATAGGGTTTATTTACTTTATATTCCATAGTTTCACCTCATTTGAAAATATGCAAATTAGAGGTAAATATGAGTAGAATAATAATATATGTTATACTTCTTGATGATTAAAGATATTAATGCTACAAATTATACATCCAATCGTTAAAATAGTAGTAATTATTATATTGATTGTGCAAGTTATTGTAGTATTTGTCATGATGTTGTTACTGTTGGCAAATAATACAATGGGATTATAGTCACTTAAAATATTAAATCCATTTAAAAATAATCCAATGATCATTACAATACCTGCTAATAATAATCCACCATAATTATTTTTAATTAAAAGATTTCCTAAAATAATTAGAGAAATAATAAAGATTCCAAAGAGCCATAGTGCAAATAAAGCAATTGGTAAATTTGCAAGATAACCAGTAAAATAATAACAATTGTAACCCCAAGTAATAACTATACTAAGTACATATAATATTGTCCACAAACTACTTAGAGCAATAAACTTAGATAAAATAACTGATTGACGCTTTAACCCTTTGGTTAGTAAATTAATAAGTGTGCTTTGATTAATTTCCCGATTAATGCAATTACTAAAAATAATTGTAAAAATGATTAATGCTATTTGTCCAATATTTTTAAAAAATTGCATCCAGGAATCAATAACTGTTGGAATAGGGATAGTGATAGAAACATCATTTAAAAATTGTTCAAATAACCATGGTGTCATTTTAGCGATCAAAGGATTTGATATACCCAAAATAGCAAAAACAGCAACTAAAATAATTAGTTTATGTTCACGAATATATTCAAGATACTCCTTTTTTATAAGAATAAAGATAGTTTTCATAATACCGCCTCCAAAAATAAATCTTCTATTGAGGGTTCAGTGATTTCGATAATTTGAGGTAGTAGATGATGTTGAGTTAAAGTAGTTAAAGTATCCAATTGTAATTGTTTTAAGTCATTAGAATTAAAAATCATTTTTAAATGATCAAGAGTATAATTAGTGAAATATGGTAGTGCATTTTGTAAATCAGTTTGATTAGCCCATTGAATCATTAATTTAGTTTTACCATAATTACGCTTTAATTCATCCATTTGACCATTAATTACCACTTTTCCATTATTTATAATTGCTACATAATCGCATATTCTTTCTATGTCACTAAGAATATGGGTTGAAAATAGAACAGTGGTTTCTTTTTTTACTTTAATAAGAATATCTAATATTTCTTTGCGTCCTTTGGGATCTAATGCACTAGTTGGCTCATCGCAAATTAGAACCTTAGGTTTATTTAAAAGTGCCTGAACAATTCCTAATCGCTGTTTCATGCCCCGAGAGTATGTGCCGATTCGTTGGTAATTATCCTGTAAATCAACCAAAGTAAGTAAATTTTGACTACGCGTACTTATTTCTTTTTTATCCAATCCTGTAATTTCACCACATAGTTTTAAATATTCAAAAGCGTTTAGATGATTATAAAATGATGGAACATCTGGTAGGTATCCGATATATTGATTGGTTTTGTTTTGACCAAAGGTTACAGGCTGATTGCAAACACTGATACTTCCTTCATCAATTTTTAATAAACCTAGAATCATTTTCATTGTTGTTGTTTTACCTTGACCATTTTTTCCTAGAAAACCATAAATACAGTTTTGAGGAATAGTTAAATTTAAATCGGTAATTACATGATGATTTCCAAATGATTTTTTTAAATGAGATATTTCAATGATATTCATTTTATTCACCCTTTCCTATAATAAAGTATGCAATGACACCAAAGTATTGAAATAAACATATAACAAAAATCCATAAGACTTTATTACCGCATTTATAATTGGGATGTTTTAAAACATGATATACTGAATAAATTTGTAAACATACTTGAATAAAAACAAGAGGAATGATGATTGGTAAAAATTCATTAAGATTCATGTTAGTGTCCTCCTAAGTGCTGTGCTAGTTTATCAACGAGCTGACGATATTCTATGTTATTTTGAAGTTGTTCAAAGATTGGAGCAACTAAAACTTCTTTAATTGATTCAATAATTGCAGTATCACTGCGAGGTGCAATAATTCCTAAATCTAAGTTATTTAGCCAATTGTCAAGATAATCAAAGTATTTGTCACCTGATAAAACAAGTGGAAATTTAAGCGTAATTGCTACATCAACATATTTTTTTAAATATGTTAAAGCTTGAAGTGGAACATTTTGATTAATGCTGACCATCGCGAGGTTAGCATAAACAGATAAAATTATACTTGGATGTACCTTTTCAAGTTCATATATATCAATTAATTTGAGCAGGCGTGTAGTTGCAGATCTTACTCGAGGTATATCATTGCTGTTAAAGTAAATATAACTAGTAATATTTTGTAATAAGGCTAAAATATACTGGTATTGATAAACTTGTAGAATTTCGGTTGCTTCATCATGTTTATTTAACATTATATAGGCTTGAGCAATAGTTGTATCATTGACGATTAAGGGCTGCTTTATTTCAGGAAAAAGTTCAATAATATCAAGTGGGCGGTTCAATGCTAAAAGAACAGTACTTTGGAATTGTTTGCTTTGATGATAAATATTTATATCATTACATTCCATAGCTATTCGTGTTGCTAAATTATTTATTTCTTCATAAATATCTTGTGGATTTTTAGCTAGATTAGCATGATTCATTAAAAGAATCATCATTTGTAATAATAGTTCAAAGCAAGAATAGTATTTATTGATTATTTCTTGACACTTTTGATATACTTCTTCAAATGGTTTTTTGGCAAAGTCGTTAGCTAACTGGTGATATAATTTTTTGATATCACTTTTATGCATTTGGGGCTCATAACCAATTAGTTCATCAATACTGATATTAAATAAACTGGCTAATGTAGGTAATAAAGAAATATCCGGATAACTTTGATTAGTTTCCCATTTGGAAATAGCGGCCTTGGTAATATTTAAATGCATGGCCAATTCTTCTTGGGTCATATTTTTTTCTTTTCGTTTTTGATAAATAATTTTACTAATATTAATATCTCTCATATTAATCACGCATACTCTATTATACTGTTTAATAGAGTACTATTCCTTTCTAGATAATTATTTTTAATTATCTTAATATTATTATATTTTTTATGTAAATTATTGGTAGCGAATCATAGTAAACAATAATTGATTTAATCAACTGATAGTCTACAAGATGATAATATTAATCTGAATAAAACTTAATATATTAAAGAACTGGTATTAATTAGATTATTTAGTAAAGTGTAAATTGGTTTTATTAAAAAATAAAACCTGCAGTATTGCAGGTTAAAGAATTCTTTCATATGCACGACGTGTTTCCTTATTTTCTAAATAGATAGTGCCACAGTATGTAAAACCATTTTTAGTTAAAAAGCGTTGCATTGATAAATTATCATCATGAGTATCTATTCGAATACTCGACATTCCTGGATATAGTTTGATTGCTTCATCAATAATTATTTTAGCTAAGCTATTACCTTTATAATCATTTCGAATTGCAATCCTGTGAATTACGATATAGTCAGCAGTTTGAAGCCATTTTCCCTCAATATAATTATAGTTTGGTTCAGCTGCTTTGGAAATCATCGCCGTTGCAATAATTTCACCATCAATATCAAGTACATATGCTTCTTGTTGCTTGATATCATTAATAATAGAAGTTTCATTAGGATAACCATCTTGCCATTGATTAATTCCTTGTTCTTTAAAATATGTTTTAGCTTGATTGATAATTTTCATCACGGCATCTAAATCACTAGTTGTAGTTAATCTTAATTTCATCTAATCACATCCTTGTTTATTAATATAACATAACTATAGGAAAATAGAAATTATTAGTTAGTAAAATGGTAGAGAAATGTTGATAAAGAGAATATAATGGTAACTGGAGGTGATTAGATGATTGATCTAATAAATGCAAAAAGAGTATTTGATGAATATGTTAATGATTTTGATAAGAGTAATTCTAAGATTATTTTAAAAATAGAGCATACTTATCGAGTTATGGAAGCTTCTAAAAATGTTGCAATATCGCTGAATTTATCTCAAGATGAAGTTGAGTTAGCTACATTGATTGGTTTATTGCATGATATTGGAAGATTTGAGCAATTAAAGCGTTATAATTGTTTTATTGATAGTAAAACTATTGATCATGCCCAATTAGGGGTACAAATTTTATTTGATAATAATTTAATTGATAAATTTAATATAGATCAAAATAACTATAAATTAATTTATAAAGCAATTTTTAATCACAATAAATATAAAGTAGCTAAAGATTTAACTGAACATGAGTTACTTCATTGTAAAATAATTAGAGATGCAGATAAAATTGATATTTTTAAAACAGGACTTATTGAGACTTTTGAAGCATTTTTAGATGTTTCTCAAAGTATTTTAGAAAATGATGTTATTAGTGAATCAATATATGAAACATTTATGAACAGTAAATCAATTCTTAGTACGACACGTAAAACAGATTTGGATCGTTGGGTATCGTTTATAGCCTTGATTTTTGATTTGAACTATCAATATAGCTGTAATTTTGTTTATCAGCAGGATTATATTACAAAATTAGTACAACGACTTAATTATAAAAATAGTGATACATATAAAAAAATGATAAATATAATGAAACATGCTAATAATTATTTAAGTAATTATAGTGACATTAATAAGTAAAATACAAATTATTAAGGATCATTTAGGGAAGTTTATGAGAAATTATTTAAAATAAACTTAATTGTTTAGGAGATGCGGGCATTTGTTTATAACCCTTTATAATGTCTTCCATCTTATAAGTTAAATTATAATTGTGACATTCTTTAATGAATAGTTTTTTTAATTCATAAATTCGAGGGCTATTACATAAATAATTATTGCCAAACTGTTTTATATAGAGCTCTTTAATACCAGGAAATAATTGATCAAGCTGATTATAAAAATATTCACGTTGACGATCGCGTAAAGTAACACCAAACATGGGATAGATAAAGCTAGCATTAGCTAAATGTGCTTGATAGACAATTTCTTTAATGTTTTCTGGAGTATCATTAATAAATGGTAAAATTGGTGTCATTAAAATTCCAGCATAGATATTTTGCTGTCGTAACTGTTTAATTGTTTCAAAACGTTTTGATGATAATGAGACATTTTGTTCGATTTTTTTAGATAGCTGATCGTTTCCACAAGTAATCGTCATACAAATTAAAACAGGTTGTTTAGCATTAATATGTTTTAATATTTCAAGGTCATGAACAATAGTATGGCTTTTAGTTGTTATCATAACACCAAAACCAGTTTGGTTAATTATTTTTAGAGCTTGATGGGTTATCTTCAATTGTTGTTCATAATGATTATAAGGGTCTGACATTGCACCAATAGCGATAACACCTTTTCTTTTTTTGGTACAAAGTTCTTTTGAAAGTAACGATATGACATTTTGCTTTATTTTAACTTGGTTGAAATTTTCAACGTGATAGCATTCGCTTCTACTGTCACAATAAATACAACCATGATGACAACCTTGATAAAGATTCATGTTATAGTCGAATCCAAACCAAAAATGTTTTTTATCTGCTTTGTTTTGGACAATAGTTTTAGCTTTTATTTCAGGTATTTTCATTAGTAAAATCCTCCTAAAAAAGACTATAACATAAAAAAATGACGATTAAAACATAAAAAAATCAGAAAAAAATTATCTTGAAACACCTTGATTTTACTTGTGTTTTTATTAATTCGTGGAGTTTCGCTAAAAGTTTTGAACATCAAACTATTTACAAATGTTTTGTTTTTGTTATAATGTACGCGTAATATACACGAGGAGGAAGAAAACGTGGAATTTGAAAAAGTAAAAGAAATAATTGTTGATTCTTTAAGCTGTGATGAAGATGCAGTAACTTTAGAAGCTAATTTAAAAGAAGATTTAGATGCTGATTCACTAGATGCAGTTGAACTAATTATGGCAGTTGAAGAAGAATTTGATATTGAAATACCAGATGATAAAGCTGCTGAAATCAAAACAGTTCAAGATATCGTAGATTATATTAAAGCAAACGCTTAAAATTATTACCCAGGATAACTGGGTAATAATTTTACTAAAAAAATATTTTGATGTTCAAAGTATGAACATTTATTTTTTTAATAAAATTTACTTTGATATTCAAAACAAAGGAGAATACCATGAAAATAGACTTAGTAAAACAACTTATTAATGAATTTGAAAACTCAGAAGTTTTTAAAATGAAAGTAGAAATAGATGATATAAAGTTAGAGTTAGAAAAAACTCCAATAGCACCAGTAAATGTAGTAAATACTCCTATTGCACCTGTTACAACTCAAGTAACAAATACTGAGATTGTAAATAGTACGCCAATTAAAGAGGAACCTGAAATAAGTGGAACACCTGTAAAATCACCAATCGTGGGAGTTTATTATGCTTCTAGTTCACCAACTGCTAAACCTTATGTGGAAGTAGGAAGTAAAGTAAAAACTGGGCAAGTTTTGTGTATTGTTGAAGCAATGAAAGTTATGAATGAGATTAAAGCACCAATTGATGGAACTGTTACATCAATTATGGCTAACACTGAAGATTTAGTGGAATATGATCAAGTATTGATGATCATTGAAGGGTAATTGTTATGTTTAAACGAATTTTAATTGCTAACCGTGGCGAAATTGCGGTAAGAATTATTCGAACTTGTCAAGAGTTGGGAATTGAGGCAGTGGCAGTTTATTCAAATGTTGATAGTACTTCATTGCATGTACAGTTAGCTGATCATGCAGTTTGTATTGGTCCGGCTAAAGCGACGGATAGTTATTTAAATATGAAAAATATTTTAAGTGTTGCAACAGCGCTTGGATGTGATGCGATTCATCCTGGATTTGGTTTTTTATCTGAAAATTCAACGTTTGCTCGTTTAGTTGAGGAATGTGGTATTACTTTTATCGGACCAAGTGGTGATGTTATTGACATGATGGGAAATAAAAGTATGGCACGTCAAAAAATGATTGAGGCTGGGGTACCGGTTGTACCTGGAAGTGATGGTAGTGTAAATACATTAGAAGAAGCAAAAATGGCTGCTAATCAGATTGGTTATCCAGTTTTAATTAAAGCGTCAGCAGGTGGTGGCGGACGTGGAATGCGTAAGGCCTTTAGTGAAGAAGAATTTGATGATGCATATTTAACTGCTAAAGCAGAAGCAAAAGCTTGTTTTGGAGATGATGATATGTATTTAGAAAAATTAGTTTTAAATCCTAAGCATATTGAATTTCAAATTTTAGCAGATAATTATGGTAATGTAATTCATTTGGGAGAACGTGATTGTTCGATTCAGCGTCGTAATCAAAAGATGATTGAAGAAGCACCAAGTAAGGCCTTAACTCCATTGCTTCGTCAAAAAATGGGTGAGGATGCTATTAAAGCGGCTAAGGGAGCAGGTTATCGTAATGCTGGAACAATTGAATATGTTCTTGACCAAGATGGAAACTATTATTTTATTGAAATGAATACAAGGATTCAGGTAGAACATCCAATTACTGAAATGGTGACAGGAGTGGATTTGATTAGAGAACAAATTAGAATAGCTGCTAATCAAAAGTTAACTTATAAACAAAGTGATATTCATTTAAATGGACATGCAATAGAATGTCGTATTAATGCTGAAAATCCTCGAGAAGGATTTAGACCATGTCCAGGTACAGTTAATAGTGTACATTTACCTGGAGGGCTTGGTGTAAGGATAGATACAACTTTATATCAAGGATATAAGGTATCATCACACTATGATTCAATGATTGCTAAAGTAATTGTACATGGTTCTAATCGTTTAGAAGCAATTCGAAGAATGCGTAGAGTTTTGGCAGAACTAGTTATTGATGGAATTGATACAAATCAAGAATTACAGTATTTGATCTTGCATACAGGTGAATATGTAAAAGGAAATTTCGATACTAGTTTTATTGAAAATAACTTAGATAAGTTGGTGGGATAATAAATGGAAGAGTTATTTAAAGCGCGAAAAGAGAAATTAAATTTATTTAAATCAATTCGTAATAAAATGCAGGATAAAAAAAGAATTGATGTACCTGATGGTATTTATACCAAGTGTGATACTTGTGGAGAATCAATTTTGAGTGAAGACTTAAAAGAAAATTATTATGTTTGTCCCAAATGTGGAGCGCATTTAAAGATGCGTGCTTACACAAGATTGAATCTTTTATATGATGGGGGAAGATATAAAGAGTTATATAAGGGTATTAAATCTAATGATCCGTTAATGTTTCCAGGTTATAAAAATAAATTAGAAAAATTAGAGGAAACAACTAGTCTTGGCGAAGCGGTTGTTTGTGCAACTGGAAAAATTGATGGAAAAAAGATAATTGTTTGTGTAATGGATTCACGTTTTTTAATGGGGAGTATGTCAGGAGCAGTAGGTGAAAAGATTACCAAAGCTATTGAGCATGCAACAAAGCGGAAATGTCCAATTATCATCTTTACTACTTCAGGAGGGGCCAGAATGCAAGAGGGGATTATTTCACTAATGCAAATGGCTAAAACTAGTGCAGCATTAGCAAAACATCATGAAGCGGGACTATTATATATATCATACATTACTCATCCTACAACAGGTGGGGTAACTGCTTCGTTTGCGATGTTAGGCGATATAATAATTGGGGAACCAAAAGCCTTGATAGGTTTTGCAGGACCACGGGTAATTGAATCAACAATTAAACAGAAATTACCTGAAGGTTTTCAAAGAACAGAGTTTATGCAAGATCAGGGTTTTATTGATATGATCGTAGAACGCTCTAAAATGCGGGAAACAATTATTAGGTTATTAAAAATGCATAGCAGGGGGGCACAATAATGTCGCTGCAGGAAAAAGAAATTAAAATTAAAGAAATTGAATTAGAATTGTTAAAGTTAAAAGATGATCAAGAAATAGATCATACATTACAAATTCAGGATTTAGAAAATACTAAAATAAAAATAGAAGCTGAAGCTTATCAAAATATCAGTGCTTATGATCGTGTTTATCTTGCACGGAAGGCTGATCGACCAAATGTTTACGAATATATTGATAATCTATTTGATGATTTTATCGAATTACATGGTGATCGTTTGTACAAAGATGATGGTTCGATTGTCGGCGGTCTAGCAATATTCAACAATATTCCATGTACAGTAATTGGTCATTTAAAAGGACGAACTTTAGAAGAAAATCTTCAGTGTAATTTCGGAATGTCTTCACCAGAAGGATATCGTAAGGCAATGCGCTTGATGAAACAAGCAGAAAAATTTAATCGTCCAATTATTACTTTTGTTGATACACCAGGAGCATATCCTGGGTTAAAGGCAGAAAAACATGGAATTGGCGAAGCAATTGCACGTAATTTAATGGAAATGTCACAATTAACTGTACCAATTATTGTAATTGTAATTGGTGAAGGTGGAAGTGGTGGAGCATTGGCTTTAAGTATTGGTGATCGTATGGTGATGTTAGAAAACAGTGTTTATTCAGTTTTATCACCAGAAGGATTTTCTTCGATTCTATGGAAAGATAAAGATGGTTCAAGAGTTCAAGAAGCTGCTGAGTTAATGAAATTAACAGCTGAAGATTTATATGAAATGAAAATTATTGATAAAATTATTAAAGAACCACGTGGAGGAATTACAAAAAACCGAGAGTATGTATATAAACGTTTAAGAATATATCTTCGAGATAATTTAGAAGAATTAATGAAGTTATCAAAAACATCATTAGTAAATAAACGTTATAACAAATTTAGAGAAATGGGTCGAATTACTAATGACTAATCGCGATATTTTAAATCGAGAGTTAATTAATCATCTGTTTGTAAGATTATTTAATCAAATACTAGATATTGAAACTCAATATATGGTTGGCCATGGAGTTGAAGATTTAAGTTTGTCTGAGTTGCATATTATTGATGCAATTAGCTCACTTTCGAATCCAACTATGTCAACAATTGCTTCAAAGGCAACTTTAACTAATGGTACGATTACGACAGCAATTAAAAAATTAGAAGCTAAAGAATATGTTAAACGACGTAAAGATGATGCTGATCGTCGAGTTATTCGAGTTGAGTTAACAGCTAAAGGAAATCGTGTTTGTAAGGTTCATCATGAATTTCATGAAGAAATGGTCAGTCGAGTATGTGAGGATAGTCATGTTCTTGATGATGAGTTACTAATAAAATCTTTGCAACAGCTGGTTTATTTCTTTGAAGATATCAAAGAGAAATATTAGGAGATTATATGAATGGATTAAAAGTTATATCAACTGGTTATTATACACCACAAAAGGTTCTTGATAATTTCGATTTTGAAAAAATGGTCGAAACATCAGATGAGTGGATCGTTTCTAGAACCGGGATAAATAAAAGGCATATTGCTGAAAATGAAAGTTGTGTTGATCTTGGCTACCAAGCAGCATTAAAAGCAATTGAAAAAATAGATAAAAGTAAAATCGGTTTGATTATTTGTGCTACAATGACACCTGATTATTTTACACCGAGTACAGCTTGTTTAATTCAAGAAAAGTTGGGATTAAATGACCAAGAAGTAATGTGTTTTGATTTAAGTGCAGCATGTAGCGGTTTTGTTTACTCACTAACTGTAGCACAAGCTCTATTACAAAATCTTGATGATAAATATGCTTTAGTTATTGGAAGTGAAGAAATTTCTAAAATAATTGATTTTACGGATCGTAATACTTGTGTCTTATTTGGCGATGGAGCAGGAGCTTTGATTGTTGGTAAGGGTGAAGGTATTTTTGCAAGTTATAGTAACTCAGCTGGAAATTTAGAAGCGTTAAAAGCACCTGCTATCAGTAAAGTAAATGATAATCATTATCTTAGTATGGCTGGACAAGAAGTATTTAAGTTTGCAATTAAAGTTATTCCTGAAAGCATTAATGCGGTTTTACAAAAGGCTAATTTAACACTTGATGATATTGATTATGTTGTCTGTCATCAGGCAAATTATCGAATTATTAAAAATGTCTATAAGAAGATGAAATCATCTGAAGAAAAGTTTTATATGAATTTACAAGAATATGGGAACACATCAGCTGCCAGTATTCCTCTTGCTTTAGGTGAGATGGATGAAAAAGGACTATTAAAACCAGGAAATAAAATAATTTGTGTTGGTTTTGGTGGTGGGCTTACATGGGGAGCAACATTAATAGAATGGAGTTAGAAGATGAAATTGAATGAATTATTAAATATTAAATATCCTTTGATTCAAGGAGGAATGGCAAATATTGCTACTGGTGAATTTGCTGCTAGTGTATCTAATGCTGGGGCACTTGGTTTAATTGGTGCTGGTGGTATGGATACTGCTACACTTAAAAAGAATATTGAAATCTGTCGTAGCTTAACTGATAAACCTTTTGGTGTCAATATCATGTTGATTAATCCTTGTGCTGATG
>NZ_JBKTWO010000037.1:0-27586 GCF_047249845.1 Thomasclavelia sp.
ATACAGAAGATAAGAAAATATTAAATAAATAAAAAAAAAAGATTATCACCATGAAATGAACCTCCTTTATTTGAGTGTCCAAACAAGGGGTTCACTTCACCATCAGATAATCTTTTTTATTGTGTATATATCTAGGTGGTGAAAGTCCACTGTGGGGGTGTTCATCGCAACCGCCAACACTAGGGTTCAGCGTGAGGTGAAATCTGAAGGAAAAAACTCCGATCTGATGAATACGAATCGCATCAGGCATTTCATGGGGATGAATGTGCAATACAATACAAAGTTCAATAGAGTTGCGGATAGGACTGTGATATGTATATGTGATAGATATATATAGCGAAGGACCGAACAAATTTATCAGTTATTGAAATGTGTATATGGAAACAATAGAAATGTAAGACATGGACAAACACGAGAAAGAGTTATGCGAGGTGTGCATCTACATTTTTGAAATTTGCAATATCAAAAGAGTTATTAAAGAAAAGAGGTCTAGTAATGTTACTAGACCAATATCAGTTAAAACATATTTAGTTATAAATTTAAATCGTCGTATGCCAAACGGCATGTACAGTGATGTAAGAGGTCGGTAATTGAACTAATCAATTACCTCCTACTCGATTATTCATTTACATTTTCAAATGCTTGAGGAATTATTGGATTAGGTTTTTTAATTCGATGATTATAAACGAGAATCGTTAAAATGCTACAAATAATAATAATTCCAATGAATACAATGATTTCATTACTTACAGATGCATTTGGCATACTAATTACTTTTCTAAAGCCATCAACACTATATGTGAAAGGAACGAAAGGGTGAATTGCTTTAAAGATTGCTGAAGAGGTTTCAAGTGGATAAGTACCAGCTGAACCACCTAGATTTATGACCATAAATACTAGCAGAATAAATTCACCAATTTTTCCACAAACAGTGCTCAATAATGTTACTAGTGCCATTGAAGCGGCACCAACAATAGTTGCAAAAATAAATGTCATTAATAGTTGTTGAGGTGAAAAATCACAAAATAGCATTAATGCACCAATCATTACGATTGAAGCAATTGTTGAAATTGTAAACCATACAGTAGCTTTAGATAACCAATATCTAAAACCGCTTTTAGCTTTTTCAATATCATTGAATAAAGGATACATCAAAGTAAATGCCATGCATGCAACATATAGACCGACACTCATCATATATGGAGCCATACCATGTCCATTATTCTCTACCGTTGATATTTCATGGTGGGAAACTTTAACAGGGGTTGACAACATATCAAATGTTGCATCACTGCTGTTAATATTATTTACTTGTTTAGCACCATCAGTTAATGAAGCAGCTAATGTATTGGTACCATCTTTTAATGTAGTTAAACCGTTACTTAGAGTATTAGAGCCATCGTATAATTGTTTAGCTCCAGAAGTAATTTGACTAGCACCGCTGGTTAATTGTTTAGCGCCATTATAAATAGTAGGATTATTATTAACTAAAGTATTCGTACCAGACAGTAATTGATCAGAACCAATTTTTGCAGTATTTACACCATTTTTATATGTGGTACATCCATTATCCAAGGTTGTTGTGCCTTGGCTAAGTGCTAAACTGCCTTGATAAATAGAATTAGCTCCATTAATTAAAGTATTTGAGGTAGATTTATCGCCTAAACCAGCTTGAACAGTTTTTAAACCAGTATATAATTGCTCGATAGCTTGATTAGCACCTGGTAAAGCCTGAGCAGAACCACTTGCTAGTGAATTAACAGTTAATTGCAGGTTATTAAAAACTCCATCAACTGTCAATTTTGCAGTTTTTACATTCGTTACCGCTTTAACATTTGCAGCTTTAATATTTTGATCATTTTTTATAGTTGATATAATATTTGTAATTGTTTCTTGATCAAGATTTTTACCTGCGTTATTAGTCAATGCAGTTTGAAGAGCATTAGCATAAGCATCATTAATTTGAGCAATAGATGTTTCAGCATTATCAAGAGTCATATTAATATTGTTAAGATAATCTTTTGCACTTGGATTACTATTATCATTATTAGATGTTGTAATGCTTTGGTTTAAAGCTTGAATACCATAATTCAATGTTTCTAATGCTGTTTTACCAGTTATTGGATTAGGAGTGATTAAAGCCTGGATACCAGCTTCTGTATTACTGTTTAATTGATTATCAAGAGTGGTTTTTGCATTAGTTAATGCTGATTCTAAATTTTTACTTCCTTGTTCTAATTGTTTAATTCCAGCATCAAGTTGATTAATTCCACTAGTTAAAGCTTGGCTGTTGTTATCTAATATTGTTAAACCACTGTTTAAATCACCACTGCCTTTATTTACAGAACTAACGCCATCTAGATATGAACTAAGACCATAACTTAAACTTTTTGCACCATCATTAAAAATAAGAGTACTATCTGCTAATGTTTTTAAATTTGTTGTGATTAAATTATTTCCATCAATTAGTTGATTAGTTCCATCATTGATCTGTTTGGTACCATCAGCTGCTTCATTCATCCCGTTGCCAACAGTACTAATTTGATCAAAAATCGTTTTTGCATAGGTTTTAGTAACAGTGGATGATACTTCTTCCTTAATCTTTGTTATTGCTGAATCATCCATTTTTGAAGCAATATAACTTGTTCCTGGATTAGTTGTATAATTTAGGATCATTTTTTTAGGTTCATCTTCTAGCAAGGTTGTAGCATTTTTAGAAAAATCTTTTGGAATAGTAACGACCATATAATAATCACCATCTTTTAATCCTTGTTTAGCTTTTGAAGCATCAACAAGGTCAAAAGCCATAGAATCATTATCTTGAAGATTATTCGCTAATTCTTTTCCAACATCTAAAGTAGTCCCATTATATGTTACCTTATGATCTTCATTTACAACAGCAACAGGTATTTCACCTGTATTTCCATAGGGATCCCAGATTGAGCCAAGAAAGACTCCAGAATAAATACTTGGTATTGCAATGATGGCAACAGCAACAACAAGCAACCACCAGTTTTTTAAAAATGCTGACCATTCTTTTTTTATCATTTTTATTCTCCTTCCATTAGATTTTAGTTTTCACTTGAAATCTAGGTTATTAATAGATATAATTTATCTATGGATAAAGTTTATCTATTAACAAATACATATTTTAGTCATATGAAGATACTTTGTCAATTGGTTTATAAAAAATTTTAAGTAAATTAATTATTTATGGTACAATATATGAAGAGAGGTACATAATCATGAAAGTTAAAAATAGTGTTGAACAGGCAATTTGTCTATTAATAATGATTGCTCATAGTGATGAGGGGACTCCTCTAAAGAGTTACAATATTTCGGAGGATTTAGGTGTTTCTGATTCTTATTTAAAAAAAATTATTCGTCAACTAGTAGTTGCAGGTCTAATTACTTCAGAAGCAGGTAAAAAAGGTGGTGTTTCGTTAAAAAAACATCCCGATAAAATTACTTTATTAGATATTTTTGAAGCAATTGAAGGAAAAGAGCCTTTTGCTAGAGCAACAGGGTTAGTTGAACGAGTATTTTTAAATGAATTAAAAGAGGTTAAAGAACAAAAACAGGCAATGATATTAGAAGCTTTTAATCAAGCAGAGTCTTGTTATAAAGAAAAACTTAAAGCAATCACACTGAAAATGGCAATGGTTGAAAGAAAAAGGAGCAATAACGAAATAACTTCTTAATAAGTTGTTTTGTACAAAGCTCTTTTTTATTACTATAAAATTAAAATATAACAAACAACACACATAAATAAAATATATGCTATAATACAACGAGGAGTGATTAGATGATTAATACAATTATATTTGATTTAGACGGAACATTAATTGATTCATTGGAAGATTTAGCGGATACAGTAAATATATTATTAAATAAGAGGGGATATCCTACTCATAAACTTGATCAATATCGTTATTTTGTTGGTAATGGAGTAATTAAGTTAATTGAAAGAGCACTGCCTCAAGAACATAAAAGTGAAGTTATGCATTTAAAACAAGAATTCGATGAAATATATAGTTTAAACTGTTTAAATAAAACTCATGCGTATCCAGGGATTAATGAATTACTTGAAAATTTAAAAAAACAGGGTTTTAATTTAGCTGTTGTAACTAATAAACCACAGGAACATGCTATCAAAATAACAAATACTTTATTTCCTGGGTGTTTTAAATATGTTTTTGGAAACAGCATGCGCCATCCTAAAAAACCAGATCCTTGTTTAACTAATTTAGTTATTAACTTATTTGATGTTAAAAAACATGAAGTTATTTACATTGGAGATAGTGATGTTGATATTCAAACTGCTAAAAATGCTAAAGTTAAATCAATTGGTGTGGCTTGGGGATTTAGAGGAGCAAAAGAATTAGAAAATAGTAAAGCTGATTATGTAGTTGAGCAGGCAAATAAGATTTTGGAGGTTATTAATGATTGGAGTAAGTAGTTGTTTAGCGGGAGTTAAATGTACTTTTCGAGGTGATGATAACTTAATTGAAATTATTAAAGAGATGGTTGCTAGAAAAGAAGCTATTATGATATGTCCTGAAGTATTAGGGGGAATGTCAATACCTAGAAATCCGTGTGAGATTAGAAATGATAAGGTTATTGATATTACAGGTGAAGATAAAACAATGGAATATAAGTTAGGAGCAAGAAGGTCATTAGAAATATTGCAAAAGTATGATATTGATGTTGTTTTGTTAAAATCATATAGTCCTAGTTGTGGTAAGAATAAGATATATGATGGCAGTTTTACTCATACTTTGAAAGATGGTGATGGAATTACTTGCCAATTGCTAGAAAAAAATGGCATAATAGTATTCAATGAAAATGAAATTGATAAATTTTATGAATTTATAGAAAAAAGGAGAGTAGAAAATGGGTCACATTTTAAAGGTTAATCCAGTATTTAAGGAAATGATTTGGGGAGGGCAAAAGCTAAAAGATATTTATGGTTATGATATTCCTAGTGATCATACAGGGGAATGCTGGGCTATTTCAGCACATCAAAATGGTGATTGTACAATGGCAGATAGTGAATTTGCTGGAAAAAAATTATCAGAATTATGGGCTGAACATCGAGAATTATTTGGAAATATAGAAGGTGAACAATTCCCTTTACTCGTTAAGATCATTGATGCTTGTAATGATCTCTCAGTGCAGGTACATCCTAATGATGAATATGCTAAAGTACATGAGAATTCTTTAGGAAAAACAGAATGCTGGTATGTTTTAGGAACTGATGAAAATACAAAGATGGTCATGGGTCACCATGCCAAAACTAAAGGTGAATTTATAACGGCAATAAAAAATGATGATTATGAAAATTTATTAAATAAATTTTCAATTAAAGAAGGAGATTTCTTTTATATCCCTGCAGGTACTATTCATGCTATTTGTAGTGGTTCATTAATATATGAAGCTCAACAATCATCAGATATTACTTACCGTGTGTATGATTACCACCGTAAAGATGCTAATGGTAATGAACGTCAATTACATGTACAGCAGTCAATTGATGTCACTCAGATACCATATCAGCCATATAGTAATGATGATCAAATTGTAGAGGATATTACTAATGGAACTGTAACAAAACTAATTTCTAGTGATTATTTTACTGTTAGTAAATATGATTTAATTGGTAATAATACAATTATTAATAATAAACCTTTTCAATTAGTTACTATTATTAAAGGCAGTGGAACGATTAATGGCAGTGATGTAAAGATTGGGGATAATTTTATTATTTGTGCTGATCAAAAAGAAGTTGAATATGAAGGTAATATGTCAATAATGATTTGTACTTTATAAACGAAAATATTATTAAATGAAGTAGAATTTTAAACTGCTTCATTTTTATTAATGACAGAAAAAAAAGTTTATGATAAAATGTATACAATTTAAAAGAGGTGAGGTAAATTATGGCACATATAAAGTTTAAGTTTGATACTCTAAATGAATTTTGTAATGAAGCTTTTGAAAAATTTGGTTTTACTAAAGAAGAGAGTAAAATTATAACAGATGTTTTATTATTATCAGATATTTATGGAATTGAATCACATGGGATGCAAAGACTTTCAAGATACCATAAGGGAATCGAAAAAGGTATGATCAAAGTTGATGCAAAACCAGAAGTAGTCTTTGAAACACCAGTATCTGCAGTTATTGATGGGAATGCTGGAATGGGTCAATTGATTAGTAAGTTTGCAATGGATAAATGTATTGAAAAGGCTAAAAATGTTGGTATGGCAATTGTAACAGTAAGAAATTCTAATCATTATGGAATTGCTGGATATTATGCTAAGATGGCATGTGATCAAGGATTGATGGGATTATCATTTACTAATTCTGAGGCAATCATGGTACCAACTTTTGCAAGTAAGGCAATGTTGGGTTCTAATCCTATTGCTTTAGCAATGCCAGCAAAACCATATCCATTTTTCTTTGATGCTTCAACTACTGTTGTTACAAGAGGAAAATTAGAAATGTATCGTAAAGCAGAAAAAGAATTACCACAAGGATGGGCACTAGATAAGGATGGTAATCCTTCAACAGATGCACCAGATGTTTTAGATAACATTGTTAATAAAGTGGGTGGTGGAATTATGCCATTAGGTGGTTCAACAGAACAATTAGGAAGTCATAAAGGGTATGGCTATGGAATGTTCTGTGAAATTTTCTGTTCAATTTTATCACAAGGATTAACTTCTAATCATACTCATACAAATGGAGTAGGTGGTACTTGTCATGGTTTTATTGCTATTGATCCAAAGATTTTTGGTGATCCTGCAGATATTGAGATGCACTTTTCTACATTCTTACAAGAATTAAGAGGTGCTCCAAAAGCTGAGGGACAGCCGCGTATATATACTCATGGTGAAAAAGAGATAGAAGCGACTAAAGACCGAATGGAAAATGGAATTGATGTTGATGTTAAAACAGTATTAGAGATGAAAGATCTATCTAATTTTGTTGGAGTTGATTTTGAAAAATATTTTGGAAAATTAGATATTGAAGATAAAGATTATAAAACAGTTTATTAATAATAGGAGAATAACATGGAATTTAAATGTGTACATTGTAATATTAATATCACAAATATTGATAAAAGTGTAAGTTTTTATCAAAAGGCTTTAGGTTTGAAAGTAGAAAGAACAAAAGAGGCTAGTGATGGAAGTTTTATTTTAACTTATCTTGGTGATGGAATTAGTAACTTCCAAATTGAATTGACATGGTTAAAAGATCATCCTCAATCATATGAGTTAGGAGAAAATGAAAGTCATATTTGTTTTGAGGTTGATGATTTTGATCAAGCTTATCAGTTACATAAAGAGATGGGATGTATCTGTTTTGAAAATAAAGCAATGGGATTATATTTTATTAATGATCCTGATGATTATTGGATTGAAATTCTTCCAAAGAAATAGAGGCTATAACGAAATAAAGTAATTATGTCTTTAAACAAAAAAGCAATGATTAATATCAATTAATCATTGCTTTTTTATCTGAAAAAAATGATAAATAATGTCATGTATTAATAACATTAATTTTTATTATTAGCTTTATTTTGATATAATAAAATCAAGGAGAGAGTATTATGAAAAAACTAACTATTATTTTTGATGTATTAAATTTTTTTGCTTTATTATTCATTCTCGTTTCTAGAATGAATGATAGTGAGATGTGGTTTAAAATTACAATGGGAATTATTAGTTTAGCTTCATTTTTTAAATTGATTTATAATATAAAAAAATAATTTGTTTAATTATATTCTCTCATTATGCTCAAAAATAGAAAAGTTTAATAATAAAAAGGCAATTTAAAGCAATAATTGCCTTTTTTTATAGAAGAAGCTAAATAGAATCAGTTTCTTTTAAAGTAATATTTCGCTACTATCCTTATTTTGTACTATTTAATAGTTTTTTAAATAAATCATCATATTCAGGTTTTATTTTTTTTAAATTGAGAGGGCAATTATCTCGATTCATAAAACAATGAGTAGAGCTGCCGATTGTACAAAGTTGATTATTCTGATTGAAAATTTCGTATTCAAAAGTAAAGCGAACTCCTGTATATGAAGATAGATTGATTTTAATTGTTGCGATATCATCAAAATGCATCATCTTTTGATATTTACAATTTATTTCTAAAACAGGAGAAATAATGCCCTCTTCTTCCATTTTTTTATAAGTCAAACCAATTTGATTCATAAAATCAATTCTTGCTTCTTCAAACCAGCGTATATAGTTAGAGTGATGGATAATTCCCATTTGATCAGTTTCATAGTATTTTGCATTGTGTAAATAAGGTCTAATCGTCATTGTTATCACCAATAATAAACATTTCCCCTTCATTATTTATCTTTAAAATATTATTATACTGATTCAAAGGTTCATGATTGAGATATTTAAGCATCATTTTAGGATTATCAGTAAAATGCATTGGCAAAACATATTTTGTTTTAATATTTTTTAAAATATGCTCCATACCCCACCAGCTACTTTCTTCAAGACGAGGGTCTAGAGGAATCATCATTAAATCAAAATGAATATCTTTAATTTTACTAATTTCTTTTTTAAAAGTTCCAGCTTGATATTTGTTGTCAGCCTCAGGTTCACCAATCCAGTGCCACCAGTGTAAATCACCAGCATGATAAATTTGTTTATTTTCAACCTTTACAACAAAAGCTACACCTGCATCTGTTGATAATAGGGTTTGAATATACAAATCATCAATTTCATATATTTCGCTAGGGCGAACTTTAATTCCAGTATTATTGATTTTTCGGTCGATAATATAAGTGATTTTAGGATGGTTGATTTGATAAATTGCAGGATTGTAGTGGTCATGATGAAAATGAGAGACAAAGACATATAATGGTTTATTTTGATTAAGCGGGGGAATTGTTCCTTGATAATAATCGAATAGTAAAATATGCTTATCCAATTCAACTAAAAACCCACTGTTATAAATATAAGTTACTTGCATAAAATACCTCCTTGTAAAAAAAGGGAGAATTATTCTCCCTCGTCGTAATTTGCAACATTATGATAAATTTGATCAACATCATCACAATCATTAAGATTATTCATTAAACGTTCAAATAATTCCATATCTTCACCTTCAAGTTCAACAGTGTCTTGTGGTAAAGTCTGAATTTCATCTATTTCAAATTCAATATCAGATTTAATACCTTCAATTGCCTCTTTGATTTTATATAAATCAGTTGGTTCACCAATAATTTTGATAGTTCCATCTTCTTCACTAACAATATCTTGAGCATCAACTTCAGCCATGACTAAAGCATCTAAAACAGTTTCTTCATCTAGTCCTTTAAAAGCAACGACGCTGATAACGTCATATAAATATGAAACAGATCCTTCATTTCCTAATTTTGCTTTTGATTTTGTAAAAGCAGGACGTACAGATGAAATAGTACGGTTAATATTATCAGTTAAACATTTAACAATTATTGTGGCTCCACCGTTGGCATATCCTTCAAATACTTTTTCTTCATAATTTTCAGTAACTCCACTTTTTACTTTATCAACAGCTCTTTTGATAACATCAGCAGGTACTTGTTCTTTTTTTGCTTTTTCAATTAAACGACGTAAAGCTAAGTTACCATCAGGTTCAGGTCCACCTGCTTTTGCAGCTAAATAAATTTCTTTACCATAACGTGAGTATAGTTTAGCTTTTTTTGCTGCTGTCTTCGCCATTGCAACTTTGCGCACCTCATGTGCTCTACCCATAAATAACTCCTCCTTAAAGTGATAAATTCTTTTAAATTATACACTTATCGAATAATATTATCAAGTATACATTTTATTAGTTGCTTTTGTTTTAAAAGATTGTAGTTTGTGCTATAATCTAGGCATTATAAGGAGATATATGATGAAAACTACTGTAATAATTGGGGCAGGTGCTAGCGGTCTTTTGTGTGGACATGAGTTAGCTAAGTACGATATGAATGTAATTATTCTTGAGCAGTCGAATAAAGCAGGGCGAAAAATTCTTGCTAGCGGAAATGGTCGTTGTAATCTTTCTAATACAAATATGGATATGTATTACTATAATACTAATGATCAACGTATTGAAAGAATCATTCATAGTTTTGATGCTAAAACTTATTTTAATCAAATAGGAGTCTTAACTAGGCAAGTAGGAACTTTATTATATCCTCGTTCTAATCAAAGTTTAACTGTTAAAAATGCTTTGATGAAAAATTTTGATCGAGTAGCTTTGATTGAAGAATGTCAAGCTGTTAAAATCATTAAAAAAGATAATAGATATCTAGTTAAAAGTAATCGGGGTGATTATGGATGTGATAATGTTGTTATTGCTACAGGTTCTCCAGCATCACTTTTATCTGGAGAAAATAGTTATGATTTGGTTAAAGACCTTGATTTAAAGATAACAAAGTTGTATCCTAGTCTAGTTCAAGTTAAGACAAAACCGGTGTATCCAAAATTAAAAGGTGTGCGGGTTAAGTGTCGAGCTAGTTTATATATTGAGGGTAAACTGATTGAAAGTCAAAGTGGGGAAGTGTTATTTAGTGAACAGGGATTATCAGGTATTTGCATTATGCAATTATCAAGATTATTACCTAAAAAAAATGAAAAGGCAGAAATAAGTTTAGATTTATTGGAAGAATATAGTAATAGTGAAGTAATAAATTTATTGAATGAACGTTTAAAAATGTATGGTGATTATTATTTAGAGGGTATATTTAATGATAAATTAGCTAAAGTATTAGTAAATGTGAATTTAAAAGATATGCGTTTTAGAGTGTTAGAGACATATGATTATAGTAAGGCTCAGGTAATGCGTGGCGGTGTTAGTCTTGAGGAAGTCAATGAAAACTTAGAATGTTTAAAATATCCAGGAATCTATATTGCTGGAGAAGTATTAGATGTTGATGGGGATTGTGGCGGATATAATTTACATTTTGCTTTCGCCTCTGGATATCGTATCGCAAAAACAATATTGAATAAGTAAGGGAAAAAAGATGATTAGAATTAATAATGTAAAAGTTTCTTTAGACACAGTGGATTATCGCCAGGTAATCTCACAACAATTAAATATATCAAAAAATAAAATTAGAGATGTAAGATTGGTTAAACAAGCAGTAGATGCAAGAAGAAAAAATAAGATTCATTTTGTATGTAGTTTTGAATTTAATATTAATAATGAAGATATTATTATAAAAAAATATCCTAAATTACAACTTTTAAAAGTGGAACCTTATCATTATCCAGTTTTAAAATCAAATGATGAACATATTGTAGTAGTAGGTAGTGGTCCAGCGGGTCTTTTTTGTGCTTATAATTTAGCTCGTGCTAAACAAAAAGTGACATTAATTGAAAGAGGAAGTATGGTTGATAAAAGAAAAGTAGATATAGATACTTTCTTTAATACTGGTAAATTAGAATTAAATAGTAATGTTCAATTTGGTGAAGGTGGTGCTGGCACTTTTAGTGATGGAAAACTTACTACAGGGGTTAAGGATAAAAGGAAACAATTTATTTTAGAAACTTTTGTGGCTCATGGGGCTAAAGATGATATTTTATATTTAAATAAACCTCATGTAGGAACTGATTATTTAATAAATGTAGTTAGAAGTATGCGTGAAGAAATTATTAAAAATGGTGGTGAGGTATTGTTTGATAGTCAACTTATTGATATTGAAATTGAAAATCAGCAATTAATGGGGATTAAAATCAAACATGCGAATCAGATTATTACAATGAATCCTGATAAATTAATTTTGGCTATTGGTCATAGTGCTCGTGATACTTATGAGATGTTGTATCAAAGAGGACTTAAAATGGAACCCAAGGCTTTTGCAGTGGGGTTAAGAATCGAGCATCTACAATCATTTATTAATGAGCATCAGTATGGAAAATATGCTCACCATCCTCGTTTAAAAGCAGCTGATTATAAACTTGCAGTAAAAACTTCTAATGGTCGTGGTGTCTATACTTTTTGCATGTGTCCTGGTGGTCGAGTTATTAATTCAAGCAGTGAAATTAATGGGGTAGTAGTTAATGGAATGAGCAATCAGGCTCGTGATGATGTTAATGCTAATAGTGCAGTGTTAGTAACTGTTGGTCCTGATGATTTTAAAGATGATCATCCTCTAGCAGGAGTTGAATTCCAGCGGGAGCTAGAGCAAAGGGCATTTGTTTTAGGTGGTGGTAATTATCATGTTCCAGTAATGAAAATTGAAGATTATTTAAAGAATCAAGATAGCATTAGTGATAATATACGATATAGTGTTTTACCAGGAACTAAAGATGCTGATTTAAATAAACTTTTTAGTAAAGATATAAATGAAGCATTAAAAGAAGGGTTACAATTAATGAATCAAAGATTCTCTGGTTTTACTAGTAATGCTTTGCTTTCGGGGGTTGAATCACGAAGTTCTTCACCAGTAAGATTTTATCGAGATAAGGAATATCAAAGTAATATCAAAGGAATTTATCCCATTGGTGAAGGAGCTGGTTATGCAGGGGGAATAATGTCTAGTGCACTAGATGGCTTGAAGTGTAGTGAAATAATTTTAAAAGGGGAGAATAAACAATGTCATTCTTAGAAATTTCGCTCATTGGAGTTGGTTTGGCCATGGATGCTTTTGCTGTTTCGATATGTAAAGGTCTGGCGATGAAAAAAATGAGCTATCAAAAAGCAGTCATCATTGCCTTGTTTTTTGGTGGTTTTCAAGCATTGATGCCAGCTTTAGGGTATGTTTTGGGTACCGCATTTGCATCTAAGATTGCTGCTATTGATCATTGGATTGCATTTATCTTACTGGGATTAATTGGAATGAATATGATTAAAGAAGCTTTAAGTAAAGATGAGGATGAGTGTTTGGATGATACTTTACGATTTGGTGATTTGATCATGTTATCGATTGCTACAAGCGTGGATGCTTTAGCAGTAGGCATTACGTTTGCTTTTTTTAATGTTTCAATTGTTTTGTCAACTGCAATTATTGGAATTATTACATTTATTATTTGTGTTATAGGGGTAAAAGTTGGAAATGTATTTGGGGAAAAATATAAAAGTAAAGCTGAATTGGCTGGTGGTGTCTTGTTGATTATAATGGGATGCAAAATATTAATTGATCATTTATTCTTTTAGGAAGGTAGAACACATATATGAAAGTTGGAATATTAAAAAAGAAACGTGAACATCATACAATGAGACCAACAAGACAAATTGCTTTTAGTTTTTTTGCAGTAATTTTAATTGGTTCAATTTTATTGAGTTTACCAATTTGTAATAATGGAGCACCGACAAATTATTTAAATAATTTATTTATTGCTACTTCAGCTACATGTGTTACAGGTTTAGTACCTGTAGTAACTAGTGAGCAATTTAATCTTTTAGGACAATTAGTAATAATTATCTTAATTCAAATTGGTGGGCTAGGTTTTTTAACTTTTTTAAACTTATTGTTAGTCATGATAAAGAAAAAGATTTCTCTTACTAATAAAATTGTTTTACAGGAAGCGCTTAATCAACCATCATTAAATGCAATTCCAAAATTTCTGAAAAATGTAATAAAATATACATTTATTGTTGAAGGGATAGGAGCTATCTTATTATCTTTTGTATTTATTCCTGAATATGGAATATTAAAAGGTATATATTATTCTGTATTTCATGCAATTTCAGCGTTTTGTAATGCTGGATTTGATGTACTAGGAAGTAATTCATTAATTGGTTATCAAACAAATATAATTATTACTTTAGTTATACCAGGATTGATTATAATGGGAGGTTTAGGTTTTATTGTTTGGTTTGATATTGCTCAGGCGGTAAAAAAGGAGTTTAATAAACCTTCCAAATTTAATTGGCTTCATTTATTTAAAAGTTTTAGTCTACATACTAAAATTGTCCTTATTGTAACTTTTATTTTATTATTTATGGGAACAATATTATTTTATCTATGTGAATTTTATAATCCTGATACATTAGGTAAATTAAATTTGTTTGATCAGCTTCAAGTTTCGTTTTTTCAATCAACAACTTTACGTACAGCCGGATTTGCTTCTGTAGATATTGCAAGTTTATATCCTTATACTAAATTTATGATGTGTATATTTATGTTTATAGGAGGTTCTCCAGCTGGTACAGCAGGGGGGATTAAGACAGTAACTTTTGCGATTAGTATTTTAATGGTTTATAATATATATCATGGTAGAAAAGAAGTAGCAGTATTTGCAAGACGGATTCCTAAACGTTTGATTATTCGTTCATTTGCAATAATAACGATTGGGATTTCTCTTGCACTAACGAGTATTTTTATTTTAAGTATTAGTGAAGATGCACCATTTATTGATATTATTTTTGAAGCTATTTCAGCTTTTGGTACTGTTGGTCTTAGTGCATCATTAACACCTTCGCTTACAGCGATAGGTAAAATAATTATTATGATCTTAATGTTTGTTGGTAGAATTGGGCCAATTACGATGATAATATCTTTTGCAAGAAAATCTTATATAAATGCTGGAAAAAAAGAAGTTAGATATACTGATGGAAATATTTTATTAGGATAGGAGTAAAAAAATGAAAAATAGACAATATGCAGTATTAGGTTTAGGAGTATTTGGTTCTACAGTCGCAACAACTTTATCTCAATATGATTGTGAGGTTATTGCAATTGATAAAGATGAGTCTTGTGTTGAAAGAATCGCAGATGAGGTAACAAAAGCAGTAGTAGCTGATACTACAGATATCGAACAGCTTCGAGCATTAGGGATTGAAGATATTGATGTTGCAATTGTAGCAATTGGAACTCATTTAGAAGAATCAGTTTTAACAACAATGAATGTTAAGGATCTAGGAGTTCCATATGTAATCTCTAAAGCTAAAAATAAACAGTTTTCTAAAATATTAGAAAAAGTTGGAGCTAATAGAGTAATAAGGGCAGAAAAAGATATGGGAGTTAGAGTAGCTAAATCATTATTACGAAAAAATATTGTTGATTTAGTTGAGTTAGATGAAGATCACTCATTAATTGAAATAAAAGCACCAGTAGATTGGATTGGTAAAAGTGTTCAGGATTTAAATGTCAGACAGGCTTATCATATGAATGTTATTGGAGTTAAGGATAGTGAGGATAATATGTCATTAAGTATAGGGGCTAATTATATTGTTAAATATGGTGATCGTTTTCTAGTAATTGGAAAAACAAGGGAATTAGAAAAATTTGATTATCTTACTGAATAAGGGGATTTTAGATCCCTTTTTCTATTATTGCTGTGTATATCAAAGTAATTGAGAAGTTTAAATAAATTAATAATATCATACAAACTAGATATGAGATTGTCTTTTAATTATCTTAATTTTGTTATTATTTGGATCTTTACATTTACAAAATAGCATAAAATATGATAAATTGTGTAGACTATATAGAGGTGATTCAATGAAAAGAGAGGAACTAGTAATTAAAAATGCGTTACGAATGACAAAAGAAGCCGATGAGCATCTTTCTGTTTATGCAACTAAAAATAGTGACTGTATAAAAATAAAACAAACAATCAAAGATAAAGAAGAATTTGATATTCGTTGGCCATTTGAAGAAGATATAGATCGTATTTTATATTGTAAATCATATCAAAGATATGTTGATAAAACTCAAGCATTATCTTTTTTTCGTAATGCTCATATTTCTAAACGTTCGATTCATGTTCAGTGGGTCAGCAGGATTGCTAGACAAATAGGTAGGGGATTAGGTTTAAATCAAGATTTGATTGAAGCTGCTGCGTTGGGCCATGATTTAGGCCATGCACCGTATGGTCACGTTGGAGAAAAGGCTTTAGATGAAATTCTTCAAGCAAAAGGCTATGGTTATTTTGCACATAATGCTAATAGTGTCCGTAATATTCTTTTTTTAGAAAGAAATGGAATTGGTTATAATGTTTCTTTACAAGTTTTAGATGCAATCTTATGTCATAATGGTGAAATGTTATCAAAAAAGTATGTTCCTGATACTAATAAAACAATTGCTCAATTTTGGCAAGAATATGATGATTGCTGGCACAAATATGATACAAGTAAAAAAATTCGACCAATGACGTTAGAAGGATGTGTAGTTAGGATTTCTGATGTGATTTCTTATATTGGTAAAGATGTTGAAGATGCAATTAGAGTAGGAATTATAAAAGAGAGTGATTTGCCTAAAGAGGTTACTGATATTTTAGGCTTTAATAATAAGTCGATGATAAATCGTTTGATTGGTGATTTAGTAATTCACAGCTATGAAAAGCCTTATTTACGGTTCTCTAATGAAGTATTTGAAGCATTAAAATGTTTATTGAACTTTTTAACAATAAAGGTTCATCAACATCCTGTTTTAGTAAAAGAGAATGCAAAACTGATTAGAATGATTAAACAATTGTATGATGTTTATTATGAAGAATTAACTGATCGGGAAAATAAAAATTGTAAAATCAAAACTTTTGTATCTAAGATGTCTTCAACTTATCAAAGTAATGATCCAGCTTTAATTGTTGCAGATTATTTATCAATGATGACGGATTCTTATGTTTTAGCTGAATATGAATCAATATTTTTACCAATTCAACATAATGAAATAATTTAAGTTTATGTTATTATATTGGTATTATCTTTTTTTAATTCGTAGTATAATAGATTTATAAAAGGAGGAGTTAATATGAAATTAATAATTGCAATTGTTAATTCTGATGATAGTTCGTCGGTTCAGGGAGCACTTACTGAAGGCGGATATTTTGTAACTAAATTATCTACAACAGGGGGATTTTTAAAAAAGGGAAATACAACATTTTTTGTTGGAACTAATGATGATAAAGTTGAAGATTGTATTTCAATAATAAAAGCTAATGCTAAAAAGCGGGTTGAAAAAGAACCTACTATTCCTCCAACTGAAATGGGAGAGTTTTTTACACCAATCATGGTAGATGTTTTAGTTGGTGGAGCAACTGTATTTGTACTTAATATTGATCAGTTTGAAAAATTCTAAAAAAGAAGTAGCTTAGCTACTTCTTTTATCATATAATGGTTTAAGGTGATTATAATGGAATATAGATTAATAAAAGAAAATGAAATTGATACTGTAATTAAATTAGTTGATCGAGTTGCTAAAGAATATGTGTTTTTAGATTTTGAGACAGAAGGAATAAGTAATTTTAATTTAGTAAACACAGAAGATTTTTATTTGAATAAGTATAATTTTACATATGTTTGTTTAGATGATAATAAAATAATTGGAATGATTAGTCTAACTAATAAAAATCATTTAAGTTTATTGTTTGTTGATAAAAAATATCATGGAAAAGGAATTGGTAAAAAATTAGTAGAAATAATAGATAATCTTGTTTTAGATGAAATAGAAGTTAATGCAAGTATTTATGCTAAAGATTTTTATGAGCATATTGGTTTTAGTTTAAATGGTAAGTTAGAAAAAAAGGATGGTATTTTATATTATCCAATGGTAAAAAAAAGATCTGTTGAAAAACGATTTAATAATTATGATGAAGTAGTTGAATTTATTAATAGTCAAAAAGATCGAGTTTATAGTTTAGATAATTTTAAGAAATATATGGAAGATCTTGGAAATCCCCAGTTAATTCTTGATTGTGTTCATATTGGAGGAACTAATGGAAAAGGTTCAACTACTAATTATATAAAAGAAGTATTAAAACAGGCAGGATACAAAGTTGCAACTTTTACTTCACCAGCTTTATATTCTAGATTAGATATTATTAGAATTAATGATCAGTTTGTTGATGAAGAAACAATGGTGAATTATGCTAATCGCTATGTTGATCTATGGCTTAAGTATGAAATATCAATGTTTGAAATTGAAGTATTTATTGCAATTATGTATTTCATTGATCAAAAAGTTGATTTGGCGTTATTTGAAGTAGGATTAGGTGGTTTATTAGATGCAACAAATATTATTATGCCTAAATTAGCAATCAATACAAATATTGGTTTAGATCATGTAGATTATTTAGGGCATGATTATCAAAGTATTGCTTTAAATAAAGCAGGAATAGTTAAAGAAGGAGTAGATTATTTAACTGGTGAAACAAAGCAAGAATGTTTAAAAGTATTTGAGGAAGTATGTAAAAAACATCATAGTAAGTTATTAACCTTGCAGCCAATTACTAATATTATAGATGGTAATAATGTTAGTTATCATTATCGAAATTATGATATTATTTTAGATACGCCAGCATTGTATCAAATATATAATAGTGCTTTAGCATTAGAAGCTTTACTATATCTAAAACTTCAGCAGGTTATTACTTTTAGTGATGATGATCTTTTACAAGGAATGTATAATGCTCGTTGGGCAGGACGTTTTGAAATCGTTAATATTCAGCCATTAATAATTATAGATGGTGCTCATAATAAAGAGGGAATTGATGCTTTTTATGAATGTGCTAAAAAATATGATAAGATAAAGATAATATTTAGTGCTTTACGTGATAAAGATTATAAACATATGATTGAAAAGTTATTTTTATTAACTGATGATATTACAATCTGTGAATTTGAACATGTTCGAGCAAGTGATGCAAAAACCCTTGCTAATGGATTTAATGTTAAAATACAACCTGATTTTAAAGTTGCTTTAGATGATGCATTTAATCATGATGGAACTGTTTTTGTAACTGGTTCATTGTATTTTATATCAAAAGTAAGAGAATATATAGTTAAGGATTTTTAATGTAAAATCATAATCTGTAAATAAAATTATGGTCACGTTTTATTTTTTGATCTTGCACTATTATAAGCAAGGAATGTATAGGGATTAGCTATATACATATAACGAGGAACTAAATTCATGTTGAAAAGAAAAAGAAAAGGATTTACATTAGTAGAATTAATTGTTGTATTAGTTATATTAGGAATTCTGGCAGCTTTGTTGATACCGGCATTAACTGGGTATCTGGATAAAGCTAATGAAGAGAAGCTGGTTACTGAGTGCCGGAATGCAGTATTAGCAGGACAAACAACTGCTACTCAAATGTATGCCAATCATACACTTAGTATCGATAATTTAAATAGTTCATTTGACAAAATAGAAAAGCTTGCAGAAATCCCTGGAAGTATTGAAGAAATTGATTGTAATCTTGATACTGGTAAAATAACTTTGTTAGTATATAAAGCAACTAATAATCAATATGTATTATATGAAAATGGAGACTATAGTGTAGTCGATGAATTAAAATATGGTAATAATATTCAGGGTTATTTAAAAACAAGTAATAGTTTACTAGCTAAGGCTTTAAAAATAGCTGGGGATAAAGACCAAAAAACAAAGGTCTGGACAGCATTAAGAAAATTGTATGATGAAAAATATAGTGATTCAAAACCAGTATTATCTACTCAAGAAAAAGAAATATTAAATGGGGTATCAAGTGAAACTATTGAATCACTTACTTGGAAACCAACGATTCTTGGTGATCCTGATAATCCTGATAATATAATGATGATTGCTTCAAATAATAATAACAGTAATCTGGCTTATATGATCTATTATAATGGTTCATATTATTATCATAGTAATGGATGGAACAAGAAAGATAGTGCTTTTGTGATTGATCAAGGTGGATTTGATATTGAGCAATTGGAATCACCAGTGACTTCTGGTTCGGGTTGGTATAAAGTTGAATAAAGGTGTGTAACGATATAAGATAAGTTTTGTATTAAAAAGAATCTAGTTTTAATTAGGATTCTTTTTTATTTCATCTATATTTATTCTTTAGGACTTGATACTAGTTATTATCTTCTGTTTAATTTATGAGTTTGTGGATCCTATTTTGTTATAGCATATTTTTTGTATAGGATTTTATAATGAACTTTATTTATTAATTAAAATTATATATTATAGTGTTTTTGGTTAAGTTTTAAAGGTACAAATTCTTGCGATAATTATGTCTATAATAGGGATTGAAAGGAGACAGATGTTTTAATTGATACTAATTTTGTTTTTAGTATTTTATAAATGAAATGCCTGTGATTTAAAAAGAGCATATAGCTTTTATGGATAAAAATGTTGAAGAAACAACTGATTTATAGTATTATTTCCATTGTATACACTTTGTATATAATATAGAAAAAGGGGGAGTCTACTTTTTAGTAGCAATCGCATGTACGGTCATTGATCGGAATTAACGCCTGTGGACTAGAAATGAGGATGAAGCAGGAAAGATTGTAAATAAGTAGCAATCAGATTATGATTCAAATTATTTGCGGATTTATTTTAGTTTTAATCGGAGGATTAGTGTTTTGGAAATATCCGATTAAAAGTGACACCAAGTCACTTACGTTAGCAGCCTTATTTATTGTATTGGCAGCTGTTTTAAAAAGGTTATCAATTATGATACCATTATTTGGTTTTGAGAGTTTGAAAATCTCAATCGAAGTTATTCCAATGTTGTTAGCTGGAATATTGTTAGCACCAGGATATTGTTATATTGTTGGTCTGGCAGTAGATTTAGTTGGTCTACTTGTGACCCCAACAGGATTTCCATTTTTAGGATTTACTTTAAGTGCAGTGTTGCAAACTTTGATTCCATCAATTGTAGTAGCAACTATAAAAGAAAGTTATGCTAATTATTTAGAAAAAATTATTAAGGTTGTTTTAGTCTTATTAGCAATAGGTGCCTGTAGTTATGTTTTTAGTTTAGATCAGGTAACTATTTCTAAGAATGTTGTTAATATTACACTTAGTCATAAGATTTTTATTAGTGTTGTTTGTATTGTAATGATAAGTGTTTTATTTATTGTGATGTATTATTATAAAAGAAAATCAAATGAATCTGAGTATCATTTGTTTAATCTATGGCTGATTTCAGTGGTGATTGTTGAAATGGTAATTACTTTTTGTTTAACGCCATATTGGTTACAGGTGATGTATGGAATACCTTTTACATTATCTTTGTTTATTCGAGTAATCAAAGAATGTATTATGATTCCAATTGATATCATTTTAGGATATAGTGTTTTAAAGATATTAAAAAGAATGTAGAGTCTGTAATAAAGACTCTTTTTTGTTTATTTTTTTTTAAATTGGAAAAAATATTGTGAGGTGAAATTAATGAATACGTCTAAATATAATAAAATTGCTGAAGAATTAAAACCACCAAAACAAGTTGGTAAACATTGTTTAAGTGCATTTATTTATGGTGGAATCATTGGAGCTATTGGTCAAGGGTTATTGGATTTTTATATGATGATTTTTGATGTGAATGAAAAAGAAGCTACACCAATGATGATAATTACTATTGTTTTAGCAGCTGCGATTTTAACAGGATTAGGTCTATATGATCGTTTAGGTAAAAAGGCTGGGGCAGGAACATTTATTCCTATTACTGGTTTTGCAAACAGTATGACTTCAAGTGCATTAGAAGCTAGAAGTGAAGGATTAGTGACAGGGATAGGGGCTAATATGTTTAAATTAGGTGGAACTGTAATTACATTTGGAATAGTTGCATCATTTGTTTTAGGAGGAATTCGTTATGTCTTCAGTCTTATCTGGTAGTTCAATGATTTTAAAGAATGTATATGTAAGATCAATTGGTACTACTGCTGGAATAGATGAATTTAATGGTCCATTAGGCGATTATTTTGATCGCCACTATCCAGATTTTCATTTTGGCAATGATTCATATGAACAAGCAGAAATAGCAATGTTACAAGATGCTATAAGTATTGCATTAAAAAAGGGAAAGTTAAAAAAAGAAGATATAAATGTGTATTTTGGTGGGGATTTAAATAACCAAGTTACAGCAAGTAATTATACTGCCAAAGATTTTAATAGACCATTTATGGCTATGTATGGTGCTTGTGCAACAATGGGATTAGTAATAAATACGGCTTCAATGTTAATTGAGAATCATAGTTTGCATAATGCCAATTGTTTTGTTTGTAGTCATAATGCTACAGCAGAAAGACAATTTCGCTATCCAGTAGAATATGGTGTACAACGTAAAGAAACAATGACAACTACGGCTACTGGAGCAGTTAGTGTAATTCTTGATAATAATCCGAGTTCAATCAGAATTGAGTCATTGACTATTGGCCGAGTTATTGATTTAGATCAAAGTGACCCAAATGATATGGGTAGAGCTATGGCTCCTGCAGCTTTTGATACTTTATGCAATCATTTAACAGATTTAAATCGGCAGGCTACTTACTATGATTTAATTGTTACAGGAGATTTATCTGATTATGGTAAAACGATTATGAAAGAATTAATGAAAGAAAATCATGTCAGTTATAAAGAATATGATGACTGTGGCAGTTTATTGTATAGTAGTGATCAGGATGTTAATCAAGGTGGAAGTGGACCATCATGTAGTGCTTTAGTTACATTTGGTTACTTGTATCAAAAAATGTTGAAGCATAAATATAAACGAGTTCTTGTGATTACTACAGGAGCTTTGTTATCACCAGTGATGACTAATCAAAAACAAAGTATTCCTTGTATTGGACATGCTTTTAGTTTGGAGGTAGTAGAATAATGAATTATCTTTTAGCATTTATATTTTGTGGCCTTGTTTGTGTAATCGCTCAACTTATTTATGAGTATACAAAATTAACACCTGGTCATATTACTAGTATGTTCGTGGTTATCGGGGCTTTTTTAGATTTATTTCATATTTATGATAAACTAGTTGAAATTTTTCATGCAGGAGCATTGCTTCCAATTACTAGTTTTGGTCATTCATTAATGCATGGAGCATTAGCAGCAACGAAAGAATTTGGTTTTTTTGGATTAGCCTTAGGGATATTTGATTTAACCGCCGCAGGTATCAGTAGTGCTATTTTATTTGCCTTTCTAGTTGCTGTTTGTACAAAACCTAAATCATAATGAAGAACCCATCTTTTGATCTCAATACCCGAACCCTCGATTTTGAAAATGAAAAAGTAACAGTTAATTATGTTTCTAGTCTTTGCTCAGATGATTTAATTGCTTATTTAGTTGAAGGAATTACTAATCACCGTGGTGAAACATTAAAAGATTGTTTAAACAATGGTGATGTTAAAGAAGAACCAGATTTAGAAAAAGCCCAATATGCCATGCTTACAGGTTGTGCAGTAGTTGGTTATCGTGATACTCAGTATGTATTAGATACAAGACGTTTTCCAAGCCGTTCTGTAGAAGAACCAGAAACGGAAAAGAGTGTTCGTGGTTCTAAAGACGGTTTTAATGAGTCAATGCTTACATGTGCAGGACTGATTCGCCGTAGAATTAGGACAATTGATCTTGTCATGAATAAACAAACTATTGGTAAAAATAATCCTTTAGATATATGTTTATGCTATTTAAATGAAAAAGTTGATCAGAGTATGTTGCAAACGATTCTTGATCGTATCAAAGAAATTAGAAATGAAGATTTAGTTATGTCTGATCGCGCGGTTGAGGAAATGATTTTAGATCAGGGTTATAACCCGTTTCCTTTAGTTCGTTATAGTGAGCGTCCTGATGTTGTTGCAACTCATATTATACATGGGCATATTGCTATTATCTGTGATACTTCTTCGTCAGTTATGATGTTACCAACTACTTTATTTGAAATTTTAGAACATGTTGAAGAACATCGTCAAACTCCGATTATTGGTACCTTTATTCGATTGATACGTTGTAGCGCGGTTTTAATATCGATATATTTAGTACCTTTATGGATCTTATTAACAAATAATGGCAGTCTAGATTTAGTATTTTTAGGACAAGTATTACTAGTTGAATTAGCGATTGAATTGCTTCGGATTGCAACTATCCATACCCCTACATCTCTGTCAAATGCAATGGGGATGATAGCTGCAGTATTATTAGGCCAGTTTGCAATTGATTTAGGTATTTTTAGTGAAGAAATATTACTTTTTTGTGCTATAGGTGATGTTGGCGGCTTTGCAACACCAAACTATGAATTATCGCTTACAAATAAGTATTTAAAGATATTTTTAATTATTTTTTCTGGACTTTTAGGATGGATAGGATTTATTATTTTCCATATTATTTTAATTAGTTATTTAGTTTCTTTAAAACCATTAGGAACATCTTATTTATATCCTCTTTATCCATTTGATGGTAAAGAAATGCTTAATTTTATTATTCGTAAACCAAAAAGAAAAAAAGGATCATAAAAGTCTCAATTATTCAAATAATTGAGGTTTTTAGTTTTAAAAGAAATCTTCTAATGAAGTAACTTATGTGCTATAATAACTATTGCGTAATTAAAAATAAGGGGGTTATATCATGGAATATCAAGTTGTAATTGAAGATTTTCAAGGTCCATTAGATTTATTATTACATCTAATTAAAGAAAAAGAAATGGATCTAGAAACATTAGAATTATCTATTATTGCAGATCAATATCTACAATATATCCATGCTATGGATCCATCTTTATTAGAATTAATGTCAGAGTATTTAGTTATGGCAGCTGATTTAATTGAAATGAAAAGTAAGATGCTTATTCCTAAAGAAAAAGTTACAATCAATGATGAATATCAAGAAGATCCACGCGAAGCATTAATAAGACGTTTAATTGAATATAAAAGATATAAAGATGTACTTGATGAGATTCGTGAAAAATATGAACAGCGTCAAAATATTGTAATTAAACCAGCTGAATCAATGGATGAGTATATTATAGATACAAGTTCAATGATTCCTAATGATTTAGAAGTTTATGATCTTATGAAAGCAATGCAGAAGATGTTTCAGCGTAAAGCGATGATGAAACCATTAGATACCCATATTGCTAAAAAAGATATTTCAATTGATGAAAGAACTGAGCAAATCAGGGATTATTTTAAAACTAGAGTAAATAAAAAAGTTAAATTTGAAGATTTATTTGATCGTCATGATCGATTCTATTTTATTGTTACTTTTATAGCTGTTTTAGTTTTGGCTAAGGATAAAGAGGTTGAAATAATTCAGGATGGATTATTTACAGATATATATGTGGAGGGGAAAGTTTGATGGAAGAAACGAGTTGTCTAGATGAAAAGATTAATTATTTAGATATCATTGAAGGAATGTTATATCTTGCTGGAGATGATGGTATAGATATTAAACAGGTGGCTGGAGTTTTAGAAATAAGTCGTAAAGATGCAACATTATTAATGGATCAATTTACACAAATGTATGAAAATAAAGATATGAAAGGTATTATTTTAGTTAATTTTGGGGGAAGATATAAATTAGCTACTAATAGTGAATACTTTATTTATTATCAAAAAATGGTTGAGCAAAGTAGTGCAAGTCTTTCTAATGCTGCATTAGAAACATTAGCAATCATTGCTTATAATCAGCCAATTACCAGAGCTTCAATTGAAGATATTCGTGGCGTAGGCTGTGATGCAATGATTCGTAAATTAGTAGCTAAAGCATTAATTAAAGAAGTTGGACGTGAAGATAGTCCTGGAATGCCGATTTTATATGGGGTAACAGATGAATTTATGGATACATTTGGTCTTACATCATTAGACGAATTACCTGATTTAGCAGATATAGTTGAAGTAGATGATCAAGAAGATATATTTGCAACAAGATATCGTGAAGATACAGGTGAGATAAAAGAGGAAAGTAATGAAAGCCATTAAACATTTTAAAACAATTACTAAACATAAATATTATGTAATGAAATTATGTTTTAAATTTGGTTTATATAAGCAGGGATTAAAACATGATTTATCAAAATATTCGTGGAGTGAGTTTTCTACTGGCGCTAGATATTATTTAGGTTATAAATCACCAAATAGTAATGAAAGAGATCAGATTGGATATAGTAGTGCCTGGCTTCATCATAAAGGAAGAAATAAACACCATTGGGAGTATTGGATTGATTTTACTAGTAAGGGAATTGTTGCTATTGAAATGCCGATTAAATATGTAGTGGAAATGTTTTGTGATCGCGTAGCAGCAACAATGGTTTATCGTGGAGAAAATTTTGATTTTACAGCACCATTAGATTATTATAATAAAACAAGGTTTTATTATATTATCAATGAAAAAACTGACTATATCATTAAAGATATGTTATCTCATCTAGCAAAGACTAATCTAGATGAAACGATAAAATATATTAAAAAAACATATTTATCTAAATAAATGCATCCTGTTGGGTGCATTTTTGTTGTTCTTATGTTGATTAGATAGTAAGATATGATTAGAGGTAGAGGTTTTATGGAGGAAAGATAGGATGGATATTTGGGAAAAATTATATCGAAAGGCAAAAGAAGAATATAAACCTAGAGAAGTATCACCTTTTATTTATGCTCATCATGTTGTATGTGCATTAGAAAGTGAAGATGGTAGAATATATACAGGTTTTTGCATTGAAAGTTGTGGAGGAGTTATGGATTTATGTGCAGAAAGAGTGGCAGCACTTAATATGTATATGAGTAGCGGACAAACTGTTATTAAAAGAATAATTACATTTCGTGATGAACCTCCTGTCGAAGTAAGTGGAATGCCTTGTGGAGCATGTAGAGAATTTTTAATGCAGCTTTCTTTAAAAAATAAAGATACAGAAATTATGATTGATTACAAGGGAAGAAAGACGATAAAATTAGAAAAATTATTACCTAACTGGTGGGGATTGATGCGTTATGAAAAATATGATTAAAATAACTGACTATTGTAAAAATAATATATTTGAGATATTTAAAATTGCAGATGAATTAAAACAAGGAAAATATAAAAATATTTTAAGTGGTAAAACTATTGTGATGTTTTTTCCAAATACAAGTATCAGAACACGTGTAACATTTGAAAAAGGAATCTACTTATTAGGAGGACAAGCAATACTATTTCCGACTGAAGCACTTGATAAAAAAGAATCATTAAAAGATGTATGTGGATATTTAAATAATTGGGCTGATATGATAATTGTTAGACATAAAGATATTAGGCTGATTAAGGAGTTATCTGCATATGCAAAAATACCTGTTATTAATGCAATGACAGATATTAATCACCCTTGTGAAATTATTGCAGATATGTATGCTCTTTCTAAAATTAGAAAAGATTTTATTAATGATAAATATCTTTTCTGTGGTGAAAAGGGTAATATTGGGTTAGCTTGGAAAGAGGCTTCTAAAGTAATGGGCTTTGAATTAGTGCAATGTTGTCCTAAGGGATATGAGATGGAAGGTTTAGTAACATCAAATAATTTATTGGAGGCAATAAAAAATAAAGATATAATTTGCGTTGATTCGATTCCTAAGAGTCTTCTTAAAGATTTTAAAAATTTTCAAATTACTAAAGATGTTATGGCAATGGCAAATAAGGATGCTATATTAAATCCATGTCCACCATTTTATCGTGGTGAGGAAATATCTGAATCAGTTATTGATTCAAAATATTTTGTTGGTTATGAATTTAAAAAGTATCTACTTGAAGTACAACAAGCAATTATTGTTTATTGTTTAACACAATAATTGTATAGTTTTTAATGGAATTGGATAATTAGTTATATTTATATAATTATTGATATATTAGAATTTAAATAGTGAAAATTTATTGCTGATATATGCAAATAATTAGTAT
>NZ_JBKTWO010000038.1:0-27135 GCF_047249845.1 Thomasclavelia sp.
TCGCAAGCAGGTAAACACAGGCTATTCCTTAATATCCTTTTGTTTGGGAAACTCCAGCCTCCCATTTTGCTACTGACTGTCTAGATACTCCTACCTTTTGGGCAACATCTTCTTGTGTATATTGATAAAGTTTTCTTAAATGCATTAAATTTGTACTAATCATGTATTTCATACCTCCTTATATTTAAAATTATATAAGATTATCTAATAAAGTCTATCAATTATAGTTGGCAGGAATGTTAATATCAGTTGCTTAATTGACAGTAATTATTTGAGTTGTTATAATTTAGAACATATAACCGATTTAATTTTACCGCCGGGTAAGATTAAAGCGTCAGTTTTTCTATCGTTAGGCCTTTGAAGATAGAAAATTCTGGCGCTTTTATATTTATAGGAGGAAAGATGGATAATAGACAATATTTAAACAAATTTTTAAAGTATGCTTCTTTTAGTGTATTAGGGATGTTAGGACTTTCGTGTTATATTTTAGCTGACACTTATTTTATTTCTAAAGGCTTAGGTGCTAACGGTTTAGCAGCTTTAAATCTTGCTATTCCAGTTTATAGTTTTATACATGGCAGTGGTTTGATGCTAGGAATGGGAGGAGCTATAAAATATACAATTTATCAAAGTAATAATAAAGTAGAAAAAGCAAATTTAATCTTTACAAATACAATCTTTTTAGCAGGCATTATATCACTGATATTTTTATTATTGGGAATCTTTGGATCTAAACAAATTACAACTTTGCTAAATGCAAACAAAGAGATTTTTTTAATGACTAATACTTATTTAAGGGTTATTTTACTTTTTGCGCCAGCTTTTATTATTAATGAGGTTTTATTATGTTATGTTCGTAATGATGGTAATCCTAATCTTGCCATGAAAGCGATGATAGGAGGTAGTTTATCAAATATCTTACTTGATTACTTCTTTATTTTTTCATTAGGTTTAGGTATTTTTGGAGCAGTTTTAGCGACTGGATTAGCTCCTGTTATTAGTATGATGATTTTATCATGGCATTGGATTAGAAGGAATAATCAATTTCATTTGATTAGAACCAAGATAAGCTATAAAAATTTTATTTCAATTATTATTTTAGGTTTTCCAACCTTGATTAGTGAGATATCTTCAGGAATTGTCATAATTGTTTTTAATCTGATTATTTTTAAATTAGAAGGTAATATCGGAGTAGCTGCATATGGGGTAATTGCTAATATTTCGTTAGTTGTAATAGCAATTTTTACAGGTATCAGTCAGGGAATGCAGCCATTAATTAGCCAAAGTTATGGATATAAGGATTTAAAAGCAGTTAAACGATTACGTAATTATGGATTGATTACGGTTTTAATATTATCTAGTCTTATTTATTTAATAATATTTTATCAGGCTGAACCAATAGTAAAAATCTTTAATAGCAAAGATAATTTACAATTACAAATAATTGCTGTTGAAGGATTAAAAATATATTTTACAGCAATATTTTGGGCTAGTATAAATATCATTATAGCTACTTATTTTACGGCAATTCAAAAACCTATACCTGCCCATCTTATTTCGTTATTAAGAGGTTTGATTTTAATTATACCACTAGCATGGTTATTATCATCTTGTTGGGGGTTAACTGGAGTATGGCTAACCTTTTTAATTACTGAATTTATTGTTGTTTTAATAAGTATTAGTTTAATGATTATAAATAAAGATTAGGGAAATGAGATTGACTTTAAATATTACTATCGATATGATATATTAAAGGGAGGTAGGAAAGTGGAAACAAAACTTACAAAGGGGAAAATCACTAAATCTTTATTATTATTTTCTTTACCAATGATTTTAGGAAATCTATTACAACAGTTATATAATGTTGCTGATACCTTTATAGTTGGAAAATATCTAGGTTCTGAAGCATTAGCAGCAGTAGGCTCATCATTTACTTTGATGACTTTTTTAACGTCAATAATTTTAGGGTTATGTATGGGAAGTGGTATTTTATTTTCGATGTTATATGGGGCTAAAGAAATAGATAAGATGAAAGTATCTTTTTTTGTTTCTTTTATTGGAGTTGGTATTATTTCAATTTTATTGGAAGGAATATGTATCATAGCAATTAATCCAATATTAACATTTTTGAATATTCCTACTGATATTTATCAAATTACTTATGATTATTTAATTATTATATTTATTGGGATATTTTTTACTTTTATTTATAATTATTTTGCTTCACTATTAAGAGCTTTAGGTAATTCTAAGATACCCTTAATCTTTTTAGCAATCGCTTCAATTATTAATATTGTTTTAGATATTTATTTTATCGTTAGTTTAAAGATGGGAGTATCAGGGGCGGCATTAGCGACATCGATTGCTCAAATTTTTAGTGCTTTGGGAATCATGATTTATGTTTTTATTTTCAAAAAAGAACTTTTACCACAAAGACAGCATTATTGTTTCGATAAAGAAATCTTTAAAAAGATTAAAGATTATTCATTATTAACATGTATCCAGCAATCGGTGATGAATTTTGGAATTTTAATGATCCAAGGACTAGTAAATAGTTTTGGGATCATTACGATGTCAGCATTTGCAGCTGCAGTAAAAATTGATTCTTTTGCTTATATGCCAGTTCAGGATTTTGGTAATGCTTTTGCAACCTTTATTGCTCAAAATAAAGGGGCTGCTTTAGAATCAAGAATTAAAGAAGGGTTAAAGGTGGCTATTAGAGTAACAACAATTTTTTGTTTAATTATTTCTTGTTTAGTTTTTGTTTATGCAGATAAATTAATGATGATATTTATTGATCCAGCTAAACATCAAATTATTAGAGAAGGAGTTCAGTATCTTCAAATTGAAGGTGCTTGTTATTTAGGAATTGGATGTTTATTTTTATTGTATGGATATTATCGAGGAGTAGGTAAACCAGGAATCTCGGTTGTTTTAACAATTGCTTCATTAGGAACTAGAGTTTTGCTAGCTTATTTATTAGCACCGATATTTGCAACAACAGCAATTTGGTGGTCAATTCCTATAGGCTGGTTTCTAGCTGATTTTATAGGAATAATATATGGTATTAAAAAGGAAAGCTGGGTATGTAATATAATAAAAAAGTAGATAAAAAACTGGTTCTTACTCGCTTCTGTGTAGAATGACTATCTAAACAGTACAAAAAATTGTGCTGTTTTTTGTGTATGGCGGGCATGCCATATATCTAGGGTTAAAGTCCCTCGTGAGCGTAGTTGCCGACGAATCACATAGCGACTTGCAAGTTTCACATCGTGAGGTGTGGGAGAGAGGAAGCAATAGCGAAATCGTGGCCTAAAGGACATGAACTGAATAATAAGGCATATTAAGCGGATAAGTTGACGCAAAGCAACGAAGTCCAAAAGGCAATCGTAACCTTAATGTGTAAATTCAATAGGTAAACGAGGAAAGATGTATGACTTATCCCCTGAGGTCTTACTAGCGATATGATGATAGACTGTATAATTCTAGTGGCAAGCAGTAACGTAGGCAAATTGTCGTAAAGGTTATGCGAGATGTGCAGCATCATTTCTAAACAGTATGGTTACAAATGATTTACTTAAAAGAAAAGGTCTACCATCTTTGGCAGACCAATATCAGTTAAAACATATTTTAGTATAGATTTAAACCGCTGTGTGCCGAACGGCTTGCCCAATGGTGTGAGAGGACGAAAATAAATTTTATTTATTATCTCCTACTCGATTTATCCGAATAATAAAGTTACTTCACATTCAACTATACAAATGTTGGGAGAACAAATCCCCCAACATATATTATAACCCAAAACTTGTTTACCCCAAGTTATTGCGAATTACCTTTATTTGTTAACTTTTGGCAAACTCCGGAGATAGCTCGCAAATTATTTGGTTAACTCTCTCGTTTTGTAAACCAATGTTTTATCTACTATTATTCATTATTTATAATGTTTAGTTATTTGTAAAAAAGTTTAATCAATCGATATATCAAATACATTATAATCATAAAAATTAATAAAACTATATTTTTTTCTGAATTTTTATGTAATTTCTTCATTATAATATCTGTATCTAATTCATCAATATATGTTTTTACAACATTTTCAGGGGTTCCATATCTGTATACACAATCATCATATGTAATATTTGGTATATTTTTTGTTTCCTTAAAAATAATATTTTTTGTTCTTTTAAAATATTCTTTTTCTTTTCTCTGGAACAGTGGTAATAAATATTTAATCTCATTAAGATATCGTTTTACATCAGTATTCATTTTAATTCTTCTCCCTTGAATTAATAATAATTCTAATTTTTTCTTCCCATGCAGTGTATTCTATAATTATTTGTTCAAGATATTTAATACCTTTTTCTTCAATATGATAATAAACACGTAATTTTCTGTCAACTATTTTATCCGTACTAGAAATATAGCCATTATCTAACATTCTATATAAACTAGGGTACAATGAGCCTTCCTTAATATCTATTATACCCTCAGATAATTTCTTTATGTTGCTTGTAATTTCGTAACCGTAACAGTCTTTATTATATAGTATACATAGTATCAGCATTTCAAATTTAAAATATATATTTTTTTTTGGCATTTTTTCATCCCTTATCTGTAATATATAATATCACAATTTATATAAAATAAAATACCTTTATAACTATATATATAGTTATTGACGTAAATTGTATTATATAATATAATATAAGTATGAAAGGGCTTACTGAAGAAAAACGATAATATAGATTTAAAAGTTGTTTAATAATCAATTTGATAGGTTAGGAGGGGAGATGTTTGTATCGTGATTATTAAAAACTCATAAATATAGATGTTATTATACTATGTAAATTAAAGTGGTTTTAAAAAATAATTTGTGATGAGTATCACATGGGATGGAGAATATTATGAAAAAACAAATATTTAAAGTACTTATATCTTCATGTTTTATGATTGGAACTATGGTAATGGGTACTTCACAAGTATTTTCACAAAGTGAAGAATACAAAACGGAAAATAACGAATATTTAGAATTAAAATCAAATATTGTATTGCTTGATTCAATTTCAAAAAGTAATGTTAAAATTTTGTCAAATCAGGACGAAAAATACTATTTACAATTAAAGAGTGCATTAGATAGATACCCATCATTTATTTATAGTATGAAAGAATTATCTGTTGAACAGTTAAAGAATAGAAATTATACAGATTCTCAAATTGATGCAATAAAAAATTATGATGGATCAGACGTTATGACAACACGTGCTGCTGCAACTGTTACTGGTACTTATAGTATTTCGGATTATAGATATGATAGTTCTAAAAATCTAACTTTTGCAACAGGAAATGCAACTGCAACGTGGCAAGGTACGCCTTTTTTCCAATTACTTGATCAGTTTGCGATAGCTCTTGGTGCAGGGACAGGTAACTTTATACATCAATCTTCTTCATGTACTGCGACATATAAGGGATATAATAGTGGTAGAACATTTACACAATCACCTGAAAAGGAGATTCCATTAACTACATATGTCAAATTTAAATTACCAAGAGAAAGATATTCTTCTAGTATAGGTGAAGCAGGTGGTTTAATAAAAGTAAGTGGTAAATATACTGCAGCAGTATCAAATAGAGTTAATATAATATCTATGAGACCTTGCTATGCTCATAGACAAATTTCTGGTGTAGAGGGTGGTATTTCCTTATCATCATCTGGATTAAGTTTATCTTTTAGTGTAACAGATGGATATAATAAAGAATGGTATCCAAATGCTAAAACAGCTACAATATAATTTTGATGTTAAAATTTGAGTTAGTAATTTAGTTTACTAAAATAAAAAGGATTTTTAAAATCCTTTTTATTTAAAAAAATATTAGCTATAAATTTTATGAGTAATATATCACAGTAGTTAATACAAAATGTAATAAATAATTATTTAATGTTATTAAATATATAAAGTTATTTTTAGTGTTTGGTACTGTATAAGTTAAATGCTGAAAACTCAAAATTATTAGTTAATATTAAAAAGAAAGGGGTATTAAGATGCTTAAATATATAGCTGCAGTATTTGTAACGATAATTGGTTTTTTATCATTATTTGCTATATTAATGATTCCCTTTATGGAGAGTGGGGGATTTGAACTAATAGGTTGTGCATTGGCATTATCTATTCAAATATCAATAATTGCGGTATATTTTGATAATAAAATAAAGTAAATAGCTTTCGTTAAAAAATGAGTAATTAAATCTCTAAAAAATTATTAATGTAATAAAGTTAAGGAGAGATAAAAATGCAAAAATATATATTTACAATAATTGGTACTATCATATATTTTATATGTGTGTTTGGAATTTTAATGTTTCCTTTTATAGAGACTCATTCTTTAGATGGTTATATAAGCATGATTATGTGTTTTTTAACTTTATCAATACAGGTTTCGTTGATTATAGTATATTTTAACCATAAAAAAGGATAACAATTTTAAAGAGGCTGTAACGAATAAAGGTTTTTAAACCTTTAGGCGTTATATGCCTTTTTATTTTTTTGAGTCTTTAGGATAATAATAAAATTATTCGTATGTGTATAACTTTTTGAGTATTATAAAAAGAATATCGCTCTTCTGTTTTTTAAATTTCGATATTTAAGAAACTATGCTGTTTCTATTCTTATGCTTTTTATTATGATATTTTCTTAAATTTATATACTATTCCGATCAGAAAAAGCTCTGTTTTCACATCTAGACTTCCTTTTTTTCTCAGTCTTGTATAATTCATCTCCTATTTAATAACTCCAAATGTGTCTTCAGCCTGAATGCTTCTTTGCTTTTTCATTTCTATCCCATCAGCTGTTCTCAAGTTTTCATCTACTTTTGACTGAAGTTTATTAAGATTGTAATTAATTTGTATTTTTCTTTATTTAAGCATTCATTGCAATGTCTATATTCAAACACTCTGCTTATCTGTAAGTAATCACCTCTGGTGTTCCATACTTCTTCCTATTCAATATTAAATGTGTACCCTTGAGGACAGACTTTATAACCTGAAGAATCATATTTCCAATTCATTGGATTATAGATTTTCTTTTTGAAATCTTTGGCGTTTTTCTTTGTATAATAATTGTATTTTAACGCCAGTTCCATTCCATTAATGACATTAAACATTAGATTATCATAACTGCCGTATCCTGCATCTCCCACAGGCCATTCAGGATAAACTCCATAGTGTTTCTTATATTCTTTCATAAATGGGATATATGTCTTAGTATCCGTTGGATTTGAAAATATGTCCATGTGCATAATATATCCATCGCTGACACCTGTTTGTAAACTGTATCCTGGTTTAAATACACCCGTCCGGTTATAGTAATCGTATTTCAATATTCATCATTGTGGCATCATGATCAGTTTTAGAATAGCTGTTCCTATCGCCGCATATTAATAAAAATTCTTCATATCTTCTTAATCTAAGGTAGATATCAAGAAACTGGTCATAATACTTTTGAACAGTATCTCTTCTCGTTCCTTTGCCGTAAACAATATTTATGTTACGTTTAACCATTAAATACATCAGATCATCAGCAATCATACCAATGTCATGTGCTTTATATTTATTGTGTGTTTCATAATTCATATCAGGCAGACTGTTTAAGTTTTTGATTAAGCCAGTTATATTTATGAATGCTTTTTCCCGGTATCCAAGAATGGCTTTCTTCCATACAAAACTGTTTTTCTTTGCATTGGCTTCAATCTTAGTACCATCAATATATAATTTTGACGTATCCACATCATCAAGTTCCATAATTCTTTGTATTACATCATAGAAAATGTCTTTGATAGACATAGACAGTTTCTCTGATATAAATCTTTGGAAAGCCATGAAAGAGGGAGTCTCTTCATTAGACAGCCACATATACCTGATATCATACCTGCACAGCTCTTCCATTTTTCTTAATTCACTTTCTCCATTCATAAACGCAAACAATACAACCTGCAGCATCATATTGGGGTCGTAGCCCTTATTGCCTCTATGAGAGCAGTCAAAATACTTGGAAGTATTAATACCTTTCATAATCTCTACGAATGATGTCACTGGATCATCTACAGCTACAACTGTAAAAAAATCTAGTGGAAGTCTGCATTGAAATGCATTATAATTACCATTGGTTATAGGGTAATTAGATTCTAAAAGTTCGATGTTTTTCATAATCTAATTATACCAAAAACAGCATTTAAACTCTATTTGAGTCTAAGTGCTGTTTTATTTTTTTAGACAAACACATTATTTTAATGCGTTACAGCCTCTTTTATATAGATTGTAAACTTATAATCAAAAAAAGGTTTACGTTGTTACTTTTTTTTGATATGCTTAAAAAGAGGTGATAAGATGAGTGTTAAAAATGAGATTATAAGTTTATTAGAAAAAAATAGAAATAATCCTGTGTCAGGACAAGCTATAGCTGATAATTTAAATGTTACTAGAGCTGCAGTTTGGAAAGCAATCAAGGTTTTAAAAGAGGAGGGGTATAATATTGAAGGTACTCCAAATAAAGGTTATGTATTATTAGAAAATAATGATATTTTATCTAGTCAGGGAATTGCTTGTTATTTAGATGAAGATATTGATATTTATATGTATAAATGTTTAGATTCTACAAATACACAGATGAAAAAATTAGCGATTGATGGCGGAAAAGATCATTCAGTAATTGTAGCAGAGCAGCAAAGTGCTGGAAGAGGACGTTTTGGTCGGGATTTTTATTCACCGGCTAAAGAAGGAATATATATGAGTGTATTATTGAAAGATTATAAAAATATTGAGGATGCTACTATTATTACGATTCAAACTGCCGTAGCGATAAATCGAGCAATTAAAAGATTATATGGTTTAAAAACAGATATTAAATGGGTCAATGATTTGTATTTTCAAGGAAAAAAGATTTGCGGGATTTTAACGGAAGCAATCAGTGATTTTGAAAGTGGAATGATTGAAGCAGTTATTATTGGAATTGGAATTAATGTTTCTACAAGTGAGTTTCCAGGTGTTCTTCAAAATATAGCAACTTCACTAGGATTAAATAATGCTAATCGTAATCAGTTTATTGGAGAAATCTTAAAACAGTTATTTTTAATTATTGATGAGGATTTTGATTTAGTTTTAGATGAATATAAAAGGTCATCTTGTGTTTTAAATAAAGAAATTGAGTTTAATTTAAAAGGTCAAAAACATATGGGGATTGTTAATGATATCAATGAGTCTGGTAATTTAGTGGTTGAAAGTAATGGTCAGGAGATGATTTTAAATTCTGGAGAAATAAGTATTATTGGAGAATTTTATGAAACAAAATAAATTATTTACTACAACTAATATTATTTATTGTGCCCTTTTTACGGCTTTAATAACGATTGGGGCTTTTATTCAGATTCCAGTATTGTACATGGATTATTTTACGTTACAATTTTTCTTTATCTTACTAGCTGGAATTTTATTAGGTTCTAAGTTAGGTTCGTTAGCTGTTTTATTATATGTAGTTATTGGTTTGGCTGGTTTACCAGTATTTGCTTCTGGAGGGGGATTAGGATATCTTTTAAGACCAAGTTTTGGATATTTACTTGGTTTTATTGTAGGGGCATATTTAACTGGTTTTGTTAGTGAAAAATCAGCTTGGTCAGATGTAAAAAAATATGCGCTTGCAGTATTTTGTGGTTTACTAGCAACATATTTAATTGGTCTAAGCTATAAATATTTTATATTAAATTATTATGTAGGAACACCGATTTCATGGAAATTAGTTTTATTATCATGTTTTCCTCTTGATTTACCAGGTGATATTTTTTTAAGTGTTATTGCTGCAGGGGTAGGAGTAAGATTTAAGAAAAGAGGTTTAGGATGTTAGAAAAGATATTAAGGCAAGTTATTCTAGGTCGGGATATTAGTCGTGAAGAAGCAGAATTTTTAATCAATGTAGATTTACAGCAGTTGAAACAGGCAGCTAATCAAATCAGAGAGCATTTTTGTGGTGATAAATTTGATTTGTGTTCAATTATAAATGGAAAAAGTGGTAGATGTAGTGAAGATTGTAAGTACTGTGGACAATCAATACATTATCAAACAAAAATTAATATTTATGATTTGCTTGAAAAAGAGGTTATTGAAAATATGGCTATTCATAATGCTAATCAAGGAGTAGGACGTTTTTCAATTGTTACTTCGGGACGTTGTTTAAATAATGAAGAATTTACAAAGGTTATAGAAATATATAAACACCTTAATGAAAATGTTAAAATATCTTTATGTGCTTCGCTAGGATTATTAACAAAAGAACAGTTTATCAGCTTAAAAGCAGCAGGAGTCAAAAGGTATCATAATAACTTAGAAACATCAAGAAACTATTTTACTAAGATTTGTACAACCCATAGTTATGATCAAAAGATCAAAACAATCAAAGAAGCTAAAAAAGCAGGATTAGAAATATGTAGTGGTGGTATTATGGCAATGGGTGAGTCATGGAATGATCGTCTAGATTTAGCTTTTGAACTTAAGAATTTAGGTGTAAGTTCAATTCCGATTAATATTTTAAATCCAATTCCAGGAACACCATTAGAAGACCTTAAGCCTCTAGAAAAGGAAGAAATTGAGCGAATTATGGCTATTTTCAGATTTATTCATCCCACTGCAGTACTTAGAATGGCTGGCGGTAGAGGTTTGTTGGAGGATAAAGGAATGAGTGTTTATAAAAGTGGTGGAAATGGTGCAATTACAGGTGATATGCTAACAACCCAGGGAATTACAATTGCTGAAGATCAAAGAATTATCAAATTGTTAGGATTTAAGGTAAATAAATTATGATCAAAGGTATATTTATAACAGGAACAGATACAGACATTGGTAAGACTTATGTAACTTCAAGAATTATAAAGGAATTAAAACTATGTAAATATAATGTCGGATATTATAAAGCTGCTTTAAGTGGTGTGAAAAAGTCGGATCAAAAGATGAATTTAAGTGATGAGGATTTTGTTTGTCAATTTGCTGATTTAGATAAAATAAATACTAAAGTTTCTTTTGTGTATGAAGATGCTTATGCACCTTATCTAGCAGCTAAAAAAACAAATCATCTAGTTGATTTAGATGTAATCAAAAAAGATTTAAATGATATGGTAATGAATCATAATTTTGTTGTTATTGAAGGAAGTGGAGGAATTATTTGTCCTTTACGAGATGATGAAAATATGATCATGCTTACAGATGTTATGTCTTTAGCAAAGTTTCCATTAATAATTGTAACAACATCTGGTTTAGGTAGCATTAACAGCGCCGTATTAACTGCTTTATATGCAAAAAGTTTAGGATTAGAGGTTCTAGGTTTTATTATGAATTATTTTGAGGAAGATAATATACTTCATCGAGATAATCGAAGAATGATAGAAAAATTAAGTGGTTATCGAGTATTGGGGTATCTTTGTAAAAATAGTGATAAAATAATAAAAACAAATTAATTAATCAAATAAACAATTTTTTACATATTTATTAAATGATTTAGTATATATTTTAATCACGGAAAAATGATAATATAAAATAGGGAGAAAATAAGAAAACAATGATTGAATATGTAAAAAATGAACTTTTACAAGGACAATATGATATTGCTATTGATTTTACAATGGGTAATGGTAACGATACGTTAACATTAAGTGGCTTAGCTAAAAAAGTATATAGTTTTGATATTCAAGATAAAGCATTAGAAAATACAAAAAAATTACTTAATGATGTTAATAATGTAGAATTGATATTAGATAGTCATGAAAATTTTGATAAATATGTTCAAAGTTATGATGTCGGAATTTTTAATCTTGGTTATTTACCGCAAGGAGATCATACTATTACTACCAAAGCATCGACATCTTTACAGGCGATAAAAAAAGCAGTGCAGTATTTAAATGAAAAAGGACATCTTTTTATCGTAGTTTATATTGGTCATTTTGAAGGGAAAGAAGAAAGTTTAAAAATTGATGAATATGTTAGTACTTTAGATCATATGGTTTATAATGTAGCGTTGTTCAAGATGATGAATAAATTAAATGCACCATATGTAATAGAGATTGAGAAAAGGTAGTTAAAGTTTATCATTAATAATGCATTAAATAAGTAACAATGTTATAATATAGATAACAGAAGGAGGAAAGCAATATGGTAAAAAGAGTCAATGTTACCGTAACTGATCCCGTTGGTCTTTATGCTACTCCAGCAACAGAGCTGGTTGATCGAATGAAGGCTTTTAACAGTGATATTAAATTAATCTACGCTTCTAAGACAGTAAACATGAAATCATTAATGGGAGTTCTTTCTTTAGGAATTCCAACAAAAGCAAATATTGAAATTATTGCCGAAGGTGAAGATGAAGACGCAGCGATTAAAAAGGTAACTGAATTAATGAAAGAGTTAAACATCACCAAATAGACTGTCGAATAATTGGGACTTTGTCCCTTTTATTTTGCCTATTATTTGATAATATGATATAGTAAAGACGAATTTAAAAAAAAGGGGACATATAAAATGGAAAACTTCTTAAAATTAATCTTTGCTTTTGGTGTAGGGTTTATCTTAGTTTTAGTTGCTATGCCTAAAGTAATCCCGTTTCTACATAAGATGAAATTCGGTCAGGTTGAACGTGAAGAAGGTCCTGAATCACATAAGGCTAAAAATGGTACACCAACTATGGGTGGAATTGTATTTATTTTGGCAGCGATTTTAGGAACATTTATTAGTACGTTAGTTTTTGATATTGATAATATCTTTAATCCAGAATTGATTTTAACAACAATTGTATTAGTAGGATATAGTTTAATTGGACTGATTGATGATGCTTTAATTATTGTAAAGCATAGTAATAAAGGATTGCCGCCATTAGCAAAGTTATTAGCACAAATCGCTTTGGCAGTTATTTGTTATTTTTATGCAATGAATTTTATTCCTGGATTTACTTCAGTTATAACTATTCCATTAGTTGATATTAGTATTGATTTAGGATATTTATATCCCGTTTTAATATTAATTATGTTTGCAGGGGAAAGTAACGGAGTTAATTTATCAGACGGTTTAGATGGATTAGCTACAGGGCTTTCAATGGTTGCAATTGCGCCATTTATTATTTTTGCAGTTATGACAAAAGACTATACTCTTGCAAGTTATGCTACTGCAATGGTAGGTTCATTGTTAGGATTTATGTTATTTAACTATCATCCAGCTAGAATTTTTATGGGTGATGTTGGTTCACTTGGGTTAGGTGGTTTTTTAGCTGTTTTGGCAATATTAACTAAACAGGAATTATTATTGATTTTAGTTGGTGGTGTTTTTCTAATGGAAACGTTGTCAGTAATTATTCAAGTAGGATCTTTTAAATTACGTGGAAAACGTGTATTTAAAATGGCACCAATTCATCATCATTTTGAGATGTTAGGCTGGTCTGAACAACAGGTAACTATTTCGTTTTGGTTCATCGGTTTCATTTGTGGAATTTTATCGATCGTAATCGGGGTATTATAGAATGTTAACAGGGAAAAAAGTTTTAGTTATCGGCCTTGCTAAAAGTGGTAGGGCTGCAATTAATTTATTATATAAACTTAATGCAACAATAACAGTAAATGAATATAAAGATGCTAAAGATATTTCTGATTATCAACAATTTGTTGATAAAGGTATTGAAATGATAACAGGGTCTCATCCAGAAGAATTATTTGAACGTGATTTTGATTTTGTCATTAAAAATCCTGGAATTAATTATCATAAGCCATTTATTTTAAGGTTAAAGGAAAGAAATATTCCAGTATATACAGAAATTGAGTTAGCATTTCAAGTGGCTAAAAAACAAAATTATATCGGGGTAACAGGTACTAATGGTAAAACTACTACAGTTACTTTGATTGATAAGATTTTAAAAGGACAATATTCTAATGTACATTTAGCAGGAAATGTTGGAACTCCATTATGTGAGATAGTTTTAAAATATAACTTATTAGAAGAAGAAAATCATTATATTGTAATTGAAATGAGTAATTTTCAATTACTAGATATTGATACTTTTAAACCATTTGTTTCAACAATTATTAATTTAACACCTGATCATTTAGATTACATGGCTTCACTTGATGAATACTATGCATCAAAAACAAATATTTATAAAAATACAGATCTAAATGATTATTTCATTGTTAATAAAGATGATGCAGTATTAGCACAGTATTTAAAAGAATATCCTGTTCCATGTAAACAAATTACAATGTCATTAACCAATCAAGCTGATTGTATAATTAAGGATCATGCTATTTATTATCAAGATGAATTTATTATTGATCTTAATGATATTAAAGTTGTTGGAAATCATAATTTACAAAATATCATGATTGCAATTTGTATTGCAAAACAATGTGGTATTACAAATGATATTCTTAATCAAGAGATAGCTTCATTTATTGGGGTAGAACACCGAATTGAATTTGTTAGAGAAATTAATGGGATTAAGATCTATAATGATTCTAAAGCAACAAATACTGATGCTAGTATTATTGCATTAAAAGCTTTTAATCAACCAGTTATTTTATTAATGGGTGGTTTTGATAAAGGTTTAGATCTTCAAGAAATGTCAACGTACAAAGATAAGATTAAAGGCCTAGTAACTTTTGGAGCAGCTGGTAAACGTTTTAAAGAAGATATGAAAGTTGAAAATAGTATATGTGTTAGTAACCTTAAAGAGGCAGTATTGGAAGCAATTAATCAAGCTCAATCTGGTGATATAATTTTATTATCACCATCAACAAGTAGTTTTGATGAGTTTTCAGGTTATGAAGAGCGTGGTACAGTGTTTAAAGAAATTGTTAAAAGTATATAGGGTTTTATATTTATACATAAAAAGAACTGGTTATTATAATCAGTTCTTTATTTTTACCAGACGTAACTTTCCTTGAAATGCTCAAAACTATTGGGAGAGTAAGGGTTAAAGAGATTTTTCTTGAAAAATATGAAAAAGTTAAATTGCCTGGTAAAAAAACAAAAAAGTGTTGATATATAAAGGGTTTGAGGTATAATGGAATATGAGAAGTGGCCTATTTACTAGGGTTTAATAACAACATAAGATGTATTGAAATACGATTTTGTAGTCTCTAACGGTTGGTGCTATATAGTTTAATAACAACATAAGATGTATTGAAATACTTTTTTGCTAACCGTAAAACGTCTGTTTTTTAATGTTTAATAACAACATAAGATGTATTGAAATTAATTAATCATCTGAATTTTTCTTAACAAATTGCTAAGTTTAATAACAACATAAGATGTATTGAAATTTTGCTAAATGGGTTTTTCCACTAAACGGTGCACCGGTTTAATAACAACATAAGATGTATTGAAATACTAAATCTAATGCAATTGTTTTGAAGTCATTTTGGTTTAATAACAACATAAGATGTATTGAAATGCTCTTGTTTAACGTTTTCAATTTCTTCCAAAATTTCGTTTAATAACAACATAAGATGTATTGAAATCGAATTGAGAGATATTTATTTGATATTATAAATGAAGTTTAATAACAACATAAGATGTATTGAAATCCTCAATACCTTATGGGGTATATCTAAAGGCAAATAGTTTAATAACAACATAAGATGTATTGAAATTATCAAAACCATTTAGCGGTAAGTGATATGAGGGTGTTTAATAACAACATAAGATGTATTGAAATTTAGCAAAAGGATTAGTAGATAAGGGTTATAAAGTAGTTTAATAACAACATAAGATGTATTGAAATATCATTTTTCATTTTCCTCTTTTCTCTCTTTTTAATGTTTAATAACAACATAAGATGTATTGAAATGTATTATTTGATCCGCAAGGTAAAAACAAAGATATTGTTTAATAACAACATAAGATGTATTGAAATGGTTTAAGGTTATTAAAATGAACCTTAACCCCCTCAAGTTTAATAACAACATAAGATGTATTGAAATCCATTAAAAAAATCATACATATAATCTCCTAAAACAGTTTAATAACAACATAAGATGTACTTAAATCTACAACTCTTCCAAATTCATCCACACAAATACAACGTTTAATAACAACATAAGATGTACTTAAATAAAGATCTTTGGCATATTTGCTGAGGATTTTTTAGGTATAGGGAATTTTGGAGGAATTTATCACAAATAATATATAATATGTATCTTTATGGTAAATAAAATTATATAATTAATGTATTAAGAAGATGATGGGAAGATATTCATGTATTTCCTGCGATAGTTTAAGAAATTGTGAGGTGAAAGATGATGGGGTAATGAAAATAAAATTGCATCAATTAATTAATCATGCGCAGACTGAAAGTGTTCATTATTTATTAGCTAAATATTTGCTTGATAATATAAATGATATTAATCATTTATCGATTAATAAAGTAGTTGAAGATACATTAATATCAAAGACATCGATACTAAAGTTTTGTAATTACTTTGGCTATGATTCATGGAAACGATTTTGTAGTGATTTGCAAGCTGAATTTTTGATGGAACAACAACGCTTAGCTCAATTAAAAATGAATGCAAAACTGATGTTTATTAAAGATGGTTCAAAAGATTATATAAAGTTAAAAAATGAATTTTTTAATGAAGTAGAAAAAACTATTACATTTTCAAAAATAAAAAAATTTGCTAGAGAATTATATGAAGCAAATAAGATTTTTATTATTGGTGAAATATGTGAGATACCATTATTTTATGAATTTCAAGATATTTTGTCTTATAATCAAAAAAAAGTCATTTTACCTAGATATTTAAATAAAAAAGATTTTGATAGTCAAATTAATAACATCGATCAAGAAACATTAATAATTATCTGTGATGGTTTACATTGTTATCAGGATTTTATTGATCATAGTAATATCAATTCTGAATATGATCAAAGTTTATTATTTAAAAATAATAAAAAAATATTTATTGGTCAAAAAAGCGACCTTCAAAGTGATGATTTAATCACATTTGAAATACCCTTTTCATTTAATGAATATTTTATTCGTTTAGCTATAACCGATTTTATATATAAAACAATTACATACTATTTATACAAGTACAGTGATGGAAATAAATAAAGTTTACTTATAAAAGTAAGCTTTTTTCATTTATTAAAATTTAAAATCATATACTTAAAATGGAGGTAAGTATATGAAAAGTAGAAGAGTAGTCATCTCAGTATTAATAATTGTTGTAATAGGCTTAATGATGGTATATAGTGCTTCTAATATTTGGGCCGGATATAAATTTAATGATTCATTGTATTACATTAAACGACAAGGAATTTTTGCAGTAATTGGTATAATTGCAATGTTTATTTTTTCTAAAATAGATTATCATATTTATCAAAAGAATGCTAATAAGCTTTTGATAGGATCTTTTATTTTAATGGTTTTAGTATTGATTCCAGGAATTGGAGCGGTTCGTGGTGGGTCTAGAAGCTGGTTTAATTTGGGTATTATTTCTTTACAGCCTTCGGAATTGTTTAAGATTGCAATGATTATTTATAGTGCTAATTATATTGGTAATCATTATCATGAACTAAAGAAATTAAAAGCTAGTTTTAAGTTATTATTAATATTAGGTTTAGGGTTTGGGTTGATTATGTTACAGCCGGATTTTGGTAGTGGGGTAGTTATGGCATGTTCAATCATTGTAATGTTGATTGTTAGTCCTTTTCCTTTTAAATATTTTGTGATGCTGGGAGTTTTGGGAGTAATTGGAATTGTCTTGATGATTGCATCTGCACCATATCGGTTAGCTAGAATAGTGGCTTTTTTAAATCCGTTTGCTGATCCTTTAGGTAGTGGCTTCCAAATTATCCAATCATTATATGCGATTGCACCAGGAGGAATTTTAGGAGTTGGATTTAATAATAGTGTCCAAAAACATTTTTATTTACCAGAGCCACAAACAGATTTTATTTTTGCTATATATTTAGAAGAGTTTGGGTTAGTTGGGGGAATACTATTGGTTGGATTATATGGCTATATGTTTATTACTGTATTTAATCAGGCAATGAAGGTAAAAGATTTGTTTGGTAGTTTTTTAATGATTGGAATTATTTCAATGATTGGAATTCAGACTTTAATTAATCTTGGAGTTGTGGTAGGATTATTCCCAGTAACAGGTGTTACACTTCCATTGATGTCATATGGAGGATCGTCATTGACAATAACGCTTATTGCTATTGGAATTGTATTAAATATTTCAAAATCAATGTATTAATGATATACTATTGCATAGAGGTGAGATGATGAAAGTAATTGTTGGAGCCGGAGGAACAGGAGGACACCTTTATCCTGCCTTGGCTTTGGTTGAATATATAAAAGAAAAAGAACCTGACAGTGAGTTTTTGTTTGTTGGGACTAAAGATCGTTTGGAATCAACAGTAGTTCCTCAACAAGGATATGATTATGTTGGGTTAAATGTTCAGGGATTAGTAGGTAACCCAATTAAAAAAGGGATAGCGATGATGATTTTTGTAAAATCAATTTTTACAGCTAAAAAAATAGTCAAAAAATTTAATCCTGATATTGTAATTGGTTTTGGTGGCTATCCAAGTGCTAGCGTTGTGGAAGCTGCTAGCAGATTGGGTTATAAAACGATGATTCATGAACAAAATTCAATTATTGGTTTGACAAATAAAATTCTAATTAAACATGTTGATAAAATTGTTTGTTGTTATGATTTAGCTTATGAACATTTTCCTAAGGAAAAAACTTATAAATTAGGAAATCCTCGCGCAAGTGTCATTGCTTCAATCAAACCAAAAGATATTTTTCATAAATATGATTTAGATAAAAATAAACCTTTAGTAACTATTGTAATGGGGTCTCTTGGTTCAAAATCAGTTAATGAAAAGATGTTAGAATCATTAAGAAGCTTTGAAAAAAAGGATTATCAGGTATTATATGTAACAGGTAAAAATAATTTTGAAGAAATGAGTGCTAAATTAGGAAAGCTAAAACAAAATGTGAAATTAGTACCCTATATTGATGATATGCCATCAGTATTAAAAAATACGTCATTAGTAGTATCAAGAGCTGGAGCTTCAACAATTGCTGAAATTACAGCAATCGGAATACCTGCGATTTTGATTCCTAGTCCATATGTGGCGGCAAATCATCAAGAGTATAATGCTCGAGAATTAGCAGAGCGTAATGCTGCTAAAATGATTCTTGAAACAGAATTGAATAGTAAGGATTTTGTTAAAGAAGTTGATTATATTTTAAGTAATCAAATAGTTCAAGAGAGTATGAAAAAAAATGCTAAAGCATTAGGAAAACCTAATGCACTTAATGATATTTATAAATTGATCAAAAAAATGTTAGGAGCTTAAAATGAAGTTTTCACAAATAAAAGATGATTTAACAGATTTAGATGTTGGAAAAATTATTGAAGATGAACCTCTTTATAAACATACAACTTATAAAGTAGGAGGACCTGCAAGAATATATTTAATGGTAAAAGATATTAACAGCTTAGTAAAAGCAATTAAATATTGCCGTAAACATCGAATCATGCATATGGTAATTGGACGCGGATCTAACTTATTGTTTTCAGATAAGGAATATGAAGGAGTTATTATTTCGTTAAATGAGTGTTTTAAAGAAGTAAAGATAAATGGTTCGATTATTAAGGCCCAAGCAGGAGTACCGATGATTACGTTATCCTATCAGGCAGCTAAGATTGGATTAAGTGGTTTTGAGTTCATGGGTGGAATTCCTGGTACGATAGGTGGGGGGGTTTACATGAATGCGGGAGCTTATAAGTATGATATTGCTAGTGTTGTTAAAACTGTAACCCTTTTAAATGAGAAATGTGAAGTAGTGACTTATGATAGAGAACAGATGGAATTTTCTTATCGCCATTCAATCTGTCAAGATAATCATAGATTAATAATTCTTGAAGCAGAATTTGAATTGACGGCTAAAGATCCAAATGAGATCAAAGCTGTTTTAGATAAACGTAAAGAACGGAGAATGTCAAGTCAACCATGGAATATGCCTAGTGCGGGAAGTGTATTTAGAAATCATGAAAATAAAGCGGCATGGCAATATATTGATGAATGTGGTTTAAGAGGATATGAAATAGGTGGGGCTCAAATTTCACCTAAACATTCTAATTTTATTGTTAATAATGGTTATGCTAGTGCTAAAGATATATATGACTTAATCATGCTGGTACAAGAAAAAGTGGCTGAGAAGTTTAATGTGAAGTTAAAGCGTGAGGTTGATTTGGTTAATTGGGAGTAGAGTATGGCAAAGAAGCAGCGAACTGTTTATAATGATTATGACCGTGATCAAGTAAGAGCAATTTTAAAAAAAAGGAAAGTAAAACGGAGAAAAAGAAGAATTAAAATTTTGCTGGTTATTTTAATAATTATCTTGATTATTGCTTTTTTCATTAGTGATTATAGTCGTCTAAAATCAATTACTGTTAATGGTATTAATCGATTAGAACGCCAGGAAATCGTTGATGCTGCTAAAATTAATTTACATCAAGATTACATTTTTTTTACTAATACAGATGCTATTGCATCAAGGATTAAAAAGGTATCCTTGGTTAAAGATGTGAAAGTTTCAAAAAGTTTATTTGGTGATGTTACGATTAAAGTGGTTGAGGCCGATCCAATTGGTCAATGCATAATTGATAATATCTTATATGTAATTGATGAAACTGGTCGGTTAGCAAAAGATGACAGTGGTCGGCTTGTTAATTATGTTCAACGGTGTCCACGTTTAAATAATTTTGATTATGAGCGTTTGGAAGCATTTGGTAAAGAATTTGCAAAAATCCCATCACAAGTTATTAATCAGATTTCTGATATTAATTATGCTCCCCAAACTGCAGATGAAACAAGATGTGAGTTTATTATGGATGATGGGAAAATTCTTTATTTAAGATATGATGATATGGCAGAACAATTAAAAGGAAATTATTATGCCTTATTAATGGAAAAATATCCTGATGATAAATATTATGATTTTTTAGGAAAATATGTATATCGAAGTAAGTAATTTTTTTACTTATGATAATTAAAGGAGTTTAAAAACTGTCGTTTTTATGCTAGAATTGTATATATTAAGAAAAGGAGATACGTGATGAAAAATATTTACGCTGTTTTGGATATCGGTAGTGCAACATTAAAGTTTCTTGTTGCTGAGATAAGTAACATTAATGTAAACGTATTATTTGTTAAAACAATTCCTAGTCATGGCGTGAAAAAGGGAATTATTGAAGATGACCGTATCTTAACAAGAGATATACGAAAAGTAATTGATGAAGCGGAAGCATTTTTAGAAACAAAGATTACTAGCGTCGCTTTAACAATTCCAACTATAAAAGCTAAATTATATCAAAGTGATAGTAGTGTCAGTCTTTCAGAAGCTGGCTCTAAGATTACTAGTGATGATATTGTTAGAGTTCTACGTTTATCATCAAAGTTTAAACGCTCTAAAGATGAAGAAGTAGTATCAATCATTCCAGTTAGATATCATAGTGATAAAGGAGCTACTATTGAAGCACCGATTGGAGAAGTTTCAAGAAATCTGATTGTAGATTCGTTAGTTATTACAACTAGTAAAGAATTACTTTATCCATATATATCAGTTGTTGAAAAATGCGGGATAGAAGTACTTGACATTACCATTAATGCTTTTGCATGTGCTAAAGAGGCTTTTGATGCTGTTTACCTTCAAGAGGGTGCGGTATTGATTGATATGGGTTATAAGACTTCGACAGTTTCATTTTATAAAGATGGATATTTACAGTACTTGACTGTTTGTCAGGTTGGGGGTTATGATTTTACTAGAAATATTGCACAAAATATGCAAATTTCTATGAACCAGGCAGAAGCTTATAAAATCAAGTATGGCTCTTTAGATATTAATAAGGGGCAAAATGATATTATCCATACTACTGTTGTTGAAGGGCAGAAACGCGACTATACACAACAGGATCTGGCAGATTTATTAAATGAAACTGCTTATGAAGTAATGAATAAAATTAAAGAAAAGATTACTGTAATTGATGATGGGGGTAAATATGAAACTTTAATTGTTGGTGGTGGAGGAGAGTTAGAAAGACTTGATACGATCGCTAGCGAAGTATTGGAATGTCCTGTTAGAATTTATCGTCCTGAAACAATTGGAGCGCGTGATATGTCATTAGTTGCTTCAATTGGTATGATTTATTATTTAATGGAAAGAAAACAAATTGTTGGTGAGTATACACCATCATTAGTTTTACCAGATATCACAAGTACTATGTCAATTCGATTTAAGGGGTTAACTAAATCGGTGCCTAAAAATCAAAGTGGCAAAGTGTCTAAGTTATTGGATACGTTTTTTAGTGAAGATTAATATAAAAAGAGAGGAAACAAGTTATCATGAGTGAAGAATTAGGATTTGAACAAGTAGCACGAATTAAAGTAATTGGTGTTGGTGGTGGTGGTAACAACGCTGTAAATCGAATGGTAGAAGAAGGGGTAGAAGGAGTAGAATTCTATGTCGCAAATACTGATTTACAAGTTTTAAAACGTTCACCAGTAAAAAACAAAATTGAATTAGGTCGTGACTTGACAAAAGGGTTAGGAGCTGGTGGAGAACCAGAAATCGGAAAAAAAGCAGCTCTTGAATCTGAAGCAGATATTCGTCAAGTTTTAGAAGGTGCCGATATGGTTTTCATTGCTGCTGGTATGGGTGGTGGAACTGGTACTGGTGCTGCTCCTGTTTTTGCTAAGATTGCTCGTGAATTAGGGGCGTTAACTGTAGGAGTAATTACTAAGCCATTTACTTTTGAGGGAATGAAAAGAAAAAAACAGGCGATTTCAGGAATAGAAGAATTACGTGCAAATGTTGATTCAATTATTACTGTATCAAATGATCGTCTTTTACAATTAATTGGTGGTCGTCCAATGCAAGAAGCATTTAGAGAAGCGGATAATGTTTTGCGACAAGGGGTGCAAACCATTACAGATTTAATTGCGATTCCAGCTTTTATCAACCTTGATTTTGCTGATGTTTCTGCAGTTATGAAAAATCGTGGAAATGCTCTAATTGGTATAGGTATGGCTTCTGGAGATGATAAAGCTAAAGAAGCTGCTAAAAGAGCAATCTCTTCACCATTGCTAGAGGTGTCAGTAGCGGGGGCTAAAGATGCGATCATTAATGTAACTGGAGGACCAAATATATCGTTATTTGATGCTAATATTGCATTGGAAACAATTTCTCAAGAAGTTGGTGATGATATTAATACATATTTAGGGATTGCAATTAATGATAATTTAGATGATGATATCATCGTTACTGTTATTGCAACAGGTTTTGAAGAAGATAAAGAAGATGAATTTGAGCAGCGTGCTAATATGTTGAAATCACGTACTAGTGAGGATGTAGTTCCATTATCAGCACGTTTTGAGATGGATGATGACGATGATGATAGTGATTTTCCACCTGCATTCATTAAAAATAGAAGGATTTAATTAATAAGCTAACATTGTTAGCTTTTTTAATAAAGGAGGAATTTAAGTATGAAAAAAATTGGATTTATTGGTATGGGGAATATGGCTAGCGCAATTGCTGGAGGAATTATTAAAAGTAATTTTATTAAAGGTGATAAAGTTTATGCTTTTGATATCAATCAAGAAAAATTATTAAGAATGAATCATGATTTTAATATTATTAGTTGTGATAGTGAAATAGATTTAGTAGAAAAAGTAGATTTGGTAGTACTTGCTATAAAGCCTAATATTGTCGATGAAGTAATTGTTAAAATCAAAGATAAATTAAATGATAAAGCAGTTATTTCAATTGTTGCAGGTTATGATAATGATAAATTTGATCAATTACTATTACCGACTACACGACATTTATCAGTTATGCCAAATACCCCAGCTTTGGTATTAAAAGGAATGACATTATTAGAAAAAGAAAATTCTTTAACTGCTACGGAATTAGAGTTTGTAGTAGAGATGTTTTCAAGTATTGGCGAGGTTTTAATTCTTCCTAGTTATCAAATGAAAGCTGGAGGAAGTATTAGTGGTTGTGGACCTGCATTTGTTTACATGTTTATTGAAGCTATGGCAGATGGTGGTGTGAGCTTAGGTTTACCACGTGATGTTGCTTATAAACTTGCTAGTCAAACATTAATTGGTTCAGGGATGATGCAAAAAGAAACTGCTTTACATCCAGGAATTTTAAAGGATCAGGTTTGTTCACCAGGAGGAATAACAATTAAGGGCGTTGAAACTCTTGAGGCTAACGGTTTTAGGAATGCTGTTATTAAGGCAATAAAAGAATCTAATTAGTATCCTATTGATTTAGGATACTTTTTTATTTATAAAAGTTAATAACAGATTTGTTTTTCTTTTACTGACATATTTTTAATTCTGAAAGCGATATGATAACAAGGGGTGAAGAAGAAATGGAGGTTTATATAGAATTTACTTATTTAAGTAATTTTTTAATTATTTTAGTATCATTGGAAATGATGGGAATATTACTAAGTAAGGAAATGACATATTTACAAGTACTTAAACATAGTTTGGTTTTAAGTTTAGGGACTTTGCTAATATATGTTGATAAATATAGTTGGATTATTCTTATTATTTGGATGGTCATATTTTATTATTTATATCATAAACAAATATTTTTATATTATCCAATTTTTATTTTTATTTATTTTTCAACTTTATTTTTTACTAGTTCACTTATTCCTGATGCTTTTATTTATAATGGGATTTTAATTACACCGTTAAATACTAGTAGTATGATGTTATTTGTAATTGGTTTATTAGTGATTTTAATGCAAGTAATGTTTATTATTTATTTGAAGAGAAAGGTTAGAATTGAAACTTATTTGTATCCAATGGAATTGGAGTATAGTGGTAAGAAGTATTTAATTGAAGGCTTTTTAGATAGTGGAAATGAAGTTTATTATGAGGGATTTCCATTAATTTTAATTAAAACAGGAATAATTGAGGATTATGATATTATTGATATCATGGAATTAAATGATTTAAGAAGTGAATATATTGAAATCATTAAAGTAAATCAAATAACTGTAAATAAGCAGTTGTTACAAGATATTTATATTGGGATTATTAATGGAATCCAATATGAATGTTTATTAAATAAAGCCTTAATGGGAGGAGTTTTGTAATGATCAAATTTATTTTAAAACTATTAAATAAAACTAAATATCTTTATTATATTGGCAGGCATGATATTTTACCACCACCATTAAAAACCCTTGAAGAAAAAGAGGCGTTAGAAAGATTAGCTAACGGTGATAGTGATGCCCGTGATTTACTGATTGAACATAATTTGCGTTTAGTAGTCTATGTTGCAAAACGTTATGATACAGCACAAAATGGAGGTATAGAAGATTTAATTAGTATTGGAACGATTGGTTTAGTAAAAGCTATTAATACATTTAAATCTGATAAAAATATTAAACTTGCGACTTATGCATCACGTTGTATTGAAAATGAAATATTGATGTTTTTAAGAAAAAATAATAAATTGAGACATGAGATTTCATTGGATGAACCATTAAACATAGATTATGATGGTAATGAGTTATTGTTATCAGATATTATTGGAACTGATAGTGATATTGTTAAAAATGAATTAGAACAAAGTGATCAAAAAACAATGTTTTATGAAGCTTTTAAAGATTTATCAAAGCGTGAAAAAGAAATTTTGATGTTTAGATATGGTTTAATGAATTATGATGAACTAACACAAAAAGATGTTGCTAAAATGATGGGAATATCACAATCATATATATCAAGACTCGAAAAAAAAATTATAAAAAAATTAAGAAACAAATTAAATTATAATGAAATAAAATAAGTATAAATTTGTCATATTTGCTAAAAATAAGGATGAAAGAAGGCAAATATGAATAATTATCAAGTTATTATAAACGGTTATCATGAACCAAAAAAGAGACTTACAACTAAAGAAACTTATGAGTTGATTGATCAATATCAAGCAACTAAAGATCCTGAAATTAAAGAAAAATTAGTTAATGATAATGCAAAGCTGGTTATCTCGATGACTAAGCGTTTCTATGGTCGAAGTGATAGTAGTGAAGACTTGTTTCAAGTTGGAGTGATTGGTTTGATAAAAGCAATTGAAAACTTTGATACTAGTTATGGCTTGAAGTTTTCAACTTATGCTGTTCCTTTAATTATTGGTGAGATGAAGCGCTATTTACGTGATAATCATCAAATTAAGATTTCTCGTTCGATTCGTGATCTCGCTTATAAAGTATTGAAAGTCAAAGATCATTATTTAGCTAAATTCCAACGTGAACCTACGATAAAAGAACTAGCTGATGAATTAGAGACTGATCAAGGTGCAATAATTGAGGCACTTTTATCAACAAATAGTGTTTCTTCATTGCAAGAAGAAGTGAAAAATGATGATGGTAATAATTTAAAGATGATTGATTCCTTAAGTGATGATAAAACAGTTGTATCAAGGACTAATGAAAAAATAGATTTATATGATGCATTAAAATTACTTGATCAAAAAGAACATCAAGTAATTAAACAAAGATATTTTGAAGGATTATCTCAAAGTGAGATAGCTAAAGAATTATTTATTTCTCAAGCACAAGTATCAAGAATTGAAAGAAAAGCATTAAACAATCTACATAATTACCTAAAATAAGCATATATATTAATGGTGATTTGATGAGATTTGTAAAATTGCAATCTAAAGATGTTGTAAATGTAGTAGATGGCTGTAAAGTAGGCTTTATAAGTGATATTGAAATTGACTGGTGTACTAGAAGTATTCAAGCTATTGTAGTAGAAAAGTATAGTTTCTTTAAATTGTTTTGTTTTTTTAAAGAAGCACCATGTATAATTATTCCGTTTGAATGTGTTGTTAGCATTGGCGGTGATGTGATTCTTGTTTCAATAGAGCCGTAAATATTAGAAGACAATATAATTCTATTTAGATTTATGTTGTCTTTTTTAATTTTATGTTTAAATAAAATGTGAATTTAAGGATTTTTAGAAGAGAGAGGCTAAATATGCTTTTATGATGGTGTTTTTTGTGCTAT
>NZ_JBKTWO010000039.1:0-27108 GCF_047249845.1 Thomasclavelia sp.
TGAAGAAGTAGCAAAAGCAAATGCAATATTAAATAATCCAAATGCAACAGCAGAACAAGTAAATAATGCACAAGAAAGATTAACAAAAGCAATAGCAGGATTAGAAGCTAATTCAAGTATACTAGTTGATAACATTATAGAAAAACCAGTAAATAATGGTGATATAGCTCCAAGTGTAAAAACAGGTGATGTTAATTTAATAGGAATATTTACAGCAATTACATTTTTAAGTGCAGCTGGATATATAGTATTAAGAAGAAAAGAAGATTAAAGGAGGTTGAAACTATTCTTCAATGGTAGAATAAATGGTAATCTAAAATAATTTAGGATTTTGGAGTTTTAGATACTAAATTATAATGGGGAAAAATGTTCCCCTTTTTTAAATATACAAATAGTGAAATAATCAACCATAAAGCTGGCAAACCTATGTTTAAGGTAATAAAAGAGAGATAGGTTAGTGATAATAATTTTAGATTATGGAAAGTTAAAGTAACAAAAGGGATTATATCTCCAACTAAGACAACATGAGTTTTACCACAAGGTTTGAACATAAGACGGATGATTCTTATTATAATATTTTGAAAATAGAAATACTGTGATAATAGTGAGTATGTCCAATCCATATAAATATTGACAGTTAACGCGTTGAATATTATGAAAATTTAGAGAATTAATGTAATCCTTATATGATTTACATACTAAAGTTTGTAATTTCGAGTTAAATTTTAAATTTATTGGTGAAGGAGATAAAGTTATTGATCAATTACCACGAGTTGGTGAGTATGTAGAAGCGGGTTATACAGTTGTTATTATGTTAGGTTGATAAATACAAATTTGACTTTTTATATAGTTTATAATATGATAATGACAAAATTAATAATAAGGAGATAAGATTTATTGTGGACCCGACCCAGATAACCAATATTATAATATTTGTCATTTTAATTATTTTTTCAGGTGTTTTTTCTTGTACTGAAACAGCATTTTTATCAGTAAATAAGATTAGGATGCGAAACTTAGCTGAAGAAGGAAATAAAAGAGCACTAACAGTAGAAAAGCTGTTATCTAATTCGGATCGTTTATTTAGTTCAATATTAGTAGGAAATAATTTAGTAAATATAGGAGCATCATCATTAACTACTTCGTTTGTGATTTCATTATTTGGTGATTCAGCTACCTTAGTTGCTGGGGCAACTGGGGTAGTAACGTTAATGATTTTAGTTTTTGGTGAAATTACACCAAAATCATTTGCAACAAAGAATGCTGATGCAATAGCATTATTTTTATCAGGGTTTGTATCATTTGTTTGCATGATATTTACTCCGGTTGTATTTTTCTTAAATATTATCACAGGTTTCTTTATTAAAATTTTAGGCGGTGATAAAGATAATGGACCAACAATGACAGAAGAAGATTTAAAAACAATTGTAACTGTTGGTCATGAAGAGGGTGTATTAGAAGAACAAGAAAAAGAAATGATTCATAATGTGTTTGAATTTGGCGAAACTGAAATAAAAGAGATCATGACACCAAGGATACATGTTGAAAGTATTCCTGATGATTGTTCATATGAGGAATTAATGGAAACATATCAACGTAGTCAATTTTCACGTTATCCTGTTCATAGTGAATCATTTGATGAAATTGTTGGGGTATTGAATGTTAAAGATTTATTATTTTTTAATATCGATCCTGATGAATTTCTAGTTAAAGATTATATGCGTGACACATTTGTTGTTTATGAGTTTAATGAAGTAGCAGATGTTTTTGCGTCGATGCGTAAAGAACACGCAACATTAGCAATAGTTCTTGATGAATATGGAGTAATGACTGGAATAGTTACTTTTGAAGATATTGTTGAAGAAATTGTTGGTGAAATAGATGATGAGTATGATGAAGAGGAAGAGGAAGAAATTATTTCGCTAGGTGATAATGAATATCTAGTTGATGGAAGCCTAAACTTAAATGAGGTAAATGATCGCTTAAAGACTTCTTTTGATTCTGAAGATTTTGAATCAATTGGAGGATTGGTATTAGGTGAAATTTCCAAAGTACCAGAAATAGATGAAGAAGTAAAAATTGAAAATGTATTGTTTAGAATTGTGAAAATGCATAAAAATAGAATTGCACAGTTAAAAGTATCAATTCTTGATGAAACAGACGATGAAGAGGAAGAAAACCTCTAGAGAAAGAGGAGATCGTAGGATGAAAAAAAATATTGAGATTAAGAAGTTAGGAATTAATGGTGAAGGTATTGGATATATCGATCGTAAGATCATATTTGTTCCAGGAGCATTGCCACAGGAAGAAGTTGTCGTTGAAATAACTAAACAGACACGTTCATATTATGAAGGTAAGTTAGTTAGTATTATCAAGGCATCAAAAGATCGGATCAGCCCACGTTGTAAAGCTTATGAAAATTGTCAAGGATGTACAATGTTGCATTTAGATTATTTTAAGCAGTTAACAACTAAAAAAGAAGCAATACGTGAAGCAATTAGAAAATATACTAATTATAATTTAAATGAAACTGTCTTTAAAGATGTTATAGCTTCACCTAAACAAGAAGGATTTATTACTAGTGTGAATTTGCCAATTGTCGAATTTAAAGGAAAGATAACATTTGGTATTTATCAACGTGATAGTAAATATTTAACGCTAATGACTAAATGTTTTAAACAACATCCAATGATAAATGAAACATTGAGTGCTTTAGAAACAGTTCTAACAAATAATAAGTGCAAGATATATAATGATAAGTTTAAAACCGGTTTAAGATTCATCAAAATAAAATTAATTGATAAACAGATACAGTTAGTTTTTATTACTGGTCGTGATGGCTTGAAAGAAGAGATTGTAAAACAAATTAGTCAACTGCCGCATATTGTAAGTATTTTTATGTCAATCAATACATCTAAATATCAAGAGTTTGATGAGTTAGGTTATACGAAGTTATTTGGAGCAAGTCGCTTAGAGTTATACAATGAGGATAAAAAGTATTTAGTATCAGTGAAATCTAAGTTACCAGAAAATATGTTAGTATATTATAAACAGATAAATTGTATTAAATCGATGTTACAAGACAGCAAAAAAATAATCTCTTTAAATTGTGGGATTGGGATATTAGAATCTGATTTAAATCATGAAGAAATCATTGCTATTGATGAAAAAAAATATCATATTGAAGATGCAAAAATGAATGCAAAAAGAAAAGAAAATGTTACATTTATATCAGGTGATATTGATAGTAAGGTCATTACATATGCAAAAAAGAAAATCTATGATACACTAATAATTGAAAATGAACGGTTTGGGTTAAGTGATACAATTAAAAATAGTATTAAGATTGCTAAAATTAAAACAATTATATATAGCTGCCAGTCTTATACAACATTAGCAAAAGATCTAGCAGATTTAGAAAGTAATTATCGATTAGAAAAAATCGTAGCATTAGATTCATCTTGCCATAATTCATATTTGACAACGATTGTTAAATTGGTTAGAAAGTAAAGCAAATCATTTGCTTTACTTTTATATATAACTATAATAATTGTAAATAAGGAGGTATTTGTAATGGAAGTTAAGTTTCAACCTCAAGGGGTATGTGCTAAACAAATTATAATTGATGTCAGTAATGGAATAGTCAATAATGTAAAGTTTATTGGAGGATGTTCTGGTAACACCCAAGGTGTTGGAGCGCTTGTTAAAGGAATGAAAGTATCAGATGTAATTGAGCGGCTACAAGGTATTAAGTGCGCAATGAAATCAACTAGCTGTCCTGATCAATTGACAAAAGCTTTAACTAAGCACTTTTTATAGTGGAATAATCTTTTTGATTTTCCACTTCTTTTCATTTTTATTGATAAAATTTCATATAATACCATAGGTGATTATATGTTGATACGAATAAAAAAATTACAGTTTATCTGTGGGGTAATTTTAATGATGCAGGTATTGTGTCCAATGTGGATCATACCTTTTCATTTGATTGCTGCCTTGCTTTCAATCGTTATTATTGGATGGCAAAAAAGATTTTGTGTTTTACAGGTTCAATATCATTTTTATATTTTAGCATTATATTGTTTTCGAGTTTGGCTTTTAGCAGTTTCAACATTTGCTTTTTTTGATACTATTTATATGTGTCTATGTTTATATCTATCAATCATGATTATTTTATTTTCGTTTCGAGCAATTCTATAATAATCATTTTTAAATGAACTGTTTGGTGGTATAATACATTATGAAAGGATGTGGAGACAATGCTAGGTCATTTACAAGTTTACAGTGCTTACAGTTTTCAAAATAGTACGATTTTAATTGAAGATTTGTGTAAAAAAGCTAGTGATCTCCACTATGAGGCACTAGCTTTAACTGATAAAGATAATATGTTTGGAGTAATGGAGTTTACTCGTTATTGTCAAAAATATGGAATTAAACCAATTTATGGTTTAGAAGCTAGTGTTGAAATTGACCATGAAATCTATCCGTTAATATTATTAGCTAAAGATACGACAGGATATTTTAATTTAGTTAAAATAACTAGTGATATTTCATTAAGTGATAATAAAGCTATCACTTTAGAGAAACTTTCATTATATCAAGAACATTTATTTATTTTATCAGCTTGTAAAGAAGGTATAATTGAAAGACTCTTATTAAAAGAGCTAGAGTCTGAGGTGTTAAAATATTTACGTCTATTTAAAAATAGTTTTAAATATTTTTATATTTGTTTACAAGACCATGCTTTGGCAATGCAAAAGAATATAAATGAACGTCTTATTGCTTTAGCATTGTTAGAAAATATTCCAGTTTGTGTTTCAAATGAAGTACGATATCTTGATAATAAAGATGCATATGCTTTAGAATTATTACAAGCCTTTATTAAAGGAGTTACATTGGATATTAATCATGAATTAATAACAGATCAATTATATCTTAAATCTAGTTATGAGATGGAAAGTAGTTTTGATAAAAAATATATTGATAATACGGATTATATCATTACTATGTGTAATGTGACTATTCCTACCCATCAAATGCATCTACCAAAATATCCAGTACCTAAAAATGGTAAAGCAAATGAATATTTACGCCAGTTATGTATAGTTGGATTGAAAAAACGTTTTAAAGGAGAAAATATTGAGCCTAAATATTTAAAGAGATTAAAAAAAGAGTTAGATGTTATAACTAAAATGGGCTTTGATGATTATTTTTTGATTGTTTTTGATTATGTAAGATATGCAAAAATAAATAAAATTCTTGTTGGTCCGGGCAGAGGTTCAGCTGCAGGCAGTCTTGTTGCTTATGTACTAGGAATTACTAATGTCGATCCTTTAAAATATGATTTATTGTTTGAACGTTTTTTAAATGAAGAAAGAATTAGTATGCCTGATATTGATATTGATTTTCAAGATGATCGACGGGATGAAATCGTTGAGTATGTTACCAATAAATATGGACAAGAACATGTAGCTCAGATTGTTACTTTTTCAACTTATGGACCTAAAGTAGCAATCAAAGATTTAGGAAAAGTCTTAGGTGTTCCATTACCTAAATTAGAGCTATTAACTAAAAATATTCCAACTAGTTATAAAAATCGCAAAAGTGCTAAAGAGGTTTTTGAGACATCCTATAATTTCCAATCAATGGTCAACAAAGATCCTGCATTACGTAAGATTATGCCAGCTGTATTTACGGTTGAAAAATTACCACGAAATATTTCAACACATGCAGCAGGGGTTGTTTTATCTAGTGAACCTCTAGATCAAGTTGTTCCTTTAGTTAGAGGTCCTAATGAGGGAATCATAACTCAATATTCAAAAGATTATATTGAAGAAGTAGGTTTGTTGAAAATGGATTTTTTAGGCTTGAAAAATCTAACAATAATTGATTATATAATCAAAGATATAGAAAAAAATTATCAGTTAAAAATAAATATTAATGAAATTGATTTACATAATAAAAAAACTTATCAAATGATAAGTCGTGGAGATACTTTTGGAATTTTTCAATTAGAATCTCCAGGAATGAAAAATCTTTTAATCAAGATGCAGTGTGATTGTTTAGATGATGTTATTGCAGCAATTGCTTTATTTAGACCTGGAGCAATGGCTAATATTCCTTCATATATTGCAAGAAAAAAAGGACAAGAAGCAATTACTTACCCTTTAGAATGTTTAAAACCAATATTAGAATCTACATATGGAATAATAATATATCAGGAGCAAGTAATGCAGGTCGCTAGAAAGGTGGCTGGTTTTTCATTGGCTAAAGCTGATATTTTAAGAAAAGCAATGTCAAAGAAAACTGCTAGTTTGATGGCTTCGATGAAAACTGATTTTATTAGTGGTGGAATTGCTAATGGGTTTAGTGAAGAAGAGGCAGTTAAAATCTTTAATTTAATTGAAAAATTTGCTGATTATGGTTTTAATAAATCACATTCTGTTGCATATGGATATGTAGCATACTGGTTAGCATATTTAAAAGCTAATTATCCTTTAGAGTTTTTTAGCGCTTTGTTATCTAATGAACAAAGTAGTGATAGTAGTAAGATAAATTGTATTCAGGAAGGTAAAAAATATGGAGTAAAATTGTTACCACCATCAATTAATTATTCTACTGATCGCTTTAAAGTTGAGGATGGTAATATTCGCTATTCACTTTTGGCTATTAAAAATGTTGGGTATGCAGGATATAAGGCAATTACAGAAGAAAGAAAAAAAGGATCATTTAAAGATATTTTTGATTTTATTTCGCGAATGGAAACGAGTAAATTAAATAGTAAGATGATTGATAGTTTGATTATGGCTGGGGCATTTGATGAATTTAAGTTGAATCGAAGTACTGTTAAAGAAAATTTACATAAAATTATTGAGTATGCACAGTTAAAGAATTCTGTAGGAATTGAGGAACCACCATTATTAACAATTGTTAAAGATAATCGGATAAAAGTTTTAGAAGAAGAAAAACTGGTATTAGGAGTATATTTATCTATGCATCCAATTGCTTTGATAAAAAGAAATTTTGATCAAGGAATTATTAATATAAGTGATTTGCAAAATCATATTAATAAACAGGTAAGAGTTATAATTGCGTTATCAAGAGTAAAGGTTATTGTTGATAAAAAAGGTGAGGAAATGTGTTTTATAGAAGGCTATGATGAAACAGGAAATATTGATGGAGTAGTTTTTGCGAGTAGTTTTCAGGTTTTAAAAAGAATATTAGTTCGTGGGGAAATTTACTTGATTGAAGGAAAAGTGAATTATCGCGATAAATTATCACTGGTAGTTAACCAGGCTAAAAATGTACGTTAAGGATGGGTAGAGATGAAAGAATTAGTAATGATAGATGGAAATTCATTGTTGTATCGAGCTTATTATGCAACTGCAGCAATGGGGAATATGATGGTAAATAAGGATGGTATTCCAACTAACGCAGTTTATGGTTTTGCAAATATGTTAGAAAATATATTAAAAGGGAATCCAGAATATTTAATGGTTGCTTTTGATTATGGTAAAAAGACATTTAGAAATGATTTGTTTGAGGTTTATAAAGGAACGCGGAGTGCAACCCCTGATGAATTAGTATGTCAATTTTCAATGATTCGTGAATATTTAACGGCACATGGGATTAAGTATCAAGAAATTGAAGGCTATGAGGGTGATGATATTATTGGTACGGTATCTACATTAGCTAGTAAAAAACGTTTTAAAGTAAGTATTGTTACTAGTGATAAAGATATGCTGCAATTAGTTGATGATAATATTAGTGTTTATTTAACTAAAAAGGGTGTTGCAGAATTAGAAAAGATTACGCCCCAAAAGTTTAAAGAGACTTATGGTCTGATTCCTGATCAAATGCGAGATTTAAAAGGGTTGATGGGTGATAAAGCCGATAATATTCCAGGAATTCCTGGGGTTGGTGAAAAAACAGCTTTAAAACTTTTAAAACAATATCATACAGTAGAAAATTTAAGTGAGCATCTTGATGAATTAAAAGGTAAGATGGGTGAAAAGATTCGTGAAAATATTGATCAAGGAATACTTTCAAAAAGAATTGCCACGATTATTAAGGATGTACCTATAGAAGTTGATTTAGAAGAATATCGATATACAGGACATGATTATAATGAATTAGCAGACTTTTATCGACGTTATAGTATGAATTCATTATTAAAAAGAATGTCTTTAAACAATGAAGATATTAAACCACAAAAAGAAGTAGATATTAAAATTGTAGAATCATTACCAATTATTAAACGAGACAGTTCATTGGTAGTAGGTGTTTATGACACTAATTACCATCGTTCATTAATTATTGGTTTTGCAATTTATAATGATAGTGAGGCATACTATATTTCATTAGAAAATGCGATAAATTGTAATAACTTTAAAGCCTTTATAGAAGATGAAACGATTGAAAAATATGGTTATGATATAAAAAAATGTATAAATTCTTCTAAGTGGCATGGTTTAGAAATTAGAAATTATGTTTTTGATTTACAACTAGCTTCATACATTTTAAATCCAAGTTTAAAAGATGAGATTCGTAGTGTTTGTGAATATTATGAATATTACGATGTTTTATATGATGAAGAAGTATATGGTAAGGGAGCTAAAAAGAATATTCCTGAAGTTGATATAATTGCTAATCATTTAGTAAAACAAGCAAAAGCTATCTTTATATTAAAAGATAAAGCAATTGATAGGTTACAACATGAAAATCAGTTTGAATTATATAAGGATGTAGAAATGCCAGTAGCTAAGATTTTAGCAAAAATGGAATATCAGGGAGCAAAGATTGATAAAGAGGTTTTAAAGCAGTTAGAGAATCAATTTGGACAGGAAATTAGTATATTAGAAAAAGAGATTCATCAATTAGCTCATAAAGAGTTTAATATTGCTTCTCCAAAACAGTTAGGTGAAGTGTTATTTGAGGATTTAGCTCTACCATTTGCTAAAAAGACAAAAACTGGATATTCAACCTCAGTAGATATTTTAAATAAACTTCTAGATATCCATCCTATTATTAATAAAGTACTCAAATATCGAATGCTTTCAAAACTATATTCCACCTATATTATTGGTTTACAAGAACAGGTTTTTGTAGATGGGAAGATTCATACAATCTACAATCAGGCTTTAACTCAGACAGGAAGATTATCTTCAACTGATCCTAATTTACAAAATATCCCAGTAAAGACTCCAGAGGGTAAATTAATTCGTAAAGCCTTTATCCCAGAATATGATTATTTGGTATCATTTGATTATTCACAAATTGAACTTAGAGTATTGGCACATCTTGCAAAGGTTAAATCTTTAATTAAAGCGTTTAATGAGGATAAAGATATTCATCGTCATACTGCTAGTGAAATATTTGGTGTTAGTGAACAACAAGTTGACAGTACAATGCGTCGTAATGCTAAAGCTGTAAATTTTGGGATTATCTATGGAATGTCAGATTTTGGATTAGCTGAACAAGTTGGTGTATCAGTAGCTGAAGCACGTGAATTTATTAGACGTTATTTTGAAAATTATCCAGAAATAAAGGATTATATGGATAATAATATTGAATTTTGTAAAAAGAATGGCTATGTTACAACAATGCTAAATCGTAAACGATTTATTCGTGAAATTAATGAAAAGAATTATATGCGCCAAGAATTTGGCAAACGTTTGGCAATGAATTCTCCAATACAAGGTTCAGCTGCTGATATTATTAAGGTGGCGATGATTAAAGTTGATGAATTACTAAAAAAACATCATCTAAAATCTAAAATGATATTACAAGTACATGATGAATTGATTCTTGATGTTTATAAAGAGGAATTGGATGAAGTAATGGAAATTGTTGCAAAAGGAATGACTACAGCTGTTAAGATGGATGTAGAGTTAAAATCAGAAGGAAATTATGCCGTTAACTGGTATGAGTTAAAGTAGGTGAAAAGATGCCAGAGTTACCAGAAGTAGAAACAGTTCGTAGAACGTTAAAAAACTTTGTTTTAAAGAAAAAAATAGTATCGGTAGATGTTCTTTATCCTAATATTATTGAAGATGATATAGATAAATTTGTAAAAAGCGTTAGTAATCAAATAATCAATGATATTGATCGAGTAGGAAAATTTTTGATTTTTAAATTGGATGATATAGCATTTATATCACACTTAAGAATGGAAGGAAAGTATCATTATGTTGATCAAGATACGCCTTTAAATAAACATGATCACATCATTTTTAATCTTGATGATGGTAAACAATTACGGTATAACGATACTCGTAAATTTGGAAGAATGAAGTTAGTTAGTTTAGATAACTATCTTAATGAATTACCACTATCTAAATTAGGGGCTGAGCCATTTAATGTGGATGTTAAAGAATTATATGCAAAATTACATAAATGTAAATTACCAATTAAACATGCTATTTTAGATCAAAATATTATTGCTGGAATAGGGAATATCTATGCCAATGAAATATGTTTTGCAATGCACTTAGATCCTCATACACCTGCTTGTAAGTTAACTAAAAAAAGCGTTGCGGAATTAAAAGAAGTATCTTCTAAGATTCTAAAAGAAGCAATTGAACAAGGTGGTACTACAATTCATTCATTTAGTGCAAATGGAATTGATGGATTGTTTCAAGTGAAGTTAAAAGCGCATATGCAAAAAGTATGTCCAGATTGTGGTGGTGAAATAATTAAAGAAGCAATTAAAGGACGAGGTACATACTATTGTAAAAATTGTCAAAAAAGGAGAAAGTAAAATGATTAATTGGGGAGTTATTGGAGCAGGTAATATTGCACGTCGTTTTTGCAAGGCTTTAAGTAATGATAAACGAGCTAATTTAGAAGCAGTAAGCTGCAGAACACTTGAAAAAGCTGAAGCCTTTAAACAACTATATCCTTGTAATAAAGCTTATGGCTCATTTCAAGAAGTTCTTGATGATCCTGTTATTGATGCTGTATATATTGCATTACCTCATTTTTATCACTATGAATGGATAAAAAAATCTATCTTAGCTCATAAAAAAGTTTTAGTAGAAAAACCGGCAGTAATAAATTGTAAACAGATTCAAGAAATAAAAGAATTAGCTAGAAAAGAGAAAATCTTAGTAATGGAAGCTATGAAAACAAGATTTTTACCAGGATATAAAGAGGCTAAAAATCTCCTTTTAGATCAAAAAGTAATTGGCGAGATAAAAAAAATTGAAACTAGTTTTTGTAGTGAACATTTAGAATATGATCCAAATTCTTATTTATTTGATCTTAAGCAAGGAGGTTGTTTATGGGATTTAGGAATTTATAATATAAGTTATTTAGATGATTATTTTAATTTTGAAATAAGTGGATTGAATGTAACTAGTAAATATCACGATTGCGGGGTTGATAGTTATGTATTTGCTGAAATTGAATTTAAAGACCAGGTAGGAATTGTTGAATGTGCTATGGATCGTAAAAAGGAAAATCAAGTAGTTTTTACTGGGAGCCATGGTAAGATGATTGTAAAACCATTACATCGACCTTTAGATATTCAAATTATATTATCAAATGGTCAAATAATTAATAAACATATTGAATATGAGTATGATGATTTTTATAGTGAAATAGCTCACTTTAATGATTTGATAGAAAGTAATAAGGTAGAAAGTAAAATTATGAGTCTTGATAATAGTGTGAATTGTGCTAAAATTTTAGATGCAATTAGGGAGAAAATGTAGATGGAAGTAATTGGAATTACTGGTAGCATTGCAACTGGTAAGAGTACTGTTACTAATTATTTGAAAAATAAAAGTTATATAGTTGTTGATAGTGATAAATTAGCGTATGATGCTTTAACTATTGATCATAATTGTATTAAACTTACTAAAGAAAAGTTTAACTTAGGTGAGGGAGCTATTGATCGTAAAGCTCTAGGTCAAATTATTTTTAATGATAAGCAGGCTAAACTTGATTTAGAGGAGATTGTTCATCCATATGTTATTAATGAAATAAAAAAACAAATCTCTAATAATCTAGATAAAGAATTTATTTTTCTGGATATACCATTACTATTTGAAAGTAAATTAGAATATTTATGTGATCGAATAATTGTTGTCTATTTAAGTGAGCAGCAAGAAATTAAAAGATTGATGAAGCGTGATAATATTGATGAAGAATATGCTAAAATAATTATTTCTAATCAAATGAGTATTGAAGAAAAAAAAACAAGGGCAGATATTGTTTTAGATAATAGCCAAGGTATTGAATATTTATATGACCAGATTGAAAAATTTTTGAAAGGAAGATAATATGGAGAAGCTAATGTTATCTGATTTATACACAGTGAATGCTAATTATCCTCTTGATAATATTCACATGCGTTCTATACAGTTGTTGTATCAGCCCTTGATTGGTAATGATGCATGTAGTTTGTATTTGAGTTTTTATGCAGAGTTGGATCAGCTTTCATTAACTAAAGCTCCAAGTCTATTTAGCCGTTTAACAAAAATTACTGGATTATCATTAAATGAACTAAATGAAGCGTGTTTAAAGCTGGAAGCAATTGGACTTCTAGCGAAATATAAAAAGGATGTTAATAAAATAAGAACATATCTTTATGTTTTGAAAACCCCTTTAGCTCCAGCTAAAATATTTAATCATGCTATTTTAGGTCCCTTATTATTACAGCGATTAGGTAAAGAAGAATTATATCGAACTAAATTATGTTTTAAAACATCACTTGTTAATTTAGATGATTATGAAGATATTACAGCTAAGTTTACTGATGTATTTGATATTAATTTACTTGAAGGAACAAATGAAGTATTAGTTGAAAAGAATTATTTTAATATTGATTATGGAGATATTAAAAATGAATATGATTTAGAATTGTTTTATCAGGGATTAAAAGATTATCAAATAAAAAGAAGTATTATTACTAATGATGATGAAACAATAATTAAACAACTAGGTTTGATGTATCGTATCAATGCACTTGATATGCAAGGACTAGTGAAAGATAGCATTCAAGATGATAAACTAATTCATCAATTATTAATTAAAAATTGTCGAAATTATTATGATCTTGCAATGCCAGAAAAATTTGAAGAGATTTATCATAAACAAGCAGTTATTCATAAAAGCTCTAGTGGTGATGACCCATTAAATATTCATATCCAGTATTTGGAGAGTATTAACCCATATCAATTATTAAAAGATAAACAGGGAGGAAGAGAACCCCTTAAACATGATTTGCAGATTGTTGAATCAATTATGACATCTCTATATTTAGAACCAGGTGTGATGAATGTATTAATTGAACTAACATTATCACAATGTGATAATGTTTTATCTAGGGCTTTTATGCAGGCTCGAGCAGCTCAGTGGAAACGTAAAAAAATAAAAACAGTTAAAGAAGCATTAGATGAAGCTAATTTGTATTTAAAGTATCGTCGAAATAATAATGATACTGAAGAAGATGTTAGTATGGTAAAAGATGAAAATATTGATGAAATGGAATTAAAAGAATTTTTAAGTCAATTTGAATAGGAGGGTAGCATGAAAAATATTCAGGATCTAAAATTATTTACTGAGGATCTTAATTTTAATAAAAATAAAGAAAATAGTATTAATGAATTATTAAGTGACAATAATATTGTTAAGGTGTTAGAAAAATATCATTTAACTCGTAGTGATATTGAAGAAAATTGGATAGAATTTTTAGATTATAAAGAAGACCTAGATATTTGTAAAGGGTGTAGATCATTAAAAAAATGTCCTAAGATATCTAAGGGAATGGTTCGTCAGTTTAATTATCAAGACGATGAGATCAGTTTATCGCTAACGCCTTGCCGATATGGGCAGACACATTTTAACAATCAAAATATTTTAAACAGTATTTTACTTAAAAATGTTAATAATCGTATTTTACTTACTAAACCAAGTGATTTAACATTTAAACAGGATCCTGAAAGTAATGGTACAGCAATAATTAAAATGATGAGTGATTATATTAAAAATCCTACTCATAAAGGATTTTATCTTTATGGTAGTGGTGGTACAGGTAAAAGTACTATTATGGGATTTTTAATTCGTTGTTTAGTTATTAAAGGATTTAAATGTGGTTTTATTCATTTTCCTACTTTTTTAATGGATTTAAAAAATTCATTTGGAAATGAGGGTATTAATAGTTCAATCGAATTAATGAAAAATTTAGATTATTTAGTTATTGATGATGTAGGTGGAGAGAGTGTTACACCATGGTCAAGAGATGAAGTACTTTCGGCTGTTTTGGCTTATCGTTTACAAAATGATAAAGCTACTTTCTTTACTAGTGAATACTCTTTGGAGAAATTGAAGAAGCTTTATACTTTAAAGACTAGTGATAAAGAAAGGGTTGAAAGATTGATTTCGAGAATGAAAGCGGTTAGTATTCCGTTAGAGCTAAAAGGTAAGGATTTACGATAAAAAAATATTAATGTTTTAATACAAAATATTAAAGATTTGATGGAAACATCAATCTTTTTGTGTTAAAATGTCTTGGAAATAAAAATGTGGTTATTAGGAGGAAAAACAATGGTTAAATGTATTGGTGTATTAACATCTGGTGGAGATGCTCCTGGAATGAATGCTGCTGTTCGAGCTGTAGCTAGAACATGTTTAAATAAAGGTATAGAAGTATATGGGGTTCGCTTAGGTTATAAAGGATTATATGAAGGTGACTTTATTAAGTTTGACCGTCATAGTACACGTAATATTATTAATTTGGGAGGAACATTTTTGAAATCTGCCCGTTTTCCTGAATTCAAAGATCCTGAAATTAGAAAAGCTGCAATTGAACAAATGAAAAAAGTAGGAATAGAAGCGTTAGTTGTTATTGGTGGGGATGGTAGTTACACTGGTGCTTTAAAACTTACTGAAATGGGTGTGAATTGTATTGGTATTCCAGGAACAATTGATAATGATATTCCAAATACAGATTATACGGTTGGATTTGATACAGCATTAAATACAATTGTTGATGCTTTAGACCGTTTAAGAGATACATCAAGTTCACATCAACGTTGTACTATTCTTGAAGTAATGGGGCGTCGTTGTGGTGATTTAGCTATTAATGCAGGAATTGCTGCAGGGGCTGAAATGATTATTACAAGTGAGATTGGTTTTGATGAAGAAAAAGTAATTGAGAGATTAAAAGCATCAAAAGAATCTGATAAAAAACATGCAATCGTAGTTATTACTGAGCATATTACAGATGTAAATGAACTAGCTAAAAAAGTTGAAGCTGCAACAGGATTTGAAACTCGTGCTAATGTTTTAGGACATATGCAAAGGGGTGGACGTCCTTCAGCACGTGATCGCGTACTTGCTTCTCGTATGGGGGTATATGCAGTTGAATTGTTAGAGGCTGGTAAAGGCGGTCTTTGTGTAAGTGAAGTGAATGGTGAAATTAAAGGATTAGATATTATTGAAACATTATCTCAAAAGCGTAAGACGGATTTTGGTATTTACGAAGATGCAATGAAACTTCGTTAATATAAATAAATATATGTAAAGGTGAGGATAAACAGGATATGGTATTTGAATTAAAAGAAAGAAAAAAGAAAACTCGTGTTGTTTGTACAATTGGTCCTGCAAGTGAAAATGAAAAAATGTTAAGAAAATTAATTCTTGCAGGAATGAATGTAATGAGACTTAATTTTTCGCATGGTGACTTTGAAGAACATGGGGGAAGAATTGTTACAGTTCGTAAATTAAGTAAAGAATTAAGTAAGAATATTGCGATTTTATTAGATACAAAAGGACCAGAAATTAGAACTGGTGATTTTGTAGGCGGTAAAACAGAATTTAAAAAAGGACAAGTTGTTACTATTTGTCAAGAAGATATTGAAGGTACTAGTGATCGTTTTACTATTACATACAAAGAATTATATAAAGATGTTAAACCTGGTGGTTTCATTTTAGTTAATGATGGTCAAGTAGAATTATTAGTTGACCATGTTGAAGGAACTGATATTGTTTGTGTGTGTGCAAATGATGGAATCGTTAAAAATAAACGTGGTATTAATGTGCCGGGAATTAAATTAGGATTTGATTATTTATCACCAAAAGATACTGCTGATATTACTTTTGGTTGTGAACAAGGAGTTAATTTTATCGCTGCTTCTTTTGTTAGACGTGCTCAAGATGTTTTAGATGTAAAGAAATTATTAATTGAAAATGGCCATCCGGAAATTCAAATTATTGCTAAAATTGAAAATAGCGAAGGTGTTGAAAATATGGATGAAATCTTAAAAGTAGCAGATGGAATTATGGTTGCTCGTGGAGATTTAGGAGTTGAAGTACCTGCTGAAGATGTACCTTTAATTCAAAAACAATTAATTAAAAAATGTCGTGCTGCTGGTAAAGTTGTTATTACTGCTACTCAAATGTTAGATAGTATGCAAGAAAATCCAAGACCAACTCGTGCTGAAGTAAGTGACGTTGCTAATGCTATTTATGATGGTACTGATGCAATCATGTTATCTGGTGAATCTGCTCAAGGTAAATATCCTGAAGAAGCAGTTATGACAATGACTAAGATTGCTTTAAAAACAGAAGAAACATTAGACTATAGTTCTTTATTAAGAAAAGCAATTAGAACTGCTCCAGAAGATCCTTCAGAGGCTATATGTATGTCAGTTGCAGAAATTGCTTCTAAATTCAAAGTATCAGCAATCGTAGTATATACAGAAAGTGGTTCAACTGCAAAACGTGTATCTCGTTATCGTCCTGAATCAATGGTAATTGCTGCTACACCATATGAGCCAGTAACTCGTTCTTTAGCTTTAAATTGGGGTGTAAAAGGTGTTGTTTGTAAACAAATGACTGATCGTGCTTCACAATTAGAATATGCGCAAATTTTAGCTAAAGAAAATGGTGTTGAACCAGGTGAACAAATTTTGATTACTGCTGGTACACCAGGTGTTGGAGGAACTACTAGCTATTTAGAATTAGTAACTGTAAAATAATAAATTAAGGCTTGTCATGAGCCTTTTTTTGTATAATTTTTTTTGAGAAATGTAAAATATTATATCAAAAAAATAAATTCTTCTCCCTAGATAATAAAATATTGTATTACAATTTTTAAGCTTTACTAATAAAATATGTAGTATAAGGGAAAAGGAGGAGGATAAAGAAATGAAGAAGATTATGCCTTCCATATTAGTTAGTGCATTGACTGTTAGTTGTCTTGCAGCATCAGGACAAATTTTAGTTAGTGCAGCTAGCCCATATGAAGGAGAGTTATGGTACGATGAGTTAGAAATAGTAGAAGAAAATAGAGAATATGCACATTCTAACTTTATTCCGTATCATGACGCTAAAGTTGGAATGGATAATGAAAAATCAACATTATCAAAAGACCCTTCAAAATCTAATTATTATGCATCATTAAATGGTGAGTGGGATTTTAAATTCGCTCAAAATCCAGCTGGTCGTGTTAGCGATCCAGATGATGATACGATTGATTGGGATAGTGAAGGATGGGACAAAGTTAGTGTGCCTAGTACTATTCAAGCGATTAGAAATGAAGATGGTAGTTTTAAATATGAACCACCAATCTATACTAATCAACAGTATCCATGGCAAAATTTTGAAAGTGTTGAAATGGATCCGAATGGAGCTCATGCGCCTACTGTAAATAACAGTGTGGCTCATTATCAACGCAGTTTCAAAGTAAGTGATGATTGGGATGGACGTCAAGTATTTGTATCATTCCAAGGTGTTGAGTCTGCTTTTTATCTTTATGTAAATGGACATAAAGTAGGATATGGTGAAGACAGCTATACTGCCGATGATTACAATATTACCCCTTATTTAAACACAAATGCTGATGGCAGTATTGCAGGACAAGAAAATACTATCTCTGTTCAAGTATATCGCTGGTCAAAAGGTAGTTATTTAGAAAATCAAGACTTTATTCGTTTAAGTGGTATTTTTAGAGATGTATTCTTATATTCTAAAGATACAGTAGAATTAAGAGATTTCTTTATTAAACCAGAATTAGATGAAAATAATCAAGATGCAACATTAACTATTGATGCATCTGTAAGAAATCTTGCGAGTGCAACAGGTGGAAAATACACTGTTGAAGCACAACTTTATTCAAATGAAAATGATGATCCAGTTTTAGCAAATCCAATTAAAATGGAATATAATTTAGACCCTGCTAAAGAAAATTTAGAGGAATTAGTTGATGACTTAGGTGTTGAAAAAACTGGTAAAGCAAATGTTACTAATCCTAAGAAATGGTTTGCAGATTCGCCTAACTTATACCGTGTAGTACTTCAATTAAAAGATAGTAGTGGTAAAGTTATTGAAACTGCAGTTCAAAGAATTGGATTTAGAAAAATTGAAAATGTTGTTATCAATGATGCTGGTCAACAACAAATGCAAATTAATGGTGAAAAGATTATGTTCCGTGGAACAAATCGCCATGAAACTTCTTTAGAAAATGGTCGTGCCTTGACTAAAGAAGAAATTATCACTGATTTAAAAATGATGAAAGAGCACAATGTAAATGCTATTCGTACTTCACATTATCCAAATAATGTTTTAACTTATGAATTAGCTGATGAATTTGGTATTTATATGTGTGACGAAGCTAATATTGAATCTCATATTGGTTCTAGTAATGGTGATATTCCTAATACAAAAGTTTGGAATAATGAAGTCATGAGTCGTACTCAAAACATGGTTGAACGTGATAAGAATCATGCTTCAGTTGTAATCTGGTCTTTAGGAAATGAAGCGACTTATAAAAATTATACTTTAAATGATGATTTCCCATTCTGGAATTCTACTAGATGGATTTTAGAAAGAGATCCAAGCCGTATTCGTAAATATGAACGCCAAAATCGTTATGGAGCTACCCGTGAAGAATCAATGGTAGATATTTATAGTACACAATATCAGAGTGTATCTTGGATAGTTTCACATGTAACAAATAAAGCTAACAAATTACCATATATCCAATCTGAATATGCTCATTCTATGGGTAATGCATTAGGTAACTTAAAAGAGTATTGGGATGTATTCCGTACATATGACAATGCTCAAGGTGGTTTCGTATGGGATTGGATCGATCAATCAGTTGAAACTAAAGTAATTAATACTGAAAGTTATGCCGTAACTGATGCAAAGACAAATACTAAAGGTACAGTTGTTGGTTCTTTGATTGACGGTAGAAATGGAACAAAAGCAGTAAATGGCTATGTTACACTTCCTGCTAAAACTCAATTAACTGCTAATTCAAGCACTGGACTTACTTTAGATGCTTGGGTAAAATCTAATGGAACTACTGGTGACCAGGCAATCTTGTCGAAAGGTGATACTGGTGGATATAACTTAAAGATTTCAAAAGGAACAAATATTGAATTCTTTGTAAATGGATGGACTACTGGTACACTTACTATGCCGATTCCAGCTGATTTTACAGATGGAAACTGGAAACATTTAACAGCAACATGTGATGCTAATGGTAACTATAAATTATACTATAATGGTGAGTTAAAAGCTCAAGTAGCTAATAAAGCTACAGCACCTTTCGATACAAATGGTTTAAGTGTTGGTGTTGGTTATGATCCAGAAAACTCTGGTCGTTCATGGAATGGAGCGATTGATAGTGTTAAAGTATTAAACAAAGCTTTAACTGCTGAAGAAATTGCTATATTAGATAGTATGAGTGAAACCGATGCAAGTGTTGTTTATGCAATGGATTTTGCAAATGATAAGATTTCTAATACTGGAACTAATTATGATGCTGAATCATATTGGGGATATGGTGGAGATTGGAATGATACTCGTGTAAACAGTGGCGATTTCTGTGGAAATGGTATTGTCAATGCAGATCGTACTGCTGGTGGTAAAGTTAAAGATGCTAAAAAAATCTTCCAAGAAATTAATTTCTATAATGATGGTAAAGCAACTGATGGTACAGTACGTATTGTCAATGAATTCTTAAATACTAATTTAAATAGCTATAATGTTACTTGGCGATTTAAAGAAAATAACAAGGTATTAAAAGAAGGTACTTTAACTGATGAACAAAAGGATTTAGCTCCTTTATCAGAAAAAGAAATTACTGTAGAATTACCTGAGGTACAAAAAGCTGAAGGTAAAGATTATTTCTTAGAATTTGATGTTACTTTAAAAGAAGATCAAATTTGGGCTGGTGACTATAATGGTCATGCAGGCGATACTATTGCATATGAACAAATCAATCTAGCTTATGTTACTACAATTACACAACCTGCAATTGATGGTGATAATGAATTTAATAATGTTGAAGAAACAGATGAAGCATTAAATATTACTGGTAATGTTGATGGTAAAGATTTTGCCTTATCATTAGATAAGACAACTGGTTATATTTCAGATTATACTTTTGCTGGTAAAACATTAATGAATGAGGGGCCAACCCCTAATTATTTCCGTGCTACTATTGATAATGATCCAGCTAATGATCCAAATCTAGCTAATACAAAAGATAATTTCAATGTATCTAATGTAAAAGTAACTAAGAACAATAACAATTTGGTTCAAGTTGAAGTAACTGGAACTCTTAAGGGAAATAATTCCCCTAATACTATTAGTTATCAAATTTATGGTAATGGTGAAGTTGTAGTAACTAATACTGTTACGCCAGCAACTACTATTGCTAATAATTTAACACGAATTGGTATGAAATTTAATGTACCAACTGAATTTAGTAATTATAAATATTATGGTCGTGGACCATTTGAAAACTATAGTGATAGAAATACTGCAGCGTTAATTGATGTATATGAAACAACAGTTGATGCAATTGATGGTGAAAATAAATATTTAAAACCACAAGAAAATGGAAATAGAACTGATGTTCGTTGGGCTGCTGTAACTAATGATGATGGTGTTGGTTTCATGGTTGCTGCTCAAGAAGATATGAGTAGTTCTGTCTCACGTTATGAAGATGAAGATATGGATGGAAAACGCCATATGTATCAAGTTCCAAAATCTGATCATATCGTATTTAATGTTGATCAAGTACAACGTGGATTAGGTGGGGCAGCTTGTGGTCCTGGACCTTTAGATCAATATACTCTTAAAAAAGGACAAACTTATTCTCATACCTTTAGAATCGTTCCTATCAATACAAATGATACAGATACATTGATGGAACAAAGTAATAAAAATACACAATCAAGTTTACCAATTAAATCTATTTTAGTTAATGGAGAAGAAATTAATGGATTTGATGTAAATAAAGATTCATATGAAGTTAAATTATTAAAAGGTTCATATGATAAACTTCCTGTAGTTGATGTAGTTACTACAGATGGTAAAGTTGTAGTTGAAGAATTTAAACAACCAGATAGTTTACCAGCTGTTGTGGTTATTAAAGCAACTTCAAGTTATGGTATTACAAAAACTTACACTATTACATTTAGAGAAGTAGATGAAATGTATGTTTCAGATATGGATTGGACACTTGATCAAGGTGGTTATTTCGCTAATGGTCGTGATCAATGTGATTCTAACCCAGTGTCATTATACGTAAATGGTGTTGTAACTGATTTTGCTAAAGGTGTTGGAGTTCATGCACCAAGTAAAGTTGGAGTAGATATTAGTGGTAAAGGATACACTAATTTAAAAGGTATTATTGGTATCAACTCTAATCAAACCGTTACTGGTGAAGATAGAGCTGATGTAATCTTTAAAGTAATTGCAGATGGAGAGGAAATCTATAACTCTGGTTCTATGAGAGCTATGCAATCAAAAGAAATTGATGTTGATGTTACAGGTAAACAAAATATTATCTTAAATGTTGACACTAATGGTGCTGATTACAATGACCATGCTTCATGGGCAGAACTTAGATTCACAGTAGAAAGTACAGATGTTGTAGATAAAGCTAAATTACAAGAAAAATATGATGAATATGTAGTTTATAATGAAAGTGATTATACTTCAGAATCTTGGACAGCATTCAAAGCTGCTCTAGATAATGCTAAAGCTGTTTTAGATAACGAAAATGCAACTCAAAAAGAAGTTGATAATGCTAAAATAGAATTAGAAAGAACTGCTGGATTATTGGAAGAAGTAATTATTCTAGATTTTAGTAAATTAGAAGAACAAATTGCTTTAGCTGATGTAATTAATCAAAACTTATCTAATTATCAAGATGGAGCAGAAAAAACAGCATTTGTAGATGCATATGGTGCAGCTAAAAATGTTTTATCTACTGCTAAAACTCAAGAAGCAATTGATGATGCTGTAACAGCGTTAAAAGATGCTATTGCTAATTTAAAAGAAGTAGTTGTTTTAGATAAAGAAGCACTTAATGAAGCAGTAGTTGATGCAAGTGGAATTAATTTAGATTTATATAAAGATGGACCAGCTAAAGATGCATTTAAAGCAGCATTAACAAATGCGTCTGAATTATTAAATACTGCGACTACTCAACAACAAATTGATGATGCATTAAAAGCATTAAATGATGCAATTGATGCTCTTGAAAAGATTGATGTTGAAGGACAAGCTAATAAATTAGCTTTACAAATAGCAGTTGAAGTAGCTAATAAAGTTACTGAAAAAGATCTAGAAAATGTTGTACCTGCAGTAGTTGATGAATTTAAGGCAGCATTAGCAAATGCCAAAGCTGTTATGGAAAACAATGAAGCTACTCAAAGTCAGGTTGATAATGCTTTTGACCGCCTAGCTAATGCAATGCATATGTTAGAGTTCTATAAAGGAAATAAAACAGATCTAAATAAACTGGTAAGTCAAATAGAAGGTTTAAATCCAGCAGATTACAGTGAAACATCATGGAATGCAATGCTTCCAGTATTGAACGGAGCTAAAGATGTTATAGCAGATGAAAACGCAATGCAGGAAGAAGTAAATGAAAGCTATACAAAATTAATCAAAGCATTCCTAGAATTAAGATTAAAACCAAATAAAGATTTATTAGAAGATCTAATCAATCAGGCAAACCAGCTAAAAGCAGCAAACTATACAGCAAGAAGCTGGCAAGCATTACAAAAAGAAGTAGAAAATGCAAACAAAGTATTAGCAAATCCAGAAGCAGACTATGCAACAGTAGAAAGAGCGATAGAAAGCTTAAAAGGAAGTATGGAAGGATTGGAAGCTAAGGAAGAAACACCAGTAACTCCAGGAGATACAGGTGGAAAAGGAAATGCTATCAAGACAGGAGATTCAAATAATATGAGTCAACTAGGAGCAGTAATGCTATTAGCGGGAGCAGCAGTAGCAGTATTAAGAAGAAAGAAAGTTGAAGAATAATTTTCTGAGGAACTGTTAGTAGAGAACCTACAACAGTTCTTTTTTTGTTATAAACTTAGATATAAAAATAAGAGTTGTCGATTTGTAAGAGATTCTTTTTCTTTCTATATACATTAAAATAAGTTATAATATACTACAGCAGGTGATAAATTATGAATAAAAAAAATAAACAAAATTTATTTATTACAATTATATTTACTTTGATAGTTTCAATGACATTATTTTATATGTATGATAATTTTGCTTTTCAAACATATAGTGAAGTTGTGTATTATGATTATTTATTAAGTGGTGAAAATGATGATGTAAAAGTTGAAAATATTGAAGCATATCACAATGAAGATAATTTTTCTTTAGGTGATGGGAGAATTATTTTTAAAAATAATGATATGATTGAAACTAGTATAGTTCCGGTTGTTAAATTAATATTAAAAGGTAATAAACAAAAATTTGAATATGAAGTAGAATTAAGTGATTATTCTAAAGACAAGTTGGATTATTCAATCGATAAAATAATTAAAGATAATAAAAAAATAAAATTAGATAATATTGAAACAGCACAATTATTAATAAATATAAATGATAAAAATATTAATAAATTAAATTTAGAAATAACGCCAATAGAGCAATTAGAGGGTTCTAATAAAGAATATCGTATTGAAAACGCTAGTATTTCTAAAAAGATGATACGTTTAGGAAACTTAAAAACTACTAATGAAAATATTATAAAAGAATATCCTATGATATCATTAGAATATCGTTATTTAAAAGATCCGAAAAAAGAAAAAGAAAATAATGATAATTATGTGGTTTTTAAAAAAATATCAGGACTAAGCAAAGATTTAGTTAATTCAAATAATTATGGAACATATTATTTAGACACTGGTAATTTTAAAAATAAAGATTTAAGTGTTGTAATAATATTTAGTAATGAAAATGATAAATTTGCTTTTTCAATTGATTTAATTACTCGTCAAGTAGGTGATTATTATGGATAAATTAAAAAAAGATTTTATAATATTTTATTTGGCTCGAAATGCTATCGCAACATTTATTATTACATTGTGTTCTTTTGTATATGACTTTTCAAATTATTTTAATATGACTATAGTCAGAGCAATTATTAAAATATTTACAGATAATTTATATATAACTACATACTTTTTATTGTTATGGATATTAAATTATTTATTATTTGAAGTGTATAAAATTATTATTGATACTTTTCGAAATAAAGATAAAACACATGCAAAAATCATTATTAAGGGAAAGAGTTTAGTTTCTTATGGTACAGTAATCCCCTTGATTATTTTAATAATTATATCAATAATTGATTTTAATCAGTTATTTAAAATCAATTTTATTTTATTGGCTATATTTATGTTAATAAGATCAATTAAAGAAGAAGTTAAATATTATAAAAAATAATCACATATTAACTTTTTGCTTCTTGCTGTATTTTGTGGTAATAACATAAAAAATTCTGATCAATTAAGGTGAGTATTATAAAAAATACACATAACAATCAGTTTTTATAGAGAGTAACGATATTTTAACTCTTCATTTGATCAAGAAGAGAAATGCATAAATGAACAGGTTACAATTAAAATATTAAATGTTGATAACTGACTTAAGATTTTATGATTTATCTGTAGGGGAGAAACAAAAAAATTTTATTGTTCTAAATGTTTATTTGATTGGAATTAGTATATGTGAGGAATTGAGTGAACTTTTTGTGATAAAAGCAAATAATGTCGCAGGAAGACTCTGTGAATCACCTGGTTTTTTATTTATGATGAAGATGGGAAAGAATAAAGAAGAAAATTGGAAATTAAATACATTAAATAAATACTTGTAAAAATGTGATACTTTTATATAACAATACGCACGTTTTACTTAGGATGGTAGCAATAAAGTATATTTTATACAGTATCTTTCTTGTCATCTGTTAAGTTATCATAAATCGATAGTATATTGAATTTACTTACTGAAAAAAAATATTGTTATTTTCGCACTCAATCTTACAGAATTATGTTGTAAGGATTTTAAAGAGGATTATGAGGAGGATTTGCAAACCTATCATTATTATCTAAATGAAAAATAGACTCATTACGAGTCTATTTCAGTAAATTGCATAAAGAGTTTACAATTTCATCTTTTTGAGTATTATTTAAGGAATTATAATATTCCTCAAATAATACTCCTAATCCTGGAAGAATTGTTTCTTCTCTAGAAGCTATACCTTCATCAATAATTCCTTTTAATTCATTAAAAGAACTGTTATGCAATTTAGTTAGTAATGCATTACGAATATCCATATTATCACTCCTAAATTATTATAGGAATATTATTGGATTTTATACGAGGAAATTATGGAAAAAAGACAAATAAAATTAAATAATCAAATTATAGAATATCAATTAAACATAAAAAAAATAAAAAGATGTTATTTAAAGATTGTTTCTGGTAAAGTCATTGTAAATAGTTCACCTGTTTTTTCAATTAATGATATTGAGAAATTAATTTATGATCATAAAGAGATTATTTTAAAACAGATTAATAATTATTTTCCAAAGTATGATTATGTTGATAGAGGGTATGTATATATTTTTAATCAATACTATCAAATAGTTTTAAAAGATTTAAATGAATATAAAGCTGTTTTTCATGATAATAAAATTTATGTTTATCATCATAAGATTCAAGAGACGATTGAAATTGAATTAAAAAAGATACTATATGAATACATATTTGAACAAATAAATTATTATTTAAATAATGATTTTAATCTTATTGTTCCTCTAATTGAAATTAAAAAACTTAAATCTCGTTGGGGAGCTTGTTTTCCAAGACAAAATAAAGTATCCTTTAATTTAGCCTTGGTTCATATAGAAAAATATTTGATTAATTATGTAATTATACATGAATTATGTCATTTTATTCAGCCGAATCATTCAAAATTATTTTATCAAGAAATAGAAAAACGTATGCCTGATTATAAAGTGAAAATAAAAAAATTAAAGGAGATTGGAATATGATTACTTCGACAACTAACAATACTATTAAGATGTTAATTAAATTAAAACAAAAAAAATATCGAGATAAATTAGGATGTTATTTAGTAGAAGGTGAACATTTAGTTGCAGAAGCTTTAAAGGTTAAACAAGTTGAATATCTAATTTCGACAAAATCGATTGATAGTGACATCCCAGTAATCTTAGTCAGTGAGGAGATAATGGCTAAATTAGCTTTTACAAAATCACCACAAACAATAATGGCAAAATGTGTAATTAATAAAAATGAAGAATTAATTGAGGGGAAACGTTATTTAATTCTGGATGATTTACAAGATCCAGGAAATATAGGAACATTAATTAGAACAGCGTTAGCATTTTCAATTGATCAAGTTATTTTATCAAATAAATGTGTGGATTTATATAATGATAAATTATTGAGGTCAATGCAAGGTGCAAATTTTCATATAAGTTGTATATATAGGGATTTAAGTAAGGTGATTCCAATTTTAAAAGATAAAGGAGTTTGTATTATAGGAAGTGCACTAGAAAATGGAGTAGATATAAAAAAGATTCCGATTAGTAAAAAGATGGCCTATATAGTTGGTAATGAAGGCAATGGGATGAATAAGGAAATATTAAGTAAATGTGATCAAATTGGCTATATTCCAATTAAGACAATTGAATCATTGAATGCTGCGATTGCTGGAAGTATAATGATGTATTATTTTAATGAAAATGAATAAAAAGAATAAAAGTCGAAAAAAGAAAAAAAATAAGGAAAAAGTATTTACAA
>NZ_JBKTWO010000040.1:0-26957 GCF_047249845.1 Thomasclavelia sp.
CGATCGTATCATCAGGATGGAAGGCCCGGTTAGCTAATTTATATGGCTCTGATACCCTCATGACATGATCAACTGCTTCATCTACCTCTATAACTTTAGGATCAATTTGAGTAGTATCCCCAATAATTCCAATAACAGATTGCCCTGTTCCATTTACTACACTAACTCTTAATCCCTTATCAGTTACAATTTTTGATACCTTTTCAACATCTTTACTAGTTGCTGACATTTTCATTACAATAATCATTTTTCTATTCCCCTTTGTTATTTATTTCAACCCCTGTATATAAATAAAAGCTCTCTTCCTAAAAGGACGAGAGCCTATGCTTCGTGATACCACCTTAGTTCATTAATATATTGCTACATTAATCTCATCGAGTACGCTATCTATATAGTTCATACTCTTACACGTTAACGGGTGTTACCGGAGAAACCTACTACTGATGATTCAGTCCTCTACTCCAAGATGAATTCAATATTATCTAGTAGACTCTTTTCCACCAGCCAAGAGCTCTCTATTCCACTTCAAATATTTACTATTTCTTTTCACAGTATTTATACCAGATGTTGTTGCAATTATTGTATACAATAAAACTTATAATGTCAATATTTTTTATAAAAAGATTTCTAAGTCATTTATTTAAGTCTACATCAGTCTATATAATTATGGCGGTTATAAACATTTAAATACGATATAATTTTGGTAAGAGAGGAGGGGCCATGAATAATATCGACACAACACTAATTGGTAAATATATTAAAAGTATTCGCCTTTCAAAAGGATGGTCACAAGCGAAACTTGAATATTTATCAGGAATATCAGCATCTTCTATTAGTAATATTGAACATGGTAATAAAGGTATATCTTATAATATGTCAATTCCAGCAATTGTAAAAATTGCTCATGCTTTTCAAATGAGTTTTTATGATATTCTTAATAATTCTGGTTTTTTATCATATATTGGAGATCAGCAGTTTTCTCAAAACAAATCACAAATTTACATAACCAATTATGAATTAATAAATTTGTTCAATCGTCTAAGCCCTATCGACCAACAAACCTTTGTTAAAGAAATCTACCATCGTATAGAATTATCAGATAAACAAAGACAGCAACATATGTATAAAAAATTTAGATAGCAATATCATAAACAGTTGTTACCATAAAATTATGATTTTAAAAGGTTACCAGTAAAAACGATTATTATCTACAAAATATAGATAATAATCGTTTTTATTCTATTACAAATTTAAATCAAATATTTTAATTATAAACAATTATATCATGGATAAATAATGCAGTCATTTCTTTTTACTGAGATTAAAAAAATTATTGTTATAAAACATAAATAATAATTATATTTTATAATATTAGATTTAAGTGAAACTACTAATTATAAAAAATAATTAAATGACAAGTTTTATACACTCACTTTTATTTTTAACAATAATAAATGGTAAAATTCTTAAAAAATAAATTTTTTTACATTAATTATTTGTTTGCACTTTCTAAAACTTAAATAAGATATATTTCTATCATCTATACAGAGAGGTCAAGAAAAGTATAAATGATTTTCAAATATCAAACACTAGTCTAACCTTTCTCTTTTATTTAAATACATCACCACTTTTAAAATTAGAGTACTTTATTTTTTATCATATGCAGTTTTCTATTTTTTAAATTCAATACAATATCTGCTTCTTTTGAAACCTGTGTACTGTGTGTTACAACAATGACACATTTACCATGCTGATGCGCACTTTTTTTCAAAATATCAATCATTTCAGCTGTAGTTTTGCCATCGAGATTTCCTGTTGGTTCATCAGCTAAAATTACAGGGGCATCGCTTGCTAAAGCACGTGCAATTGCAACTCGTTGTTGCTGCCCACCTGAAAGCTGCAATATATTACGTTTAATCTCTTCTTCTTGCAAACCCAGCATTTTTAATAGATTTTTATCGGCTTTTTTATTGACCAAACGAATATTTTCCAGTGGAGTCATATAATCAATTAGATTGTAATTTTGAAAGACAAGAGAAATGTGATGCAGACGATGATATCCATATCCTTTTTCTTTAATATCCTCCCCATCAAACGCAACACTTCCAGAAGTCGGCTCATCTAACCCTGCTAAAAGTGATAATAATGTTGTTTTTCCTGCCCCGGAATGACCAACAATGGCATAAAAAATCCCCTTTTCAAAATTCATATCAATAGTTTCTAAAATATTTTTCTTTCCTGAGTTTTGATAGGAATAAGATACTTGATTTAAACTTAACATTTGATTTCCTCCTAGCTCATTTTTGATAGTATTTCTTTAGGTTTTAAACGAATAATAGAACTTGAGGCAATCACTACTGCACATACAATAATTCCTGTTCCGCTTAGCCATACAAGCCCCATTTCTGACATACTGACCGATACATCTAACTCATCAATCGTAGCAGTCAAAGTACTTGTTTCTGGATCTGCCCCAATTGGTCCACCACTATTTTGATAAATAGATTGAACACCTGATTCCTTTGCCTGTGCAACAAGTTGATCACCTATATTTTGGGCCACCATTTTACCACTAAACAAAGATAAGCCAAATGCAAAGAATGCAATAATTAAAAGTTCTAGTATATATTGTGTAATAATGTTTATTTTTGACAATCCAATTGACATCAGAATCCCTGTTTCATGAATTCTTCCCTGGATCCAAAATGTCAAAATCAATGCCAGTACCCCAATACTGATAACTACGCTTCCAATTAATACCATTTGAATCAAACCATCTAAACTTTCCATAGAATTTGTAATTCCTGGAAAGTTATCCTGATTAGCGAATAATGCATAATCTTTCCAATTAATCGGAAGCTTCTTTGCTTCTTGCATCACTTCATCTAATTTAATAGGATCTTTTACAAAATAATTTACACTTTGGTACATTCCACTATCTTCTGAATAACCATAAAACTCTTTTACTGTCTGTAGATCTGTCATCAGTACATTTTCAACCATCTCAGCTCTCATTGTAGGTTGAGTTCTATTTTCACCTGTAAAAAGACCTATAATTTCTAATGACGTTAAATTATTTGATTTTTTTTGAATTAATGGATCATCATCAAATTGTTTGATTTTCACAGTATCACCAATTTTTAAACTGTTTTGTTTTGCAAATGTCTCATGTACAAGCACTTTTCCTACATCATTTTTTTCAAGATGTCTTCCTTCACTGAGCTTTAATATACCGCTCATAAACTTATTGTCTTTTTCAGAATTACTAACACCACTGATTTGAACATAATGCTTCATCATTTGTTCATACTCATTATCAATCTTGATATTTTTATTAGTCAAAGCAACTGATTCCATTCCATCAACATCCGCCTCCGCAATCATTTTAGCATGATATTCTTTGATTCCATCCACCTTGGCAATCTGCTCAATAATTGATTTTGGAATATTTCCTCCGCCTCTAGCATTTCCCCAATTATATTCACGATTAATTTCCAGAGAAAAACCACTTTGTATCGAAGCATACATCTGCCCTTTTGATGCATTCATTGCTTTCTTTATCGCAATCCCACTAATCATCGCTGTTGATATTGCAAATAATATAAAAAACATGATTAATGTTTTTGTTTTTTTTCTCGTGACATAACACATTGCTCTTTTTATTACCGACATTTGTCTCCCTCCTTGTAATTTGCAAGCATACTTTATCATGTCAATGTGAAATATGTATGAAACAGATTATTTTTTTAGAGTAAATCGCATTCCTTTTTCGTAAGATTCAAAATAATAGTGTATTTGACTATGTTCTAATATTTGAGAAACAATATATAATCCCAAACCATTTCCTTCCACTTCCTGATGGTTCCCTCGATAAAAAGCTTCAAAAATATGAGATAATATTTCTTCATTTAATGGTTCACACTCATTTTCAATATAAATCATATTTGAATCAGCATATATTGTAATAATATGTCCACTTTTCGTATAGTTCAATGCATTATGTAATAAATTAGAAAATACTTTTTCTAAATTTTGTTCATTAATACTAACAGTAAAATCTTTTGCATCTTCATGCAATTGTTCAATAAGTACCAACTGTTTAGCTCTTGCAATAATACGATATGAATCTAATACTTTATATAATACTACACTTGCAGAGATTTCTTTAGGTTCTTCGACTACAAGCATTTGCATATGGCTAGCATCTAAAATATTTTGTACCATATTTGAAAGATATTGTACCTGCTGCTGACAAACTTGAAGATAATGGTCATGATCTTTATATTCTCCGATATTATATTGCATATTTTCTAGCACAATTAACATACTTGCAAGGGGAGTTTTCATTTCATGGGAAGCACTACGAAGAAAATCAATACGTTGCTGGTCTTCCTCTTTTCTATGCTGAGACTCTTTTTTTAGCAATTCTATTGTTTGTAAAAGTGTCTCATACAAAGAATTAATACTTTCTCCTAACAAACCAAGCTCATCTTTACGTACACAGGGGACATAAACACCAGGTTTCATTTCTTCCATATCCTTAGTGATTTGTACTAACTGATAAATTGGACGAGTGATCATCACGCTATAAAAAAGGGACAAAATAAAGGATACAATTAGAGATGCAGTAATTGAATACGGAAGAATTTTGAATGTAATTTGCGATGCTTCTTCTACTACTTTCATATTTAAGGTTAATTGTAAACGACATACTTTATTTTCAATATTTGTAAATGTTCTTTGTACCACAAGTGTAGAAACTGGTTTTGATTCGTCTTCTTTAATTAAGAATAAATCACCTTGTTGTTGGTCAATCTTAATTTCTACTGGTGTAAATCCATTATATATAAACTCTTGTTCTCCTATTTGTACACTAAGGTTAACATTATAAAAAGAGGAAAAATTTTCGGCCAGTTTCAAGATTGTTTCTTCTTCATTTTGAGAAAACGTTTGGCTCATCATATTAATCAGACCATCTGCTTCAACCTGTTTTTGCCGCATATATTCATTTTGCATCACAAAATAGATTAATGTATGTGCAAGAAAAACTAATAGTGTCATCACAAGCATGCTATAACCAAATGTTTTATAAAATAATCGACTTTTTTTCAGTTTCATGTATAACCTCATTTTTCTTCAAACTTGTATCCTACTCCTTTAATTGTGTAGATACAGTCTAGTTGTAATTTTTTTCTTAAGTTTTTAATATATGCATCTACAATACGATCTAGTGGTGCTTCCTCTTGCCATAATGAATCTAAAATTTGTCCTCTAGTCAGTACTTGACCACTATGAGTAATCAGTAATTTTAATAATTGAATTTCTTTTGGTTTAATATCTAATTCTTTATCTTTATCATAAGCAGCATAACTAGTAAAATCGACAGTAATATCTTGATATTGCCAGCAATCATGTACTGGAGATTTTCTTCTTAATACAGCCTCTATTCTTTTTTCTAACACAGATAAAGAAAATGGTTTATTAATATAATCATCAGCTTGCGCATCAAAACTTTCTAATTGTGTTGTTTCATCAGATAATGCAGTCAACATTAAAATTGGTAAATCACTGTTTTTTCTGATTTCTTTTAATACTTGAATACCACTCATCTTTGGAAGCATAATATCTAATATAACAACATCAAATATTTCTTCTCTAAATAAAAAATAACCCTCTTGTCCATCTTCTGCGCCCCTTACCTCATATCCTCGTGCCGTTAAAAAAGCAATAACCCCTTCACGAATCATTGCTTCATCTTCTATAATTAATACTTTTTTCATAGCTCCCTCCAAAAATTATACTTTTCTTTTATCGTAACCCAGATCAACTATTAAATAATAATACTTTTAAAATAATTATAGCTTTCTAATCCATATAAGTGATTATTTAGCAACTAAATAAAAAATTTATAAATAACAGAACTTAGTTTGATTAGTGAATCTAATTTCGGTATAATATCATGTTTCTATTAAAAATTTTTTACTCATCATCAAATGCTGAAAATCATACACTAATAAGTAAGATGGAAAAACAAAAAAACATGAACTCGATAATGATTTTGTATTTCTAAATCAAAAAGCCATTTCTTAATAGGGACAATAAACTTCTCAAGAAATACAATAAGCATTATAATATTCTATAACCGTTTAATAAATAAGAACATTAATCTATACCCATATTATAAAGCAAAACTTTACGGACATATAATAAGTTAATAAAATACTTATTTTAATCTTAATTTAACATAATTATCTATTTCTATATTCTGACCTAACCCATCACTTATTACCAATTAGTACATCCCTTTAACTATAAAAGTATCTTTATTTTAATTAACTCGTGTTTTACAAATGAACTATTATGTATTTTTAATGAAAATGCAAAAAAAAACTTTTATAGTCATAATTCGACAAATTCTGTCATCTATACTATGTAATAATATATATGTAAAGCATTACTGCTTTTCAATCTCATGAGAAAATATCATTTTAATTAATTAAATAAACAAAAAAAGTCAACACAACACGTTGACAAATAAACAAATGGTGCCCAAGACCGGACTCGAACCGGTACAGTATCGCTACCGACGGATTTTGAGTCCGTTGCGTCTACCAATTTCGCCACTTGGGCAACTACCAATGATTATTATAAATAATTTAAACAACAAAATCAATAGTAAATTACAAATAATTATAAGTATATTAAAAAAAACAAAAAATATATTAAATTTACTAAAATAGTATTGACGAATTACGTAAAATAACGTATTTTTAGAAGTAAATAAACTAGACAGACGGGGTAAACATATGGAACGCGACAAAATTTTAAGTGAGCTTAATGAAATAACAAATTCATTAGATGCAACTACAGAAACTTTAATTGGATTACAAGAAAATGCTAAATATGAAGAAGCAATCAAAAAAATCGATATTGATTTATATCTTGAGTTACCAATCCAAGAATTAAGTCGATTAGCTAACCGTTTAGCTAATCTTACTAATGAACTTTTAAAATAGACAAGCTGTTGCTTGTCTTTTACTTTAATTTACTATAATCCAAGTAATAAAAGGAGAACTATGAACAAACAATTTAAACAACGAATGAAAATATTATTAAAAGATGATTATGATGATTTCATTGATTCTTTAACAAAAGATCCTGTAAAAAGTTTTTATCTTAATCCTTTAAAAAAAGATATCATTTCACATTTAAATGAACAATATCTAACATCACATCCATATATAAAAGATGCATATTTTTATGACTATAACCATTATCCACTTGGCAAACATCCTTATTTCAACTGTGGTCTCTATTATATTCAGGAACCTAGTGCAATGGCAGTAGCAAATTGTGTTGATTTTAATACCGATGATTATGTATTAGATATGTGTGCTGCTCCTGGAGGAAAAACCTGTTTTGTTGCCAGCAAATTAAATCATCAGGGACTAATGATTGCCAATGACATCAATAAACTGAGAGCTGGAATTTTATCTGAAAATATTGAGCGTTTTGGACTTAAAAACACTATAGTTACTAACTGTGATCCAATAAAATTAGAGCAGCACTTTAATAATTTTTTTGATAAAATCATTCTTGATGCACCATGTTCTGGTGAAGGAATGTTTCGTAAACTTGATCAAGCAATTGAAACCTGGTCAATTGATAAAATAAAGGAATGTGCTTATATTCAAAAAAAGTTAATTGATAGTGCTTATAAAATGCTTAAAAATGATGGTATTTTAATCTATTCAACTTGTACATATTCATTAGAAGAAAACGAATTTCAAGTAGACTATATGGTTAATCAATTACAAATGGAATTATTAGATATAAAAAAACAACCAGGTATGTCCCCTGGCTATCAAAATAATAAAGTTGTTCGAATGTATCCACACATTAATAAAGGCGAGGGTCAATTTATTGCTTTATTAAAAAAACACAGTCAAGAAAAGACTAATAAAACCAAGTTATTAAAATCAAATATTAATAGTGAACAAATCAAACTAATTAATAAATTCTATCATGATAATTTAAAGGTAAATGTACCTCCCTTATTATACAATTCAAGTAATCATATATATGCGATTTTACCACATTTTCCTGAGTTAAAAGGGATAAGAATTCTTAGAACCGGTTTATATTTAGGTGAATGTAAAAAAGGGCGTTTTGAACCTAGTCATTCTTTAGCATTAACACTCTCTAAAAATGATGTAAAACATTACTATAACTTTAAAGCTGACGCTCTTGAAATAAGTAAATATATTCATGGAGAAACACTATCTGGAACAAATAAAAAAGGCTATGGACTTATATTAGCTGATGGTTATCCATTATCTTTTTACAAAGAAAGTAATAATCAAGTAAAAAATTTATATCCTAAGGGGTTAAGACGATGAATCGTTTTTATATTATAAAAGATACTGTCTATGATATCTTAAATAATGAGTGTTTTGGAAATAATCGCAAAAATGGTTTAGAGCATTTATTTAATGTAGCAAATATGGCTAATCTATTTGCAAAGATAGAAAATCTCGATCAGGAATTAGCAGCTATTATTGGAATTCTACATGATTTAGCAACATATAAATATCATACTAGTTTTGATCATGCTAATCGTAGTAGTATTTTAGCTAAAGACATTTTATCTGCTAGCAGAATTTTTAATGATGATGAAATAAATCTCATTACTACAGCAATAAAAAATCATTCTTTTAAAGAAAGAATCGATGATAAGTATAGTGAGCTAATAAAAAATGCGGACTTATTAGTCCAGCATTTAAATGAACCAGATGCTCTTCTTTCTAAAGATAAACAAAAACGTTTAAATACCTTATTTAACAAATGATAAAATAATTGGAGCTAATTTAGTGCTATTAACAACATAACTACTATGATCTTCTTTTGGTAATACTAATAGTTTACTGCCATTAATATTGTGGGCTATTTCAATTGTATGACTCTCTTTAATTATATCTTTACTACCAGCTAGAACTAAAGTTCTAGCTTTTATTTTTTGTAATGTGTGATGATTTATATGAGGCTGATCCAACATCAACTTGACTTTTGGATCTTTTTTTATAATATAAGCAACTTTCATTAAATAATACGCAGAATTCTTTAACCCTCTTGGCTCAATATTTGCTCCACTAATAATTAAATCATTAATTAAATCACTCTGACTAGCAACTAATAATCCAACTATTCCTCCATCACTAAACCCATAATATACCACATCTGTTAATCCCAGCTTTTTTATAAAAGCTATTATATCTTCAGCCATAGTTTGATAACTAAATGTTTCAACACTAGAACTTTCACCATGACCTCGACTATCAATACAAAAACAAGTATAGTGTTCTTTTAACACATTTACTAATCGATCAAAAATGTGATGATCTTCACCATTACCATGAACTAAAATCATCGTTCGTCCTTGACCAGTTACCTCATAAAACAATTCACTTCCATTTACTGCTATTTTCATAATTTATGATCCTCATAAAATTTTTTTAAATCAGCTTTAGTCTCAAAGTCTAACTGAGTCTTTTTGATTCCCTCGACCGCCCCTTGTAAACCATACAAGCGGTTTATACAAGCAGAATCGTCTATTTCCTGTATTTTTAACCACGCTTCTTTTGCTCCTATTGCCTTTAACTTTGCAGGACTTTCTATTCCAACTTGGATTAATTGCTGAGCTACAACTTTTCCAATATTAGGCAAATCTTCTAACCGTTCCATTTTGATCACCTCCTATAATCATTATAACGTAAAAGACAAATAAAACAGCTTTATAATTTCTTACGATAAAGTAAAAATGAATACAGTGCAGGAATAAATAAAAATATGAAAATAATGCCTAATATAGCCCAAAACGCTAAATCAAAAATACTCAAGATAATTAATAAAAAACCACCAATTACCATAATATAACCAGCTAAACGATTAGTTTTATTCCAATTATCTTCATCATTCAATGTCCAAGGTAAACGATATCCCAAAGTAAAATTTTGACGACACTTAGGAAGATAATTTCCCAATACTATAAAAAGCACTCCTATACACATAGGAATAACAATATTAACTGAAATATTATATCCAAATATGATTGCATAAGTGACTAATTCTAAAATAACTGTAACTAATGGAATTATCCAGACAACAACCTTGGCCATTTTAGCAGAATAGTTTTTATATTTTGGATCAGCATGCATCATAAACAAACATAACAATTGAATTCCACTCATTAATATCGGTAATAAAAAAACAAAAATTGCTTTACTGGCATAACCATCAATTTCACCAGCTACATTCCAATGAATCGGTATTTGATTCGGTAATTGACTATAAGTTAATATTCCCAACAACATTGGTAACAAACATACTCCACACGTAATTAAAACTGTTTTAAGTTTCATTTTTGACCTCCAAATTGACTTAACCACAACATCACTTCCTCAAACACTGATGTATTTATTTCATAGTAAACATAATTTTTATATTTACTTTCAAATATCAAATCAGCTTGTTTCAGCTTTGATAAGTGATAAGACACAGTTGCCTGCGTCATTTCAAAACGTCCAGCTATTTCTCCAGCCGATAATTTACCATCTTTCAATAATATTAATATTTCACGACGAACTGGATCGGAAAGAGCTTTAAATGTTTCTGCAAATCCCACTTTGTCAACCCCAATCTATTTAGAAAAAATTCTAAATAGATTATAACATAAAACAAAGGATATTTCTATCCTTTGTCATTTTCTTTGATACACACTTCAATTCGATCATGGACTAATTTAGCAATATCATTAGTATGCATATCTTTATATTCTTCATAATAAATTGGTTTTAAATAATGAATCTGAGCAGTCGTTTTTCTAATCGTATTATTATCAAACACTTTATAACAATCGATTAAAGCAACTGGTACGATTGGTGCTTTAGCTTTAGTAGCGATTTTAAAAGTTCCACCTTTAAACTCTAAGATATTATTACCATCACGACTCCTTGTACCTTCAGGAAAAACAAAAAAGTTCTGTCCATTAGCAACTTCATTTGAAACATATTTAATAATTTTAGCCCCTTCACGTACATTACTACGATCCATTGGAATAAACTCCAACATTTTAATAATATCTTTTACCAAAATTACTGAAGCTAATTCTTTCTTTACTATTGCTCTAATTGGACGACTATGAGTCTGAAAAATAGCCAAAGGATCAAACAATCCCTGATGATTAGGAGCTACAAAATAACCAGATTCTTTTGGCAGATTTTCAATTCCATAACATTTAAGCTCCACTCTTCCTTTTCGGGTTACAACAGCTACAACTCGATGAATGAAACCATAACGTTCCTGTGCTGGATATTCATCTATATGTTTATACTTATTAACTTTATATCCCCACCAATAGGGCAGTCTCAAAATAACTCTTATGACAATCAATGCAATTCTTTTCATTATTTACCCTCGCTTATATATTTGTAAAGTAAATGTTTCAAATGGTTTTTCTTCAATAAGTTGATAACCAAATTCTTCAAAGCTTGGAAAATAGGTTTCTCCTTCATGATTACCAGGAATTCGTGAGATCAATAATTGATCAGCAATTGGTAAACATTGTTTATAGATCGAAGCCCCACCTGAAATAAAAAGATCTTCACCGCTTTTACGATATTCTTCAATTACTGCTTCTAATGAATCCCTAACTTCTACTCGATCATCTTCAAACGGCTCTAAACTAACTACAATCGTTTTACGATTAGGTAAAGGTCTGCCAATTGCTTTATATGTAGTTACACCCATTAAAATCGTCTTATTAACAGTAGTTGCTTTAAAATGCTTTAAATCTTCAGGTATATTCCAAGGCATTCCATTACTAGATTCTTTTTTTCCAATTAATAAATTATCATCTGTTGCTACAATTATACTAATCATTACACACTTACCTTTCCTACTAATTTTCCATGACTTTGATAATTTTCCAGTTTAATATCTTCAATCCTATAATCAAAAATAGATTTAACATTAGGATTTAAAACAAGTTTGCATTTTAGCAATGGCTCTCTTTCAATTTGCTGTTTAACAACCTCAAAATGATCTTTATAAATATGAGCATCTCCAATCGTATGAACAAATTCTTTAGCCTGATAACCACATGTTCTTGCTAACATCTCTACCATTAAGGCATAAGAAGCAATATTAAAAGGTACACCTAAAAAAATATCAGCACTACGTTGATATAATTGACATGATAAATACTTTTTATCTGCACTTACATAAAATTGTAGAAATGAATGACATGGTGGTAATGCCATATTATCTACCTGAACAGGATTCCAAGCACAAATAATATGCCTTCTTGAAAAAGGGTTGTTTTTTAAACTATCTACTAGTTTTGCTAACTGATCAACACCTTCATAATTAAAATTACGCCACTGCGCTCCATACACAGGTCCCAAATCACCATATTTTAAAACAAAGGGATCATTATCAGGCAGTTCTTTAATTTTAGCTACAAATTCCTCAATTGTCTCACCTTGATAATCAGATGACTTTTTATAATCCTCATATGGCCATTCATTCCAGATCTTGACATTACGGTCAACTAAATATTTAATGTTCGTATCACCTTTAATAAACCATAATAACTCTTCTGCAATTGGGCGAATAAACATTTTCTTTGTTGTCATTAAGGGAAAACCATCTCTTAAATCATAACGAGTTTGATAACCGAATACACTTCGAGTACCAGTACCTGTACGATCTTCACGATCTTCTCCATTTTCTAAAACATATTTACACATTTCTAAGTATTGTTTCATTTTCTACACCTCGTCTGTTATTGTACAATAAAAACTCTCGTTAATAAACTAAAAAAAACACTTTTATCAAAAAGTGTTTATGCTTTAGTAACCTTATTATAACGACGTAAGGATGTTTTTATCGACTTCATAATATCAATAATCAGCTTTAATTCATTAGGATTACAATCAAGCAAAAGATCATTAATTTCATCAATATAAATTCGTTCTGCTTCAACTAAACTATCACATAATAAAAAGTCAGCAGATACAGCTAATGCATTAGCAATACTAACTAAAGTAGGCAAACTCAATTTTGTCGCCCCACGTTCAATATGCGAAATATTCGTGGGGGAAATATTTGAAATCTCAGCTAGCGTCTGCTGAGAAAGATTTTGAGAAATCCGTTCCTCTCTTATTCTTTTGCCAATAAGTTTGTAATCTATTTCCATTGTGATTCCTCCAATGTTTTTATTGTATCTTCGAAAAAGATATCTTGAAATATATCCCACATCCCATTAGGATACCTGATGTATTATTCCCTACTATTATTATTTTTATTCATTCTTTTTTTACCTATATATATTTAAATTCGTCTATGTTATAATAAAATTACTTATTTCTAAATAAATAATTATCATTTTAATAAACTAGGAAGGATGTAAACAATGAAAAAAGAAGCTCCAAAAATAAATACAAGATTACGTAGTCATACTATCATTGTTCCCGATTGTATTCGTAGTGCTAGTGGAATCGTAATTAATGGTAAAAGAATAAAATCATTATTATTTTCTACAGATGTTGCTGTGATTTCTAATTGTAATGCTGATGCTGTTATTGCAGTGTATCCATTTACACCAACAATGCAAATAACTAATGCTATCATCGATGTTGCCCAAAGACCAGTTTTTGCTGGAGTTGGTGGTGGTACTACTGCAGGTCCTCGAGTTCGTGAAATAGCTTTAGATGCTGAATTACATGGCGCCACTGCAGTTGTTCTAAATGCTCCAACAAAAACTGAATTTATTCAAGAATTATCTGATTACGTCGATATTCCGGTAGTTTTATCAATTGTCTCATTAGATGAAAATCTAGAAGAACGCATGTTACATTCAGGTGCCACAATAGTTAATGTTTCAGGTGGAAAAAATACTGTTACAATCGTAAAAGAGCTACGTAAGATATCGCCAAGTTTTCCGATTATTGCAACAGGTGGCCCTACAGTTGAAACAATCCAGGAAGTTATTAAAGCTGGCGCTAATGCTATAACATATACACCACCTTCAAATGGAGATATATTTAAACTAATGATGGAAGAATATCGCCAACGTTGCCATAACGACTAAAAAACCCTCATTCAAGAGGGTTTTTTCTTATTTTTTATTTTCAATTTGTTGATTTAACATTGTTACAAATTCATCAAACGGAACAGTAGTTTGTTTTTGCTGACCATGCTTACGATATGTAACAGTTTTTTCATCACGTTCATTATTACCAAGCACTAATAAATATGGAACTTTTTCCATTTGACCTTCGCGAATACGATATCCTAATTTTTCTTCACGAGCGTCCATTTCAACCTTAAAGCCATTTTTCTGTAATAATTTAGTTACTTCCTTTGCATAATCTAAATGATATTCATTATTAACTGGTAACACTTTAACCTGAACAGGAGCTAACCATAGTGGGAACACTCCAGCAAAGTGCTCAATTAAAATTCCAATAAATCTTTCAATCGATCCAAAAATAACTCGATGTAACATTACTGGGCGAACTTTATCTCCCTTATCATCAATATATGTAATATCAAATCGTTCAGGTAGGTTCATATCCAACTGAATCGTACCACATTGCCAAACTCTACCTAATGAATCTTTAACATGAAAATCAAGTTTAGGACCATAGAAAGCTCCATCACCTGGATTTACTTTATAATCTTTACCTGCTGCTTTACAAGCTGCCGCCAAAGCAGCCTCAGACTTTTCCCAAATAGCAATATCACCAATATATTTTTTTTCTGGACGAGTTGACAATTCTATTTCATAACTTAGATTTAAATCGCTATATACACGATCAATAAAATTGATTAATTTAATAATTTCTTCTTCAATCTGGTCAGGTGTCATATAAATATGAGCATCATCTTGAGTAAATGTCCGAACTCTAAATAGACCATTTAAAGCTCCACTTGCCTCATGACGATGAACCTGTCCTAATTCCCCCATTCGAAGGGGTAAATCTTTATATGAATGTAAACTATTTTTATAAACTAATAGACTTCCTGGACAATTCATTGGTTTAATTGCAAATTCACGCTCATCAACCATACTAGTATACATATCTTCTTTATAATTTTCCCAATGACCACTAGTTTCCCATAATTCACGTGACATCATAATCGGAGTTTTAATAAATTCATAACCTTCTTTAGTATGTTCTTCATACCAGAACTGTTCTAAAGTATTTCGTAAAATCATCCCTTTAGGTAAGAAAAACGGCATTCCTGGAGCATATTCACTCATCATGAATAATCCTAATTCTTTTCCTAGTTTTTTATGATCACGACGTTTAGCTTCTTCTAGTAATTCAAGATGTTTTTCTAAATCCTCAGGAGTTTCAAAACATACTCCATAAATTCTTTGTAATACTTTGTTTTCTTTATCGCCTTTCCAATATGCACCTGAATGTTTTGTTAGTTTAAAATTTTTACAAGCTTTAACAGTTTCTACATGAGGACCACGACATAAATCTACAAAATCACCTTGACGGTAACAGCTAATTATTGTACCATCTTCAAAATTAGAGATTAAATCTAATTTATATTCATCATCTTTAAACATTTCTACTGCTTCTTCTTTAGAAATTTCTTGACGTGTGATTCGTTTACCATCTTTACAGATTTTTTTCATTTCTTTTTCAATCTTAGGAATATCATCATCTTTAATGACATCTTCTCCTAAATCAATATCATAGTAAAACCCTTCACTTACAACTGGTCCTACCCAAAATTTAGCATGAGGATATAAATGTTTTATTGCTTGAGCCATCACATGAGCACAAGAATGGTTCAATACACTTAATTTTTCATCTTCTTTAAAATCTATCATTTTTCTTCTCCTATCCAGAAACGTAATATTGTTTCTTTGTTATTTTCATCATAATATTCATTTTCTAGTTTTCCACCACATTTTTCAATTGTTTTTCTAGAAGCAATATTATTTTTGTTACAAGTAATTAAAATTGGATAAATATCCCACTTTTTACAAATTTCAATTGCTTCTTTTAACATTACAGTAGCATAGCCCTTTTGTCTTTGACTTGGTAAAATACTATAACCAATATGACCACCTTTTTTTAATAAAAAATCATTTAAACAATGACGAATATTAATCGTTCCAATAATTTGGTCATTATCAATATAAAAATAGGTAGTACCAGGTACATGTCCATCATCTAAATTAATACCTAGATGATTTTGTTTTTCTTTTTTTAACCATTGTGTGTAATCTTGATAAGTATGACATCCACCATCACCATTAATAAATAATTCCCCATACTCAAATGTTTCCTGAAGATATTTTTCCATCAACATCATATGAGAAATATCTGGATATACTAATTTTACCATCACTACCTCCTTTAAATAAAAAAACTCTCATCCAAAGGACGAGAGTATCGTGGTACCACCTTAATTTGTTATTAAATAACCTCAATGCTATAACGCGCTACCGACAGTCTCTTTCGAGTGTTGCATATTAGGGAGTATCTATATAACCTTCTCAAGACTTGCACCAACCGTCTTTTCTCTATTTCAAAGCATTATCTAGACATATCCTAAATCATCGCATCTTATTTACTCTTATAATTTTACTCTTTTATAGATTAAAGTCAATAAATTTATTTACTTAACTTTTTCATTTTGTTTTGCTAAATACTCTATTTTAAGATTATCAGTTTCATTTTTAAAAGCTCGATAAACATATTTAGAAGGCATTTTATCAAACATCGTTAATGTATCACATTTTAAACAATATAAAGCTGGAATACCACGAATATTTATCTTTTTTATCCATTCTCCTTGTGCTTTGCATATACCACATTCATTCGTATTTTGTGGTTCAACTATTTGTATTCTCATTTTCATCACCCATCATACAGTATGCACTAATAAAATCAAAATAATTGTCAAACAAAGACAAACAAATATTACTACTTATCAGCATTAACTAATTTCTTTAAATCTTTTACTTCCTGTGGTTTTAAAATTCGATATTTCCCTGGTGTCAACCCTTTTAAATTTACACATCCTACACTTACACGATGTAATCTTTTAACCGGATGCCCAACACTTTCAAACATCTTTTTCACCTGACGATTCTTACCTTCAACCAATTTGATTTTTAACATTGTTGTTTTATGTTCCATATCTTTATCAACAACTTTGATCTTACAAGGAAGAGTTTTTACACCTTCTAAATAAACACCTTTTTCTAATTTATTTAATGTTGCACCATTGATTAGTCCTTTAATTGAAACCTCATAGATTTTCTCTAAATGAGAACGAGGATGCATGATCATATTTGCAAATTCACCATCATTAGACATAATAATCAGTCCAGTTGTATCAAAATCTAAACGACCTACTGGATATATTCTTTCCTTTACATCGGTAAAATAATCTGTAATGATTGGACGATCAAACTCATCATCTAACGTACAAACACATCCCTTTGGTTTATAGAAAACATAATATACTTTATTTTCACCAACAATTGGTTTACCATCAACTGTAATATAATCACCATTTTTTACTTTAGTTCCTAATTCACGAACAATTTCACCATTAACTGCAACTCTACCTTGAACAATTAAATCTTCAGCTTTTCTTCTTGAAGTATAACCACTTGCAGCAATTGTTTTTTGTAATCTTTCCATGTTTTTCACCTACTTCGTTTACATTATACTGAAATGGAAATTAAAAGCAACTAAATCAAAGGTTTAATTTTATTATTTGTTAAATATTCGGATACTCTCTTTAACAAATTTTTTATTTAAGTTAAAATATAGTTATAAAGAGATTTGGAGGAACTGTTATGAGAGGAATTTATTCATCATTAACTAAAATTAGACGTAAAGTCTTTGTAGAGGTTGCTAAGCTTGCTTATGAAGGAAATGATTATAGCCGAATAGAAAATTTACCTTACAAAATCATCCCTGGTGAAGTAGCTACTTATCGAGATAGTATATTTTTAGAACGGGCTATAGTCGGAGAAAGAATTCGTTTAACAATGGGATTATCATTGCGTCCAATCGACGAGCCAGCACCAATATCAAAAGGAATTGAAGATAGTATTATTGCAGATAAATATTATGAACCGCCACTAATCAATATTATTAAATTTGCCTGTAATAAATGTGCTGAAAAGAAATATGAAGTTAGTAATGGTTGTCAGGCATGTTTAGCTCATCCTTGTATGGAAATCTGTCCTAAAGATGCTATTAGTTTCAAAGATGGAAAAGCATATATTGATCAAGATAAGTGCATTAAATGTGGATTATGTAAAAATAGTTGTCCTTATGATGCTATTTTAAAAAAGGAACGCCCTTGTGCCAAAGCTTGTGGAATGAATGCTATCGAATCAGATGAGTATGGCAATGCTCATATCAACTATGATAAATGTGTATCTTGTGGTATGTGCCTAGTTAGTTGTCCATTTGGAGCTATTGCTGATAAAAGTCAGATCTTTCAATTAATTCAAGCAATCAAAGAAGGTGATGAGATAATTGCTGCTGTTGCACCTGCTTTTATTGGACAATTTGGGGCTAAAGTAACACCAGAAATACTAAAAAAAGCTATGCAGGAACTAGGTTTCAAAGATGTAGTCGAAGTAGCCATTGGAGCAGATTTATGCACTATTGATGAGGCTAAAGACTTTTTAGAAAAGGTTCCTAATAAACAACCATTTATGGCTACTTCATGCTGTCCATCATGGTCAATGATGGCAAAAAAGGAATTTCCTGAGTTTAAATCATATATTTCAATGGCCTTAACACCAATGGTATTAACAGCTCGCTTAATTAAAGAAAAACGTCCCAATAGTAGAGTAGTATTTATTGGTCCTTGTGCTGCTAAAAAATTAGAGGCATCTAGAAAATCAGTACGTAGTGAAGTGGATTTTGTTTTAACTTTTGAAGAAATTGGTGCAATGTTTGAAGCTAAAGGAATTGATTTTTCAAAAATTCAGCCAGACGATACTGATCCTTTTACTCAAGCCAGCAGTGATGGAAGAGGATTTGCAGTTAGTGGTGGTGTAGCTAAAGCCGTCGTTAACTGTATTAAAGCTAAAGAACCAAATCGTGATGTATTAATAGAATCAGCTGAAGGATTAGAAAACTGTAAAAAAATGTTAAATGCTGCTAAAAAAGGTAAATATAATGGTTATTTATTAGAAGGAATGGCGTGTCCTGGGGGATGTGTTGCTGGGGCAGGAACCCTTCTTCCAATCAATCGAGCAGCACTAGCGGTTAAAAAATACACTAATTCCTCTGATAAACTAAATGCTAATGATTCTAAATATAAAGAGTATTTAGATTTATTAATTGAAAAATACAAATAAATTTTAAATGTAACTAAAAGTTGATTTTTATAATCAACTTTTTTTAGTCATATTTCTTTATTTTTACAGTTTGTTTATCAAAATCAATAAATGTTTCAAATGCATAACGATTTTCATCTTCATCCCAGATTTCAACAAACTTAGGAATAACTTCAATTAATATCTCATTAGCTATTCCCTCAACTTATATCCCTTCTATACATAAAGCAACTTGTAGATTTTAAAATAATTGCTGAGTCTTTCTAAAATTCTTATCAGTCTTAAAATATATTTTATCATCATAAAATAAACAACTAATATTTCTAACCATCACATAATCATTGACACTTGTTTTTACACTCATCTAACTTTTTAAATGATAAAACCTTTCCATCTTCAAAATTCATTTTTCTTTCCTCTTATTTTGTATCGTTTAATGATGGGACTAATTTTTTATAGATTACAAATGTAATTAAACAGACAATTATATTTTTAATTAAATGGTATAATTCCTAATAAAACCAATTTAAAAATACTATCAACATAAGGATCAACTGCCTTACCCATTTCAATAATCATCTCCATATCCATGCTATACAAAGAAACATAAAAAAGAATAATAATCACTAAATTAGTAAAAACAGCTACTATTACATTAACAATCGTTCCTAACATCATCCCTTTTATAGCTTCTTGCCTTGTCTTACTTTGCTTATAAATTAATGAAGCCGGTAATACCAGAGCTACACTTAACATCATACTTTGTAATTCACCAGTAAACATTGAATTAGTACCTATTAATGCTAACTGGATAATAATTCTTATTACAATGATATAGATATAATGCTCCTAATGTAAAAGCACCGATTAATTCTGGAATACCTGCAAAATCAAAACTAAAAAAAGGCGGCATAAAAGGTAACGGAAACCTAAATACCATTAAAACTGTAATCAATACTAACTTTCTTATTTTTCATTTTTCCCTCCTAAAATAAAAACCTGAAAACAATAAAAGTCTTCAGATAAAATTCTAGAAAATATCTTTTCTCATCCGGACTATAACCATCGGTAGGGACTTTCACCCTGCCACAAAGACTATATTAAATTTTTGGTGATAGAAACATTATCTATTATTAGAATATTCCTCTTTTAATTAAAAATCAAACATAAATTATATCTTCTAAATACTATTGCTTATGCATAGAATTATAGGGGTGATTAAAATGAAATATATGAAAATTATTGGTTTAATAATTTCTTTAACTTTTGTACCATTAGATAGTGTTAAAACTGTTCCTTTTCAAGGAAAAAGTTATATTGTTATGGAGGCAAATAATCAAATTGTTATTGAAGGCAGTAACCAGGACTATATTCAAAGTGTTGCTTCAATATCAAAAATCATGACTTGTATCATAGCAATAGAAAACATGGAACTTGATACGATCATTACTGTTGATGATACGATCAACAAAGCTTGGGGAAGTGGAATCTATATACATATAGGCGATAAAATAAGTTTACGTGATCTTCTATATGGATTGATGCTTAGAAGCGGTAATGATGCCGCTGTAATGATAGCTAAAGCAGTAGCCAAAGATGTTCCTAAGTTTGTTGATATGATGAATGATAAAGCTAAAGAATTAGAACTTCACAGTACAACTTTTTCTAATCCAACTGGTTTAGATGAAGAAGATAATGGTAATCAGTCATCTGTTTATGATATGGCAAGATTGATGGCCTATTGTCATCAAAATCCTATTTTCAATGAGATAGTTGGAACTCAAGAATATACTCGTGAAGATGGTAACGGAACTTGGCACAACAAGAATAAACTATTAACTAATTACGAATATTGTATTGGTGGTAAAACTGGATTTACCAAAAAAGCACGGCGTACTTTAATAACAATGGCACGTAAAGATGGTCTTGATTTAATAATTGTTACTTTTAATTGTGGTAATGATTTTGAATTTCATCAAAATAAATATGAAGAATGCTTTAACCTGCTTAAAGAAACTAAATTGTTTTCTAAAGGAATAGTGGAATTTAAACAAAAGCAATATTATTTAGATTTTGATATTTGTGTAAATAAAAAACCAACTGATAAAGTTGATGTATCTTTTACCAATGATGAAATTGTTATTTCATTAAACAACCAGCCTGTTAGTAAACAGAAAGTTATCCCATATAATTATTTTCTTGGTTTTAAAATGATTTTAAAGGATTTATTCTATGGCTAAGGTTTTTAAATTTGGCTTAATTTTCTTTGTTTTAATTGCTTTTGCAACTAATAGTCAGGATGAAATGTTTAAAGCTATTCTAAGTTCTCCAAATCAAGTTTTTGAATTAATTAAAATATTAGTATTATCTGCCTGTTTATGGAATGGTTTTTTAAATATCATTAAAGCTTCTGGTTTAATAAAACAACTATCTTTTTTATTAAAACCAATATTAAAGCTAATTTATGGTAAAGTAGTTGAAGATGAACAAGTATATTTATATTTATCAACTAATTTTATTGCTAATCTATTAGGTGTAGGTTCTTTAGCTTCAATTAGTGGACTCAAAGCAATGAAATCTTTAACTAAATATCAAAATGATCCTAAAACACCTTGTAAAGAAATGATGCTACTAGTAATTATGAACACTACTGGATTATCAATTATTCCTACAACAATGATGACTCTAAGACAGAGTTATGGCAGTCATGATATTTTAGGTTTTTTTGGTTATAGTCTTGCTATTGGTTTTATTATTACTGTAATTGGTATTATTACAAGTAAGGTGATAGAACACTATGGATAGCATAATCTTAATTATTATATTAATCGCCTTAATTGAAGCAGCATTTAAAAAAGTAGATATTTTTAATGAGTTTATTGACGGAGTAAAAGAAGGCAGTAAATTATTAATGACCCTTTTCCCTACGATGATGGCTTTTACATTATGGGTAACTTGTTTTCAAAGCTGTGGGATTATAAATATTTTAGAGTTATTCTTCAAAAATATCTTTCAGCTTTTAAATATTCCGATTGAAGTCTTTATGATGATGATTGTAAGACCTTTTTCATCTAATGGATCTTTAACTGTTTTAAATAATGTATTTTTAAAATTTGGGGTTGATCATCCTTATAGTATCCTTGGCTCAATTATTCAAACTGGTAGTGATACGACATTTTATGTTGTTACATTATATTTTAGCAGTATCAAACTTCAAAACAATCGTTATGCTTTAAAATTAGGCTTATGGTTAGATACCATCGCATGTTTATTAGCTATAATTTGTTTTTTATTATTTATTAATTAATAATGGGTTTAAGCGACCCATTATTAATTATTTGATATGGATAATATTGATGATTATTTTGAAGATACTTTTTTATAACATCATAACCTCGATCAGGATAATTAGTGATAATACCACTAACACCAATGTCTAGATATTGCTTCATCTTCGTTTTATCATCAACACTCCATACATATATAGGAATCCAATTAGAATTAGCTTTATCAACAAAATTAACTGTAATTTTGTTTTCTTCAACCGCTAAAAAATCAATTTTAAGTTTCCAAATTGAAGCATCAATCTGACCAGCACTACCATAAATGCAATAACCAATCCACCATTCTGGTCTTTTTTCTTGTAAATACTCTACTATATCATAGTCTAATGACATATATATGGCTCGATTTTCAAAATTATTCTGTTCAACTACTTTAATAACCTTTTCACTTAATTCAATTTGATTATTATCTGCCTTTAACTCAATTAAAAGTTTTATTTTTTCCTTTTTCAACTTTTTGAGTAAATGATCTAAAGTTATAATATTATCTTGATAGTGTCCTTCATAAACAGTTATCTTTTCTAATTCATTTGCAGTCATAGAACCAACTTCTTTATCCAAATTTGCTAAACGTGATAAATTAGTATCATGAATAACAACTGGTATACCATCTTTAGATAACTGAATATCAATTTCTGCATAATCAGCTTGATTTTTTTGAGCTTCTACAATTGCTCCATATGTGTTTTCAACCCCATATTTAGAACCCCGATGTCCAATTATGATTGGCTGATGAATTTTGCCTGGTAATTGTAAATACATACCAATTAATAATCCTGACATTGTTATTAATGCAATACTAACTATTTTAGGATGCTTTTTATATAATCTAGATTGATTTAAATAACGTTTAATAATTTGATAAGGATAAAATAAAGCTGACTTTTGATTACCTGAAGCATTGCTTTTACCTGTTGTTTTCATTTCATAAAAATTATAAATACTCGCAATAAAGTATAAAAAAATAATTATTATTAATAAAGCAGAGAGTAAATAAATCGAATCAGCAAATAAATAACTTATTAAAATCAAAACAGATATTATTAAAGTTGTATTTATTATGAATTTATATTTTAAATAAAATTTATTAGTTAAAATATATTTATTAATAAACTTTGATAAATTACTTGCCTTCAACTTTGTTTGTATTAATGTATCATCTAATTTTTTACTAATTTCATGATCTAAATTCACGTTTAATAACTCATTATCATATTTATTAATAACTTTTAGATAAAAATAGTAAAAGAAATACATACCTATAATCGTAATAAGTGTATAAATTAAATATTCAAAGAAATATATTCTAAATCTTGATGAAATAATCATATTTCTAAGAAAAAATCGATTAAAATCTGTATTTTTAATAACTGCATCTGGTAAAAGCATGATTATTTTTGTTTCTATAATAAACCATATTATCAAAATAATAATTAAAAAACATCGGTCTTTAAGCTCTAATTTTTTATACAACCTAAAATTATCTTTAAAAGCATCAATAAAGTTTTCTTTTTTTAAAATCATGTAAAAAGGAACAAATAATAGTAATAAATATATTCCATAATATAAAAGATAAATTAAAGCGATTAGGATATTTCCACTAAAAGTAAGTGATAATTCTCCAAAAATAAAATTAGGAATCTTAAAACTAGGAATTAATGCATTTAAATAACCAATATGCACTAATGGTAAGATCAATAAATAATATAATCCACAAATAATAATACTAGGATGTTTTAATCCTTTTAAATTAATAAAAGATACTTTCATTACTTCATAAATACGAAAAGACTGTTGTTTAACACCCAAAGATATCATATTTATAATTACACTATATTCATATAAAACAATTAACAAACTATAAACTAATAAAAATATAGCTACTAAAATACCTTTAAAACTCAAAAAACCAAACAATATATTTTGATTAAAAACAATTCCAACTGCTGATTGATTATTTAAATACATCTGAATTACTTTATTTAAAAACGGTAATAAGATGATAATTGTAATCATTTTATAAAATATTTCAAATTTTAATATTTTTATAAAATTATCTTTCATAATTTCACCTCTATAATAAATTATTTTACCACTAATATCTTATTTATTTCACTAAATAATTCTTAATAAAATATAAAGACTATCCTGAGATAGTCTACTTAATAAAAAATGAATAATACCCTTGAATAAAAATAAATAAAATTACACATGGTAAAACATATTTTAAATATATCCTTGTCCATTTAGGAAATTTAATTCCTTTACCAGTATTAGCTTCTTTGATGAAATTATCAAAACCCCAACCATATCTACAAGTACAAAAAATTAAATAAGCTAAAGATCCTAATGGTAAAAAGTTATAGGTTACTAAGAAATCTTCTAAATCTTGAATCGTAGTCCCTGCTCCAAATGGGGCTAAATCACTCAAAACATTAAACCCTAGAGCACAAGGCAAGGATACAATTAAAATCAAGATCAGATTAATAATTACTGCTTTTTTTCGACTCCAATTAAATAGATCCATTCCAAATGAAATAATATTTTCAAACACTGCAATAATTGTAGATAAAGCAGCAAAACTCATAAAAACAAAAAATAAAGTACCCCAAACTTGACCTAACCACATCTCATTAAAGATACTTGGTAAAGTTATAAACACCAATCCTGGTCCACTACCTGGATTGACACCAAAAGCAAAACAAGCTGGAAAAATTATTAGTCCTGATAATAAAGCTACTAATGTATCTAAAGTACAAACACTGATCGTTTCTCCAAATAAACGACGGCTTTTATCAATATAACTACCAAAAATAGCAATTGCACCAATCCCTAAACTTAACGTAAAAAAAGCCTGCCCCATTGCTGCAAAAACTATCTCTAATAAACCATGCTGCTTAACAGCTTCAAAATTTGGAATTAAATAAAAAGATAAACCTTCACTTCCTCCTGGTAATGTGATAGCTCTAATTACTAATATCAAAATTATAACTAGTAATGAACTCATCATAAACTTAGTAATTTTTTCAACTCCATTTTGTAAGCCTAATGAACAAATTCCAAATCCTAAAATTACTACTACAACCATCCAAAACACCTGTAATAACGGATCTTGTAAAGAATTATTAAAAATACTTTCAACTTGTTGTGGTGAAATTCCTACAAAATCCCCCTTTATCATTTTAATAAAATATGATAACATCCATCCTCCAACAGTTGTATAAAACATCATTAAAACATAATTACCAAGCATTTGAAACTTTCCTAACCAGTTCCAAGCTTTCCCTTTTGGTTGTAAAGTCTGAAATGATAGTGCTGCACTTTTTTGACTAGCTCTACCTACTGCAAACTCCATTGTCATAATCGGTGCCCCTAATACGACTAGGAAAAATAAATAGATCAAAACAAATAAAGCTCCTCCATACTCTCCTACAACATACGGAAACCGCCATACATTCCCTAGCCCAATTGCACAACCTGCAGAGATTAAAATAAATCCTAATCTCGATGAAAATTTTTCTCTTTCTTTCATAATACTCTAACCCTTCTTTAAATCGTTACCATCTAATTCTAGCTTAGAATCTATGATATTTCAACAAATTGTTTTAAAAGGTATGCAATCATTCTTATTTAATATAATGACTTTAAATATTATCAATGTTAAAATATTAACAAAAAATAAAAGAGGAAGATTGGGATGAAATAGACTTGTACAGTAATAGCTGTTGCAAACATAAAAACTGCTAGAAAATTTTATGAAGATTTATTTGGTTTAGAATTATATCAAGATTATGGCATTAATATTTCGTTTACCTGTGGTATATCTTTACAACAGGAATTTAATTGGCTTGTAAACTTACCAAAAGATTAAGTTTTAAATAATTCTAATAATATCGAACTATGTTTTGAAGAAGAACATTTTGATCAATTTATAGAAAAACTAAAAAAATACCCTGATATCAACTATTTAAGCAATGTAATTGAGCATGACTGGGGTCAACGTGTAATAAGATTTTATGATTTAGATGGTCATATCATTGAAGTTGGAGAGAATATGAAAATGGTTATTAAACGATTCCTTGATTCTGGCATGTCAATGGATCAAATATCTTTAAAAATGGATGCTTCTATTGAAGATTTAATAAAATTATTAAATCATTAAATCATAACCACGCCTAAAAGACGTGGTATGCACTCGCCCTGTAAGGGCATGC
>NZ_JBKTWO010000041.1:0-26831 GCF_047249845.1 Thomasclavelia sp.
ATTAAAAAATAATATTTTACAACTAGTATATCTTATAAATAAAAAATAAAAAGTGCATCCGCACTTTTTATTTTATTACTCTATACTCTTTTCTTTTTTGATAAAAATTTAATTACAACCATTGATATTCCAAGTCCAGCTATTCCAATAAAACTTGTATTATCACCTGTTTTAACATTTCCAGATTTAAGTAAATTAGTTTGATCTTTATTACTAATTTCTGGTGTATTTTGATTATTAGTAACATTAGAATCTGAATCTATTGTTTTTAAGTTTTCTATAGCTGTTTTTAATGTATTTTCTGCCTTAGATACTTCTTTTTGTGTTGCTTGTTCATTATCAAAAACAGCTCTAGCTTGCATTAAAGCTTCTTCAAAATCACCCCAGCTGGCTAGCGTATAATTACTTCTATTCAATCCTTCTGCATTTTGAATTAATTCATTTAATAAATCTTTATTAGGTTTTAATCTTAATTGCAAGAAAGCTCTTATTAATTGATCATATGTTTCATTTACTTCTTTTTCTAACACATTTACATCATCTAAAATATCTTTTGCCTCATTTAAAATTGGTTGTAAATTAATCCAAGTTGATGTTGTATAATCGACTTCGTTTAAACTTTCGATCTTATCAACTAAACTAGTCAATTGTGTTTTATCACCTTTATAAAATTCTAACATCTGCATTACTTTGGCTAAACGATCAAAAGAATTGTTAATAGCATCTTGTGTTGCCTGTTCATTAGAAATTATCTCTTTTGCCTGTGCTAATGCAGCCTTAAATTCTGTAACTACTACTGGAACTACTTTATCTAGTTGTTCATTAGTAATTTTTTCAGCTTCTTCAATTGCAATTTTTAAAGCTGTTTTATCACTTTCAACAACAATAATATCCCCTTCATCAACAATAATCTCATAGATTTTTGGTAATGGCTGTGATGGATCAAATTCTACTTTTACTTCAGAAATAATTTGATTAACTGATAAAGTTGATAATTGCTCATTTAAAATACCAATCTCATGCCAGCTCCCATCGCTATATTTTACACTTACTTTACCATTACAAATATTATTAGCATCTTGAATAAAGGTTAAATCCCCAACGCTATTAATTCTAGTCATTTGATATGTAAAATAACTACCATCAGCAATTGTTGTTGGTTCAAATGCAGTAGTTAAATCACGATCATAAAGATTGCTCAAAATACCATCCGTATTTCCTTCAGTGATATTTACAACATCATCGCCAAGATCTCCAACTGTTTTATTAAATTCAACTTCAAACACTTGTAACCAGACAGAACTATTAGCAGTTGATTGAATCTTGATATATTTAATCATATCTCCATTAGCATTAAAGCTTGCTACTTTTTTACCTGCTTCATTAACATATTGAAGATTTCCTAAATCACTCCAATTAGAACCATCTTTTGAAATCATTACTTTTCCATTACTTAAATAATCACCACTTCCAAAATAGATTTTTAAATCATGAAGAGAGATCATATTACCTAAATCAATTTGAATATAACTACTGCTTGTTGGTGAACCATCACTCCAGAATTTAGTTTCTAGATCACCATCAAGAATATTTTCTATTCGATAATTTTCATAAGTTTTCAAATTAGTAGTAGCACTAGGTGAAGCTTTATAAATTGGCGTTATTTGAAATTTTTCAATAGAAACATCTTGAGCCTTATCAGTTTCATTAACCAACCTTACATAAGTGGCCGGTCCATTAGACGCAGTTAAAATATTGTTCATATATTCACTATCAATCTTATTCCAATCAAGACCATTTATTGAGTATTCAACCGTTAAATCAGCTAATTCACTACCACTTACTTTTGTAGAAGCTATTTGCATAGCTTTTGGTAAAACAATTCCAACATAGTCACCTTTATTTAATGTCATATTAACGTTTGATACTTCATAATTTCCACTATTTAAAATTACCTTAGGTAATTCAGTAACATTTATACTAGTAAATAATTCTGCCGGAATATCTGTAAATAAAGTATTTTCAATTAATCCATTACCTTTTTCAATTGCAGCTTTAACAGCTGGTTTAATCAACTTAGTTCCTACATCCACAACATAATCAACTTCACCACTACTTTCAACACGGTGCACTGTAAAATTATCCATTGCTTTTATATGTTGTTGCGCTTGAAGACAGTTATTTAATGCTATATTTAAATCTCCATCATTTATAGCTATTAAAGTTTCTAATGAATTAATTCCAGCTTTTGCTAATTCTTCATAAGCACCTAAAAATGGTGCTATTTCATTTTGTAAACCTTCATTATTTAATTTACTTAATTTTTCACAATCAGCTAATATCACTTCAAATTCTACCAATAACTCTTTTGCAGGTGTAACCATATCACCATTATTATCCATCGCCTCAATTAAAGCTGTGATCTTATCTTCTAAATAATCAGATTCACTAAAGACAAATGGTCCACTTGCCCCACCATCATCTTTTAAATAACTAATATTTGATGCAAAACGAATAAATTCTTCAGTTGCTTCTGGTACTAATTCTTTAATAGAACGTTCCCAGCTTGCTTGATACTGATAAGCATCAGTATTCCATGTGTAATCAGCAATACTAAATAAAGTTGCTTTAGAAGCTTCCGCTTGATTCATTGGATTAGAGAAGAACCCACTTACATTATCAAGATCAGTTCCTAAATTTGGCATTGCTCCCATCAATAACTTTGCATCACAATAATCATTAACCGGATAATTCCACCATACTGCTACATCTTTATCTACTCCTGTTTGACGTTTAGGCCATTCAAATACATCTCTACTTACATTTGACATTGTCGCATGTCCAGTCCACATTACCTGAATATCACTATGTAATGTTTCCATAAATGGTTTAAAATAATTACTAATACCTGGTCCCCATGCTGAATTATAACGAGCAGAAATAACAATCATTGGGCTAACATCTTTTTTTGCTTTAACAAATTCTGTATCGATTCGATTAATAAATTCTGCTTGTTTTCTACCATTATACCAATCATCAGTATCATCAAATAACACACCAAACTGACGAACACCTAAGTTATATAACTGTTCATATTTTAGAATTAAAGCTTGATAATCGGCTTCACTAAAAGTTAATGTTGCTCCTGGATGAATTGTCCAGCAAAAATTAAAATTATTTTCTTTTCCCGCTTGTGCTAATTCAGAAATTTGTTTTGCTTCAGCTTCAGGATACAAATCTTTCCAATTAGCTCGATGATAAGGATCATCTTTAGGAGCATAAATATAAGTATTCATCTTATATTTACTTGTATCTTTCATTAAACTCATTCTTTCCTGATGAGTCCAAGGTATTCCATAAAACCCTTCAATAAAGCCCCTAAATTCTATTTCTGGATAATCACTTACTGTAAGTTCAGCAAATTTTTGTTCTACTTTTTGGCTTAAAACTTGACCTAAAGTTTCAACTCCATAATATGCACCATCTTTATCAGAGCCAATAATAGCAATTTCCCCATTTTTATTAGTATCATCACTTGTTTTTAATACATAACCTTCTACTTTTGTTAAAGCTTCATCATCATTACTACAAACATCACAATGATCCTTTGATGATGAAATTAAAATATTTGCTTTTTGTTCATCAAGTTCTTCACCAATACAATAGTCTATATTATTTTCTTTAAGTATCTCTTTTAATTTTGGTAATGTTGCTTCTTCCTGTTGTCCGTGAATAACAACATTAACCTCACCATTTAAAGTCATTCCTTCATCTGATGCATAAACAACTTTTTGAGGTTTAGGATATATATCACTTTCTACTTTATTAGTTTCTACTTTAGGTGCAGCTAATATTGAGATTGCATTTCCTGTTACTAAAGATAATGCAAACGAAGCAGCCAAACCTATTTTTAATAATTTCCCTGACTCAATTTTCAATTTTCTATCCTCCATATAGATGTTTAAGACAATAAAAATAGTTAATTTATTTGTACTATTAGATATAATTTATATCACAGTTTTTTAACTAAGATTTATCTTTTTCTTATAAAATTAACTCTATTACAGTATAAATTAGGAAAAATTCCTTTTTATACTATAAACTTTCTAAAAATACATATTTCACTCCCTTCATTAATAAATAGAAAAAGACCGTAATTAGAGATATAAACATTCTCCAACCGGTCTTGCCTAATCTAATAGTAACAATCCACTATTTCCTATATCTAAACTTTATCATTCCTATATATAAAGTTCAACTCATTTTATAACAAAATCAATATACATAACTGTTTTATCCCTTTAATGTATGGATTATATGCTAATTATAAACACATACAACACCAAATCACAGATTTACAAATAATAACACCAAAATAAGTGAGGATTGGAATAATTAAACAAGCAAAAATAATTATACCAAAAAATTCAATAATCCTTAAAAACAAAGAAATTATTTTACACCCTCTTCTATCAATTAATAGCCCACACACTCAATTCTTTTTATTTAGATTCCCAAAAAATCAAGAGTTCTCTTAGTTTGATTTATAATTCAGCAATAAAACCTTTTAATATTTCATAACAATTTACAAACGAATTCACTTCCATACGTTCATCAGGTGTGTGAATATCAGCCATATTGGGACCCATTGTAATAATATCTAAAGCTGGCATCTTACCTTTAAAAATACCTGTTTCTAATCCACCATGGGTAGCAACCTCTTTAACTTTGCTCCCAGTACGTTGCAAATAAAAACGCTTAAATAAATCTCGTAATTTTGAATTTTGTTCATAATTCCATCCTGGATAATAGTTATCAGCTTTAATATCAGCACCAAATGCTTCACCAATAATTTTTAATTCATCTATCATATTATCTACTGCACTTTTCATTGGTGAACGTAATAAATAATCTATTTTTAACTGATTATTATTAATTGTTACAACACCCATATTCAAAGAAATAGTTGTCAAATCTTCAATGACTAAAGAACGTTCAACAAAACCGCTCTTTAATGCCACCATTAATTTAATAATATCTTCTGATTCCTTAACACTTAAAACTTGTTTTTCACTTTTGTCATTTAAAGTTAAATCTAACCTAATATTTGAATCACTATCCCTAAATTCTTCATTAAAATATTTTTGGTACTCATCAACTACCTTTTGTAAATTCACTAAATCATTATTAGTTGCAAAAATAATTGCACATTCACGAGGAATAGCATTATTTTTTAACCCACCATTAATATCAATTAAACGAATATTTAAATCTGCTTTTAACATTCCATACATAACTCGTGCTGCTAATTTATTAGCATTTGCTTTACCACGATGAATTTCGCCACCTGAGTGTCCTCCACTTAAACCTTTTACCAATAAAGTGTATGTCTTATCACCATTATCCATATAATTTAGATTCTTTGTGATCATAACATCACAGCCCCCTGAAGATGTAGTACAAATTTCTCCTTCACTTTCACTATCCAGGCCAATCATCCTAGTTGCATTTAACATGTCAGTATCTAAACCTAGAGCTCCGTCTAATCCAACTTCCTCTGCTACAGTAAAAACACATTCTAAAGGTGGATTTTTAACTTCTGAATCACTTAAGATAGCTAACATATAAGCAATTCCATAACCATCATCAGCACCTAATGTTGTACCTCGTGCACTAACAAAACCATCTTCAAGATATAGATCCAAAGGATCCTGATCAAAATTATGATTACTGTCTTTATTTTTTTCATTAACCATATCCATATGTGCCTGCAACATCAATGTTTCATGATTTTCATATCCTTCAGTTGCATCTTTATAAATAATAATATTATTTAAATGATCACGATAATACCTCAATTTCTGTTCTTTTGCAAAGCACTCTATAAAATCCGCTATCTTTCTTTCATTATATGAACCATGAGGAATTTTACATATTTCTTCAAAATAATAATTAACTAAAATATTTGTATCTAAAACCGCCATTATCTAACCTCCATTTTTAATACTTTTATTATAACAAATTATTCTTAAATAATTAATATATCATTCTTAACATAAACTATCGATAAACAAAAAATCAACTACTTAAATAGTTATAGACATATTCTCTTTTACAACTCGACATGGATTCCCATATGCAATTACATTACTTGGAATATCCTTTGTAACAACACTTCCTGCCCCTATTACAACATTATCACCAATAGTAATTCCTGGCATAATAATTGCTCCACCACCAATCCACACATTATCTCCAATTATTACTGGTGCTGTTTGTGTTTTACAAAATTCAAAAGAACCATCTTCTTTTGGTACACCAAATCTATCAATTGCGTTTGTAGGGTGAAAAGCAGTATATATTTGTACGTTGGGAGCAATAAGAGCATTATCTCCAATTACTATTTTATTATCATCTAAAAAAGTACAATTCATATTTACTTCACAATTATTACCAAAATAAATATTATTACCATAATCAACATAAAAAGGTGCTGTAATCCATAAGTTTTCACCCCATCCACCTAAAAGTTTATTTAAAATACGCTCTTTTTCTTTTAAATTTAATGAATCGGTATTATTGTACTCTCTTGCTAGATCCTTTGCTTTATGCCATTGCATGAGTAATTCTTCATCACCACAATCATAAAGCTCACCAGCTAGCATTTTTTCTCTTTCAGTCATATTAATTAAATCCTTTCAATTTTTATGTTTTAATTATAACACAATATTAAAAACATTTCTTTTCAGCTTAATAAAAACATCTAAACCCATACACTATTTGATTAAAGCATATTAAAATCATTTTCTCTAAAACAATATATAAACTTTATATATTTGATAACCCAGTCTGATTTCCACCAATTTTTACTAATATACCATTCTTCAAGATAATCATCCCAACTCCATGTAATTGCCCAAGAACCATCCGATAGCTGAGTATTTGAAATGAAATCACACTCATAGTCACACAAATCTTTATTTTCTAAATAAAAATCACTTGATTTATTATGGATAAACTGTGACGGTTTACAGACATAATCTATTTCCCATTTAGATTTATCTTTAGTAATTATACTATGAATTTGTTCACTTAATAAAAATTTAAACTCTTTCATATCAATTAAATCATTAATTGATAATTCTTTTAAATAATCATATAAATCAATAAAACAAGACACTGTTGACATTGAATCTAATGGAAAATTATTTTTAAAATAACAATATGATTCTTTAGCAAGATTCCATGCTAAATTATAAATTTTAGTATCTCTTTTAGCAAATTTTAAAATAAAACCAATCAGGCTTGCAGTAGGATTATATGGTAAACTTTGGATTTTCTGATAATTCCACCAAGGTGCATGAGGATAATCATCATTAGTAGTCACTGTATTAAACCATACATAGCCATCAAAATCCTTTCCAGATGATAAATAGTTTAAAATTCCTAATATTAAAGAATTTTCTTTATCTTCTAATTTAACCTCTTTGATGATTTCTGTTGCTGCCCATGTTTGAATTGGAGAAGAATTGGGATTCCAGCAATCTGGTTCCAAGGCATGACCAAAGCCACCATCTTTATTTTGATAACTAGATAATGCTTTTAAAACATTATCTCGATTTCCATTTTCAAATAGATATTGCCATCTAGCAATATCTATTGGTCTAGCATTTTTATAAATAAAATTTCTAGCTTTTTTATAATTCATAATTATATTGTATTAATAAATTAATCAGGTAACTGACAACTTAATAATTTTTCCCTTCTTATTATTGTTAATATTTTAACACACTTTTTATATGTCATATTTAATTTTTACTTTTTAATTACTATAATTTTAATTATTGCAAAATTACGATTATCCGACAAAAAATCATTTTAAAAGACGTAAATGGTTTACGTCTAAGTAACTTAATGATCTTTAAAATTCAAATAAGATATACAACTTAAAACTATACACAAAACACACACAACTATCATTACCGTAGCAGGTATGTTTAAAGATAGATTAAAGAAATTATAATATTACATATTCTGTATTCCTAATAATGTTTTACTACCAACAAAGAAACATTACCAGCTTTGTTAAAGACATATCTGCATTAGAAGTTAAAATTACAGGAACGATACAAATAATCATAAACATTGATGTTTTTGTTTCTAAATCCATCATAAACTCTTTATAAGTTTCACTATATTCTAAAAATACTTTATCTGGATAATTTGTTATCTCACTAACTGATACAATATTGCCATTTCCATCACTAAAACTGTCGAACTATTATAAATATAACTTGGTTTATTATAGATTTCATAACCTTTAATTTCACCGTTTTTTCGTTTATCTATATTCTTCTGTAAATCAAAATCTTTAATCATTTTAATATTTCCTCAGGTTCCTCCTCATGAATAATTTTCCCATCTTTCATTACCATAATATCATCAGAAATAATATGAGTAGAAAGAAGAACAATTTTGTTTTTAGAAAAAGAACTAATTAAAATTCGAAACCGTACCCTTTCTTTATAATCAAAATTAGCTGTTGTTTCGTCTAAAATCAAAATTTTAGGACTATTTAATAATACTTGAGCAATCCCTAAACTCTCCCAAAATAACTTCTTATTTTTTTATCAGCCGCCATTTTTAAATCTACAATTTCTAGCAATTCTTCGATTTTTAAACGAACAAACTTATTATCTAGATCCTTTAAAGCTATATATACAACAAAAACTTATGGCCAGTAAAATTAGGATAATAAAATCTTGAGGCAGATAACCTAGCATCGTACGATAAGATTCGCCTAAAACAAGCACATCTTGATTATCAAAATATATTTATCTCCATAAGACATATTCACCTGATTAAATCAATGATGTACTTAAACAAAGAGGATTATCATAGTTCATTAGTCAACTATCTAATAAATTATTATATGAAATTAAGAAAAATTATCCAGTAGACAGAGAATTGCTATAGCTTGTGCATTAAGCCTCTATTAATATTAGATGGAAATACATCATCTATCGATATACAAATATCATATTATATTAAAATAATTTATTACAATAAACGATTTAACACTTTTAACTATTGTCCATAACTTAAATAAAGAACTTTTAAGACTTTATGATACAATTATTTTTATGACTGCAGGAAAATTATTTAAATCAGCTCCCATGATGTGTTATTTAATAAAAACCTTTTTTCTATAAATTTATTATCTTAAACAATAATTCTAATTAGTTTTTCTTTATAACCCTCCACTTTACCACCAGACTTTTAATTTATGGTATACTTTTTTTGAGGTGAAAATAATGAATATTTATAAAACATCTGAAATTGCTGCAATCATAGGAGTACATCCTAATACTGTAAGATTATACGAAAAATTAGAACTAATTCCGATTGCAAAACGACTATCTAATGGTTATCGTATATTTACAGATTTTCATCTAGAACAATTCAAATTAGCTCGACTAGCTTTACAGATTGAAATATTACAAAATGGATTACGAAAAAAAATCATCCAAATGATCAAGGCATCAGCAAAGGGTGATTTTAATACTGCATTGTCTCTTACAAAAGAATATCTGATTCAAATTAAACAAGAACAAAAAAATGCAGAAGAGGCGATTATTATTGTAAAACAAATTCTCTCTGGCAGAACCCATCAAAATAATGAATATTTAAAAAGGCATGAGGTTTCAAAATATTTAAATATTTCTATGGATTCCTTAAGAAACTGGGAAATGAACGGTCTTTTAACTGTTAAACGCAAAAAAAACGGTTATCGAATCTATAGTAGTGATGATATTAATCGGTTAAAAATAATTCGTTCTTTACGTTGTGCAAATTACTCATTAGAAGCAATATTACGATTATTAAATCAGTTATCTAAAAATCCTAATATAGACATTAAAATGGTTTTAGATACTCCTGAAACCGGTATTGATATTATTGCTGTATGTGACAAATTAATTACATCACTTTTATTAGCTGAAAATAATGCTAAAAAAATTATATCTATACTTAATAATATGAAAAAACAATTTTAACCCTCCATTTTACCACCAATGTTTTGTTTGGTGGTATTCTTTTTGCATATTATAACAGGAGGTAAAAAATGAAAAAAGTTATTGAAGTTGATCAGCTTACAAAGTCGTATGGAAAAATGATTGCTATAAACAATATAAGTTTATCAGTTGATCGTGGTATGGTGTTTGGCTTAATTGGTTCCAATGGAGCAGGGAAAAGTACTACTATTGAATGTATTTTAGGAACAAAGAAAGCTGATAGTGGAAAAGTATCTATTTTAAAAATGAATCCAATAAAAAATCGTAAAAAGTTATTTGAAAAAATTGGAGTCCAATTTCAAGAAGCAAACTATCAAGATACAATTACTGTAAAAGAGCTTTGTGAAGTAACGGCCTCATTATATCAAAACCCTATGCAACCAGCTATTTTACTTAAAAAATTTGGTATTGCTGATAAACAAAAAAGTTTTGTTAAAGATCTGTCTGGCGGACAAAAACAACGGTTATTTATTGTACTTGCTCTTATCCCGGATCCTGAAATTGTATTTCTTGATGAACTTACAACTGGACTTGATGTTAAAGCACGTCGTGAGGTTTGGAAAATACTTTCTAAATTAAAAGAAAATGGTTTGACAATTTTTTTGACTTCTCATTTCATGGATGAAATAGAAGCTTTATGTGATTGTATCTGCATATTAAAAAAAGGTAAGATTGTATTTTATGGTTCTGTAAATGATGCAATTAAAACAAGTCCATATGATAAATTTGAAGATGCTTACCTTTGGTACACTGATGAGGAGGTAAATACAGATGAAAACTTTTAAAACCATGTTAAAAACCGAACTTAAATTATCTTTAAGAGGAATGGATATGGTTATCTTTGCAATATGCCTTCCACTTATCATTCTTTTTATTCTTGGTATTATTTATGGAAATAAACCAGCCTTTGATGGTGCAAATTATACATTTTTAGAGCAATCATTTGGAGCACTTTCAACAATTTCCATTTGTGCAGGTGGTGTTATGGGATTGCCATTAGTTATTTCTGACTATCGTAGCAAGAATATTTTAAAACGCTATCGTGTTACTCCAATAAGTCCTGGCATTATTTTAATTGTTCAAGTAACAATTTATATTTTATATGCAGTTATCTCTTTTATACTTTTATATCTTACTGCAACTATCTTCTTTGGGTTTCAATTTCATGGACATTTTATTAGCTTTTTAGGAGGATATCTTTTAGTTATAGGGACAATATTTAGTATTGGAATGATGGTTGGAGGAATAGCACACAATACTAAAACAGCGGGTATTATTGCGAGTATATTATACTTTCCAATGTTAATTTTTTCTGGTGCAACTCTTCCTTATGAAATAATGCCTGTGACACTACAACAAGCAGCTGATATTCTTCCTTTAACACAAGGAATAAAAATATTAAAAGCTGCTACATTAAATATTGCGATTGAAAATATCATTCCTTCAATCATTGTTATGATTTTTATTGTATTAGTTTGTACCTGGATATCTCTTAAATTTTTTAAATGGGAATAATGTTAACGATTGTGGTATATACCACAATCGTTACTTTTCACTTTCAATTATACTAATTAATTTTACAAGTGCTTCATTTAAATACTTATCCTGATGATATAAAAGTAATGTTTTATTATAAAGTGCAACTTCTGTTTCTACCGCCTTTAAAATACCACACTTTATTTCTTCAGCAACTAGCATAGTTGGTAATACGGTAAATCCAAAACCCGCAATACAGGCTTCAATTAATGCTTTGGAGTTTACACTAGTCCATTTAGGATATGCAACTAAACCTTGTAGATATAAATAACTATCAATAATATCTCTAGTTGCACTACCTTGTTCACGAAGCAATAAATCTTTCGTACATAAATCTCTCAATGTAATTTCATTAGCATCAAAATAATCTGGGGCACATAGTACATTTAATTGATACGATGAAAACCCTTTAATAATAAATGGGCCTGGAGGTACAACTCCCTCTATTAACGCTAAATCAGCTTCACCGTTTTCTAACACAGCTAAAGCCTCTTTTGCACTAACAACTTGAACTTCAACTTTAATATCAGGATAGTGCTTTTCAAATTGTTTTAAAATCTTAGGCAGCCAGAATGTTGCAATCGTAATACTCGAAACAATCTTAATCGGTGCACTCATTTCTAAATTATCAATCTGTTTTTCTAAATCATGATATAGTGCTAAAATTGGAATTACTTTTTCAAATAATAATTTTCCTGAAGGTGTCAGAGTTATTGTTTTTGATAAACGATCAAATAAAACGGTATTGGTTTGCAGTTCTAATTCTCTAATTGCATGAGATACTCCTGATTGAGTAATAAATAATTTTTTAGCCGCTTTAGTAAAACTTCCAGTATCTACTACAGTTTTAAAAATTAATAAATGTCTAAGATTCATATATTCCTCCTATCATGAATAAAAATAATGGATTTCATTAAATTATATCATTTTACTAATGTATACACAACTTATATAATTTATATGAAAAAGGAGAAGAGTATGAAAAAATATAAAATAAAAGACTTAATCTGGTTATTTTTTATCAATATTTTTATCAGCACTTTTACATTTGGTGGTGGTTATGTAGTTGTTTCAATGGTAAGAAAATATTTTGTTGAAAAAAGAAAATTATTTAATGAAGATGAACTAATTACGATGTCAGCTATCAGTCAAACAACACCAGGAGCTATTGCTATTAATCTTTCTGCACTAGCTGGATATAAAGTAGCTGGTACTATTGGTACAATTATAAGTTGTATTGGTGCAATCATTCCTCCTATTACAATTCTTTCAATTGTATCTTTATGGTATCAAGTTTTTAGCACTAATCATATGATTATGGCTATCTTAAAAGGAATGCAGGCCGGTATAGCAGCTATTATTGTAGATTTACTGATTGGGATGATAAGAGTTATTACTGAACAAAAATCTAAGATTTTAACTACTATGATTCCAATCACTTTTGTTGCCAGCTATATCTTTAATGTAAATATTATTGTAATTATTACAATTACTATTATCATTGCTGTTGGACAGTTATATTATCAAAGGAGGTATCATGAATGTTAAATTTGTTTTTCATTTTCTTTAAAATTGGTTTATTTAGCATTGGCGGTGGATATGCAATTATTCCCTTAATCCAAGAACAGGTAGTTAATAATTATCATTGGATCAGTACTAATACTTTTACCGATATTATTACAATTTCACAAATGACACCCGGTCCTCTTGCTGTTAATACATCCACTTTTGTAGGTATTCAGTTAGCAGGTATTAATGGTGCCATTGTAGCTACAATTGGCTGTATTTTAGCAGGAGCAACTATTTCAATTATTCTTTACTTATTATTCACTAAATATCAAAATTTAGAAATCATTACAAATATCCTTAATACTCTAAAGGCAACATCAGTTGGTTTAATCATGTCAGCTGGGGCTACGATCTTAATGCTGACTTTTTATGAGAATAATATTGTTAATTATGCTGGAATAATTATTTTTTTTATCTCATTATTTTGGTTACAAAAAAAGAAACCCAATCCTATTGTGTTAATGATTATAACAGGATTTATTGGATTTCTTATTTATTAAAAATACTATCGTTTAAACTATTTAATCTTTTTATATCTACTTACAAAATAAATAACTCCTGCAGATAAAACTAATGTTGTTAATACTATAATAATACTTTCATTGTTACCTGTTGCTAAGGTCCTTTGATCATTTACTGGAAAATCAACATCCTCTTGGATAGCATCAGGATTATTAATTCTATTTCACCGTAATCAAAGAAATCCATTATTCCTTTACCTAACGAAAATAACATCTTTTTTAATTCTTCACCAATAGCTTTTTGCTCATTTCTGGTTCCATAGAAATAAATATTTTTAGCTTCATAAATACATTTACAAACTTCTTGATATTGATTACCAATTAAATCATTTATCATATGATAATAATGTTCAGTTACTTCTTGAACAGCAATCGTTTTATTTATATTATACAAATCATTTTTAATCAAGTATTTTAATTCATGATAAGAAATCTTTTTTAACATCCTAAGTAATGTTGGTCGAGATACTCCACAGTTTAACGATAACTGTTCACTACTTAGCTCAGTAATACTTTTTTATGCTTGATAATATAGTCAGCTGCAATACGAAAGTTCATCATAATTATCATTGATTAGTTCTTCTATTCTCATTATCATCCCTCGCTATCTATATCTCTATGTTAACATAATTTTACTAGTTATGTGACTTAGTTACAGAACTTATTTTCAATTAAAATTATAATAATCTTGAAAATTAATCATAGATTAATAATTGTGGAGGAAAGTTATGAAAACAAATCAAAAAATTCTTATCGTAGGTGGAGTTGCTGGTGGTGCATCAGCAGCAGCTCGTTTAAGACGTCTAGATGAATCTGCAAACATTATTATGTTTGAAAAAGATGAATATATCTCATTTGCAAATTGTGGATTACCATATTATATAGGTGATGAGATTACTGATAAAGAAGCCTTAACATTACAGACTCCTGAAAGTTTTAACGCTCGTTTTAATGTTGATGTCCGTAATTTTAACGAAGTTACTGCCATTACTCCTGAAACTAAAACTGTTACTGTATATAACCACCAAACAAAAAAAGAATATCAAGAAAGTTATGATAAACTGCTACTTTCAATGGGAGCAAAACCTATTAAACCAAATATCCCAGGAATCAATTCAAGTAAAGTTTTTACACTTAGAAATATTCCTGACACTTTTGCTATAAAAGAATACGTTGATACCCATAATCCAAAACATGCAATTGTCGTAGGTGGTGGATTTATTGGTATCGAAATGGCAGAAAATTTACACTCAGCAGGGGTAAATGTGACAATTGTAGAAATGGCTGATCAAGTTATTGCTCCCATTGACTACGAAATGGCCTGCGAAGTCCATCAGCATCTTATAAATAAAGGAATCAACTTAGCTTTAGAAACAGAACTACAAGCTATAAATGATAAGGACAACAATCTAGTAGTTACTTTAAATAATCAAACTGTAAGTACAGATATGATAATTATGGCAATTGGAGTTGTACCTGAAACTAAGATTGTAAAAGATACAGGAATTGCAACTAATTCTCACGGAGCAATCATCGTCAATGATAAAATGGAAACATCCATTAAAGATATATATGCTGTAGGAGATGCTATTGAGATCAAAAATTATATAACTAATAATTCTGGCTATATCCCTCTTGCTGGTCCCGCCAATAAGCAAGGAAGAATTGCTGCTGATAATATTTGTGGTTTAGATCGTCATTATCAAGGAACTCAAGGTTCAGCAATTCTAAAAGTCTTTGATTTAACTGTTGCAAACAGTGGAATCAACGAAAAAACTGCTAAAAAATTAAAACTTAATTACGATAAAGTCTACACATATTCAGCAAATCATGCCGGCTATTATCCAGGTGCAGTCAATATGTCAATAAAGGTCCTCTTTGATAAATCAACGGGCACTATTTTAGGGGCTCAAATCGTTGGATATGATGGAGTTGATAAACGTATGGACGTTTTAGCAACTGCTATTCGTGCTAAAATGACTGGTTATGATTTAACCGGGTTAGAACTTTGTTATGCCCCTCCATATGGTTCAGCAAAAGATCCTGTCAACATGGTTGGGTTTGTAATTGAAAACATTCTTACTAATAAAGTTAAGCAGTATAATTGGGATGACGTTGCTACACTTCCACGTGATGGTAGTGTGATCTTGTTAGATACCCGTAGCGAACTAGAATATGCTAATGGTCATATTGATGGCTATGTTAATATTCCCTTAGACTCCCTGCGTTCTAGGCTACATGAACTCGATTTAAATAAACCAATCTATGTTACTTGCCAAGTTGGTCTTCGTGGTTATATAGCATCGCGGATCTTAAGTCAAAATGGTTTTGAAACTTATAATCTTAATGGCGGTTATCGTTTATATAACACAATCTTTGACCAAGAACATAATAACTTTGAAAACAATTCAGCAAAAACTTCTTCTTGCCCTTTAAATGACACAAAGACAATTAAAATCAATGCTTGTGGTCTTCAATGTCCTGGTCCAATCGTAAAATTATCATCCTCATTAGATACTGCTAGAGATGGTGATATTATTGAAATTCAAACTACTGATCCTGCTTTTGCCTCTGATCTTGATAGTTACTGTCGTCGTACTGGTAATGAACTGATAGAGCAAAGTTGTAGCAAAGGTATTAGCAGTGCTAAAATAAAAAAGGGTCAGCAGCCTATTTTAACAGAAACTAAAAATAACAAAAATATGATTATTTTCTCTGGTGATTTAGATAAAGCTATTGCATCATTTATTATTGCTAATGGTGCTGCGGCAATGGGACGAAAAGTAACAATGTTCTTTACCTTTTGGGGACTTAATATTATTAGACGTCCTGAAAAAATTAATATTAAGAAGAATTTTATTTCAAAAATGTTTGCCATGATGATGCCTCGTGGTTCGAAAAAGTTATCACTTTCTAAAATGAATATGGGTGGAATGGGTGCTAAGATGATTCGTGCTGTAATGAAAAATAAAAATATTGATAGTTTAGAAGATTTGATTAAAACAGCTCAAGATAATGGTGTTGAACTAATTGCCTGTTCAATGAGCATGGATGTAATGGGCATCAAACATGAAGAACTGATTGATGGTGTCACATTATCCGGGGTTGCAACTATGTTAGCTAATGGCGAAGAATCAGATATGTCCTTATTTATATAGAAAAGTTGGGATTACTCCCAGCTTTTCTATTATAATTATTAATTTTTCTAAACTATTTCAAAATTAACTTTTTTAATTTAGTTTCATTAATAATAGTTATTTTCCCTCGTGATAATTCAACTATTCCTTCCTGACTAAAATATTTTAGCATCCGTGTGACAACTTCACGAGCTGTTGCCATATATTTAGCAATTTGTTCATGAGTTATTTTCAATTCTAACGATTTATTATTTTTTATTTCTTCACTTAAAAAAATAGCTAATCTTTTATCAATTGACATAAATAAAATTTGCTGCATTGCCCACATTACATCAGAAAAACGATTAGTGGCCATTTTATAACCAAATGCTTCAACATAAATATTTTGTTTTGCTAGTTGTTGGAAAAGTGCTGGAGAAATAGTGATTATCTCACTATCTTCTTCAACATCAATAAATACATCAAAAGTTATTGCTTCTAAAACACATGATGCTGAAAGAATACATACATCACCAGGAAATAAACGATACAAAGTAATATCACGTCCATCAGGTGATAACATATAGGTTCTTAATTGACCTTTTCTAACCAAAACTACACCTAGGCAATCACCACTCCCCTGATGCATTGTTACTCCTTTTAAATATTTCTGTACTATTGCATTTTGATTTAATAGTTTCTTTTCAATATCATTTAATTGATTCCAAAATGTTAAAAACTTTGATAATTCTTTATCCATAATTTTCACCTTCTAAATTAATCCAAATTTTTTTAACGCATTATAAATACCATCATCATTAACATCACTAGTTATATAATCACTTGCTGCTTTCACTTTATTATTTGCATTTCCCATAGCTATACCAGTCCCTACATGCCTTAACATATCAATATCATTATTACCATCTCCAAAAGCCATAACTTCATCTAACTCTATTTGATAGTATTTAATTATTTGATCAATACCAATATTTTTACCTCCATCCAAAGGTATTATATCTGCAAATGATGATGTCCAGCGTGCTGATTTGCAATGAGGCATATATGATAAGAATTCATGATCCTTTTCCTCTCCTATATATACCATTAATTGAACAATATCATTGGTTAAAATATCCTCGCTTATTAAATATTTATCAGTTTGTGATACCTTATCTAAATAAGGATTAAGATAATTCTGATCTACTTTTGCAAATATTACTGGTATATGATTTTCATTAATATATGGCAGAATACTTTTAATATCCTGCTCATCAATATATTCTTCATGAATAACTTTATCATTATTAAAACAATATTGTCCATTACTAGTAAGATATCCATCAAACTTAAAATATTGTTTAATTATATCTAATTTACTTGGTGGACGTCCAGTTGCAATAAATAGTTTTATTCCTAATTCTTTTAATTTTTTTAATGCTATAAAAGTACTTGATGGCATAACATGATTATTATGATCTAATAATGTTCCATCAATATCAAAAAAAATTGCTTTTATCATTTTTCCTCATCCTAGTTTACTTTATAAATTTTTTATCTATGTATATTATACATAAAAAAACCAGTAAGAAGTTGATTTCCCACTAGTTTATTAAATTATCTCTCTGGCATTTTAAATTCATTTAAAGCACGATTCAAAAAATCATTAAATGGCTTCATTATTTTAAACTGTTTTACTGCTAATTCAATAAATTCACTTCCATCAAGCAAAACTTTATCATCAATAAAATATTCTATGTACCAACTTTTATATTTTAATAACTCTGCTTGAGGATGATCTTTATTATAACCACGTGGCACATTTTTTAATTTCTCACCTTTTAAACAATAATTTTCTTTGAAATCAGGTTCATTCAAAATGTTTTCAAATTCATCACCATGTTCAACGATATATTTTCGAATCATCTCAGTTGCCTCTTTAAACATTCCTGTAAATAATCCCCCACCCAAAAATGTTTTATTATTTGTACTTATATACAAATAATACCCCACTGGTATTGGCACTTTACCTTTTGGTCCTAAATGTGCTCTTAAAACAGGATTGTATGGAGATTTATCATGTGAAAAACGAGTATCTCTTACTTGTTTAAATGTTAAATCTTTTGGTTCAATATTTAAAATAGAACTATCAAATATGACAATTTTATTTATTAATTCCTGAATTATATTTTCAAACTCTTTATTAACTTCAATTCTTAATTCTTTATTTTCATGATACCAGTTACGATTATTATTGTTTTCTAATTCAATTAAATAGTTATATATTTTTTGATTATTAATCATAATAATTGGTCTCCTAATAGTTTTTAATTTGAGAAATTTCTTTAGAATTAAGTAAATTTTTGATTATCTCTTTACTTTCAATAGAGGTTTTATAATTAGGTAAACTCATAAAACTCTCTGATAATTCATCTATGTATTCCATATCTATTTTACAATTTTCTAATACTTCATGATCAAGTTGTTTTAATTTTGAATACTCAAGATTTTTAGGATCTAAACGATGCTGCTCAATTGCATATGATACCCTTTCAATACATGAACACATTCCTCCCCCTAAACCACAATACTCACTTAAAAACTTAGCCATTTTACTACGTGCTCGTGATAATTTTTTACGATAGTTTTCTGGTGATATTTCAAATATTTCACCAGCTACTTTGCTATCAATTTTAAACATAGTTCCGACAATAAAAATACACCTAGTTTCAGGTTCTAAACATTGAAGCATGACATTTGAACACGACATCTTCAATTCTCCTGCCAGCTGCTCACGATCTAGACCAAGTAACAATTCTTCATTATCACTATGCCCATAACGAATATCATTACCATAAAAATCAAAATTTAATGGTCTCTTAGCAAACATTGATTTACGATAATCAATTAAATAATTTACTGCAATTCGATATACCCAAGTCTGATAATTACTATCTTTACGAAAAGAAGATAGGTTAGTCATGATTTTAATTAAAATATCTTGGGTAGCATCTTCGCAATCAGTTAGTGTTCCTAACATTCTTAGTGAAAGATTATACACAAAATCTTGTACTTCAACTAACAATGCCTCTAAGGCTTTATCATCACCTTGTATTGCTTTAGTGATCATCATATTTATTTCTTTTTTATTCATATATTTTTCCTCCTATCTAATTAGACGTTAAAACTTTATTTTGTGACATATAAATATAGCGACCTGAATAAGGTCGCTTATATAAAATATTCATTTTCTCGAGGATTTGCGAGTTTTTCACTAAAAGCTTTTGCAAACTCCTGATATTTTTTATTGTTATCCATGTTTTTAGCATGTTGAGGACAAATACGAATACATCTAAAACATGCAATACAGTTATCATCAATAGTTTTACAATCATCTTTACTTATCGCATTAACAGGACACATTCTAACACACATTCCACATTTATTACATAATTCATTTGTATCCGGATGATATCCCCCACCTATGATTCCTTCTTTATATGGATATTTACCTGGTACAGAAACAAATGAAAAATTATCATCCTTTATTTTCAAACGTACTAAACTGCCAAATAACTCATCACGATATAAATCGTCTCGATCAGGACGGCCAACTTGTATATGTCCATAAGTATGTTCTCCAACTAATGCCGCTCCAGCAATCGGAATAAATCCTCTTTCCTTAATGTTATCAAATAATTCTAATAGTGCATCATCATAATGTCGATTACCATATGTAACCGTAATTACACATGGTGTATGATCCCCACGAAACGAGCTCAAACGATCAAGAGCTTCAGGTAAAATTCTTCCTGCATATACTGGAAATCCAAAAACAACAATATCATGTCGACTAAATAATATTTCAGGAATTGCGTCTTTCAATGTTAAATCTATTTCTGTCAATTCCCCCTCTAATCCACGTGCAATACTAACAGCTGATTTTTTTGAAGTATAGGTTGGTGAAAAATAAATTGCGTATGTATGATCAATTTTCATAACTTTTCCTCCTATCTTTTTATTATACTACTAATTTATGTACTATAATTATATCATTTATTTTTATACTATCCATTAATTAAGAATAGATTATTATCATGAATTATAATATGATGTATTTAGAGGTGATTTTATGAACAACTATTTTATTAATCAGATTACGATTAACCATGATTTAATTGAACAGGATAGCTATTTAAATGACATTACAATAATTAATAGCTTAGACACTTTAATTTTTGATAGTCCAATTACTTTTTTTGTGGGTGAAAATGGTACAGGTAAATCAACTTTATTAGAAGCAATTGCTATTAAATATGGATTTAACCCAGAAGGGGGTACTTTAAATTTTAATTTTCATACAAACAATACCCATTCTTCTCTATATAAATCAATAATTATTGATCGTGGTTATCGTCGACCTCGTGAAGGGTTCTTTTTACGAGCAGAAAGTTTTTATAATGTTGCTACCCAATTAGAGGAATATGAAAACAGTGCTCCTGATCCTTTTCGTAATTATGGTGGTAAATCACTTCATCATCAATCACATGGTGAAAGTTTTCTTACTTTAATTCAATATCGTTTTAATCAAAACAGTCTATATATTCTTGATGAACCAGAAGCCTCATTATCACCACAACGGCAATTAACTCTTCTAATTAAGATTCATGAACTATCTAAACAAGGTACACAATTCATTATTGCTAGCCATTCTCCTATTCTTTTAGGAATTCCTAATGCTAAAATACTAAACTTTGATGATAATAAAATAACACCTATTAATTACGAAGAAACTGAAAGTTATCAAATAACTGAATTATTTATTAATAATCGTGATGGATTATTAAGTAAAATGTTAAAAAAATAAGGTTTTCTCTCTTCGAGAAAACCTTATTTCAATTGATTGATCCTTTTTTTAAAACTATTAAAATCTTCATTTTCAAAAATGATCCTACTTGCTAAATTTCTTTGACGCCAATTTAGTGAAACTAACCATAACTTATCTTGATATAGTTGTGCACATTTAAAAAATAAATCATCATTACTTTTTTTAGATTCGATAATATTAGTCATATAAATATCCTCCTATTATCTTTTACATTCTAAAAAGATAATTTACTTGTAAAAAACTAGTTAATCTCATTAAGCCATAGCTGTAAGATCATCTTTTATTTCATTAAAAGAAGCTGCTATATTTAAACCATGATCACCAATTCTTTCAAAGTCAATCAATGTTTCAGTATACATAGCACTATGTTCAACTGTACATATTTTATTACGGAGACGTTTTAATTGATTAATTGAAAATTCATGAGTAGTAATATCAATACTATTTTCAATAGTATCTACTTTTTCAACAATATTATGAAGTTCTTCACGATTTAAAACATTTAATTCCTTTAATATATTACCTGTCAAATCATTCATAATTTTAATTTCATTAATAGCTTCGTCTGAAAAACTTTCACCATCTTGATGAAGTATTTTCGCTCTTTCTGCGATATTTATTGCGTGATCACCAACTCGTTCTAAATCCCCAGCTGTCTTTAAAAACAAACCAATTGATTTAGATTCTTCAATTGGAAATTCTGAAGAAATCGCATTAGTAGTAAATTGAATTATTTCTTTATTTAAATAATCAATATATTTTTCATCTTTTAATATTTTATGATGAATATCTTCATCATAATTAACCATTAATTCAAATGATCTTTGAACATTTTTTTGTACTACACTTAACATATTTTGAGTTTCATTAAATAATTGTGTATTTGCAATAGCACTTATTCCAATATGATAATCATTAGTAAAAATGCTATTATCTAAGTATTTAACTGATAATTTATCCTCAAGTCCTTCTTTTTCAGGAAGGATTTTATATGCTAACTGAACTAATCTTGCACCAAATGGTAAAAGTAATATAGTTGTTGCAACATTAAATACAGTATGTACATTTGCAATTTGGGCAGGTATATTACCAGGAGTCAATGATTGCATCAATTGAGCAAATGGGAAAATCAAACTAATTGTTACAAAGATGATAGTTCCAATAATATTAAATGATAAATGAATAATAGTTGTTCTTTTAGCATTTCTACCAGTACCAATACTAGCTAAAACAGCAGTGATACAAGTACCAATATTTTGTCCAAACAATACATATATTGCTGATGGTAATGTAATTACACCACTTTTAGCAAGTGCCTGCAAAATTCCAACTGATGCAGAAGAACTTTGTATAATAGCTGTAAATATTGTACCTACTAAAATACCTATTAAAGGATTTTCAAAAGTACTAACAATATTAACAAATTCAGGTGAATTTCTAAGTGGTGACATGGCAGTTGACATCATTTCCATTCCCATAAATAAGATACCAAGTCCGGCAATAATCGTACCAAATGCATCTAATTTTTTACTTTTAAAGAAAGCGATTAAAGCTACACCAACAAATGCAATTACTGGTGCTAATGCGGTAATATCAATCGCAATCAATTGGCCAGTAATCGTTGTTCCAATATTAGCTCCCATTATTACCCAGACAGCATTTTCTAGTCTCATTAACCCTGCATTAACAAAACCAACTGTCATAACGGTAGTAGCTGATGATGATTGGATAACAGCTGTAATTATTGCTCCTACTCCTACTCCTAAAAAGCGATTGGTCGTAAGTTTTTCTAAAATACTCTTCATCTTATTTCCAGCTGCTAATTCTAAGCCATTAGACATCATCGTCATCCCGTACAAAAATAGCGCTAGACCACCAAACATAGAAAATAAATCCGTAAGTTTCATTTTTGTCCCCCTATTAAATGGTTTATTTTATATCCAAGGTAAATTTAACATAAAATTTACAATATGCAAATATAATTAACAAATATTAACAAATTCTTAACTTTTCTATTTTTATTTTAGGTTTATTATTCTCAAATATACATTTATCTTGACTTTTTATTAAAACTTACTACTATTATTGATAGACAGTTCATTTGTACCATCCTGTCTATAAACAAAACTAGGGCTATGCTTTTTATGTTGTTTTTAAGCAGGCTTTTTAGTGAGCCTGCTTTTTTATTTGATGGTATAGAAGGAGGAAAAATGTATTATTTAAAAACTGAACAGAGTTTTGATAGTGCCCATTTTTTATATGGTTATCATGGTAAATGTGCTAATATCCATGGTCATCGTTGGAGAATTGTGGCAACTATTAAAAGTGAAAAGCTACTTGATGATTCTCAAAATATGTCAATGGTAATTGATTTTGGTGATTTAAAATCTGACTTAAAAGTTATTACTGATAGTTTTGATCATGCCTTGATTATTGAAGAAGGTAGTTTATCAGAAAAGCTATACCAGGCATTAATTGACGAAAACTTTAAAATTATTAATTTACCATTTCGACCTACTGCTGAAAATTTATCGAAATATATTTATGATGTACTAATTAAAAAATATGATGTTGATTGTATTGAAGTATATGAAACTCCAAATAATTGTGCTAGTTATCGAGGTTAATCATGAATAAATATAAAATTATTGAAAAATTCATTAGTATAAATGGTGAAGGCAGTCGAGCAGGTCAATTAGCTGCATTTATTCGCTTTAATTATTGTAATTTAAACTGCAGTTATTGCGATACTAAGTATGCAAATGCAATTGATGCTTCTTATGAATTATTAAGTGATCAAGATATCTTGGATTATTTAAATGCCAATAATATTGTTAATGTGACCTTAACAGGCGGTGAACCATTGATTCAGGACAATATTGACATTTTAATTAATTTATTATTAAAAAAAGGTTACAGTGTAGAAATTGAAACTAATGGCAGTGTTGACATCAGACCATTTATTAATAAAACACGTCCTATTTTTACACTAGACTATAAATCACCTAGTAGTAATATGGAAAATAAAATGTACTTGGATAACTATCAATATTTAACTAAAAACGATGTTATTAAATTTGTAGTTGGTAATATCGATGATTTAAATAAAGCTAGGGACATAATCAGTACATACGATCTAACTAATCAAGCCAAAGTTTATTTTAGCCCTATCTTTGGCATGATTGAGCCAAGTATAATTGTTGATTATATGATCAAACATCACATGAATGATGTTTATATGCAATTACAAATGCATAAATTTATTTGGGATGTTAATCAAAGAGGTGTCTAAGATGATAAATACTAAAAAAATTGAAGAACATATTTATGGTATTCTTGAGGCTCTAGGAGATGATCCAAACCGTGAGGGATTAAAAGATACTCCAAAAAGAGTAGCACAAATGTATGAAGAAGTTTTTACAGGTATGAATTACAGTAATCAGCAAATTGCTGAAATGTTTAATAAAACATTTGAAGATGATTTAGATTTTGCTAATCAAGAAATTATTGTAGTTAAAGATATTGATATATTTAGTTATTGTGAACATCATCTTGCTTTAATGTATGACATGAAAGTTACAGTCGCCTATATTCCTTGTGGCAAAGTAATCGGACTAAGTAAAATTGCAAGAATTGCCGACATGACAGCTAAGCGCCTTCAACTTCAAGAACGAATTGGAACAGATATTGCTGAAATTATTAGTTTAGTGACCGGTGCTAAAGACATTGCCGTAATTATTAAGGGAAAACATAGCTGTATGTCAGCTCGAGGAATCAAAAAGGTCAATAGTACTACTATCACCAGTGCTTTGACTGGACGATTTAAAACAGATGACAAACTACAAATTTATTTACGTTAGGAGAATAAAATGAAAGTATTGGTATTATTTAGTGGTGGCTTGGATTCCACTACTGCTTTAGCTATGGCAATTGATAGATATGGAAAAGAAAACGTAATCGCTCTGTCTATCAGTTATGGCCAAAAACATACTAAAGAAATTGAAGCGGCTAAAAAAATTGTTAGACATTATCAAATTGAACATCTTTATTTAGATTTAGCAAAAATATTTGCTTATAGCGATTGTTCATTATTACAACACTCAGACAACCAGATTCCACATGGATCTTATAACGAACAACTAACTAAAATTGCTGGTACTCCAGTTTCAACTTATGTTCCATTTAGAAATGGCTTATTTTTATCAAGTGCTGCTAGTATTGCCATATCTAAAAACTGCGATATTATATACTATGGTGCTCATAGTGATGATGCAGCTGGCAGTGCTTATCCTGATTGTAGTGAGGTATTTAATAATGCAATGAATCAGGCCATTTATGAAGGCAGCAATCATCAATTAAAAATTATGGCCCCATTTGTGAAAATGACTAAAGCTGATATTGTTAAAATCGGTCTTTCATTAGGAGTCCCTTATGAATTAACCTGGTCATGTTATGAAGGGAATGAACACCCTTGTGGAACATGTGGTACTTGCATCGACCGACAAAATGCTTTTTTAAAAAACGGAATTAAAGACCCTTTATTAGGAGAACAAAAATGAGTAAAAATTTAACTTTATTAGGTAATCAAAATACAATATATAAAGATGACTATGCTCCAGAAGTATTAGAAACATTTGACAATAAACACCCTGAAAATGATTATTTTGTAAAATTTAATTGTCCTGAATTTACAAGTCTTTGCCCAATCACAGGGCAGCCAGATTTTGCAACTATATATATCAGTTATGTTCCTAACAAGAAAATGGTAGAAAGTAAATCATTAAAATTATATTTATTTAGTTTTAGAAATCATGGTGATTTCCATGAGGATTGCATGAATATTATAATGAAAGATTTAATTAAATTAATGGATCCTAAGTATATTGAAGTTTGGGGGAAATTTACGCCTCGTGGGGGGATTTCAATTGATCCATATTGTAATTATGGAAAACCAGAAACAAAATGGGAAAGCATTGCTTTCGATCGTTTAGTTAATCATGATTTGTATCCCGAAAAAATTGATAATCGTTAAAGAATAGTGATTTTAGCTAAAAGAGGATGTTGTAATGATATTACAACATCCTCTTTTAAATAAATTGTCCTTTAGAAAATCCTAAATATATTATAC
>NZ_JBKTWO010000042.1:0-26698 GCF_047249845.1 Thomasclavelia sp.
TATTTGTAATCAACTGATTATTTATTTCTTTAGCTAATTCTGTTTTATCACAATAAGATTCATATGTTAAAGTTATAGTAATATTATCTTGATAAACTCCACTTAATGAATCACTAGCTTCAATAAAGCGATAACCATAAATATCTTTAACTTCAAAATTATATTCTTTGTCTTTTAAACCATAATAAACTTCATCGTTTGCAATTTGTTTATTATTAGTATCTACGTATTTTAAAGTAACAGCAGCTGTCTGTCCTTCATAATATACTTCTCCAGGTTCTGGCAGTTCACTTTGATAACCTGCTGGTCGGCCTAATTTATCGATCGTTTGTTTAAATTCTGCATAACTTGGCATACTCTCATGAGTATTCCATGCTTTTTCACCAACAACCCGCATTCTTTCAAATAATTCTGTTCTAATTTGATCCTCTGTTTTATAATTTGGTGTATCACACCATAAAGCAAATGAATTTCCTAATAAAAAGTCAGGATATGGTTCAGTATATGTCTGATCAGTTACTGTTCCATTATTATGAGAAGGTGAACATTTACCTGGATACCATTCATTGTATATTTTTTCAGCATTAGGATTAGCCCATTGATCCCACCATGAGGCAAGTACATAATACATGTATACATCTATATAACTCATAACTTTATGTCCAGCTTCAACAAATTCAGCAATCGTTGCACACCCGTTACCACCAGACCAGTAACAAATTTCAATATCACTGTCTAAAGTATAATTACTATACTTAGTAAATCGTAAACCATCGTTCCATGCCCTTGCTGTCATTCCTTTTGATTTAAGCATTGCTGAAACTTCATTAAAATATGTCATTACCTGGCTATACTGCTCTTCTGTTAAAACTGAGAAATTATCAAGGAATTCATCTCCACCAATATTCATTTTAGTACATCCTAAATCACCGAAGAATGTTGAAAATTCGTCCATCATTGAAAATAAAAATTCTTTTGCTTCTTCATTATTAAAGACATTAAAAGTCCTACTTGCTGCACTATCACTAATTACACCACTACAACTATATTGCGGAAATTGATTTAAAATATATCTTAAATGCCCAGGTGAATCCAATGAAGGAATAACATCGATATGATATTTTTTTGCTTCATTAACAATTTCAGCCATATCTTCTTTAGTATAATATTGAGAAGGATATGTAAATCCTTTAGAATTTAAAAAATCACTTTCTAATCTAAACCCTTCATTTTCAGAAAAATGAATTTGTAATGAGTTCATTTTCATCAAACTCATATCTCTAATTAAATCTTTAATCCAATCAATTGTAAAATATTTACGAGCAATATCCAAATGCATTGATCTTTCTTTAACATCTGGATAATCAGTAATTATTCCCTGTTCAACAATATTATCATTAATTTTTAACATTTGAATTACTGTCATTAAACCATAGTATATACCAATCTCATCTTGAGCAATAACATTGATTTTATTATCAATGACAATTTTATAACTTTGTTCTTTCCCTGTTAACTCTTCTACTGGAGCTATTTTTACAACAATATCATTAGCTATACTACCATCTTCATCACCAAAAACAATATTTGGAGCTTTAGATAAAACACCTGTTCCTAATAAATTGGAACTAATTAATTTTAAATCATTAAGTAAACTATCATTATTTAGTGTTCGTTCATTTCCTATAACATAAATCCTACTCTCATTACCAATTGTAAAAGTTTTATTATTATCTTTTTGGTAACTTTGTACATTAGGATAAGTAGTTGTTTGTTCAGCCGCTTTAACATTTGTCCCAAAACCAAACAATCCTGTTAGCACTAACGCAAATGATAATCCAACTTTAATAAATCTTTTCCCTTTCATTTACTTTTTCTCCTCATTTATTATTAAAATATTAGCGATTCCCGTAAATCTAATTTATTTTTCACCTCACTTTCAATTTGAGATAGTTGGAATACAAAAAAAGACCATAATATCCCTTAGATAAATTATGGTCTTGCCTGCTTAAAGTAACAATCCAACTGTATACTAATATTTTAATCTATGTATCGTTAATTGTCAAAATATTATTTATTATCTAGCTCATTTTTATGTGAATATCACTGCAATATTTTTTGATATACTAACTAAAACCATAATCTTAAAAATTATTTTATAGCAAAAAAAACATAGATGAAATCTATGTTTCCTTGCTTATAATTTCTAAACCAACTTTTACAGTAGTAATTCGATCAAATAATTTTAATTCTATAAAAGCAATTCGTTTGTGCCTGTCTATTTTTGTAATCTTACCATGGTAATCTACCAAAGGCCCACTAATGATTTCAACATCATCCCCAACAATATATCCCTTTGACATTTCAATTATATGATTATTTTTGCCAAATCTAAGTAATGATTTAGCTTCATCGACAAGAATTGGTAAGATATTACTTCCATCATTCCCCAATACTTTAGTTAAATCAGGAATAAGTTTTAAATGATTAAATAGAACATCAATATGATCTGTAATCATAAAAACATAGCCCCTAAATAAGATTTCTTCAACCTCTTCCCATTTTCCTCGATATTTTTTCATTCTTTTACATTTGGGAATAAAACAATCTTCATATATTCCTTGGGGAATTAGATGCTGACAAGTTTCTCTAATTTCTTCTTCCTTACCACTTCTTACCTGAATAACATACCAGTTATCATACATGGTCATTCCTCCACTTGGATATGCTTCGCTAGTCCACATCTAAATATGCCGACTAATTGATCTTATTACTGACTATCTTTAATAACGCGACATAGCGACGATTATTTCTGATAATCTTTTTAAATTTTCGTTTTTTGTTTGATTTTAGGTACTTTTCTTTTAAAAGGTTTTTTATATGTATATGTTGGTACCAGTTCCTGTATGAACGGTCTTATATCTTCTATTTCTTCATACGCATCTTCTTTTAAGTTTTTTAATTTTTTGAAGAATTCTTCTTCATTCATTTCTATCGGTTTACCTATATGAATCAAATTATTTGGTGTTTCCTCCAGACCCTCTTCTTTCATCAGTAATTCTTCATATAATTTTTCTCCCGGTCTTAATCCTGTATATTCTATCTTGATATCTACATCTGGCTCATATCCAGATAGCTTAATCAGATTTCTAGCCATATCTGCTATCTTGACAGGTTTTCCCATATCCAAAATAAATATCTCTCCACCCTTTGCATATGCTCCAGCCTGTAATACTAATGATACTGCTTCTGGTATCGTCATAAAATATCGAATAATATCGGGATGTGTTACTGTTACTGGTCCTCCCGCTTTTATCTGTCTTTTAAACAGCGGTATTACTGAACCATTTGAACCTAAAACATTTCCAAATCGTACTGCTACAAATTCTGTCTTAGACTTCCTGTTGTATGACTGTACGATCATTTCACAAATTCTCTTTGTTGCTCCCATTACATTGGTTGGGTTTACTGCTTTATCTGTAGATATTAAGATAAATCGTCTACTTTTATATTTATCTGCTGCTCTTACTACATTTAATGTTCCAAAAACATTGTTTTTAACTGCTTCGTTTGGTGAATCCTCCATTAATGGTACATGTTTATGGGCTGCTGCATGATATACGATCTCTGGATGATATCTTTCAAACAACGCTTCTATTCGTTTTGTATTTCTTACCGATGCTATCATTACTTCCAAATTCAACTCTGGATAAGCATCCTTTAGCTCCAGCTGAATATCATAAGCATTATTTTCATATATATCTACAATAATTAACTGTTTTGGCTTATTGGATGCAATCTGACGGCATAATTCACTTCCTATTGAGCCACCGCCTCCAGTGACCATCACTGTCTTGTCTGTTACATATCCCATAATATCTTCAAGATTAACTTCAATTGGATCACGTCCCAATAGATCCTGAACTTCAACTTCTTTGAAATCACTAATACGGATATCTCCGTTTAGTAACTGATAGCTACCAGGTAATCTTTTGATTTTACATTTAGTTTCTTTACAAATATTTAATATATCTGCCAATTCTTTTTTATCAGCTGAAGGAATTGCCACTAAAATTTCTTCTATTTCAAACTTTTCAGCTGCTTCAATAATCTTCTCTCTACCACCATAAATAACCATACCATGAACAGTCCGTCCTCGCTTAGAAGGATCATCGTCAATAAAACACATTACCTGTTTATAAACTTCACTGGAATTGACTATTTCCCGATAAACTTTTTCACCAGCCAGACCAGCTCCAATAATCATTACTTTTTCCAAATCTCTTCTTTCTTTAAGCAACCCAAAACCTAAGCGATTTTTTTCAGTCTTATAAAGTCTATAAGTAAATCTACTTCCTCCTAAAAACATCGTCAACAACATAAAGTAAATAAAATAGCTGCTGCGAGGCAAGTTTTTATCAAACAATTCAAGAATACAGATATTTACAAGACTATCTGCAACAGTAGCATAAAGAATATTTTTAAGTTCAGAAATTGAAGCAAACTGCCATAAACTATGATATAATCTAAAATAATAAAAAATTATTAAACCACATGCAATTACTGGTATAAGCATAACAGTTAAATTATCCAGGTACTTATTAGGTACAGGGCCATTGAACCTAAGTAGTAAAGCACCATATCCTGCTAACACAATACACAAAACATCTAGTAATATTAAAATAATTCTTCTAAAATTCAACTGGGACCTTTCTTTTGTTTCAGCCATCAATCTCACCCTCCCCTTCAAGATAAGTCATTAATCAATGTTAAAAAACTACAATATGACAAAATCATTTCTATTATCATAAATTTATTGTAATAAATCAAGTGCTTTTTTATTATTTCTTGTTTTTCTTATTTTTTCCTTGAAAAAATTATATATTTAGCAATTTTTTACTTTATATCCTTATTTATTATATTTATTTATAAAATTATAAAAATAAAATTCTTTATCTTTTTAATGATAATTTCTTGCAATTTATCTGTTTATAAAGCATAATACTTCTTGAAACAAATTATTTAGGAGGACGTATGGATAAAACTGAATTAAATGATGAAGTTCAAATTGACTTATCAGAATTATTTAAACTAATAAAAAAACATCTTAAGCTAATTATTATCTTTATGTTGGTTGGAATTGTTATTGCTGGTTCTTATACAACTTTTATGATTGAAAAAAAATATTCTTCACAAGGAACGATTCTTTTAAAAGCACAAGTAGTTGATGGAACAGTTGATTCGACTCAACTAAACTCAAATAACTCAATGATTGCTAACTATATAAAGTTATTACAAGGAAATAACATCCAAGATAAAATTGCTAAAAACTTAGATATATCAACCGGTTTAGTCCGTGGAGCATTACAAATATCAAACACTGAAGATACTCAAATTATTGAAATTGGTGCTGTTACAAATGACCCAGGCTTATCTAAACGAATCGTTGATGAAACGATTAGTGTATTTACAGAAACAGTTAAAGAAATGTTAGATATCTCAAATATCATCATTGTCGATAATGCAGAAATTAATACAAGTCCTGTTTCTCCAAGCCTTAAAAAGAATATGCTTTTAGGTGCAGTTGCTGGTGTTATAATATCTTTAGGTTATATTCTGCTAGCATATTTATTAGACAGTAAAATCAAAAATGGTGAAACTGCTGAACAAGTATTAGATCTACCAGTATTAGGAGCAATTCCTTATTTTGAGGATCAATAATGGAGTTTATTGATATCCATAGTCATTACGCCTGGGATATTGACGATGGTATGGCCTGTTTAGAAGATACTAAAAAAGCTTTAGTAAAAGCTAGTAAACAAGGAATAAAACAAATTATTGCTACTCCACATATTATACCTGGAACCACCAGTAATATTAACTTTATCAAGGAAAGAATCAAAGAATTTATTAAACTTGCTAAAAATTATGATATTAAAGGTTATTATGGTAGTGAAGTGATGCTCAATAGTGATTGTTTAAATTCGTTAAAAAATAATGAATTTATTTCATTAAACAATGGACCATATTTATTAGTAGAATTTAATCTTGCTCTAAACATTAATGAGGATTGTTATGATCGGCTTTATGAATACTCTTTAAAACATAAATTAGTAATTGCTCATGTTGAAAGGTATTTTCATAATAAATTAGATTTACAACTAATACAATCATGGATCAAAGATGGTCATATCATACAAGTAAACAGTTCAAGTTTTCTTGGTGAAAATGGTAAAAAGATTCAAAATAATGCTTACACATTATTAGAAAAAGGGTTAATTCATGTAATTGCAAATGATACCCATCGAATTACTAAACATAGATATCCAAATCTCAATGATACATACGAATTGCTCATAAAAAAATATTCATCTAATCAAATAAAGAAATTGATGTATGATAACCCATTAGCTATTATTAACGGGGAAGAAATATCACCTGTAGAAATACATAAAATACCTTGGTTTAAAAGGAGAAAATAAATGTTCAAGAAAAAATTAAAACATGAAAACAAATCAACTTTATTAATAACTAATCCTAAACAAAAAAATAATAAAATTGATTATAAAGAAATTTATCGTCATATTAGAACTAATATTGAATACTCGACAGTTGGTCAAGATATAAAAGCAATAAATATTACTTCTGCTGTTCCAACTGAATCAAAGAGTACTACTGCATTAAATCTAGCAATGATTTATGCTACAAAATATTCTAAAATTTTACTAATTGATGCTGATTTAAGAAAACCTGTACAACATAAATATTTGAATATTTCTAACAGTACTGGTCTTACTAATGCTCTAATTGAATATGGAAAAACAAAACAAGTTAATCAATCATGCTTTCAAAAAATAAAAGACTCATCTTTTGTAAGTGATTTAACTGTTTTAACATCTGGAGTTAAAGTTCCAAATCCTTCTGAATTGTTAAGTAATCCTGTATTTGAAGATTTTATTAAGAACCTAAAAAATGTTTATGACTTTATTATCATTGATTGTCCCCCTGTTATGATGGTTAGTGATGCTATACCAGTTGGTAATGTTGTTGATGGAACTATCTTTATTTGTTCATCAAAATCTACAAATCGTAAGGATGCCAAAGCAGCAGTTGAAGTATTACAAAAAAATAATGTCAATATTATTGGTACTGTATTGACACAAGTTGAAAATGATGGCGCAAATTCTGGATATTACTATTATTACTACTACTAATGGATCAAAAGAAAAATAATATTATCTTTGTCGTTGTTGTTTTAATTTTATGCGCTATCATTGCTTTAATTTTCTTTTATGATCGTAATAGAACACAAAACTTTATCAGTAAATTTACCGATAATAGTAACAAAGTCGTAGACACTAACGAAAATAAAGAACCTAAAGAAACAGACAACACCGATAAAAAAGATAATCCAGAAACTGTTATCCCAACCTTATATTGTGTAGGTGACAGTACTACTTTAGGTAGTGAAAACAAAAATAATTCCTATCCAGCTTATCTAAATAATTTAGCAAACTTTAACATAAAAACAATTGGTGATGATAAAATCACTAGCTCAGCATTACTTGTAAAATTAGGAGTTACACCTGTATATGTTGACAAACTAACTATTCCAGCTTCTACCACCCCTACTCCAATCGTATTTTTAAATCAGGGTGGTAAAGCTAATAACGAACTTTTAAAAAGCCAAGGCTCTATTGATAGTGTTACAATTAATGGCGTTACCGGCAAGATTACTTATCGTTATGAAGGTAATACATTATTATTTACTCGCGATCAGCCTGGTGAACAAACAATTATTAATTCACCAACTTTGATACAAGTAAATAATAATATAGAACCAAATGGCATTTTAATTCTATATACTGGTGCATATGAAGAGAGTATAAAAGGTAGTTTAGTTAGATATCAAAAAGAAATTATTCAAGCTTTTAACACTGAAAATTATCTTGTTGTATCATTAACTCAAAATGATCGTAATGAAACTAATGAGTCATTACGAGCTGCTCATGGAGAACACTATTTAGACTTTAAAAGCTATTTATTATCGAATGGATTACAAGATGCTGGTATAACCCCTACTGCTCAAGATTTACAAGATATAGCTGAAAACAAAATACCAACAAGTCTTAAAGCTAATGAAATAAATGGTAATGATAAATATTCTCAATTATTATCAAAACAAATTTTAGATAAATTAACTACATTAAAATATATAAATAAAAATATTATTAAATAATTTATAAAATCCTTGTTATTTATTAAAAAAAAGGATATTATATAAATATATAGCTACTCGAAGAGGAGGAAGAAAAATGAAAAAAATAGTAAGTTCATTACTTGTAGTTTGCCTTCTAGTAATAACAACTATCACACCTGCATGGGCAGTTGGTTCTTTAAATGAAAACGAAAAAGAAGTATTAGCTGCTTTAAAATCTACTGTAAATGTTGATGGAGCAACAATTGGTTTACAAGCTGCTGATATCAATACAGCTGAAAATTATATGATGCAAGATGGTTTTGATTTAACTACTGAACAAAAAAACACTATTATTAATAATGTTGAAGCAACTAAAGCTTATTTACAAGCTAATCATATTAAAGATTTTAATTCAATTACAAGACAGCAGGCTTATGATATCTTAGAATTTATTCAAGCTGCTGCAAATGCTATTGGTTTAACAGTTAAACTAAACGCTGCCGATAGAACGATTTCTTTCTATGATGGTGATAAATTAGTTTATGTAACAACACAAGTTATCAAAAAGACAGGTTATGATATAACTCAAACTGCAGTTATTGCAGCTGGTTTAGTTGTAATTTTATTAGGTGCAGGATATTACGCTAAAAAGAAACATCTATTTGCTAAATAATGAAATTCAATCATAGACAACGTAAAATAATGGCACTAATTTTAGTGCCATTATCTTTTACATTTATTTGTTATATAACACTATACTTACTAATTAGTCCTGTAATTGAGCCTTTAATGTCTATATATAGCTTAATTTCTAGTGACTATGCACCTACCTTAAATGATGAAAATTCTACTGATTTATATGCAAATAAATTAGTTGCTTCTGATGTTATTAAAGCATCTCAAATAATTCAACCAGAATATGGTGATTTATTTGGAAAACTATCAATTGATTCTGTAAATATTAAAGTAAATTTATACTATGGTGATGGAAGAGAACAGTTACGTAATGGTATTGGTTTATTTAGAGGATCGTTTCTTCCTGGTTTTAATCGGACTTTGCTAATTGCAGGACATTCTATCCCTTATTTTGAACCTTTAGGTGATATTAAAATAGGTGATATTATTAAAATATCTACACACTATGGTGATTTTGAATATAAGATTACTAATACTAAAATAGCTGATGCTAATGATAGCTCTAACTATGATTTAGAGCAAAAAGAACAAGAAAAGTTAATTTTATATACTTGTTATCCGTTTGAAATAATTGGTTACAAATCCCAACGTTTATTTGTTTATGCAGATAAAATAAGTGGACCAACTATATTGGAGGGACAATAATATGAGTAAAAGAAGCAGCCGTAGTAAAATATCATTTTTATTAGCTTTATTGTTAACGATCTTTATTAGCATATTTATTGTAATTACTGTTACAAAAGTAACTATTATGAATCCTAATTACTTGATTTCTAAAATGGAAAGTGCTGATTTTTATCAACAATCTATAGTTAATTTAAATAAGCAGATCCAACAAGAAACTCAATCAACTGGATTTCCTTTAGAAATGTTTGAAAATTATATTGATGAAAAATCAGCTGATAAAATCATGAAGAACTATATTCAAACTGCTTTTTCTACAGGTAATACTAATATTGATACATCAACATTTGAATCATCATTATCTAAAGATATTGATGACTATCTTGAATCAGCTAATATCATTATTAATAGCGAAGAAAAAATAGCTATTTCTACCTTAAAAGCTAATTTAATTGATTATTTTAAAACATACTTAACATTTCCATATTTAGATTTAGTAATTAATCTTATTAATACCTATAATACATATTATTATATTATAGCCGTAATTTTATTGATTCTTATTCTAACTAGCGGATTTATTTTATACCGCTTATATAGCCATTATCGTGGCAGGAGAAGATATTTTGCCTATGCATTATCTAGTGCTGGATTAATTTGTCTGGCTTTGCCAGGCTTTATATACTTTGGTAATTTTGTTAATAAAATAAGTTTATCACCAAAGTACTTTTATGATTTTATTACTTCTGCTATCAATAGCTATTTGCTTATTTATGTTGTTATTGGTATTGTAATGATAATAATTGGTAATAGTATCGCTTATCTTAAATTCAAGAAAAGATAAATAAGATATTAAAAGGAGAAGCTGCATAAGCAAACAGCTTCTCTTTTTTGATGAGTCAGTATCATCTTCATTATTATTTTTTAATAAATAATGTAATGATAACATTTCTATTACCTAATATGAGTTTATAAGATATCTTTTATTTTTACGAGTCAATAATAAATTACAAATTAATTACCTTTACAGAAAATTAGATAATCTAAATAGATTATAATATCATCCTCTTTAAATAATCAAAGAAGGTCTTAAATATATATTTCTACATTTTCATCAGGAACTTTGGTAGGTTCAAATCATTGTGTTCATGACTAAGTATCATTTTATTTTTCACAATTAGCAGCATTTTACTGATCCATGAAAAAATAAAATTAATATATCAGTAAGAATGATAATTTTTCAATAATAATTTCAAATATTACTATAAACACATCTTATAAATAGCTTCTATATCAGAAGAATTGAGATTTTTGGGACCTGTTATTACATCGCCAAAACAAGCATGTTCAGCCATCTCTTTAAAATGCTTACTGTCAATGCCCAAATCAGAAAGATTAGCCTTTAATCCAAGCGTATTGAAACAAAAATCTGAAATTGCTTTAATTGTTTTCTTTGCCCCAAACATTTCTTCAAGGTTTTCTTCTATGTTAAACACCTTTACACCAAGACGATAAATTGCAGGAGCTGTCTTTTCGCTTAAAATATATTCAAGCCAACGAGGAGTTATAATTGCCAATCCGTGACCATGGGTAATATCATAATAAGCGGAAAGTTCATGCTCCATTGCATGACAGGCGCACCCATGGACTGTTCCTGCATCAAGAACTGTATTAAGTGCCATAGAAGAAGCCCACATAAGATTTGCTCTTGCTTCATAATTATTAGGCTCTTTCATTGCAACAGGTGTCCACTTTACAACAGCACGCATAACTGCCTCCTGAAATTCTAAAATCATATCAAATGTTGCCTCTCCTGCAAAATAATAGTTATCCAAAACGTGGTTAAAAATGTCAAATGCACCGCAAACTGTCTGATATGTTGGAAGTGAAAAACTAAGTTCTGGATTTTCAAAGGCAACTTTAGGAATAAGTGCACTACCACCAAGACCAATTTTTTCGTTGGTATCCATGTTAGAAATTACAGCCCAAGTATCCATTTCTGAACCTGTTGCAGCATTTGTAAGAACTGCAACAACGGGTAAAGCCTCTGTCACCCATACATTATTTGATACTAATTTCCAAATATCTCCGTTTTCGGTCATTGCTGCTGCCGCAATTCCCTTTGAGCAGTCAATTGTAGAGCCGCCACCTACTGCTAATACAACATCAATATTTTCTTTTTTGCAGATTTCTGCCCCCTTATTTACAGTTGTGTGACGAGGATTTGGCTCAACGCCTGCAAGCTCAAATACTTCTAAGTCATTTATTTTAAGTAATTCATTTACGGCATCATAAAGTCCACTTTTTTTAATTGAACCGCCTCCATAAACAAGTAGCACCTTTTTGCCAAACTTTAAAAGTTCTTCAGGCAAGTGGGCAAGCTGATTTTTTCCGAAATATACTTTATCGGGATTATGAAAAATAAAATCGTTCATTATTCGTATCTCCTTTATTTATAACTTATTTTCTTTTTTGTATGCATTTTCTAAGTGAAACATCCCTTTATATTGCCTTTCCTGCATACTAATATATAATGTAATAATAAATAGGTGTCATAAATACAACGACTTTAAATTTAACTTTTTAATTTGGATACAATTACACCTTTGTATTTTTTGCATAATTATTTATTTTCATTGTATTATGTCCGATTTATTACACACCATGAATAAATTCATTAGCAATTGTATTAAAACTGCTATTTTCACGTAGCGCTTTTATTCAACTATTTTCATCCAAGATAATAATTCATCTTTTGTTGTACTTACTGAAAATCTTTTACCGTTTTTCAAAATAGCTTTCTTACAAGATGGAGCTAATTCACTGTTTGTGTTTCCCATTTTGCTACCACCTGATGTAGCAAAAGGAATAATCGTCTTACCTGTCAAATCGTAGCTTTCCAGAAATGTATTGATAATTGTTGGAGCTACGTACCACCAAATTGGAAACCCAACATAGATAACATCATACTGTTCCATATTTACTACTTTATTTGCAATAGCAGGTCTAAAACTTTTATTATTCATCTCGATGCTTGAACGACTTTTCTTGTTTGTCCAATCGAGGTCTGCTGATGTATACGATTGTGCTGGTACTATTTCATGTAAATCACCACCAACTGTTAAAGCCAATGTTTTTGCAAGATCTGCAGTAGTACCGCTTGCACTAAAATATGCTACTAATTTCTTACTCATAATCTTATCTCCTTTATCTAAGTTTGTTGTATTCTTCATCACTTACTTCTTCTAGCCATTCATTTGTGCAGTTTTCACCTGGCACTTCAACAGCAATGTGTGAAAACCAGCTATTTGGCGCAGCACCATGCCAATGCTTGATACCAACAGGAATATTGATAACATCTCCTTCTTTTAATAAAACTGCTTTTTTACCCCATTCCTGATAATAACCTTGACCTGAAATACAAATCAAAATCTGTCCACCACCCTTTTTTGCGTGATGAATATGCCAATTATTACGACATTTAGGTTCAAAGGTTACATTATAAATACCAACTTGTGATGTTGAAAGAGGAGCAAGGTAACTTTGACCTTTAAAATATTTTGCAAAGTCATCATTGGGTTCCCCAATTGAAAATATCATACTGCGTTCATGTTCTGCCTTTGCATTCATACCCGTTGTTTCTTCCTTCCAAACTTCTTTTGCAGCTTTAAAAGCTGCCCAAGCTTTTGGCCAACCAATATAAAATGCAACATGCGTAAGAATTTCCGCAATTTCTGTTTTTGTAATACCATTCTTTTTTGCTGCCATTAAATGATATTGGAAAGAAGAATCAATAACTCCTAAAGACATTAAAGCAACGACGGTTATCAATGAACGGTCACGAAGAGAAAGCTTATCATCTCTAGACCATACTTCTCCGAACAATACATCATCGTTTAACTCGGCAAATTTCGGAGCAAATTCGCCTAAAGTATCTCTACCCGCTGTTTGTTTTACTACCATATATTAAACCTCCATTTTATTAGTCCCAAGTTAATCTTCCTGTTTTTACTGCTGATTCATATCTTGAAATCTTATAGTTTAATTTATCAAGAGTTTTCTCTAATTGTTTTTGCTGTATCAATAATATGTCTTTTTGCTCTTTTAACAAATCAAGTCTTGCCTGTAAAGTAGAATTACCCTCACCATACAATTTCAAATATTCAATTAAAGCTTCGATTGGAAGTCCCGCTGCTCTAAAACATTTCGCATTTTCTACCCAAGCAATATCCTCTTCTTGATAATCTCTAATGCCACTTGCCGTTCGAGTCACACGCGGAATAACACCAACTCTTTCATAATATCTTAATGTTTCAGATGGAATACCAAATTTTTCACTTACTTCCTTAATTGTTAAACCCATAATTCTTTCTTCTCCTTTCTTATCTGATATGATTATACAACTTTGAGTTAACTCAAAGTCAAGAGTCTTTTTAAAAATATATTATAATTTTTAAACAAGTCTTAGCAAACATAAATGCTCGAAGATGTAATAAAATAAAAAAGATTTACAACTAAATAGAGAGTCACCTGTAATGTCACTATATACCAGACAATAAGAAACATAATACTAATCCAATAAAATTATGGAATTGTTATCAGACAAAAGTTGATACAAAAAAATGACTCCAGTCTTTTAAAACATATAGATAATTAAAACAAACTAGTTTTCTTATTACTTTCTACAAAAATAAAACGATCAATAAATACCATAGGTATTACCAAAAGAACGACAAAAATAGCATAACCTAATGATTACACCCTGCAACTTTATTTAAAATACAAAACTTTGGGGCACCTTCCTTATGGAAAGTGCCCCAACTACATCTTATAAAATAAATTATTTTCTTAAACCTAAGCTTTCACAAAGATTTGAATATCTTTCAATATCTTTATTTTTCAAATATTTTAATAAATCTCTTCTACGTCCAACTTTTTTCAATAAACCTCTATTTGAATGTTTATCTTTTGGATGTTGTTTGAAATGTCCATTTAATTTGTTGATATCTGCAGTTAATACTGCGATTTGTACTTCTGGAGATCCTGTATCTCCTTCTTTAGTAGCATACTTTTGCATAATAGCTGTTTTTTCAGTTTTAGATAACATAATCTATAATCCTCCTCTATTTTTAACTTAGCTAACTCCAAGCTATACGTCGAGTACTCATATATCCTAGATGTTGCCGCAATTAATATTTTATCAAATATTATGATAATGTCAAGTTAATTATTTTTTTCACGAATAAAAATAAAATTATTTTGATCAGATTTTTCGTGATGAAAACTATATCCCAATCCTTTAAATTCTTTTACTTGTTCAAAATTTGTAACTCTATTTTTAATTAAAAAACGAACCATTTCTCCACGAGCCTGTTTTACATATACACCTATCTCTTTAAAAATATTTCCTTCTTTTTCCATAAAAAAACATTTAACATAATTAATATTTTGATCTAAATATTTTTTCAATATCCTAGTATACTGTTTTGCACCTAAATCTAGAATTTCATAATCATCTTTAATTAATTCTTGATAGATTTTGTTACCCCAAAACTGATATAAATTATGATATTCTTCAAAAGCTAACTTATTATTTAATTCTAAACGATATGGTACAACACCATCAAATGGTTTTAAAACACCATAAAATCCTGAAAGTATTCGTATATATTTTTTAGTATACTCATAATCTTCATTAGTTAAAATATGTGCTGCCAGATTATTATACTGAATTCCATCATAGGCTAATAAAGCAGGTACAGTATTACTTTTTAAATCGATATATTGATAATTTCTATAAGCTTCTTGTGCAATTTTATCACTACATTTTAATAATTGTTTAATTTCTTGAATACTTAACTTTTTTAAATATTTCAAAATGATTTCAGTTTCTTTTAAAAATACTGGCTCACTTTCAACTTCAAGATAATCAATATCATCTTTCATTCTTTTCGCTGGGGTTATTACTATCTTCATTATTAATCACCTATAACATTTATCACTTTCTTTTTATTCATTGTCATCTAAAATAATAAGTTTTAAAGATCTAATCACAATAATGTTCTATTTGAATAAAATCTAGTTAATTTTAACATGTTTACCATCTATTTAAAAGAACTATAAGAATAGAACAAAATCATACCTATAAATAAAAAGCCTTATATATTGATTTTATTTATTATAATAATTATTTAGCTATACTTGATAAAGACTAATATACTTCTGTTTTCATAGATAAAAAATCAATAAATACAACAAACTTTCAAAATTAAAAGTTATCCATTTGTCTAATTAGCTACATATTATCTTATAATTTCTAATTATATAGTAATTAATCTAGCCTCCAATCAACTTCTATTTGTATGTCTTTTTGACTATTTTTTTATATCTTCATAAATGTCTGCAAAGCCTTATTTTATCGGCTTTACGGGCAATTTAGCTTTTATGGTAAACTTCCATCTATTTTCTTATATTTTCCCTGTCAATCGTGGTTAAAATTATGATAAATACTTCTTTATACGATTAGATGCTAAACCTCTGATTTTGCGGTATCTAACCAGTCCACTGTGATACCATGTTGTCCGTCTTGATGAATGACAGTTAGGTTTATTCCTGTTGCTTTGTCAATGCGACTTTCTCTTTGGAATCATTTTCTATAACTTCATTCAACTTGAAATCAAAGGGATTTTTCCTCACACAATCATCTTGTATGGCTATGTAGAATGACGCTTTTAACGAGCGTTTATGTATTGATGGAAAAAACTTTTATTTTCATGCGTAATGCACATTCCTTAGCGTCGGAAGGTTTTACCATATCAATATTGTCCTCTTTTAATAAACGTATGAGTTGTTTTCGTTGTTTCTGTTTTTTTCACAATTGTTCTCCGTGTTTCCTGTTTGGTATAGAGCAGGTAAAATGTCTTGTGCTGTCGATACCGTCCTCAATACCTCGTCTTTTTTCTTTTCTGTGCTGGATGATCAAGAGGAAAAAAGGTGTGAAGTATTGCCAAGTTCATTGATAATTAGACAAAGTAACACAGATTCTATAATATGAATTGATACTGCATAAAAACAATAATTGGAAGATAGTTATTACAATATACTGTTTATATCCGGCAAAAGAATTTTTAAAAAATATATTCTTATGCTCTATAAATAAAAAACTGTGATTGTTCTCACATTCTTGTGATTTAACAAAAGTCACAGTTTTTATTGATAGATCCTATCAAACAACTTAATGGTTATTACAATTTAATTCAACCTCTTCTCCTTCTGAAATTAACTTTTTGACATGTTTTTCTCCCCAATTACACAAAATATCCAATACTTCCGACAGACTTTGTCCATATTCACTTAGAGAATACTCAACGCGTGGTGGTACTTCTTGGTAAACTTTTCGAATTATAATATTGTCTCGCTCAAGCTCTCGAAGTTGTTGAATTAACATTTTTTGACTAATATGAGGGATTTTTTTTTGAAGTTCATTTGTTCTTAAATTTTTATGTCTTAGGTTACATAGAATAATAGGTTTCCATTTTCCTCCGATAACATCCATTGTTGCTTCTACACCTATGTTATAAATTTTCATTAAAATCTCCTTCCTTTAAGCAAAACTTACTTTTTGGTTAGTATATTACTTTAAAGTAGGTACTTTACAAATAATTTGCTTTATAGTTATAATACGCTCATATTCAACAAAAGTAAAGGAGAAACAAAATGAAAAACCTATTTTATACACTAAACAATCAATATAAAATTCCAGGAATTGGATTTGGGACATTCCGTACTGCTAATGGAACAGAAACTGAAAATTCTGTATCCCATGCTCTAAAGGCTGGTTTTAGGCATATAGACTGTGCTGCAGCTTATGGAAATGAAGAAAGTGTTGGTTCAGCTATAAAAAAAGCAAATGTGAAGCGAGAAGAGCTTTTCATCACAAGTAAACTTTGGAATGATAACAAAGGATATGAAGAAACAAAAAAGGCTTTTGAAAAGACATTACATGATTTACAATTAGCTTACATTGACTTATATCTCATTCATTGGCCTATTGCAAAAGCTTCTAAAGAAAATTGGCAAGAAAAAAATTTAGAAACATGGCGGGCTTTTGAAGAACTTTATGAAGAGGGAAAAATCAAAGCAATAGGCGTTAGCAATTTCATGCCACATCATTTAAAACCATTGATGGAAAAAGCCAAAATCAAACCTATGGTCAACCAAATTGAAATTCACCCTGCCATGCTACAAACAGAAACAGTAGATTATTGCAAAAAGAATGATATACTTGTAGAGGCATGGGCACCATTCTCTAACGGGCAGATTTTTGAAAATCGTACCCTTAAAGAATTGGCAGAAAAATATGATAGATCAGTCGCTCAAATAACATTACGTTGGATTATGCAACAGGAAATTGTTCCACTTCCAAAATCTATTACGCCACAACGTATCTTTGAAAATCTGAATATTTTTGATTTTACTATTTCTAATGAAGATATGAATAAAATTAATAATATTACCGATTGTCCAGGTTCGGGTTTACACCCTGACCATGTTGATTTTTAATTAGGGAGTTGATATTATGAAAGTCATAGCATTTAATGGTAGTCCAAAAAGCAAAGGAAATACATACAACGCTATTCGTATTGTAACAGATGAATTGGAAAAAGCAGGGATTGAAGTGGAAATCATACATGTTGGCAATAAACTGATACGTGGTTGTATGGCATGTGGTGAGTGTGCTAAAAATCAAAATGAACAATGTATTATGAGGAATGATGAAGTAAATAGCTGGATTCAAAAAATGAAAGGGGCAGATGGTATCCTCTTAGGTTCTCCTGTTCACTACGCTGGTATCGGTGGAACTATGAAATCATTTTTAGATAGAGCATTTTATGTAGCGTCTGTAAATCGCGGAATGTTTCGTCATAAAGTAGGAGCAAGTATTGTTGCTGATAGACGTTCTGGTGGTGTATCTACTTTCGATCAATTAAATCACTTTTTGAATTATTCTGAGATGATTATACCCGCTTCAAATTATTGGAATGTGTCTTATGGGACAGAGCCCGCTGAGGTCTTAAAGGACACAGAGGGAACACAGATTATGAGAGTTCTTGGGAAAAATATGGCATGGCTTCTTAATGTCATGGATAAAGGCAAAGAAAAAGTAGATGAAATAACCCCTGAAGAAAAAGTATTTATGAATTTTATCAGATAAGATGGGTGTAATTTATATGGAAAAATATTATAATAGAGTTTTCTGAAAAAAAAAGAAGTTTACAGTAAATCCAAAACAAGAAAATGACCTATTCATAAATCCACTTACAAGTACTGTACTAAATTAAAGTGGTGATTTGCTTTTAAAAGAGTTTGACCTGTTATGTTTCCTTTATTTCTATAGAGAACAGAGATTTACTAAAGAACAACTTTTTGAATGTGTCTGGGGATTTGAAAATATGCCAAAAGATACCAGCATCTTTCCTCTTTCATTCGTAAACTGTGAAAAAAGATTAAACCCGACCTAGATAATCTGATATACATTATCACTGTCTGGAATGTGGGTTATAAATTTAATAAACAAAAACCGTAACTGTTTTCACATATCGTGATGTGTTAGTTAACAATTACGGTTTTTATTTATATAGTCATATCAAAGCCCATATAATCGTGGTAAATTCGTGATAAAATATTATATTTTCTATACTTTAAAATAATTGAAAACATTGCATTTATGCGGATAATCAAAAATCAGATATAAAAACTTTATATTATTATTTATAGCTGATTAAAATACGTATCGCATCATAAAACCTCAACATACACTAATTTAGCATGGTCTAGATAAATTGTCATAAAAATATCTTTACTAGGTTCATTATCAATATTATTATGTAAAAAAGCTTAATTTTAATAATTGAACTTATTTCCATAAATAATTTAAATAAACAATATTTTCTTTTTGCCAAGAAGCTTCATTATGCTCACCATTTTCTGCTATTAATATATAACAATTAGCCTTTAACTTAATAAAATAATCATTAAAGACTAAAATATTTTTAAGGGTTTCATCAATATTATGTGTCTCTTTTTTTCCAAAACTAAAATATACCCTAGTATCACTATTAATCTCTTGATTATTTAATTCGAGTTTTAAATCTTTCATACATAACGAAATTGCAGGTGAAATACAAGCTGCTTTAGAAAAATATTGATTATATTTGATTACTGAATATAGAGCCATTAATCCCCCCATTGAACTACCTGCAATTCCTGTACATTCTCTAAATGGATAAGTCCGATATTTTTTATCAATTATTGGTTTTAACTCATTTATTAGCCATTCCATCAGCTGTTTACCTCTACCAGTAATTGGTCCAAAATAACCATTTTTTATATCATATGGACAATACTCATTTAAACGTTCATTACCACTATGATTACACTCAATCCCAACAATAATCAATGGTTTATCATAATTATCCATAAATTCTTTTAATCCCCATGACTTACCATATGTAGCATCTTCGTCATAAAATAAATTATGTCCATCAAACATATACATAACAGGATATCTTCTATTACTAAATAAATATTCATTAGGTAAATAGACATGAACTGTTCTAATCAGATCAAATGGTGTAATCTTAATACTAAATTTTTCAATCATAACTTCTCCTAATAACCAAATATTTTTACTGCTTTTTTCATTTTTTTTATAATTTCTACTCCAAAAGGACAATTACTTTCACAACTTCTACATTCTATACACTCACTTGCATGATGTTTCAATAAAGCATAATGATCTCTAACTGTTTCAACTACCTCTTTTTTTGCAATACACAAATCAGTAAACTTATTAATATCAGCAACCGAAATTCCTTTTACACATGGTGCACAATGTCCGCAATAAACGCAATTACCAATAAAAGAATGCTTAGGAATACTAGCTAAAATATTAGCATAATCTCTTTGGCTTGATTCTGCCCTTTCATATTCTAATGCTTCCAGCAATTCATCAATTGTACGACTTCCAGCCATTACCGATACTACACCTGGTCTTGTTAAAGCATAATGAATACATTGCAAAGGTGTCATTTTCACTTTAAATGGTGATAATTTTTCATCTAGTAAATCGCCACCTCCAAAAGCCTTCATTACAGTAATAGCAACTCCCTGACTTTGGCACAACTCATATAATTCTTGTCGAACAGGATCTATATTTACTAGCGGTTTCTCGTAATTTTTATCATCCCATAAATCATTCACTTCTTCACTTGGAGGAAGCATATCATAGCATGGATTAATTGAAAATAAAATTACATCAATTAATCCAGTTCTAACTGCTTTAATAGCTATATAAGGATTATGTGAACTAATACCAAGATACTTTATAATTCCTTGCTTTTTTAATGTTAATGCATATTTAATAATTTCACCATTAAATATATTATCAAAATCACTTTCAGCATCAATATAATGAATCATTCCAATATCTATATAATTAGTTTGTAATCTCTTTAAAAGATCGCTAAATCCTTCTTTGACTTCATCAATATTACGAGTTCTTAAATATTGGTCATTCTTCCAAATAGTACATAGATGTCCCTCAATTATCCACTGCTTACGCATACCTTCTATTGCTTTACCAAAAGCTTCACGAGCATCAGGATTAGATGAATAAAAATCAATAAAATTAATTCCATTTTCATATGCCTTATCAACAAATAGTTTTACTTCATCAATACTTTTATTTACAAATCCTTCACAACCTAATGCAATCTCACTTACTTTAATTCCTGTTCTTCCCAATATACGATAATTCATATTCTCACCTCCGTTATATTTTACATGTTAAAGTAAACTTTATGTCAAGTAAATATATATTATTTATGAAAAACATATCTAAAATAATTAGATATGTTTGACTTTCCTATTTAATAATATAAGCCTAATCGTATATACTACAATTACTACAAAAAGAAGACCAACAAATATTAATGTATACCAATTTGGTAAATTTAAACTTAAAGAACTATTAATTGTTAAAAACGAAAAATTAAGAGTTAAAAAAAACTTACTAGTTATTAATAATTCTCTTGTTAATGAGTATACTTTTTCACGATTAATTTCATTGACCTCAACACCTATATTCCATATTTTTGTACAACGTTCAACAAAACTTAATCCTAAATACATTATTATTCCAATGACTAAAGGAATAATAAGTTCACTTTTATTCCCCCAACGATCAATTATTCCATTACCATTATAATGACCTGGAATTTTTTGAGGAATGGTATTCCAAAATATAATTAAATATAAAATCGTACCTATCAACACTAATAATGATAAAATATTTAAAACTGTCTGATATTTTGTAGCCTTAATTTTATTCATTTTATTTACCCCTTTTTAATATTATCTTTTTTGATAACATATTTGTACTATTCCATTATAGCAAGCCTTTGCAACTAATTTTAGTTTTATCTCACTATTATTATTATTAAATAATTTAACACCTCCACCTAATATAGTTGGTATGATAGTTATATGATATTCATCAATTAAATTAAGTTTAATTAATTGATTAACAATATTTGCACCTCCACAAATCCAAATATTCTTACCTTCTGTTTTCTTTAATCTTTGAATTAAATTAAATAATTTTTCATTTGTAAAAATAATCTCTTCTTGATTTAAAAGTAAACGATGGGTAATAACATAGGTCATCATATCTTTATAAGGCCAGTTATTTTTTGATAGTTCATTTACTATTTGATAATAAGTTGTATATCCCATTATAATCGTATCAATATTTGTAATAAATTCATTATAACTACTGTCTTCTTGATTATTTGAATTCTCCCCAATCATCCAATCTACTTTCATATCTTTATTTGCAATATAACCATCTAAACTCATTCCAATATACAAAATTACTTTTTTCATGTATGATCTTCCTTTATTTTCCACAATCTAAAAACTTGCTCCACAGTATTTATTATGTTCATTTCTGCTCTTTGTTTATTCATTGCTTCAGATAAAGTAACAATGTTTCTTAAAATTGAAAAATATGCATCTATTCCAATATCATTACACATATTTGCATCATTTGAAACTGACCCTGCAAACGCAATTACTGGAAGATTATACTTTTTAGCTAATTTAGCCACTCCAATAGGGGCTTTACCCATTGTTGTTTGAAAATCAAGATTACCTTCACCTGTTATTACAAGATCCGCATCCTTAATATCCTCTTCAAAATTTATTTCTTTTAAAATTAACTTACTTCCTAAATCTAACTGAGCATTTAAAAAAGTTAAAAAAGCAAATCCTAACCCCCCAGCTGCTCCAACCCCTGGATAATCAGCATTAGCTAAAGGATATATTTTCTTTGATAAAATCGCATATCTATTTAACCAATTATCCATTTCCTCTATTAATTCTTTGTCAGCACCTTTTTGAGGCCCATATACAGTACTAGAACCTAACAAACCACATAGAGGATTATTAACATCACAAGCAATCATAAAATCACATTCTTTTAAAACTGGTAATGCCTTATCAGTTTTAATTATTTTAAGATTCTTCAGCCCCAATGCTCCAAAATCAACCTGTTTACCATCTTTATCTAATAATTCAAACCCTAGAGCTTGAAGCATTCCAATTCCACCATCATTAGTAGCACTACCACCGATACCAATAATAAAACGTCGACATCCTTGGTTTATTGCATCCTTAATGACTTGACCTAACCCATATGTAGTTGTATATAGCGGATTTCTTTTAGATTCAGGAACTAAAGTTAATCCTGATACTTGTGCCATTTCAATAACTGCCATAGTTTTAGATTCAATAATTCCATAACAACAATTGACCATCTCGCCTAAAGGTCCAGTAACTTTTACTGTTCGTAATTTACCGTTTAAGCCCGCTATTAATGCCTCAACTGTTCCTTCACCACCATCAGCTAATGGTTTTATTACAATCTCACTATTTAAATATACTCGTCTAATTCCTTTTTCGATTGCTTTACCAGCTTCAACTGAAGATAAACTTCCCTTAAATGAATCCACTGCAATTACAATTTTCATATTTTCTACTCAACTTCAAAAAATAATTGATTTTCTTTTCTTGAAGAACAAGACTTTACCATTAATCTACCAGCAATCTTTAAAAGCAATGGATTTATCTGCCGAGCATGATTTGGACAAATATTTACGCAACGCATACATGAAATACACTTATTTTTATCAACTGATTTTAACGACTCTAATGAAATAGCCTGAGTTGGGCATGTTCTAGCACATATGCCACATCCATTACACCGTTTATTTCCTTTGGGCTTAAAAGGTACCCCTTTATATTGACGATACGGAAAATTCCCTGGTATTTTTAAATCATCATACTTCTCTTTAGTCTCGATTAAGTGTATGATTTCTTTACTAAAAACTTCTAACTGCATTTTATCCATTTCATTAGGTCGATCACTTGCAAATTGATTCATAATTGAATGTTTAGCTACTGCACTTACTGCCGCAATTGAATTAAAACCATTATCTTTCATTACTTCTTTAAGCTCAAGTAAAGTATCCTCATAATCACGATTACCGTAAACTACAATTAAAATTGTTCTTGTATAATCACCTTTAATTTTTGCTAGCCTCTTAATTACAATATCTGGAACTCTGCCGCCATAAGAAGGAACAGCTATCATGCATATATCATCTCGTTCTAACTGATATCTTTTATCAAAACCTTGAACTGATAAATCAACTAACTCCTTTTCAATTTGCCATTTTTCCATCATAATATCTAATATTCTTTTAGTCCCACCTGTAGGGCTAAAATATACACAATATAATTTCATTAAACTACCACCTTCTACTCTTCTTAACTCAATATAACATACACCATTAATTATATGCTACTATTTTTAATTTGCAATCATGCTAGGATAAAATCGGAAAATAAAACTATTTGTTTAATAAGTTTGATTTTTTCATCCCTTTACCAAATCTCCCTGCTATACTACAGAATTCATTATAATTATAAAATAAAAGATGTTAAACAAATAAGTTTAACATCTAACCAATATTTTACCGCTTATCATTATCATCAAAAATATCACCACATTCTGGACAAAATTTTGGTGGGTGATAAGGATCCTCTGGTTCCCAACCACATTTATCACATCGATACAGTGGAGCATCTACAGGTTTAGGTTTACCACACTCACTACAAAATTTTCCCTTATTAATATTACCACATGAACACAACCAGCCCTCTATCTTTGGCTTACCACACTCTACACAAAATTTACCAGTATTTTTTGTCCCACATGAACAATTCCACTCATCTTGATTTAACTTAGAATCAGTTGATTGAGATGATTCTTGAGACATTTTATATAAATCTTGAGCATTTATCCCTCCAGCATTTTGAGCCATATTCATTCCCATAAAACCAATCATCGCTCCACCTTCATTACTAGCTGCACCTTTTAAAGCTTCACTTTGTGCTTCGACAAGTGTCGCTGCTGCCATTGATGGATTTTTAAAGATTGCAGTTCGTTGAGCATTTTTAATTAATTCTTCATCCTCTTTATTTGCAACTATTGAATTAATTGCCAATGAAGCAATTTTAATTCCCCTTAATTGATACCATTTCTTATCTAAAATTTCATTTAAAGCATCAACAATTTCTGTAGTATGCCCAGGAAGAGCACTATAACGAATCCCTTGTTGCGAAATTTTAGCAAAAGCTGGCTGTAATGCAGTAAGTAATTCAGCCTTTAAAGTACTATCTATTTCTTCACGATTAAATTCATTACTTATATTTCCACAAACATTAGTATAAAAAAGTAATGGATCAACTATTTTATATGAATAAGTTCCATGACAACGTACAGAAATATCGATATCCAAACCAATATTAGCATCTACAACTCTAAATGGAACTGGATTAGCCGTACCATATTTATTATCCAATATTTCCTTTAAATTAAAATAATAAACTCTTTGATCCTTACCAGTATCTCCACCATACGTAAACCTTCTCTTTACTGTTTCAAATGTATTATGAATGCCTTCACCCAAGCCTCCAACAAATATACTTGGTTCACTAGAACTATCAAATGTAAATTGACCAGGTTCTGCACAAACTTCAATAATTTTACCCTGTTCAACAATAATCATACACTGCCCGTCAGCTACTGCAATCCCACTGCCATTAGAAATAATATTCTCTTCACCTTTACGATTAGATGAACGATCACTTGTCTTTTTCTGACCCTTTACAACTAAAATATCCTTATCGATTCCATCACAATAAAAGAACTCTTTCCACTGATCTGCTAAAGTTCCCCCAACGGCTCCTATTCCTGCTTTTATTAATCCCATAAATAATTCTCCTTCCTTTTCATTTTAATAATTTCAATAATTCTAAAGGATGATCAAACACATATGTTGGTCCATAAATCCCTTCACTAGAAACACTTCCCCAAGTAGCATATCCAAAATCAACTCCTGCACTATTTGCAGCTTGATAATCACTTAAAGAATCTCCAATATAAATAACTTCACCTGGTTCTAATCCAATTTCTTTTAAACACTTTAAAAGAGGCTCCGGATCTGGTTTATGTTTCAGTGTATCATCAGCAAGAATTGCTATTTTCATATATTTATCAATTCCTTTTTCAACAACATCTATTTGATACTGCTTTACCGTTTTTGATGATACAATTGCTTGAACCATTCTTCCATTAAATTTATTAAATACTTCTTCAAATCCCTCAAATAGCGTTGCACCATTTTCAAATTCATTAACATATTTAACCCATCTAGCATAAGTTTTTTCTCTATCATCTATATTCAAATCAGCCAACGTTTCCATTCCAGGCCAAGCTGCATATTTAAGTACCTCCTCATAAGCAACTTTATTCCCGGTTTCTTCTTCAATAATTTTCATCAATGGCAACATATTCATTTTTAAAGTATCTAAAATGGTTCCATCAAGGTCATATATGATAGCTTTATAATTCTCCATCTTATTCCTCCAGCATATTTATTTTAACATATCTATTAAATCTTTACTATTATTGTCGAATCTAATTTAGATATTAAAATTATAACAATAAATATAATATTCCTCTATAGTTATATTAAAGAATTTTAGATACAT
>NZ_JBKTWO010000043.1:0-26330 GCF_047249845.1 Thomasclavelia sp.
ATTTATATTATATCACGTGAGGTTTTTCATTATCACTCCGCTAAAGCTTTTTGAGCCCCCAGCCTAGCTGGGGGTTTTATTGCAGACAATAAAAGAGACTTCATTTGAAGTCTCTTTAAAATCTATATTCTATTTATCAAAATCAAACATTTGAAATACATCAGAAACTGGCAAACAATTTTCAATATTCTCAATAGTTTTAGCAAGTAATCCTGCTACAGAAACTGTCTTTAATTTAGGGAATATTTTATCTTCAGGTAATTTAATCGTATCTGTGACAACAACTTCATCAGCTGAAGAATTTTGTAATCTTTCTACAGCAGGTCCAGAAAATACCGGATGAGTACAAGCCACATGAACTGATTTAGCACCTTTTTCTTTTAGCATCTCAATTCCAGCAATAATTGTTCCACCAGTATCTATCATATCATCAACCATAATACAATTTTTACCTGATACATCCCCTAAAACACCCATTATTTCAGCCACGTTTGGTTTAGGTCTTCTCTTATCGATAATAGCTACTGGCGCATCTAAAGCCACAGCTAGTTTACGAGCTCTAGTAGCTCCACCATGATCAGGCGAAACCACACAAATATCTTCCATATCTTTTTTCTTGAAATAATTTGAAATAAGTGGTAATGCTTGCATCTCATCTACTGGTATATCAAAGAAACCTTGAATTTGAGCCGCATGTAAATCCACTGTTACAACTCGAGTAATACCTGCAACTGTTAATAAATCAGCTACTAATTTAGAAGTAATTGGTTGTCTTGGTTTAGCTTTACGATCTTGACGAGCATATCCAAAATAAGGAATGATTGCAGTGATTTCTTTAGCAGAAGCTCTTTTTAAAGCATCAGCCAAAACCAAAATTTCCATTAAATTTTCAGTAACTGGATTAGAAGTAGATTGAACAATAAAAACATCCTTACCGCGTACTGACTCATCAATTTCAACTAAAATCTCGCCATCAGCAAAATGGTGCACTTTACTTTTTCCTACTTTAGTTCCTAATTTTTCTGCAATATCATTAGCTAATTCACCACTAGCTGATAATGCAAAGACAGTTATTTTGTTTTTCATTTTCTTCTCCTATTTTCCTTTTTGATTTCTTTTTTCTTCTAATATTTTAGCATACCCATTTTTATTAACTTGGCGTGCACGGGCAATTGCAAACGCGTTATCACTGACCTGATCTGTAATTGTCGAACCAGCTGCTACATAAGCATTTTCACCAACTGATACTGGTGCAATTAAATTACTGTTACACCCAATAAAAGCGTTGTCGCCAATAATTGTTTGAAACTTATTTTTACCATCATAATTTGAGGTAATTGTTCCACACCCCATATTAACATTACTTCCAACTGTTGCATCACCAACATAAGTTAAATGTGACGCTTTACTACCTTTTCCAAAAACAGCTTTTTTCATCTCTACAAAGTTCCCCATATGGGCATCTTCTAGTATATGACAATTTGTTCTTAATCGTGCAAAAGGTCCAATATCCACACCATTTTCAATAATTGAATCAGAAATAACTGCATATTTAATTTCAACATTATCTTTGATTTCAACATTTTCAAATTCACAGTAAGGCCCTATATGGCAATTAGCACCAATGCTTGATCTGCCTTTAATAATACATCCTGGTTCAATTGTTGTATCTGGAGCAATAGTTACATCTACTCCAATATACGTGTTGTAAATATCAATAATATTTACCCCATTTAATAAATGTTTTTTATTTACTTTTAATTGTAGTATTTTTGTTGCTTCAGATAATTCAACTCGATCATTAATTCCACCAACTTCTGCTAAATCAGGAATTTTATAACCTCCAACTTTTAAATTATCATCATTCATAATTTTAATAACATCCGTAATATAATATTCGTTTTGTGCATTTTTATTATTTACTTTCTCTAATGCATTAAATAATGATTCATTGTCAAAACAATACTCTCCACAATTCATTTCACTAATATTAATTTGTCTTGAATCACAATCCTTAAATTCAACGACTTCCTTAACCTGATTATCTTCTCTAATTACTCGACCAAACTTTTTATCCAAGTCACAGTCACAGGTCATAATTGTTCCCTTTAATTCATTATCATTATGATAAGCAATTAAATTCTTTAATGTTTCACTAGTTATTAACGGAGCATCACCGTTTAATACAACAGTTGTACCTGGTTTACCCGCTAATGCATTTTTACATTGCATTAAAGCATGACCAGTTCCTAGCTGCTCCATTTGATAAATAATATTAACATCATTTACCAGTTTTTCTACTTCTTCAGCCTTATGACCCACAATCACATATATCTCATCAACTCCAACATGCTTCAATTCATCAACAATATGATTGATCATAGGCTTATATAATACTTCATGGACAACCTTAGGTTTATCCGATTTCATTCTGGTACCTTTACCAGCCGCCATAACTACAGCATAAGTTTTCATCTTAACACCTCTTTAACAACAACATGATAACAAAAAATTTACATTAGTTAAAGCAAAAAAAGCTAAAAAATGTTTGGAAATTAAATAGTAATCAAGAAATATAGTTTTTTACCCTTTTTATCTTATAAAATAGCTAAATCTTGGCTATATATTACCTACTATAAATAATTATATTTAGCTAAAATATATTTCAAATATTAAAATATAAAATACTTTTTTAACAATTCTCTTATAAAAAAGAAATTGCCTAAACAATCTCCTCTTCATTTAATATTTCTGTTTTCCTTACAAAATAATATTTTCCCTTAAAAAACTTAAACCCTTTTTCTAAAATCATATCACTTCTCGTAAGTCCAAACACACAAGAACCACTGCCTGACATTAATGCACCATCAAATCCAATTTTAAGCATTTCTTGTTTAATTATTGCAATCTCAGGAACCATCTTTATTGATGGAGCCTCCAATGTATTTTGTAAATTATCAATTACTGTTTGATAATCATTTTGTTCTATCCCTTTTGCCATTAAATAACAATCTTGATGACTTGCTCTACTCAAATCCAAGCTACTAAAAGATTTTTTAGTTGAAACACCTTTTTTTGGTTTTACTAATAATATTTTACACTCAAAAGGCTGTTCAATAAAAGTTAACTTTTCACCTATACCACTAACGATAGCCATTTTTTGATAAATACAAAATGGTACATCCGCTCCTACTTCCTTACCAAGTCTTGCCATCTGCTCATTAGATAGGTTTAAATAAAATAATTTATTCATTGCTTTTATTACTGCAGCTCCATCAGCACTTCCACCAGCTAATCCAGCTTGAGTAGGAATATGTTTATAAACATAAATCTTAACACCTTTTTTAATTCCGTAACGTTCTTTAATCAATGCAACAGCCTTATACATAATATTCCGCTCATCTGTAGGCATGATTTTGCTATTGGACTCTATTTCAATTCCTTCATCAATTGTATTTATATAAATTAAATCATGTAGTGTAATTGGTGCCATGATCATTTCTAATTCATGATATCCATCTTCTCTTTTTCTTATAACATCTAGTGCTAAATTTATTTTTGCATATGCTTTTATCTTCATTACATCACCTACTTGTTGGATAAATTTTTCTTGCAACCCCTCTTGTATCAATACCGCCAACTCCTAAATGTTTATTAGAAGTTTTAGCAACAATTTTTTCTAAATCAACATAATTTTTTACACTTGCATTAGCTATCTGACTAACAACAAATACTGGGTCTAAAGCATGAATATTTTTACGGCTTGGACTAGAAGCAAAATTTGCACCACTAGCCAATAACAGTTCATAATATGACTGACAAGCACCAGCAAAAATAATTAAACTATCTTTATCATCCTGATATAACCTTGCTCTACGAATCGCTTCAACAAAGTCCATTGTGTGAAGATAACTGTTGATATTTTTTCGATCACCATTCTTTTTCATTGCATCATGACCTGTAATAACAAGTAAATCTGGTTTATGTTTCTCTAATAGAGGGATAATTTTATCTTTAATTTCATTTTCTTTCATATAATAGCCATGTACATTGATATTAAATTCTTTATACTTATCCAAACACATTTCTAAATAATTTTTATCTCCATCAATATGCAGCACACTGCCTTTTAAACATGGTTTATTTTCTACTATTATATCACTTTTTTCACTGTTAAAATCACTTAATTCTAAATCAGCTTCATCGCTATCAGCAACTAATCGATATTCAATTCCTGTTAAATAATAGACACCATCTTTAATATCAGTTATTTTAAAGCAAATATCTTTACCATACTTCTTTCGGCAAACAATATCACCTATTTTCATTAATATCACCAATATATTATATGCAGCTATAATTTATTGGTGATATTTTTAAAATCTTCTAATGATAATTCTTCACTTCTTTTCCTTGCTTCAATTTTACAATTATATAATATTTCTTCAGCATTATTATATTTTTGTTTTAAATTATTTAATATTGTTTTCCGACGCTGTTTAAAACACACATTTAAAGTCTCATATAATTTTAAATCTGGCTGTTTATTTATTTTTATCTTAATAATAGCAGAATCTACATGAGGTGCAGGTATGAAAACATTTTTATTGACTGTAAATAAGTATTCAATACTTCCAATATCCTTAATCAATAATAAAAGTGGATTTTTATAATCACTTACCATTTTTAAAGCATTTTCTTTTTGAATCATTACGATTAATTCATCTATTTTACTATCATTTAGAACTACTTTTTCAATTATTTCAGTTGTAATATAATATGGCAAATTAGCTATTAAATAAACTTTTTGATAATCTTGTCTTAATTCATCAATAATTACCTTTATATCCTGTTTCATAAAATCACCAAAAATAATATCAATATTATTTTTATCTAAAAATTCATTATACACAGGTTTAAATCTTTCATCTATTTCAAAGCTAATGACCTTTCCAGCATTTCGTCCTAATATCTGTGTTAAAGCACCTATTCCTGGACCTATTTCAATAACTGCAGTACTTTTATCTATATGCGTCTGATTAACTATTTTATTTACAATATTTGTATCAATTAAAAAATTTTGTCCAAATTTTTTTAAAGCATTTAAGTTATATTTATCTAATATATATTTAGTTGTACTAAGTGTCGCAATATCTTTCACTACTAACTCACCCTTATTTAAAATAACTTTCCATTATAATTTATTAATTTCACTTTCTAATCTTTCTAAAATATCCTTTTTAGTAATTCCAACCATATTTAATCTTTTAAATAAAGTTTTAACATTCCCATACCCAAGATTAAATAAATTGTATATAAGTAATCTTTTTTTCTTATTACCAATAATATCTAAATCAATAAATTCTATCCATGTAATACTTTCCTTATCAGCATCAAAATGAACCATATTTTCTAATGCAGTAATAATAGCTTCCTTTTTTGCTTCAGCTATTCCTAATTTTTTTTTACCAGTAGCATCTTTTTTTGATACAAAAGCATGATTACAATTTGGTACAGCCGCCTGAATCTGATCACGTATTTTTTTTCCCGGGAAATCAGGGTCTGTCAAAACAATAATTCCCCTACTTTTACTAGCTTCTTTTATTAAATTTAATGTTTGTTCATTTAAAGCTAATCCATGGGTTTCAATAGTATCTACTTCAAACAACTGTTTTAATAAAGCGGTATCTGTTTTTCCCTCTACCACTACTATTTCTTTTATTTTTTTCATAATTTCACCTATTTATAATTATAACTTATTTAATATAAAATAAAAGAAATATATTATTAACTTCATAATATCTTATCCAACATATTATATAAATTGACTTCCTATACTTCTTTTTATACAATTATTCTAAGAAGAAAGGATGTGACTTTATGCCATCTTTAACAATCATAAAAACTGATGAGTATATTGAAAAAACTATTTCTGATATAAAGGAAAATATAATAGAATTGATTTTTTTAGATGACGATATTGAAATTACACGCTATCGCATGCCAAAAGGACTTAGCGGTGTATTTGATGCACTAGATACTAAAAATGCTATTGAAATATATAATATTATCTCTGGAAAAATTATGATTACTCCCTTTTCAGGAAATCATAATATTTTAGAAGCTGGCGATACAATGGTTATCTCACAATCGAGTCACAGTTATCCTTTTAAAGTTTTAGAAGATGTTGTTTTTACTTGTACTGCTAATAATTTTATTTTTTATCGAAAAAAAAAGCAAATTGAAAAATTAACTACTATAATGAAAAAACTTCAGGAAAAAGATGGTTCTACTAAAGAGCACTGTCTTCGAGTTCAAAAATTATCAATGAAAATTGCTCATGAATTAAATATAGATGATGCAAAATTAGATGATCTTTTCCATGCTGCTAGATTTCACGATATTGGCAAAATCAATACTCCTACTGAAATTTTACTTAAGCCTGCTAATTTAACAGAACATGAAAAAAGGATTATTAATAATCATCCCATTGAATCATATAAAATGATTGTTGATGTCTTTGGTGAAGATATTGGACAAATGGTCTTACAGCACCACGAAAAGATTGATGGTAGTGGCTATCCCTTTGGATTAAAAAGTGAAGAAATAAAACTTGGCGCTAAAATTATTGCAGTAGCTGATGTATATGATGCTTTAACTTCTATTCGGTCATATCGAACTGCAATGAATCCACAAGCAGCGATTAAGATACTTTTAAAAGAAAGCGGATCTTCTTATGATCCTGACTGTGTTACAGCATTATTTAAATTTTTAAAGAAAGAAAAATTAATTTAAATTTTATTCAAACATTGACAGAAAATAATTATTAATGTATGCTAATGATTGAAAATTTTAATCATGTGCTTATTTAATAGCTATAGCTTTTACTTGTTTCTGATTTATAAACAAGCAGCTATAGCTTTTTTTATGAAAGGAGATAATATGAACCACGAATATAACGAAATGGCTAATAAACCTATCTTTCCCCTATTAATGAAAATGGCTATTCCCCCAATGATATCTATGTTGATTCAATCTATGTATAATATTATTGATAGTATTTTTGTTGCTAAACTAGGTGAACAAGCTTTAACTGCTCTATCTTTAGCATTTCCCTTACAGAATTTATCATTAGCTTTTTCTGTAGGATTAGGGGTTGCAATTAATGCATTAATTGCTCAAAATTTGGGTGCAAATGATAAAGACAAGGCTAATTACATAAGTAATCATGGTATATTTTTATCTATAGTTCACTCAATCTTATTTATTATTATTGGTATCTTTTTAATGAAACCGTTCTTTTTGATGTTTACTAATGACGCAAAAGTTTTAAATTATGCAATCACCTATGGAACTATTGTAATTACTTTTACTTTTGGTTCTATTATTCATATTACAATTGAAAAAATGTTTCAAGCAACTGGCAATATGATGATACCAATGTTTTTACAAGCAATAGGAGCTATTACTAACATTATTTTAGATCCAATATTAATCTTTGGAATAAATGGATATTTAAAATTAGGTGTAGCTGGTGCTGCAATTGCAACAATTATAGGACAAATGACTGCCTGTATATTAGCTATTTTTCTATTTAGAAAAAAATCAACTTTAAAAATATCTTTAAAGAATTTTAAACCTAATCCTCAAATTATTAAAAACATTTATTCGATTGCTATTCCCTCAGGGGTAATGACAGCACTACCATCTATTTTAGTTGCTCTATTAAATAGTCTTTTGGCAACTATCTCACAATCAGCAATTGCTTTTTTTGGAATTTATTTTAAGCTTCAATCATTTATATATATGCCTGCTAATGGCTTGATTCAAGGGATGAGACCTTTAATAAGCTATAATTTTGGGGCTAAACATTTCAAACGAGTAATAGATATAATTAAAGTTTCCATTGCAGTTATTTTGATAATTTTATGTAGTGGCTCAATCTTATTTCTTGTTTTTCCTAATTTTATTTTATCATGGTTTAATGCTTCTAATTCATTATTGGAAATTGGTATTATTGGATTGAGGATCCTTGCTCCATGTTTTATTATTTCTACTCTAGGTATAGTCATTTCTGGAGTTTTTGAATCATTAGGCAATGGCAAATATTCATTATTAATTTCATTGTTAAGACAATTTATTATTACTTTACCATTATCATATATATTATTATCATTTATAGGAATAAATGGTATCTGGATAGCTTTTGTAGTATCAGAAAGTATTGCTAGTATTATTGCTTATATTTTACTAAAGAAGCAAATTTGTAAATTTAAATAGGTTCTATCAATTAGAACCTATTTATCAAAAAAGATGACTATTTGTCATCTTCGTATTCTTTATAATTAACATCAATTATATCTTCATCATCTCGATAATACTGGTCTTGATTGTAATAAGTTTTACGTTTTTCTTCTGTTTGACGTTCAAATTCCTTATTAAATTCTTCTAACTGTTTTTTATATAAATATCTTTTTATTGAAGACCAGATTATTAATACTGCGATAATAATCCAGGTAATTGGACTAGTAAGAAGATTTAAAATTAAACTTAATATAATTATAATAAATAAAATAACTAAAATCGCATAATACATTCCCATGACATCAACTCCTTTATAATAGATATAATACACCAATATTATTTGAATTCAAATAAATCTTTAATATTAATTGCAAAACCTTCAGCAATTTTTTCAATTGATTTTAGAGATATATTTCTTGTACCCCTTTCAACATCCGAAATATAATTTTTTGATAACCCACAACGAAAAGCTAACTCTTCTTGAGAAATATTTTGCTTCAAGCGAATTTCTTTGACCCGCTGTCCAAACCTAATTTCAATTCTATTCATCCTAATCATTCTCCATTTGAATTAATCGTTTAGCCTCTTCACTTATTTTCTTAAATCGATGATGTAACCCAGATTTACTTATAGTCTGCCCTGTTTCTTCATAATAAACTTCTGTTAATTCATTTAATGTCATTTCAGGATATTTACGTCTAATCAGTGCAACCATACGTGTTTTTTCATCAAGCATATTCAATCCCATAAACATATCAATCGTATTAATATCATTGATTTGTTTATTTGCAGTTGCCATCGATTTGATTTCATTTGCAATATCACAATTATTCCAACGATTTACTGTATTAGACATATTACGATCAATTCTAGTACTCTCAAAATTCATTACTGACTGACTTGCACCTATTGCTCTTAAAAAATCTCCAATTTTTTCTGATGATTTTAAATAAACAACATATTTATTACGTCGTTTAATTATCTTAGCATTTAGTTCAAAATCATTCATTATTTTAGCAATAAATTCTGCAAACTCTTCTTCATTAAAACTCATCTCTAAATGATAATTTGATGTTTCTGGATTATTTACACTACCACACGATAAGAATGCTCCTGCCAAATATGCTCGCATACAACACTCACTTTTTAAAATATTTATATTAGGTATAAGATTAAATCCTAAACCATCCATTAAAGATAAATCATCTAATATTTCTCTTGCCTTAGTTACTTTTAAAATATAAACATTATTTTTCTTTAATTTCATTTTACGTGAAACTAAAAACTCGATCTGGGGATCATATTCTTCCTTCAACATACGATGAATTTTAGAAGCTATTTTTGCATTTTCTGTTCTAATTGTTAAAGATAGACCATAACTTGATAAAGATAATGTCCCATTGATTTTAATTATTGCACACAACATCGCCCTTTGACAACATGACTCAAAATCATTAAATACTACTTCTTCTTTTACTATTCTCGAAAATGATACCATAATTACTCCTAGTGATCAGCATCACGATGTAAACGATGAACCTGATAATATTTACTATAATAATCAGCAAAATAATTTGTCAAAGAAACAGAACGATGTTGTCCTCCAGTGCACCCAATACCAATAATTAAATGCATTTTACCTTCTTTTTCATATTCTTTTAATAAATAATCAAATAAATCCGTCATCTTCTTAATAAATATCTTTGTTTCCTCTTTTTCCATAACATAATCATAAACTGCCTTATCATTTCCTGTTAAAGTTCTTAACTCATCTATATAAAACGGATTAGGTAAAAAACGAACATCAAATAATAAATCAGCATCTTTTGGTACACCATGTTTATATCCAAATGATTCAAAAGTAATTCTAAATGGATCTACTTTTCCACTACTAAAATAATCTTCTAATAAATTTTGGAATCTAGCTCCTTTAAGCTTTGTAGTATCAATTGTTAAATTAGCTAACCTTGAAATCGGTTCAGCCAATCTTCTTTCAAATTCAATTGCTTCCAATAAAGAAGATGCCTTGTTGGAAATCAACAATGGATGTGATCTTCTAGTTTCCTTATATCTTTTAACTAGTACTTCATCATCACAATCTAAAAAGACAACTGACAAATGAATCCAATCTAAATTAGACAACAATCTAATTGCTTTTAATGCATCATCCAAACTAACTGCCATTGCAACATTTTGATATTTTGGATTATCCTGCACAAGTTCCGCAAACTCTGTTAAAAGTGCTACGGGATAATTATCTATACAGCGAAATGCTAAATTTTCAAAGCATGCCATTGCACTTGTCTTACCTGCTCCTGACATTCCGGTTACTATTATAACCTCAACTTGATCCATAATTATCACTTCTCTTTCTATATTTATTTTATCAAATCTACAACGATAAGTGTACTTTATTTTTTGATTTTTCTCAACCACTTTTATACTTATTTATAGATATTATACATAGAATTATTATCAATAAAAACAGACTAGTTATAAAACTTTATTTAAATAAAAGACTATGAATAACTTCTCTTACTTCTAGAATTCTTTCCTGTTCAAATTTTGGGTTATTCTTAAACCAACGCATATTCAATGGAGAAGGATGCGGCAACACATATGCTCGTTTACCATGTAAAACTTGATCATTAAAAATTAAATCTTTAAAATTTTTTTCTGGAAATAATTTTTTAGCTGCATAACTACCAACAACTATATATATTTTATTCTCTACCATCTCAATTTCCTGCTTTAACCATCTATCACTGCAACACTTTGGTGGTAAGCGATCACCTCCGCTTTTTGATTTACCAGGATAACAGTGCGCTAAGGAAGTAATATAGAAATTATTCTGATTATAAAAAATATCATCATTTATACCATACCATTGTCGTAACTTTTTTCCACTTAAATCGTTAAATGGCTTTAAAGTATTATGTACACTCAATGATGGCGCCTGACTTATATGCATTATTTTAGCATTCTTATTTCCCCAAAAGATTGGATGTGGCTCATATCCAAAACTTTGTTCACAGAACTTACAATTCAATATTCCATATTTTAATTTATTAAAATCTTTCATTATTTCCTCCATCATTTTTTATAAAATAAAGACTAATATATTATTTTAATTGTACTCCATAAATTTTATTAGGTTACAAACTTAAATATAACAAATCAATCATATTATATTTAAAAAAGCATGTTTATCAACATGCTTTTTACTATTTAACTTCAGTATTAACATAAATTTTAATAAATAAGCTTATTTTTAAATATGTTTTCTCTTTTTAGTAGTTAAAATAATAGTCATTGATGCAATTGCCAATCCTGTAATTGGATAAATAAGATTTGCAGTGTCTCCAGTACTAACACTTACTTTTTTATCTCCTGAATTTACTACACTATCTGATACATTTGAATTTACTGATTCATTTGGATTCATTGGTATTTCAGGAGTATTTGTATTAACAACTAATCCTTCAATTGCTTTTGTCAATGAAGCATGTGCAACATCGACATCATGTTGAGTTGCATCCTCATTTGTCAATACTTCTTTAGCTGTTAATAAGGCGGTTTGCATTATACCCCATGATTTTTGAGTATAGTTTGCTGCATTTAATTCTTCTGCTTTATTTACCAAATCATTTAATATATTTTTATTTGGTTTATATCTTAAATTTAAATATGCTCTTACTAATCCATCATATGTTTCATTTACTTCTTGTTCTAATGCATTTACATCTTTTAATACTGATTCTGCTGTTTCTAATGAAACTATAAAGTTATTCCATGTAGTACTAGTATATTCTTCTGAATTTAAATCTTTTACTTTATTTACAAACAATTGCAAATTAGATTTATCACCTTTAATAAAGTCTAACATTTGGATTGCTTTTGCCAAACGATCAAATGAAGTATCAACTGTTTCTTGACTAGCACTTTGATCAGCTAAAATAATTTTTGCTTCTTCTAATGCTGCTTTAAATTCGTTTGCTACAGCTGGAACTAACGCATCTAATTCTTTATCAGTTACAGCACTTGCTACTTCAACAGCAATTGATAAGGCCACTTTATTTACTTGGGTAATATTTGATTTAGCTACATCTAAAATTAATGATAACCCAGCACTTTTTGAGAATTTACCGATTTCCACATCAACTCCGTTTTCAGTACCGATTTTCTTAAACTGAATTGAATCCATGATAACATTAAGAACATTGCGTGTTGCTTTTTGCAAATCTCCAAGTGGTAATGTATTATTCTTATATTCACCTTTATAAGTTACTGAAACTGGTGTAATTTGATCATCAGCATAGTTTATTACAGCTGTTCCTTCCTCAACTTTGGCATTTACTTTCTCATTTAATGTACTTCCTTTTTCAATTGTAGCAGTAACTGAAACTGTTCCATTAGCATCTAATATAAAATCATTCCAACGATTAATTCTAACATAGCCATCATTACCAAACTCTGGAGCTACATCTTCTACTGCTGCTCTAATTGATGCAGATGATCCACCTGGCATGATTAAATCATTTCCTGCATGCATAGAGTTTACTGGTGTAGATTGTCCACCTCCCCAGTCTGTCATAATAAGACCATTGAAGCCCCATTCTCCTCTTGCAAGATCTGTACATAATTCATAATCATCTGCTGCAGGCATACTATTATTTAAATTATATGATGTCATAATACCTAAAGGATTTGCCGTTTTTACAGCTATTTCAAATCCTTTTAAATATATTTCTCGGAATGCACGTTCTGTTATTGTGTTATTAACCGCATTACGATTATCTTCCTGGTTATTACCAGCATAATGTTTAATTGTTACACCAATTCCTTTATAGCTTTGTACCCCCAAAGTTGTAGATGCTGCTGTAACTCCTGAAATCAAAGGATCTTCTGAATAATATTCGAAATTACGCCCACAAAGTGGATTTCTATGAATATTCATTCCTGGTGCAAGCCACATTGTAACTCCCATTTCAATCATTTCTTCACCAATAGCTTTACCAAATTCTTCTGCTACATCTTTATCCCAACTTTGAGCAATTAATGTACCAATTGGAAAAGCTGTACAATATTGATAGTATGTTGTTCCATTATCTTTATAACTTTGAGTTATTCGAATTCCAGCTGGACCATCTGCTAAAACAATATTAGGTATTGCTCTTGTTTCATAATAGTTACTGGTAGTTTCACCAGCAGCACCTTTTACAGAATTGCTTTGAGCACCAATAATTGGTGTATTATTTCCACCCCAACCAATTCCTTCAACAATATATGACATTTCTTCAGGAGTAAGACTAGCTAAAAACTCTTCCATACTCACCTTACCTTGATAAACATCTAATAATGTTGGATTATCAAGAGTTTTTTCTATCTCTACAACCTTTTCTTCATAAGCAGGAAGCTTTTGGCTTGGGGTAGTATTATTTTTTCCATCTGGTTCTTTTGTATAACGTGGATTATTTTCTTGGTCTACTGCCTCATAATCACTACCTTCATATACATAACTTTTAATACTTTGATCTTTATATGGAGAAGCATTATTTTCAGTTTTAAAAGATGCTGAATCTAAAACAAATTTTTTAGCTGCTGCTATTTCATCTGCTTCACCTGCATATGTATAAGGCATAGTTCCTTTATTTGATAAAGTAGTAATATCCTCATCTTGTACTTTCTGATTACTTAGTTGCTCTGTTATACAAGAATTATCTAATGTAGCAACTGCTTCTACATGTGTATTTCTTGAACTATTACCTACTCTAACTAAATAATCTCCTGCTTCCATAATATAAGCTGCCTTATCTTCAGAATACGAAGACATTTCAGTTGTAGTATACGATAATGTTAATATTTGTGATTCTCCAGGATCAAGAACATCAGTTTTACCATACGCAGCTAATTCTTGATATGGTTTTTCTAATTCACCTTCTGGTGTAGAGAAATATACTTGAACAACTTCTTTACCAGAGTATTTTTTCCCAGTATTTGTTACTTTTACATTAACAGTAACATTTTCTGAATCAACTGTTACATCTTTTACATCAATATTGAAATCAGTATATGATAATCCATATCCAAATTCATATGCTGGTGTTACATTAAATGTATCAAAATAACGATACCCTACATAAATATCATCTGTATAATCTTCTTGTGAGATATTACCATCATTGGCACCAAAATTATCTGAAGATGAATAATCTTCATAGTTTACTGCCCAGGTGTCAGTTAATTTCCCAGATGGTGTTACTTCACCATTTAAAACTTTGACCACTGCATCACCACTACGCATTCCTGCTTGAGACATTAGAAGTAATGAGTCTAAATCTTCTATTTCGTCAAAAAACTTAGTATCCATTATTCCACCAACATTCAATACAACAATTGAATTTTCAAAGTTAGCAGACATTTTTTCTATATTTGCCTTTTCAATATCAGTTAAGTAATAATCCTCCATTTTTCGATCAGAAAATTCTCCTGAACTACGAACAATCACGTAAACCGCAGTATCTGTATTTCCCTCTTTAGCCTTTTCAATTTGTTCATCAGTTACTTCAATATCCGGTACTAACTTAGCACCAGAAACACCTCCTGTACTTCCTCCCCCTTCTTCGAATGCAACTTTAAAAGCATTCAACCAATCAGTAGAAGTAACATTATAACCTGCATTATTAAATCCATCCCATACTGATGTTACAGAACGCTGATTAACATCTCCCGATCCTGTACCTCCTTTAATCGTTGAATAAGCACCACCTCCAAACAATGCAATATTTGCATTGCTTGCAATTGGAAGTACATTGTTATTGTTTTCTAGTAAAACCATCCCTTGTGTAGCTAAATTCATAGAAAGTTCAGCATTTTTTTCTTCGCGTTTTGAAATACTGCTATCTGTTGTTTTTGCAAATGCCGGTACTATGTTAGTTAATACAAGAGCCATAGACACTGATGTAGCAAATACACGTTTACAAGTTTTTTTCATTTCTCTCTCTCCTCTTTCCAGTTTCAATCGTAAAACATTGTTAAAATGTTTTAATGAACGCGCGCATATTCATTAAAAAAGGCATTAGCAACACTAAAAATATTATATAAAAAATTTATATTTTTTATATATTTTAGTATAGCTAATGCCTGCACTACCAGTTACACACTATTTACAATTTTTACATCCTCATAATAACATTTAAAGCGCTTACAGTCAACAAGTTTAATTAACTTATTTTTTCATATTTTGAAAATTTTTACTAGTATCATAAAATTTAAACCTCTTTTTAGTAATATACAAATAATATAAAACATTTATTTAAAACTAATAAAGCTATTACAAATTTTTATAATTTGTTAATAGCTTTCTAGTAGATAAAATTATTTTCTTTTATTAAGATAAGTGTTTTCTTTTTTTATTTATAACTAATACAATTGAAGCGATAGCCAATCCTGTAACTGGATATACAATATTTATTGTATCACCTGTTTTAATTGCCTTTTCTTTTCCATTATCTTTATTTTGTGGCGTAACAGGTTTTATTATTTCTCCAGGTAAAGATGACTTTATTTCTAATCCTTCTATAGCTTTTTCCATGGCTGCTCTAGCATTATTTATTTCTAATTCAGTTGCCTCTTCATTAGCTTCTACTGCTTTTGCTTTTATTAATGTTTCTTCTAATATTTTCCATGTTGCTTCTGTATAGTTAGTCGCATTTAATCCTTGGGCTTTATTTATTAGGTCTGTTAATAAATCTTTATTAGGTCTTAATCTTAATTCTAAATATGCTCGAATTAATTTATCATATGTTTCATTTACTTCTTCTTGCATTGCATTTTCATCTGCTAATACATCTTTTGCCTGCTCTAATATAATCTCAAATTTACTCCATGTTACTGGTGTATACTCTTCTTTAATTAATTTACTCATTGCTTCAACTTGAGCTTCTAATTGTTTTTTATCACCTTTAATAAAATCTAACATCTGAATTGCTCTAGCTAAACGGTCAAATGAAACATCTACGGTTTCTTGAGTTGCAGTTTCATCTGCTAATATATCTATAGCCTCTTTTAAAGCTGCTTTAAATTCATTTACTACTGCTGGTACAACATTTGATAATTCATCATCACTAATTTCATTTGCTATTTCTACAGCTATTGTCAATGCTGTTTTATTTGCATGGATGACATCTGTTAATACAATTTCTACTTCAACATTACTATCTGGCATTACAAATGTACCGGTATAACCATTATCTGTTTCTTTTACTACAATTGAAGTATTATTAATCTTAACATCTGTTAGTTTTTTACTATTATTAATATCTAAAATATTTATTGTAACCACATCTCCAGCATTTGCTTTTTCAATTATATTTCCTTGATTATCAATAAACTCAACTTTAGCTTTACCTTCAAGATTATCTTTTAAAGTTAAATTATATTGAACTGTATTTTTATTGAAATCGAAATAGTCAACATTAGCAACATAGGCTTGTTTATCATCAATTGGATCATTACCAACAAATGTAAAGTAAACATCATGTAAACCAAGGAACTTATCTTGGACTTCACTAGGAATATTTACGTTTGTTATAACATACTTATCCCATCCACCTGTTTTAGTTGTGTCAACTGTAAATAGTGGTTCACCATCACGTGTATCTAAACGAACTTCAATTTTTCCTTTTTCACATCCATCACTATTCTGTACAGAATATCTTACCTCTAATTCATCTGGTGTCACATTAAAATTAACATCACGGTAACCAACCCAGGTATCCTTTTTTACACCACCAATATTAGTACCATCATTTTTAATTTCTGCATGTGCACGATCATATGATTCAGCTTCAATTTTTGTTAAACCATCTCTAATATTTTCTACTCTTGTAATAATATTTTGTAAAGCGTTATATTGAGCAACGATTTCATCTTGAGTCGCTGCTTCATTATCAATAACTGCTTGAGCAGCACTGATACCATCATTTAATAACTTTTTAACATCAATTCCCATCTGAGATTGATCAATTGTTTTTGCTGCTTCAATTACTTTATTTAATAATTCCTTGTCTATTGCTGAATAATCATCTGCTTGACCAATTAATTCAATTTCAGATAAAGTTGTTCCACCTTTTAAATCTAATTTATAATACTGATATCCAGCATTATTATCTACACTAAATGGACGAGTATATCTTCCCCACTCAAAAGTTAATCCTTCTTTATTTGCTACTTCTGACCAATTATTACCATCATTTGAACCATATAAAATAAATTCTTTTGGTGCTTCATTTTGTTTATCTTTTGTAGATGTTAAAGTAAGCATATTAACTTTAACTGGTCTAATGAAGCTATAATACAATGATGTATCTTCACTAAATACTGCTACATTATTTGAATTGTTATCAAATAAGTTTGCAATATCTTTAATATCATTACCAACTACAGTATCTTTATTTACATTCGTACTAAACTCATTTTGAACATTTAAACTAGATGTTGTTAAATCTTCTTGAGGATTAGGAATATCTGTACCTGTGGTAAGTGATGTTCCTTCACCTTCTATTCCCCATTCTTTATTAGGTTTTGCTCCCATGTTAAAGACAATTTGACCACCTTCAGTTAAAGTTTTTGAAGAAATAAAACTAGAATTATAAGCTTTACCATTAACGCTCATAGATTGAATATATACATTTTCATCACTATTATTATTAGCTTTAATTGTTAATTCTTTACCATTTTCTAAATGGATTGTTGCTTCATCATATAAAGGTGATCCAATTGCAAATTCACCACTTCCCATATTAACTGGGAAAAATCCAAGAGATGATAAAATTTGCCATCCACTCATTTCACCATTATCTTCATCACCAATATAACCTTGTCCAAAATCAGAACCAACATAACATCTACGCAATACATCACGTACTAATGATTGAGTTTTCCATGGTTGTTTTGCATAATTATACATATAAATAATTCCATGTGATGGTTGATTACTATGACCATATTGTCCTAATTTGACATCACGTGATTCTTTTTGTTCATGGATTCCACCAACACCATCAATTGCATTATAACCATTGAATGTTCCTTTAGTTGTAAAGATCGTATCCATTCTCTTACCTAATGCCTCAGGTCCACCATATAAATTAGCTAGACCATTACCATCTTGAGGTACTGTAACTGTCATATTATAGGCATCAGTTTCTGTATAATCACGTCCCCAGAAAGTTGGATCAAAACTATCTCCCTGTGACCATTCACCACTACCACTCTTACCTTTGAACCATTTATCTGTTGGATCTTGTGCATCACCATCAAATAAATTTACATAGTTCATAGCTCTATTACGATAATAATCAGCTTCATCCTGATAAGTTTTAGCTTCTTGTTCATTACCAGCTGCTAAAGCTTCATCAGCCAATCTTTGAGCCATTTGAGAAATACCATAATCGTTGATATATCCTTCCATTGACCAAGAGAATCCTTCTCCAGTTGCATTTGTTGTATAACCTCTAAAAATAGAAGTATTTAATTCTGCTCTACCACCCTTAGTAAGATTTTCTGTATTAACTACAGAAGCATTTTTTAAAGCTGATTTATAAGCATCTTCTAATTCAAAATCGGTACCTTTAGCTGCTGCATCTCCAAAAATAACATCTGAACTTGTACCAACCATTGAATTAGTTCCACCAGGTGCTACCCATCTTGGAACCCAGCCTCCATCATTGTAATGTTCAACCAATCCATTTAGCATCTCTTCATATTTTGATGGGGTCAATAATTGATATCCAGCCCATGTAGTATGATATGTATCCCAGAATCCATTATTATAAAATAATTCCCCTTCTTTTACTTCATCACTTACTGTACTTTTATATTGCCATACTGGATTTTCATTTGTACCTGTATTTTCTGAAAGAAGATTTGGGTACGCAAACATACGATATAGATTTGAATAAAGGGTTACTTTCTGTTCATGACTAGCTCCTTTTACAGTAATAACATCTAACTTGTCATTCCATTCTTCTCTTGCTTCATCATAAACCTCATTAAAATCTTTACTATCCAATTCTAACTGAAGATTCTTTTTCGCTTGTTCGGGACTAATAAAAGAAGTTGCTACTTTCATTTCTACATTCTTTGCATCTCCAAAGTTTAAGATTGCAGAATTTTTTGCAGAATTTCCATAACGTTGACTTGTCCATTCAGTATCAAACTCACCATAAACATACATTGTTTGCATCCCATTACTATTAGGATTTGATTGGGCAGTAAATGATTTTTTATCTTCATTTAAAGAAAGTTTTTTATCACTGCCACGTACTGTATCTAAAATTACATTATGATATTTTGCACTATCATTAAATGTGAATTTTGTTGCTGATCCATGCATAGTTGGCGATAATTCTAATTTAGCACCTTGTGCATTTCCCTCATTAAATTCTACTCCATAATAATGAGCTTTTGCAGTTTCATTTTCATGAGAAAATTTAGCTGCTCTTTCATTAGCTCCAATTGAATCTGTTCCATTTGGATCAATACTTGTATTAACCATATATTCCCAGTTACCACGATCTCCAACCCAATAACTTGGTTCATGACTCACTGTAATATGTTTTAGTGTCCCAGTACTACCATTTTGTTGATACGTATATAACTTATTATCTCCACTATTAGTAACTGGTGCCCAAAAATTAAAACCATGTGGCCTAGTTACTAATGGAGCTGTCAACCCTCTTGAAAAGTTAGGAGAATCATTACTTCCACGTAAAATATTTACATATTCAGCTAAATTATCATCACCATAAACTGGTAAAGCTTCTTGATAAATTTTAATATCATCTAAATAATTTTTAAAATCAACATCTTTATCTGCTTTATTATCCTTATTATCATAAGCCACTAACACTTCAGTAATAACTTTACCTCTTAAGCTTGGATATTCTCCTAAACGTGCCGTTATTTTATTCCATTGACTAGTTACTAATGTTCTTGAATCTCCTTGACCTTGTGGAGTTAATAAATTTCCATTAGTATCATCAATTTCAGCATCACTCAAATATGTTCCATCAGAGAATTTTAAATCTACTGCCATATTCATTTGTGTCCAGTTATAATCATATTCTCCATCAATCAAACCTGGAAAAATCAAATAACTTAATGCTGTATTTTCATCAATTGTAATATTTAAATCTTTATACAGAGTGTTCCAAGAATGGGCTGCTTCAGTACCTAAATGAGTTCCAGAAATTTCAAGTGCATATTCATCATCCCATCCAGCATTTGATTTTTGATTCCATGCTTCGCTAGGTCCACTAGAAATTTTTGTAATCATTGTTGGCTCTTGAACTTCTTCTTTTTCTTCACCTGTACCTAAAAATAAATCTGCAAACTGAGTTAATTTATCATTTCCCTGATTAGCTGTTATTTCAATTTTGTAATATTGATATGCAGTTGGATTTTCAATCATAATTTCTTTTTTTTCAAATCTTTTTTCAAAATTTTGATCATTTTGACTGTCAATTACTACCCAGTTTTCTCCATCTGATGAACCATAGAATGTCCAATTCTTAGGATCTCGTTCTGGAGAATCATTAGCAGAAACCATAGCATAACGGTCTAATGTTTGAGCTTGTTCAAAAGCAAATTCAATATGTATCGGTTGTTCTACACTTGGAACATTGTCATTTGTTAAAAACTTAGAACCTGTATCACCATCAAACAGTTTGACTTTTTTTTCTGCATCATTGAAATCACTACTTCCAGTAATACTATTAACTAAAACTAAACTTGTAACATCTCCCTTTATTTTATCAGCTGGTGTAAATCCTTCAATATTTTCACTACCTTTTGTCTGATCAACAGTATTTTCTAAAAAACCTGTAGCATCATTAAATGAAGTATGCCATAGAATTTCATCTTGAGTTAGCTGATTTCTTTTTTCTACTGCAAGAACATTAATTGGACATGCACTAATAATTGTTGATGCAGTAATCAATCCACTTGCTAGATATGAAAAAATTTGTTTCTTTTTCCCTTTCATATTTTTCTCCTTTTCTTATAATTTTATTACATTTTAACTTTAACACAGCAAATATATATATATAAGTTAGAACATTTGTAACCTTTTTTTACAAAATTTGACCATCCTTTTTACTTATAAAAAAATAGGGAGGAATCTCCCTATTAGCCAAATGTTTTTTGTATTTTGGTCATTAATGGCTCAGCTTTTTTAATAATATCTGATACTCCCATTTTAACAACTTTCTTACCTTTAAAACGTTCTATTCCTTTAATAGCTACATCATTAACTAATACTACACAAGCAGCTTCTTTAATATCATTTGCAGTTAATTCATTTTCTACTCCTGCTCCACCTTGTGTTTCAACCTTTACTTCGATTCCTAAATTTTTTCCCGCCAAAACTAATGCTTCTGCTGCCATATAAGTATGAGCTACACCAGAAGGGCAAGATGTTACACCTACTACTTTCATTTTTTTACCTCCAATTTTTATAATTCTGTAAATTCAATCTCAAAGTCTTCCTCAACTTTAGTTTCCTTATCATATTCAGTTATATCTTTATTTTCTTTCTTCAAGAAATTAACCATTAAAGCTGTTACTAAAGAGCCTGCCACAATTCCTAAAATATAACCAGGCCATCCCTCAACAACAGGCAATACGATTAAACCTCCCCATGGTGCATGGTTTAACACTCCCATCATAAAAGGAATAATATTACCTACTACTGCTCCAACCATAATTGAAGGAATTACACGTAATGGATCATTAGCAGCAAATGGAATTGCTCCTTCAGTAATCCCTACAGATCCCATAAGTATAGCTGCTTTTCCTGCTTCTCTTTCTTCTGTATTATATTTTTTAGGTGCTAATAATGTTGCAATTCCCATTCCAATTGGTGGTGTACAAATAGCTACTCCGACCCCACCCATTAAATATGGTAATGTATCAACTTGAGTTTGAGCAAATAATGTTGCAACTTTATTAATTGGTCCACCCATATCAAATGCAGTCATTGCTCCTAAAATCGATGCTAAAGGAACTTTACCTGCATCACTTAATGAATTTAACCAACTAGTTAATCCTTCCATAATTGCAGATATTGGTGTACCAATTACCCAGACGATGATTCCTCCTGTAATTAGGGTACCAAATAGTGGGTACAAAAATATTGAGCCTAACGACTTTAATGAAATTGGTAACTTAATTTTCTTTAAAGCTTTAACTACATATCCTGCAATAAATCCTGCCACGATACCACCTAAGAATCCAGCACCAACCTGACTTGCAAGATAAGCACCCATCATCCCTGGTGCTAAACCAGGTTTATCAGCAATTGAATAAGCAATATATCCCCCTAATACGGGTACAAACAATGTTAACCCAGCACTCCCAATACTTGCTAGATCACCTAACCATCCTGTTTCAGGTGTTGCTGCCCCTTCAGGATTTAACATAACTGCTAAAGAAAATAATATTCCTCCAGCAACAATAAACGGAATCATGTGTGATGTTCCTGTTAATAGATGTTTTTTGATTGTTGAAACTTTCTCTTTAAAATCCATTTTTATTATACCTCCAATCCTTCACATAATAATTTATAAATTTCTTCCTTTTCACTATTTAATAATTGATTTCTAAAATCTTCATGCATTAGCTTACGTGCTAATTTTGACAATATTTGCATATGCAAATTTCCCTCATTTTCTTGAGGAACAGCTATTAAAATAATAATATTTGCTACTTCTTTAGTCTCATCGTTCCAAATAATATCATTATTTAATCTACCAAAACAGACAGCTGACTCAATTACATTATTTGTCCTACCATGAGGTAAACCTATATTATAACCAATTGCTGTGGGTGCTATTTTTTCTCTATCTAAAACATCTTGATAAAAATCATCTACACTTGTAATCTTCTCTTGATCTTTTAATTTTTTTACTAAAGTTAAAATTGCTTCATTTTTATCACAAGTATCAATATCAAAGACAATACATTCTTTTTGAATAATTGAACTCATCTTTATACCACCTTTCTTTCACATTCCAATAAAACTTGATATGCTTCAGGTAGATCATTACATTGAGTGAGTTGGTCTATAACATTAGTATTTGTAATCATTCTTACCCAAGTTATTACGGCTGGAATATGTTCTTTTTTATCCTTACTTGCAAGAACAAATACTAATTTAATTGTTTTATCATTAAATTTTATTGGTTGTCTATTAATTAATAAACTCATACAACTTTGCTTTATTGATTCGTTACTTTCACCATGTAATAAAGCAAAACTTTCATCAGTTACAGAATAGAAACCAAGATTTTCAATCCCCTCAAATATTTCTTCGACATATTTTGTATTTATAAAACTTTTTTTAAGCAATATATCTGTACTTGCATAAACAGATTCTTGCCAACTCATTTCCTGATCTACTACCTGAATATTTTCATATGTTAATAAATCCGTTAATTTGTTTATTTTTTTTGTTGTCTTTTTTTCAAGCTGGTTTCCTAATTCTTTTTGGATAACTTCTAAAACTCTTAAACGTTGATCATCTGTTAAAAAATCTAAATGCTGATTAATTGAGTAATAGTGCGCTAAAGTTGTTTTTCTTGGAATCCCCATATTCCTCATATGCATAAAATCTTGTTGTGTTAAAATTGGATGAACACAAATTAAATCTATATCTATAGGCAATTTTATCGGCGATGTTGAAATAACATAATCAATATCATTCCACTTTTGATAACTATTAATTCTATAAGTAGGTATAATATCTATTATCGTTACCTGAAATTCATTTATCAGTGCTTCCTTTAACATTGTTGAAGTTCCATATCCAAAACCGCAAACTAATAAAATTCTTTTATATTCCTTGTCTTTAATTCTTTTCATACTTGCTATAAAGTGAATAGCTAAATAAGTAATTTCAGTGTCATTATTAATTTGATTTAAAAGTTCAATTTCCCTTGTAACTGATAAAACTATTTCAAACACTTTAATATCACTATTAGATAAAATAGAAGTGATATTATCATTTAGCTTTATTCCCTGATTTAGTCTAGTAATCAAAGCAGACATATGATTTATTAACCCTTCAAAAAGAATCTCATCTTCTTCAAATGGTAAATCAATCTTTTCAGACATTAATAAAATAAACTGTTTAGTTAACGTCTCTACTTGGATAATATCCATTGATTGTTCATACTTACCATATTTATTAGTATAATTTAATAATCTTACCAGTATATTTTGCTTTTTTAACGTAATCTTTTTTTGAATAATGTTTTCTAATTCATTTATTGGTGCATCAAAAATCGTGAATTCAACAGGATTTATATTTGTTTTTTCAAGAGGATGCGTTCTGTCATTAATGATGTAACACAATAAAATCAAAACATTTGCAACATACCATTTATACAATTGATCAGTTAATAAACATTGCATACTATCTAGTAACTCATCTATCCAAATCACAACATTTCTTAGATTAATATAATTAAAAGATTTATTAATTATATCTAAGACTTTTTCCTCAAATGCATTAATTAATACTTTATTCCCTGCAACTAAATCAACATATTTTTCAAATTCTTTAATTGTTAAATTGACTATATTTATTTCATTTCCTACTAATACAAAGGCCTGATTATATTGGAGTAGAATATGCTCTTTTTCTAACTGTTTTTCTAACAAGTCTAAATCATTTTTTAATGTTGATCTTGAAACTTGAAGTTCTACAGAAAGTTTATTTAATTTTACTTGCTTTGGATCCAAAAGCAATAATAGTAAAATTAAAGAAATTCGATCATCTTGAGTATAAATAAACTCTTGTCCCTGTTCAAAATCATCTAATGATAAAGTATCAGAAAATAATAATCTTCCTTTTGGTAATCTTTCAATTAAAGGTAATTTTTGAATTTCTAAAAAGTCATTTATTTTTTCAATATCATAACGAATTAGTCTTTCTTTAATATCTAAATCTTTAGAAATATCTTTATAAGTTGTATCCTTGTTGTTGTAGAGATAATGTATAATTTTAAGCATTCTCCCGTTTATCATTTTAATTCCTCCCTGACCGCCTCCCTCGTGTATAATCATACATAGGAAAGCGTTTAATTTGTAGATAGAAGTTTTGTAAGATTGTTTTCCAATAACTAACACTCTAAAACAATAGCCTCTAAAGCTGCTTTTTTATAAGACAGTATTTTTTATTATACGATTAATAACACTATCTTTCCATACAATATACTTAATCATAACAAAATTATCTAAAAAACTAATTTTTTCTATATAAATTCTTTTCACTAGGTTATATATAACCTTTTTATATTAACCAGCTCACAAAATCTAATATATTCATTATAATGTACAACTATCTTTGATTTAGATTCAATCTCTATTTTAAAACAGTAATTGCATAAATCACGACCATATCATTAAAAAATAAACCATAGTTTTTATAAAAAAGCTATTTGAGGTTTCTATGAAAAATAATTAAAATTCATCCAGTATCAAAGTTAATCAAAAATTAAAGGTAGGTCAAATGACCTACCTTAAAATTTATAATAATTTTTATTAATCTTCTTTTTTTCTTAATAAACATAGTCCTGCTAAACTTAACATTGATAAACCTGCAAAGATTCCAACTAAACTGTTATCCCCAGTTTTTACACCTACTGTTACATCTCCTGATTTTACAGTATTTTCAGGATTTGTTGGATTAGCTTCTAATCCTGCCATTGCTTTTGTTAATCCATTTATGGCATTCTCTACTTCTTCTGCTGTTGCTTCTGGATTATTTAATATCGCATTTGCTTTTGCTACTTCTTCATCTACTACTTTTAATGATGCTGCTGTATAGCTTGCTCTATTTAATCCATTTGCTTTATTGATTAAATCCTCTAATAAATCTTTATTTGGTTTTAATCTTAGATTCAAGAATGCTTTTACTAACTCTGTATATACTTCATCTACTTCACCTTGCATTGCATTTT
>NZ_JBKTWO010000044.1:0-26313 GCF_047249845.1 Thomasclavelia sp.
TACTTAATAATTAATATTATTAGTCATTTTATAAGCCTATATAACATACATTAATTGTTACATATTTAAGCTATTAAATGATCATATCCTCATTAATAACAATTTAATAGACTAGTATATAATTATATTCAAGATTCACCCCAATAATTCACAAACTAATCTAATATAGATTTATATCTATAGCGATATATTCATGATTACCATATTTAAATATAATTAATCTTCTAATAATATACTAACCTCTTTTCCAATCCTCGATAGACGACGTATTTAAATATTTTTGATTCTATTAATCAGTCTAAATTTGCTCTTATAACCTCCATATAAATATTACTTAAATATTACTTAAATTTCAATTATATTTTAGTAAATTAATAATATATTGCACACTTTAAACTATTTATTAACCCTATTTTCCTTTTATAATATAAATAATCTCTTTAAAATCTTTTCTTTCATCTTTAAATTAATTTTAATTCATAATAACACTTTCAGCTTGAATTTGAGCATTTTCTAAAGCATCGTCAATACTTTTACCATTTAATACTGCTTGAACTGCCTCTGTTATAACATCTTCAATTTCATATGTATGAAGTCCATAATTGACCGCAGGTACTTTTCCTGACCACTCTGCCATCATTTCAAAAATAGGTTGATTTGAAAAAAATTGATTATTTAATTTATAATTTTCTGTTTCTTTAGCCGCTTTTAAAGTACTTACAAGATTTATTTCTTTAGCTAATGAATTCATCAACTCACTACTACTTGCAAAGGTTTTACTTAAAAAATCCATCGATTTAAGATTTTTATCTTCACTTTTATTAATAACATACCAACCACCGCCACCAATGCTTGATGCATTTACAGAATTCTTATTAGCATTTAATCTTGGAATTTGTGTAATTGCCCACTTCCCCGCTAAATCTTCAACAGCAATAATAGAACTTCCAATCCAGCATCCTGTTGGTACTGATGCCACTTCACCTTGTTGAAAAGCAGAAACAAACGAATCCCAATCAGCTACCTGTTTAACAATACCTGCATTTATCATATCTCTATATATCTCTATTCCTTGCTTTAAAGCTTGATTATCTTTTATATTAATAGTTTCTCCATCTTCTTTTACATACCATTGTCCTGCTGACTGCATCATAATGCGTATCTGGCCAATATCACCTGAATCTAAAGTTAACATATCTTTACCTGTTTTATTTTTTATTGTTTTACCTATTTCAATATATTCTTCCCATGTTAAATTTTCCATGTCAGCCATTGTATAGCCAGCCTGTTTAACATAATCAACACGATAAAACAATGCTGCAACCCCAGAATCAAAAGGTACCCCATAAATCTTATCATTTACTTTATTAACAGAAAACTTATATTCATCAAAATCATCTTCATTAATAATACTATTCAACTCCACAAAAGAATCTGGATATGCCGTTAAATAATTTTGAATTTTATAATCCTCAATTAATACTATATCAGGTAAGCCATCTGTTTTTCCAGAAGATAAATTAGTATGTAACTTTTGTACAATATCATCTTGAGCCATTGTTACTATTTCAATTTCATTATCTTCATAAATTTTCGCAGCTTCTTTTACTGCTTTAATATTAAAAGTTTCATCCCAAGCCCAAACCGTAATCTTATCATTATCTTTTTTAGAAGATTCCATATTTCTACAACCTGTCAAGTTTAATCCCATAAATATCGATAAACTAATACTAGCAAACTTTCTAATATTCATTTTACTTTTCCCTTCCCTATGTTTTTAATCTTCACTTAACTACTTTATTTAATAATTCAATTTTTAAATCTTTATTAAAATATTTATATCTATAACTATAGATATAAATGTAAGCGTTGTCAACAAAGCTATATTAATATAAATATCTAATAAGTTTTAAAATCCAAAATTTTTACTATTTTTTTAAATTAATATCCAAAATATATTTTATTCTAACTAAAATAATTTCAAGCTTTAATATCTATATACTGTTATAATATTAATGTCATTAAAAAGACACCGCCCTTTCTCTAATAAATATCTATTGAAAAAGTGATTAGTCCCAATCACTTTTTTATTAGTATTAATCAACAATAATAGGTAGCGAAATAGAAATAATAGTTCCTTGGTCAATAACACTAGAAATTTTTACACCATAATCATTGCCATATAATAATTTAATTCGATCATTTACATTTTTAACACCTAAACCAGAAAAATTCTTTCCTTTATCAACTATACCATTAAGTAGATTATTTATCTTTTCTTGTTCCATACCTAAACCATTATCAATTATTTCAATCATTAAATTATCTTTAATAACTCTAACAAATATTTTAATCGTTCCATTATCTTGATTATTGAATGCATGAAAAAAAGCATTTTCTACAAATGGTTGTAGTAACATTTTAACGATCATTAAATGTTTACAACTATCACTAATATCATATGTAACAGCAATTTTATTATTGTATCGAATATTTTGAAGCTTAATATAATTTTTAATATTTAATATTTCATCATTAATCGTTACATATTCATTCTTATTACTTAAAGTATTTCTAAGCAGCATAATAAATGCATCAATTGCCTCAATTGCTAGATCCTTATTACCTTGCCATACTAAAAACTTTATTGATGTTAATGTATTATACACAAAATGAGGATTAATCTGCATCTGTAATGCGTGTATCTCTGTGAGACGTTTTTCCTCCTGTAATTTTACAACCCTTTTTACATAATCATTTAACCCATCAATCATATAATTAAAACCTTCGCCTAATTCTTTAATCTCTCCATTACCTGTAACTTCAATATGATTATCAAAATTCCCTTTAGTAATCTCAGGTATTTTAGTAATAACTGCATTCAATGGTTCAAATGTTTTTCGAATCAATAATATTATTATAGTAACAAAAATAATTGAAATAAATATGGACATTAATAATACTGGAGGTAAATAATTAATTTGGTTTATTAAATTAGTTTCATCTATCAAACTTATAAATTTTCCATCCATAAAAGGTAAGTTTTTAATAGTTACAGTGTAATTACGATTATCTATTTTTTGATGCTTTTTATCTTTTTGTTTTATTATTGTTTTAATTAATTTATTATTAGTACCAACTTTATCATTGTTACTTGAAATAATTTTTTCATCTTGAGATACAATAGCTATATGATTAACTTTATCATCTATTAATGAATTATAAAAATATGAAAAATCATTTTGTTCTATCATAATAATTGCTAATCCATAGGGATCCTTAGCTTTCGACTCTTTTAATATTTTAATTGCAACAATTACATTATCATTCTTCAGCGTCTTGCTAAAACCATCTTTAGCATATTGATATGTTATTTGCGATGGATTTTTTAGTGCTTTTTTGACCACTTTACTATTAATAATATCTTGATAATTATCAACACCTGCATTATTATTAGGAAAATATGTTTTTCCATTAAAACCTACTAGTAATAAATTTGATGCTGTATTATTATGTAAAACCCCATAATTATTTAACTGTTCCTTCATTTTATAAATAACATTACTTTCTTCATTTGAAGTAAGATTATCATTAATTAGATATTCTTTTAAAGAATTACTGTTTTGACATACAGTTAATACCTTTACAACATCTTCATGAAGATTATAATAATCATCTCTAATTTGAGTAATTATTTTTTCATTTGAATCATTATAAGCCTCCAGATAAACATCTTCTGATATTTGAATTACAAATAATGAAACTACAAATGTGGCAATAATAACTCCAATTGCAGTAATAACACTTATTTTAATGAATAATTGCTTATCCTTAATTATCATTCTAATTTTATTAACCATTACTTGATCAATCCTTTACGATATACACTAGGGGTTACTCCAATTTGTTTTTTAAACACTTTACAAAAATAACTATGGTCAGAAAATCCTACTTGATAACCAATATCACTAATACTAATATTACTTGTTCTAAGTAATTCTGCAGCTTTTTGAGTTCTAATCTTATTTAAACATTCATTAAATGTAAGATCTGAACGTTCATTAAAATATGATGATAAATAGCTATAACTAAAACCAAAATAATCAGCTAAATCATAAAGTGTGATAGTATCTTGATAATGTTCATGTAGATATTTAATGATTTGATTCATAACATCTTGATTTAATTCAATTTGATAATTTTCAACTATGATATTTAAATCATCTACTATTTTATTAAATTCATAATAATATTTTTTATAATGATCACTAGAATCCAAGGCACTTAAACTAGTCAATTTAAAATTCCTAATATATTCGGAATTTAAATTTCGTTCTTCTAAAACCGCAATAAAACTATATAGCGTATTGCCAACCAATGATTTCAATTCTTTTTCATGACATTGATCCTCTAAAGCCTGGTATACAAATTCTTTTAATAGTTGTAATGCTTCTTTTAATTGCATCAAATATAAATATTCATTATAACTATGCATATCAAATTTATTTAAAGTTGATATTTCAGGCAGATTTTGTGTACTAATTAAATTACTGTTTTTCAAATAAAAACAATGGTTAAAGCCTTTAAGAATACTGTTTTCATATACACTTTTAATATCTTTAATATCATTAAAATAATTAGACAAAATGAAAATATTATTGGAATATTTAGAAACTATACTAGTAAGTATAGTTTCTAAATCAATACACTCATTAAACCCAAAAACTAATACAAATATTTTGCCTGATAATCTTAATAAAGATAGATTATTATTATCAAAATGATCTAAGATTTCTCTTTCAAATAATGTTTCTATTTCCTCTTCATTATTAACCTTTTTACAATTTACCGCTAACAGATAATAATAACGAAAATCTAAAAATTTATCATCAATATTTTCATTATTAAATCCTAATAATAATTGTGATAAATATCCTGATAAAGAAGTTTGGCTACTTGCTCTAATCTCTATATTACTTATTTCTTTAACTACTTTATTTAAAGAAGTAATTAAACTTTCTCTATTTAAAGTTGGTTTTAAAATATAATCAGCAGCACCATTAATAAACATTTGTTTTACATTATCAAAATCACTATAACTGCTTAAAACAATTACTTTTATTGTAGGATATTTTTGTTTAATAATTTTAGATAATTCTACTCCATCCATTATTGGCATAACAATATCACATAATATAATATGGGGATTAGTTTTTTCGATAAGTTCAAGAGCCTCTCGACCATTACTAGCCTCACCTACAATAGTAAAGCCTTCTTTTTCCCAATCCAAAAAATGAACAATTCCTTGTCTTATAATAAACTCATCATCTACAATGATAATCTTACATAAATTAGTTTTCATTATAATCGAGTATAATACTCATATCCTCCTTTCTATTCTTTATATTTTAAATCATTCTTTGATTATTTAAAATTAAAAGGAGCTTTCGCTCCTATAGTACTTTCATACCACCATATTTACGTACTTTTAATACATGGCAAGAATCTTTACCAAAAACTTTTTCGATTTTTTCTTTATAAATTGGTACAAATTCATCTCTTACAAAAGCCTGAATAGTTCCAGCAAATCCTCCACCATGAACACGACAAACACCATTTTCACCAATTATCTTTTCAGACATAGCTATACCAATTGAAACACTTTGATTTTGAACATCACAATTAGCATAAACATTTTGTAAAAATTTATAAGAACTATCACCAGAAGCTTTAATCAGCTTTTTAAATGTCTCAAAATCCCCAGCATTTAAAGCTGCTACTTGTCCCTCCACTCGTTTATTTTCAGCAAATAAATGAATTGCTCTTAACACAGCACGATCTTTACAAGTTTCTCGTACACCTGCTATATCATTAAAAAATGTTTCTTCATCTACTTCGCGTAAAAATTCTTTACCAAAATAATTTGCTACTTTTTTCATTTCACTAGGAATAGCAGCATATTCATCGGTTAGATCAGCATGTGAACCTTTTGTATCCACTATACATAAACTATGTCCAAACTTAGAAAAATCCACTTCAACTTTAACTACAACTGGTTTTTCTACATCTTTAAAATCAATATTAATTAAACTACCAACTGAACTAGCACATTGATCCATTAAACCACATGGTTTACCAAAATAAACGTTTTCTGCATATTGACCTACCTGAGCAATTAATACAGGATCAATTTCCATATCATTATATAATCCAGAAATTATTGTTCCAATTATAGTTTCAAAAGCAGCAGATGAAGATAGACCTGCTCCCATTAATACATCACTAGTAATAAACGCATTGAAACCACCAATTGCATATCCCAGCTCTTTTAATCGTGCGCATACTCCCCTAATCAATGCCTCTGAAGTACCTATTTCATCTTTTTTAATTTCTAAATCATTTAAATCAATTGGTGCAATATCAAAGTCATCTGATAATACTTTAATAGTATTATTATTCTTCCCAACTATAGCAATTGCATCAAGATTTACTGCTGCTGCTAATACACATCCATGTTGATGATCAGTATGATTTCCACCAACTTCACTTCTACCTGGCGCACTATATATTTCTACATCAGTATCCCCATACAAATCTATATATTTTTCAATTGCTTTAATATAACGTGCCTGTTGATAATCAATTAAATTTTCATCAACATAAATATCCTTTAATAATTCATTATATTTTCCACTTTTTAAATCATCTTTTACAATTGTTGCTTTAATCATTATTTAATCACCTCAAATTTATATGATGTTGTTTCATCATATGTTTCACCTTTCTTTAATAATGTTGTTGGATTTTTTTCAATATTTATTGCATCTGGCAAGTTTTGTGTTTCAATACATACTGCAAAACGACGAGGATAGCTAATTCCATATTTACCAATTCGACCATCTAGATAGTTTGCTGTATAAATTTGAGCACCAGGAAGAGTTGTACATACTGTTAATTTTCTACCTGTTGCTTCATGGAATAATTGAACCTGATCACTATCCTGATTAAAAATAAACGGGTGGTCAAAACCTGCACCTAATTTAATTTGTTCATCTTCACATTCAATTACATCCCCAATTTTAGTCATAGTATTAAAATCAAATGGGGTTCCTTTAACTTCATTAAATTTACCAGTTGGTAAACCATCAGGGTCAATACAAGCATATTTGTTACTATGAACTAATAATTGATGATTATAAATATCTTCTTTAGCACCTGATAGATTAAAATATGAATGATTAGTTATATTAATAATCGTATCTTTATCACTATTTGCTAAATATTGAATTTTTAGAGTTTCTTTATCTAAAGTATATATAGCTTTAAACTCTAAGTTTCCTGGATAACCTTCTTCACCATCCTTTGATAAGTAGCTAAATTCAATTCTATTATCAACTATTTTATAATCAAAGATTTGATAAGAAAAACCTTTAATACCACCATGTAAACAATTAGGTCCATTATTAATTGGTAAACTATAAGTTTCACCATTTAAACTAAATTTTCCTTTACCAATTCGATTAGCTGTTCTTCCTACTAATGCTCCTAGATAAGCATCTTTAGTTTGATAATCATTGAAATTATCATAACCCAATACTACATCATCTACATTTTCATCTTTATCTTTCATTAATATTTTTATAATTGTACATCCATAATTAGAAACAACTACTGTTAAATCATCACTTTTCATTTCAATCAAATCAATTTTATCATCAATTTTATCAATTACCTGAATCATTTTATACTCCTTTCAATACTGTATTTACAAAACTAGTTAAACCATCAATTCCCTGATCATCCATTTTAAATACACCAGCATCTTCCAAAACATTAACAAATTTAACTGTTACTGCTTCTTTTAAAATCTCTTCTACATTATTTTCATTAATATCATGATTACTAATCAAATAATTATACCAATCAAGATGTTTACCTAATTCTGGATAATCTTCAACCTTTACTTTATTTAATAAACAATCACTTAATAATCTTAACTCATCTTTTAAACGAGCTGGTAAAATAGCTAATCCCATTACCTCAATTAAACCAATATTTTCCTTTTTAATATGATGAGATTCTTGATGAGGATGAAAAATCCCATCAGGATACTTATCACTTGTACGATTGTTTCTTAGTACTAGATCAATTTGGTATTTATTCCCCTTCATTCTAGCAATAGGTGTAACCGTATTATGAGGTGTCTTATCACTGTAAGCAATAATATCTAAAATTGGTTCACTATAATCTCGCCAACACTCTAAAACCCGATTAGATAATTCAATTAATTCTTCTTTGCTTTCTGAAGTTAATCGTACTGTAGATAATGGCCACTTTACAATCTCAACTATTGTATTAGGAAATTTATTACTTGTTAATGTTTTTAGTACTTCTGCTCCTTGAATTGGAAACTCATAGTTTCCACCTTGATAATGATCATGAGATAAAATCGATCCACCTACTATTGGTAAATCTGCATTAGAGCCAATCATATAATGAGGGAAAATATCTAAAAAGGAAAATAAATTTTCAAATGTATTTTTATTGATTACCATTGGTTTATGTTCTTCATTAAAGACAATACAATGTTCATCATAATAAACATATGGAGAGTATTGTAGGTAATATCTACCTGTTTTTAATTCTAAAGGAATAATTCGATGAGTCTGTCTGGCAGCTCTATTTAAATCTCCCTTAAATCCCACATTTTCTTTACATAGCAAACATTTAGGATAACCACTAGATTTAATTAATTTAGCTTTAGCAATTTCTTTAGGATCTTTTTCTGGTTTAGATAAATTAATTGAGATTTCAATATTTCCATACTTAACATATTTTTTCCAACGAATATTTTTATCAGTTCTACTTTTTCTAATATAATTAGATGCAATTGATAAACGATAATAATAGTCCGTTGCTTGTTGAGGCAAGATTTTATATTTTTGTTTAAACGTCTCTATCACAGTATGAGGACGAGGCATAATACAATTCATTATTTTAGTATCAAACAAATCACGACTAGTGATATTATCTTCAATCAATCCTTTTTCTACCGCCTGCTCTAATAACCTTTCTAAAATTGGCGTAGCTAAAGGGAAATGTTCATTAATTTCTTCATATTCAAAATTATTTTCTTCTAATAAATCCAATAATAAATTTACTGAGTAATCACATTCGTCAGCAGTTATCATCTCTTTGTCTAAAGCAAATTGAATTAATTGGTTTATTTCATGATTCATACTTTTTCCTCCCTTGTTTACAACTTTTATTGTATCGTTTAAACAATAAATTGTCAATTACTTTTACTAAAAAACAAGTAAAGTTTTACTAAAATATTGACTAGGTATTACTAGAGATTTATAATATAATTATAAAAATAAATAAGGAGGACTCACAAATGAGTATATTAGTATTAGGTGGTGCTGGATATATTGGAAGTCACACTGTATATAGGTTGATTGAAAGTGGTAAAAAAGTAGTTATCGTTGATAATCTCCAAACCGGCTTTAAAAAATTAATTCATCCTGAAGCTACTTTTTATCATGGTGATTTAAGAGATAAAAAATTTTTAAATACTGTATTTGATCAAGAAAATATTGAAGGTATAATACATTTTGCTGCTAACTCTTTAGTTGGTGTAAGTATGAAAGAGCCCTTGGAATATTATAATAACAATGTTTATGGTATGATTATTTTATTAGAGGTAATGAAAAAACATGGTGTAAAACATATTGTCTTTTCATCTACTGCAGCAACTTATGGAGAACCCAAACAAATTCCAATCAAAGAAGATGATGAAACTAAACCAACTAATCCATACGGTGAAACCAAATTGGCAATGGAAAAATTAATGAAATGGTGTTCTATGGCATATGGGATGAATTTTGTTGCTTTAAGATATTTTAATGCTTGTGGTGCACATCCAAATGGTAAAATTGGAGAACTTCATGATCCTGAAACACATTTAATTCCTTTAATATTACAAGTTCCGCTTGGTATTAGAGATACAATCTATGTTTATGGTAATGATTATGATACACCTGATGGAACATGTATCCGTGATTATATTCATGTCTTAGATTTAGCCAATGCACATATTAAAGCATTAGAGTATTTAAAAAAAGAAAATCAAAGTAATATTTTTAACTTAGGAAATGGTGAAGGTTATTCAGTCTTAGAAATCATCAATGCTGCTAAAAAAGTAACCAATTTGCCAATTAATGTAACAATTGATAAACGTCGTCCTGGTGATCCTGCACGATTAATTGCAAATAATGCTAAAGCAAAAGAAATTTTAGGCTGGCAGCCTGAATATACTGATATCGAAGAGATAATTTCTTCTGCTTGGAACTTTTATCTTAATCAAAAATAGGTTATAATAGTATAAAATGAGATAAGGAGGAAAATCATGGCTACAATCAAAGATATTGCCAATCTCGCAAATGTTTCTAGTGCTACTGTTTCTAGAATTCTTAATAATGATAAAACACTTTCAGTTCCTGAAGAAACAAGGCGGACAGTTTTTAATGCCGCTAAAGAATTGAATTATACAAAAAAAAGAAAGGTAACTAAAAATGATTTTACATTAGGGGTTGTTCAATGGTATTCTATGCAGCAGGAAATTGATGATCCCTATTATCTCCAAATCAGACAAGGAATTGAAAATTTTTGCTTACAAAATCAAGTTAATGTCATTCGTACATTTAAATCTGATCAAAATTATCTTGAGGTACTAAAAAATGTAGATGGTTTAATATGTATTGGTAAATTTAATGAACATGAAATAGTTCAATTTAAAAAAATATCTAATAAAATTATTTTTTTAGATATGAAAAGCCCTAATCATGAAGATAGCACAATTACCCTTGACTTTAATAAAGCAGTAACTGATGCTTTAGTTTATCTAAAAGCTTTAAATCATAAAAAAATTGGCTTTTTAGGTGGGATGGAATACTTAGAAGAGTCAGTTCTATATCATGATAATCGTAAAGAAGCATTCATAGATTTTTGTAAAAAAAATGATATTATATATGAACAATATATATTTGAAGGAGAGTTTTCAAACGAATCTGGCTATAAAATGATGATCGATATGATCAATCAAGGTGATTTACCAAGTGCTATATTTTGTGCAAGTGATCCTATTGCTATTGGAGCCTTAAGAGCTTTACAAGAACGAAATATTAATGTTCCCGAAGATATTTCACTAGTAGGATTTGATGATATTAAAGCCGCAAGTTTTACTACTCCACCACTTACAACTGTTTTTACTCCAGCTGATTTAATGGGAGAATATGGTGCAAGTATTGTTTATAATATTTTAAGTAAATATTCTTCACCAACACCAATGCAAATTATCTTGCCATGCACTTTAATTGAAAGAGAATCATGTAAAGAACTAGAAGTCTAGTTCTTTTTTTATGCATATTATTTGTTTTTAGTTTTTTTATATGTTAACATTCATTTGGTTAGCGATAACTAACTATAAATAAATTATTAAAAAAGTAATAATAATTTAATAACTTGTTAAAAATAACTATATAAAAAAGAAAAGGAGAAATAATATGTCATTAATCGGAAAAGAAATTACAGAATTTGAAGCTCAAGCCTTTCATGAAGGTGAATTTAAAACAATAAAGAAAGAAGATTTATTAGGAAAATGGAATGTTTTATTCTTCTATCCTGCAGATTTTACTTTTGTTTGTCCTACTGAATTAGAAGATCTAGCAAATAAATATGAAGAATTCAAAAAAATCAATTGTGAGATTTACTCAGTATCTTGTGATACTCACTTTGTTCATAAAGCATGGCATGATACATCAAAAACAATCAAGAAAATTACTTATCCAATGTTAGCTGATCCAACTGCTAAACTAGCTAAAGATTTAGAAGTATATATTGAAGCTGATGGATTAGCAGAACGTGGAAGTTTTATCATCAATCCTGAAGGTAAAATCGTGATGTATGAAGTAATTGCTGGAAATGTAGGAAGAAATGCTGAGGAATTATTTAGACGTGTCCAAGCATCACAATTTGTTCATGAACACGGTGATGAAGTTTGTCCTGCTAAATGGAAACCTGGTGAAGCAACTCTTAAACCATCATTAGACTTAGTAGGTTTAATTTAATGAATAATTTTTATGATGCAATTATTGTTGGTGGCGGTCCTGCGGGGCTGTCAGCAGCAATATATTTAGCTAGAGCTAAATTTTCAGTTCTAGTAATTGAAAAAGAAAAAATTGGTGGTCAAATAACAATTACTTCAGAAGTCGTTAATTACCCAGGTATTTTTAAAACTAGTGGACAGGAATTAACTGATAATATGAAAAAACAAGCTCAAAGTTTTGGAGCTGAATTCATGATTGCTAATGTTACAGAATTAAAATTAACTAATGATATCAAAGAAGTTAAATGCGATAAAGGAACTTTTAAGAGTATTGGAATTATTTTAGCAACAGGTAGTCATCCTCGCAAATTAGGATTTACTGGTGAAAAAGAATATCAAGGTCGTGGGGTTGCATATTGTGCAACTTGTGATGGTGAATTTTTTAGCGGCAAAGAGATATTTGTTATTGGAGGCGGTTTTGCAGCAGCTGAAGAAGCTGTATTCTTAACTAAATATGCTTCTAAAGTAACTATTATTGTTCGTGAAGATGATTTTACATGTGCTAAAGGGGTAGCTGAAAAAGCTAAAGAAAATCCTAAAATTGAAGTACATTACAATACAGAGATCATTGAAGCTAGTGGAGATATAAGTCTTAAAAAAGCAGTTTTTAAAAACAACAAAACAAACAAAACATGGTCATATGAGACTAATGATACTTTTGGTATTTTTGTTTTTGCTGGATATGAACCAGCTACATCATTATTTAGAGATCAAGTTAAATTAAATGAAACAAATAATTTAATTGTAGATCAAAATCAAAAAACCAACATTGATGGTGTTTATGGGGCTGGTGATGTTTGTGTTAAAGAATTACGACAAGTAGTTACTGCTGTTAGTGATGGTGCTACTAGTGCAACATCTTTAGAAAAATATATTCCTGAAATTATTTCTAAACATAATCTAACTACCAAAAAACAAAGCAAATCTGTTCAAGAGGTTGAATCAAATAGTGATAATAGTTTTATTTCCGGGGAAATAAAACAACAAATAACACAAATCTTCAATAAATTAGAAAAAAATTTAATTATTAAGTGTTTTCTTGATGAATCAGCATTCAGTAATGAAATTAAATCTTTTATAGAAGAAATTACTTCACTAAGTGATCATCTCTTTTATCAAATACACGATGGTGCCCCTTCAATAGACTTTTATGATGAAGAAGACAATTATTTAAATATATCTTTCCATGCTGTTCCTGGTGGGCATGAATTTAATTCTTTTATCATTGCTATATATAATGCTGTTGGTCCTAAACAACCATTAGATCAACAAATCCTAACAACAATCAATCAAATTAATAGTAAAATTGATATTAAAGTACTTGTTTCTCTCTCTTGTACAATGTGTCCAGATGTAGTAATGGCAAGTCAACGACTAGCTTGTGAAAACAAAAATATTACTGCATCTATGTATGATCTAGCACACTACCCAGAGTTAAAAGAAAAATATAATATCATGTCTGTACCCTGCATGATTATTAATGATAAAGAAATTTATTTTGGAAAAAAAGATATTAATGATATTTTAGAAATTATTAAATAGCCAGTCAAGATTGACTGGCTATTTATATTAATATAAGTAATTACCTAAAGGTGTTTTCGTATGCTCAACAACATAACTGCTGCCACCACGATTTTTTACATCTTCTACCATAGTAGTAATTAGTATTGGTTTATCACTACTAGTAGTCATAATTGTAAACCATCCTAATTCTGTTCCACTCGTATCACTTTGTGAAGACTTAAGTTCAGCTGTTCCTGTTTTTCCAGCTAATTCAATATCATTATGATAAATTGAATGTCCTGTACCATTATTATCATTAATGACACCTATTAAAGCTTCATTAATAATATTAACTGTATCTTTAGAAAAAGCCGATTTAATCCAAGTCTTAGGATTTTGATCCATAATTAAATATGGCTGGTTAATATCTCCCTCATTTACAAATGCACTATAGATTGAGGCAAGCTGAACTGGATTAATCAATAACTCCCCTTGTCCATATCCACTATCAGCTAATTTTTGATCATCAAACTTACTACCTTTATTTAGATATTGTGAAGTATTTAAAGATAATTCAAAAGGAATTTTTTTGCCAATCTTTAATTTATCATAACCTGATATTAATTCATCTTTTCCTATTTCTACTGCACTTCTTGCAAAATAAACATTATCAGAATAAATAATTGCATTTTTTAAATTATTTGGGGTAGGTGCATGTAAAGTTGTTACAAAATAATTACCCCAACTAGTATCTTTTTGCCATTTATCGAGTGCCCCTAAATCTTTATCTGGCACAATTTTTTTAGCATCTAGTCCAATTGCCCCAGTGATTGGTTTCATACTTGAACCAGGAATATATGATGCTCTAAAACGATTTGTTAGTGGTTTATTAGCATTATTATTCAAATTATCCCATTGTTCACCACTTAGTCCTAAGATAAAATCATTACTTGAAAATGAAGGTGTAGAAACTAATGCTAAAACTTCACCAGTCTTTGGATTCATTGCAACAGAAGTACTTTTATCATTTTGATATTCATTAAATAAATCTTTTTGTAAATCAACATCAATAGTTAATTTAATATCTTTACCATCTTTTACTCTTTTATTTGCAATTATTTTAATTTCTTTACCTTCCTTATCAGCAATAATAATCTTCTTACCATCAACACCTCTTAAATCTTTTTCATAAGCTGCTTCAATTCCACTTCTACCAATTAACGAAGTATCACTATAACCCTCATTTTTATGTTTCTTTAAATCATCAGCATTTACTTGTTGTAAATACCCTGTCAAATGAGATGTAGCTTCACCATAAGGATAATAGCGTACATATGCTGTATTTAATTTTACTCCCTTTATAGTTAATAATTGATCAGCTAATATTTTTCCTTTTTCGTCTTTTGCAATCTCTTTTAACGGAACAAAAGAATCATCTTTAATCCATGAAGCACTCATAATTTTCTTGATATTATCAACATTCATATTTAAAATATCTGCTATTGCCTGATAATCATTTTCTCCATTTAATTTTCCCCTGACTAAACCAACTGAATATGCTTCACCAATTGTTGCTAATTCTTTACCATTACGATCTAGAATTTTACCTCTACTCGCTTTATCAGTTAAAACTTTAACTTTATTTTCTCCTTCTATTCCATCAAAAATCATCTGTTCATTAAAAACTATTTCATCATTTTTAACAGAGATTTTATTATCATAACTTACCTTTCCAGCAATCGTATCCATTGATAAAGTACAATTAACAACACCATCATTTATTTCATTAATCTTCACTTTTATATTTTTTGCTTCAATTCCATCATAAATATTTTCATAACGTGTTTCAAATACTTTTTGTGAAGTCTTTGCTAATGAACCTTTTGTCAACATAGTGTACATTTTTTTATAATCTTTTTTTGCTAAATAAGTGTAATATTCTTCTACTATTTCCCCAGCATCTTTTCCTCGATTAAATAAGAAAAAAACTAATGTGATAATAATTGCAGTCGAAATAATTCCAATAATAATTACTTTTGGTTTTTTCAAATTCATGCTATTCCCTCTTTTCTATAAATGTTGAATATATTATATTTTTATTATATCAATTTTACTACTATTTTGTAGTAGAATTAGTAAACTTGTAATCGATATATTATAAAATACTATTAAAATAATACAATAACAAACAATTATTATAATTATATTACTAATATTATAACATTTGATATTTTGAATATAATAAAACTTAAATCATATGTTTAAGATAGTTACTTAATTAATAAACTTATCAGGATGATAGAAGACATACAAATTTTTTTATGAAATGCATATGCTATTAAAGATATCTTGAGAGTGTTTACAATATATTTATCTAATGTTATACTTAGTAAAAAATGTAATAATTTGTTTAGATTTGTATTAACATGCTATAGTATAAGTCATTTATAGAAAGGGGCGAAGTGATATGAAAAAAATTGTTTTATTATGTGATAAGTTGAATGAAATGACTATTACTAACGATTTTTTAGTAAACAATATGAAAGAAGCATCTCGGAAAAATTCTATTGATTGTGAAATATACGCTTACCCTATCCAAGATGTCTATGATAAAGCAAAAGACGCGGATATTATCTTACTAACTCCATTAATTTGCTTTAAACAACTTATGGTTGAAAAACTAGTTCATTGCCCTGTTGAAAAAATTGGCATGGGTGCTTATGCTAATATTGATGGTAAGTATGTTTTAGATCGAGCTTTTGCAAAAATATCTGAAAATTATGTTCAATAATAAATAAATTTAAATATCTAATAATTATTAAAATATATTTAATTGTAACTGTCTTTTTTTATTAGAACTAACAACTCTCTTGATAACTTTATCACTATCACACAAAGTCCCCAATAACATGGGGCTATTTTCATTATGATCTAACATATTTTTTTTAACTATATTATGATTACAAGCATAACAATATGTACAGCCATGATTACAACTGCTATAAGCACCAATATCAATACTTGCTATACAAGAACAATTACTTCTATTTTGATTATTATTTATTTCTAATGAATAGCCTAGTAACTTTTCAACATATTGCTTATCAATACAACTTCCTTTAACAATACCATACTTTTCTAAATTATATTTTTCGCTACAAGTTTGAATTTGTAAATTATATTTAGTCGCAATTAATCCTAGATGTTTTGACAGGTAATTAATATCTTCATCATTTAACTCACTAAACTTTCCTATGATATTTTTGTATATATCTAAATAACTTATAATTACAATATTAGTATATTTAAATAATAACTGACACATTTTTTCAAACATCTTTAAATGAAACTCAAGATCATATCGTTTATTTAATAAAATAGGATCATATCTCCAAATTACTCTTTCTTTTCCAATAAGATTACTTAGATTAATAAAACTTTTCATTATATTTAATTTTGGTGGTAACCCTGGTTCAATATCATGATCATATGGTGTAATCGTAACCATAAAATAATACTTATAACCTAATTTATCAATTGTTTTTAAATATGGTATTATTTTTGAGGGATTTTTAGTACAAAAAGCAATACAGTCTACAACATCTCTATCAATATTAATATAACTAACTTGTTGTTTATTATATGGATTTCTAACTAAAACATACCCTTCCTTTAAACGATTAATAAACCACTTGGGATATAAAGCACATATATCAGTTCTTCCGGAAACTTGTAGAATCATAATCCTCCCCCTTTTAATCTTCCATCATTGATTGATGAAATAACTATTAATATATTAAAATTTATTTTTATAAATATAATATAGTAAAATAGAATAAATCTTTTCTTAACTGCTATACTAAATAAATATATAAACATTTTATCACAATTATTTCCAATTATTAACAATCATCTTCTATCATTTAGAAAATATTCATGATATACTTTTCTATGATTTGAGGTGGCTTATGAATGAACAAAAACTTATTAACTTAATTGGAGAAATTGGAAGACTACTTTTAAAACATGGAGCAGAGATTTATCGAGTTGAAGAATCTCTACTTAGAATGTGTAAAAGTTATGGCTATCCAAATGTTGAAGTATTTGCATTACCAACATACTTTACCCTAACAATTGAAATGCATGATAATCATACATATACTCTATCAAAACGTACTCAGCATAATCGCGTTAATCTTGATATGGTGTACGAACTTAATAACTTAGTACGTTATGTATGTAATAAGTGTCCTGACTATGATTATCTTAAAGAAAGAATAAATAAAATTAAAAATACCCCAATAAATATGCCTTTAGTGTTTATAGGATATGGACTAGGAACAGGGTTTTTTACTACCTTTTTTGGAGGGGGAGTCAATGAAACAGTTATAGCTATGGTTATTGGTTTTATCCTATATTTTTTTATTTGGCTAATGGAGATTTTAGAAATTAATAATCTTGTTTCTACACTTTTGTCTAGTATTCTCTTGACTGCTCTAGCAATATTCAGTTTTAAATTAAATATAATCAGCTCTCTTCAATCAACAATTATTGGTTGTTTAATGATATTAACGCCTGGGGTTGCTATTACTAACAGTCTACGAGATATTATGAGTGGTGATTATATATCAGGTATGGCTCGAATGTTAGAAGCACTTTTAACAGCTACTTTTATTGCTGTTGGTGTTGGTATTATGATGGTTATATTAGGAGGTTAAAATGCAAGGATTAATTGAATGTCTTAGTGCTTTTTTAGCATGTGTGGGGTTTGCTTTCATATTTAGAATTCATCAGAATTTTCGTTTTGCTATTATTGGTTCACTTGGTGGTGCTTTAGGATGGCTTATTTTTTTACTTTGTAGTGTTTTACATAATGAATTAATGAGTTATTTTATTGCTATGACGGTAGTTACTCTATTTGCTGAAATAGCTGCACGTATATATAAAGCTCCAGCTACTATTTTTTTAATTATTGGCTGTTTTCCCCTTGTTCCAGGTCGTGGAATTTATCAAACAATGCTCTACTGTACCCAAGGTGAAAATACGCTTTTTTTAGATAGTTTCATTCATACTATTGCTATTTCAGCTAGTTTAGCCTTAGCAATTATGATCGTATCTACCATTTTTAAAGTAATAAAAAAATTATCTTATCACAGAATTAAGGTGAACATATGAGAGTATTAGGATTAATAGTTGAGTATAACCCTTTTCACCATGGACACTTATATCATCTAAATAAAGCTAAAGAATTACTCAAGCCTGATCTTACAATTGCAATTATGTCAAGCCATTTTGTTCAGCGTGGTGAACCAGCAATCAGTGATAAATGGACTCGAGCTCAAATAGCTATTAAAAACGGGATTGATTTGGTCATTGAACTGCCATTTGTTTACAGTGTTCAAAGTGCAGATTATTTTGCTCATGGTGCAATTGATTTACTAGCTAAATTAAATGTTACAGATATTGTCTTTGGTAGCGAAAATGGAAATATTAGCATTTTTAAAGATATTGCTTATACAATAAAAAATAATCAGAAAATGTATAATGATATAGTGAAAAAACAAATGAATCATGGTTTACGGTATCCTGATGCCTGCAATCAAGCTTTATCTATACTAATGAATAAAACTGTTACTACTCCAAATGATTTACTTGGTCTTGCATATGTTAAAGAGGTTGTAGATCATGATTATTCAATAAAGATGCATTGTATAAAAAGAACTAATGATTTTCATAGCTTACAAATTGAAGCTATCAGCTCCGCAAGTGCTATTCGTCATGCTCTAAAAAATAAAATTGATATAACAAACCAATTATGTAATTATAAAGAGTATCAGGAATTTTATTTTTTGGATAATTTCTATCCTTATCTTCGTTATAAAATATTAACTACCAGCAAGGAATCATTAAAACAATTACATTTAGTAGATGAAGGTATTGAGAATTTACTTAAAGAAAAAATTTTAATATCTAATAATATGGAGCAGTTAATAACTAATTTATCTTCAAGACGCTATACTCGTTCACGAATTCAGCGGATGCTAATACATATTTTAATGAACAATACTAAAAATCAGATTATTGATGCAATGCAAGTAAACTATATTCGGGTTCTAAAAATGAACAATAATGGTCAAACATATTTAAATAAAATTAAAAGAACTTGTGAATACAAATTAATAACTAACTTTTCCAGTTATGCACATCCAGCGTTAGATATAGAATTTAAAGCTACAAAGCTTTTGTCATGTTTATCAGCTAATCCAAATAAATTAATTGAGCTTGAATATAAGAGTATTCCAAAATAGAGACTAACAAGTCTCTATTTCTTTTATTATACTTTGATTAAAATTAAGAGATTTAACAATAGCTATTGCGTTACCTACTGTACAGACACCTTCTCTTATTAAATAGTCAAAAATAATATTATTATCTTTTTTTAAATCATTAAAACAATACTTATCAGTTCTATTAAAATCATTAGCTAATTTAGTATCATGAGTTGTAACTATTATTATTGAATCACTTTCAAAAAGGTATTTTAATATTGCTCTAGCAATCAAAATTCGTTCTTTTTCATTTGTTCCTTTTAATATTTCATCAATTAAAATTAATGATTCCTGATTATTTGCATGATCAGTAATATACTTTAAACGTTTTATCTCTTTAACATAAAAGCTATCTCCCCTTATAATATCATCTTTCATATGAATTGAAGATATTAAGGCAAATGGATAATACTTAAATTCTTTAGCAAAACTAATATTTAATGCTTTAGCTAATAATAAATTAGCTCCAATCATTTTTAAAAATGTTGATTTACCTGAAGCATTACTACCAGTAATAATAGAATTATTTTTTAAATTAATAGTATTTTTTACTGGTTTATCAATTAACAAATGATACCCTTCGACTATATCAATCCTCTTTTCTTTAATAACCTCAGGTATACAGATATCTAATAAATTACGATTAACTTTTACTGTTATACAAGTATCTAATAAACCAATACTTTCATATAAAATGAAAATATCATGTTTTACTTGTTCATTTCTCTTTGCTAAATATAAGATTTGAAGAATATCAATAAAAAATATTGAGTTCAAAAGTTCAAATATACCAAATATATCAATTTGTTTTACTATATTAAAATAGTATGTTAGCTTAGTCATTTTCTTTAAATCTTTTAAAGCAGTAAATAATTTATTTTGACTATCAGCAGGATAAATATTAGTCTTAAGCAATTTACTACTTACTCTTAACATGTCATTGATGAATGAAGTTTGTAGATTAATTGACCCTGTTTTTTGGGATAACTGTGTATTTAATAGTAAACTAAATAAAAATATGATAATGATAAAGTAAAAGTTATTAAAATTAATTATTGTTGCTATCATACTAGCTATTTCCATTATCGATATGATAGCTATAATTGGATAATATTTAGAAGAAAATTTTTGTAAATTTTTTGTGATTGATAAAATTGGAACATAATCTTTATTTAATTTGTTTAACTGGTATATTATTTCTGCTAACTTATTTTGGTTATTAAGTTTTTTTATAATAGTTTCTTGAACAGTAAAATCATTTTTTTCTTTAAAAAATAGATTATATAAGTATTCATTACCTATTTGTGTATAGGTATAATTGATTTTTTCTAATATTTGTGGCATTTCAAAATCTATAAATGTTTCTTTATCAATACTTTTATTCTCATTAAATTGTAAATACTCCTTTGTAAAATCACGATACTGTAGACCAACTCCAGAATTATACTGACGCATCAAATATTTTTTTATCAAATATCTTTTTAAAGATATTAACAAAATAGTTATAATGATTAAGCCTAATATAATTATCCAAATCATTTGTACTTCTCTTGATATTTTCTTAGTTTTTTATATAGTTGATAAAAATATTTACGTGATTGAGGATACTTCATTAATGCAATACAACTAATCCAAATAGGAATTAATATTATGACAAACAAATCAGGTATTATATCTTTTATATTCATATATATTATTGTGATAATATTTAAAAATAATAGCATATTTAAAAAAATATTTTCAAAATCTACATATAGACTTTTATTTTTTATCTCTTCTTTAGTTTCTTTATCTATTAATTCTTGATAATTATCAATTTTATTTGTAATTGTACTTTCAATAAAATCATTTTTTACTAAATATTCAATCTTCTTTTGAAGTTCATATTCTTTAATTTTTAAATCCTCTAACTTACAATTAAAAATCTCATGATCTTTATTCAGGATTAATTCTTTGATCTCTGCTATAGAAAAATCAAGAGAACGCAAGATTTTAATTTGTTGTAAAATAACAATCTCATTATTAGTATAAATCCGATACCCATTATTATCCTTCTCAGGACAAATCAAGCCCTTTTCCTCATATAAATTAATTGCTTTTTTAGTTATTTTCAAATGATCTGATACCTCTTTAATATTCATAATTTTCACCTCTTCTGGCCTTAGTATATACCAATCCCCAAGGGGATGGTCAATAGATTAGTAAAAAAACTAGATTTTCTTATTAACTAATAGTATTTTTATAAGATAATTATTTTGTAAAAAATATGCATATATTACAAAGATATTGACTTATTGCAGTTATAACAAATACTATTTCTACTTATAAAATGACCATTTAACACTTTTAATATAATTTCTTTAATTTAAGATTAATCATATATATACAATTAACTATTCATATGTTATTTTGACAATATATAAATAAATTAATAAAAAAGGAGTTCTCATTATTGAAAACTCTTTCTTTTATATATAATTAAATATCATAATTTTGGTACAAATGTAACAGATAAAAATTACTAGCCTCTTAATATTGCTCCAAAATCTTTTTCTACTGCTGTTAAAATTTTATCCATTGCATTATTGACTGTTGCTTCTTCCAATGTTCCTTTTGGATCTTGAAATATCAAATTAATTGCAACAGATTTTTTACCAGTATCAATATGTTCGCCAACATAGACATCAAAAATCTTTGTTTCTTTTACAAGTTGTTTACTAGCTTGAATAATTTTTCGGCACACATCATACGTAGAAATATCCTGATCCATAACTAGAGCAATATCACGACTTACAGATGGATACATTGGAATCTCAGTAAATTTAATTTTACTTGTTTTCATATTTAATAAAGTTGTTAAATTTAATTCTACAACATAAACATCTTTAACATCATACTTCTTTTCCATCAATGGATGGATATTACCAACTACACCAACAATTTCTTTTCCAATCATAATATATGCGGTTCTTCCAGGATGATAATTTTTATCATCTTGATTAGCACGTACTAATTTATATCGTGATTCTTCAATTCCTAAATTCTTAAAAATTGTTTCAACAAAACCTTTTACTAAATAGTAATCTGCTCTATATGATATTTGTTTAAATGGTAGTCCATTATATTCACCACAACAAGCAATAGCTAAATTTTGCAATTCAACATCCTTTGAATAAGTAGTTGATAATTCAAAGATATTAACATCTTTAATATTATGAGACTGATTGTAATTAATTACTTGTAATAATGAACCAATAATTGATTTTCTAGTTACACTTCTTTCTTCACCTAATGGCATTGCTAATTTAACTGTTTCACTAGTATGAAAAATATTAAAATCATTTACCATTGTTGGTGATGTTAATGAATAAGTTAAAGTTTCATGTAACCCTTGATCTTTAAGTAAATTACGAATTAGATGCTTTTTAGCTTGGACATTAGTTCTTTTACCCACAGTCATTGACATTTCTGGTAATGTAGAAGGAATTTTATCATAACCATACATTCTTGCAACCTCTTCAATTAAATCAGCTGCTAGAGTAATATCATTACGATAAGTTGGAACTTTTACAGTAAATTCTTCACCATCAACAGTAAATTCAAATTTTAATGAACTAAATATTTCTTTAATTTCATCACTAGTTATATTTGTACCTAGCAATCCATTTACTTTTGAAGTAGTAACTTTTACATAACGATCATCGATCTTTAAATCAGTTGTAATACTTTTATAAACTTCCTTTGCTTCAGCTAATTCAACTAATAAGTTAGCACATCTTTCTAAAACATTTAAAGAGTTAGCCGTATTTAATGCTCCTTTAATATAATGTTGAGAAGCATCTGTTAATAAATTTAAACGACGAGCTGTTTCTCTTAAAGTTGCTCCATCAAATGTTGCAGCTTCGATAACAATATTAGTTGTATTTTCATCAATTTTAGTGCTATTAGCACCCATAACTCCTGCTACACAACCAATTCCATCATCAGTTGATACAATAATGTCGTTAGGTTCAATTTTATACTCTTCCCCATCTAACATTGTTTCTTTACAATCAAATCCTGTTTTAACTACAAATTCTTTGTTATTTAATTTATCATAATCATACATATGGATAGGTTGTCCAGTTTCTAACATCACAAAATTAGATATATCAACAATATTATTGATTGGTTTTATACCACTAGCAATCAAAGCATTTTTTAACCAAGTTGGAGATTCTTTAGTTGTTACACCTTTAACTAACTTTGCGCCAAAGAAAGGACATAATTCAGTTTCTACTCTTACATTAATTCCACTGCCCTCAATCCCATTTGAAATAACATCAGGTAATTTAACATCACGTTTTAAAATTGCTGCTACTTCATAGGCAAATGAAGTCAGAGCCATACAATCAGAGCGATTTGGAGTTAACCCAATTTCTAATATTATATCTTTTAGACCAATATACTCTAATGGATCTTCACCTATAGGTGCATCAGCGTCTAAAACATGTATTCCATCTTTATCTTCAGGTTTCAATAGTCGTTGATCTAAACCTAATTCTGCAATTGAACAAATCATACCATTAGATTCAACACCTCTAATTTTGCTCTCCTTAATTACAAATCCTCCACCAAAATCACATCCAGGATTAGCTACAATTACTTTTTGTCCTTTAGCTACATTTGGTGCTCCACAAACAATTTGTCTTATTTCACCAGGCTTAACTTCAACCTGACATATATTTAAATGATCACTATCAGGATGTGCTCCACATTCTTTAATATAACCAATTGTCATATTATTTCCTTTAGTTAACTCATGCATTCCTTCTACTTCCAAACCAATTGAAGTAATCTTATCAGCTAATTCTCTAGGATCTTGATCATCAACTTTTACATATCTATTTAATACTTTTAAACTAATATCCATCACTTTACTCCTTTCTACCAAATTGATTTAAAAATCTAATATCATCATTATAGAAATTACGAATATTATCAATACCATATTTAAGCATTGCTACTCGTTCCATTCCAATTCCAAAAGCAAAGCCTTGATATACTTCGCTATCAAATCCACACATTTCAAGAACACGAGGATTAACCATGCCAGCACCTAAAATTTCTATCCAACCTGTATGTTTACACATTGAACAGCCTTTACCTCCACAATTATGACATGAAATATCAACTTCTACTGATGGTTCAGTAAATGGAAAATATGAAGGTCGTAAACGCACTTCTCGTTTTTCACCAAAAAATTTACGTGCAAATACTTCTAAAGTTCCTTTTAAATCTGCCATAGTGATATTTTTATCAACTACTAATCCCTCACATTGCATAAATTGATGAGAATGAGTTGCATCATCATCATCACGACGATATGTTTTACCAGGACAAATAACTTTAATTGGTCCTTCACCATGAGCTGCAAGCATCGCATGAGCTTGTACAGGTGATGTATGTGTTCTCATCAATGTATTTTCATCAATATAAAAAGTATCTTGCATATCACGTGCTGGATGACCTTTTGGTAAATTCATCAGCTCAAAATTAAAATAATCTGTTTCTACTTCAGGACCTTCAGCTATCTGGTAACCCATTCCTAAAAATAAATCCTCTATTTCAGCTACAATTGTTGATAAAGGGTGTAGTGTCCCTTGATCTAATTTATAACTTGGTAAAGTTATATCAATTCTTTCTTCATTAATTTTATCTAAAATAGCTTGATTTTCTAAAACCTCTTTTCTATCTTCAACAGCTTTAGATAATTCCTGTTTTACTAAATTAGAAGTTTGTCCAAAAACTTTTCGCTCCTCAGGAGCCATATCTTTCATTGATTTCATAGCTTCTTGAATTGGACCTTTTTTACCTAAATATAAAATTCGAATATCATTTAACTCTTTTAAAGAAGAACAATTATCCAACTTAGTCAATGCTTCTTCTTTAATCTTTAATAATTCATTTTCCATTTAATTCCCTCCTAAAATATAAAAAATCGTTCCAAATAGGAACGATTATATCGCGGTACCATCCTAATTCATGATCATTAATCATGCACTTAATTAACTGTAACGTAGTTTAAACGGCGATGATTAGTCGCACTCCAAGGTGAATTCAATAATTCTGTTGTAGAAGATTTACACCGAAATATCTTCCTCTCTAAAACAACTTTCTTATCTACTAGTCCTTATCAACGTGTTATTATACCTAGATATTATAACGTTTTTAAAAGCATTTGACAATAGAATTCATAATTATTTATTTAGTTTAAAATCTAAAAAAGGATACAGAAAGTATCCAGGGGAATAAAAAAAAGAACCGGCAGCTTGC
>NZ_JBKTWO010000045.1:0-26068 GCF_047249845.1 Thomasclavelia sp.
TTTGAATTCATCAGCTACTGCTGGTACTAATTTACCTAACTGTTCTTGAGTTACTTCTTTAGCCATATCAATTGCGATTGATAACGCAACTTTGTTAGTTTCATCAACAACTGGTTCAGTTACTGTAACTTTTACTGTTGCAGTTAAACCATTAATTGTAGCAGTAATAGTTGCTTCACCAGCTGAAACTGCACTTATATTACCATCTTGATCAACTGTTGCAACTGTATCATTATCACTTGACCAAACAATTGTATCAGTTGTATTTTCAGGAGTTACTGTTGCATTAACTTTTGTACTATCTCCTACAACTAGTGAAACTTCATTTTTATCAAGCACAATATTTTCTGCTGGAATTTCACCATCATTTGCTGCATAGAATTCTAATTCTGCAATTGATGCGTATTTGTTCTTAGTATCTCCTAAAGTTTCAAGAGCTACAAATTTTACATATTTAGCTTCTACTGGAGCAAATTTAATCTTTTTATAGATTGAAGGATCATCTAACGATGTTCCATCATTAGACAAGTAACCTTCTACTACTGGTTTATAAGTAACATTATCAGAACTTACTTCGATACGATAGTGAGTAATGTGACCATTTCTACTACTTTGTCGAGGTAAATAATCTACCTGTTCGATATCGTAAACATCACCTAAATCAATAATAGCTTCAACAGGAAGAGTATTTGATGAACCATAAGCTGAATGCCAAATAGTATTAATATCACCATCGATAATATGTTCTTTAACATCACCATCAGCTACAGCATAATTTGTTACATAAATAACTTCCATATTTGTACGATCAAGTTTATTTTTACTATCAGGTCTTGTGTTATCAGAACCTTTGAATTTTAAATTATTAATTGCATTAATAATAGCCATTTCTGCTCTATCTATTGCATCTTGATCTTTTCCACCCATAACTGAGACAGCATCAGTAATTGCATCTGTTAATTTAGCAAACGAATCAGCTGTATACAATATTGGACTAATTGATGTTCCTTTTTGAATTGCAGCAATTAAATCATCTTTAAATGCCCCATCAATAACTTCTACTTCTACTTCTGCACTGATTCTTTCATCATAAAGTGCAGTAGCTATAATAGTCGCTTTACCTGGTTTCATTGCAAGTAATGAATAATTATATCCTTCAGCATCAGTAGATCTAACTACTTTAATTACTGATTCATCACTACTTGTCATATTGTAAATTTTATTTGTTGCATTTTCTGGTAATACATTAGCTTTAAATGTTGTTAATCTTCCCATATAAATGCTACTTGGATTATCAGTTGCGAATTCAATTCCTGTTGCAGCAACTCCTTGAGCAACTACAAATGAAGTTTCATCAATATTTAACTTATAAGTTAATCCACCTTGTGAAGTTTTACAATTAAGAATTACACCCTTATATGTTTCATCACCAAGATTAAATGTCTTATCGTATTGATCCATTGTATAATTTCCAATTACAACTTCACTACCATCTTCTTTGATTCCTCTTAATTCAAAGTCTTTTAAAGCCCCTGAATTTAAAGTCGCACCACTATGACGAATTTGAATACGTAATTCTCTTAGTGTTTGAGGTTGATTGAAATCATAACGAATTTCATGTGGTAAAGAAGCTCCAACTGATTCTGCTGAATCTCCCCATTTAAATTCATAACGCCCCGCATCAACATCAACGATACCATCTACAAGTTTATCTTCACCCATATTTGGTTGTAAGTTATTACCTTCTTGTGAAGTAATTGTCATATCATCCAAAGTAAGAACCTTACGCCCTTCTGGAATTTCAGGAGTTTGTTGAGCTAGAGCATCAACAGAGCTTAAATTATTTCCAACTAATAATGATAAGCTTGCATTTAATTCTGTTAAATCCAAATCAGTTTTAGCACTTAATGTTACTGTAGCAACTTTAACATCACCGTTCAACAACGCTTTTTCACCAATATTTGCTAAAGCACTATATACACGATCAGTAGTATTACCTTGAGTAACTGTGCTATATAATTCAAATCCTGATGTTTTAGCTGCTTTTTCTACTTTTACATTAGTAGTATCAATTACATCTTTATTAAATGATAATTCAAAATCAAGAGCATTAACATTTTGTAATCCAGCACCGAATACATCAACTGTAAATGTTTCTCCAGCTTTTACACTGCTTTTAGATGGTACTACCATAATAGAACCAGCAACATTTTTACCTGCAGATGTAACACCACCATTTAATTGTGTTAATAATGCTGATAAATCAGCTGCATCGAAGATACCATTCATGTTAATATCATTTACACCAACATATCCATCATATTCTTCTTCACCAACTCTTGAACCAAATGAATTAGGATGATGATTTGTTAGAGCTAATAAATCTGCATCATTTACAAGTCCGTCTCCATCAATATCACCAGGAATTCTACCAGTATCACCATCTAAATGATATGGTCTAATTTCATAAGCTTGTAAGAAACCACCTGAAGATTGAACTACTTTCATCTTCAAGTATCTAGCTTGAATTACATTATCCAATTCAATTCTTGCATATCTTGCTGATGGATTTTCAGTTCCTGAACTTCCAACTGGCCATTGATCCAATGGTTGTAAATCAATTTCACCATAATCTTTCCATGTTTTACCATCAATACTATATGATAAACCTAAACGTCTAATAGATCCATTTGATGTATCTTTTCTAAATGCATAGTCTAATTTTTCAATACTATAAGACTTTTTCATATCAATTGTAAACGATTGATTTGTCCAAGCCCCACCATCTCTAGAACTATATTCAGTCTTATCATCACCATCAACCATATTTGAAAGTTTTCCAGCATAGATTGCAGGTTCAGAAGCTCCATCATATGAAACTGTCATTCCTTTAGGAACATTACGATATGGATCATCAGCAGTAGTTACATTTAATACTTCTGACCAAGCTGAATGTCCATCATGAGTCACCGCTCTTACACGATAACTATGATCTTCTAAGAAAGATAGACCATCATGGAAATAAGTATTTGATTTATTCATAGTGTATACTACACCATCAACTTCAACATCGTAAGTTTCCGCCCCTTCAACTGCATCCCATCCAAGTGTGATTTCACTTGATGTAACTGCTGTTGCTGTTAAATTAGCTGGTACAGCTAAGTCTATTTGATCAACTTTTGGAAGATTTCCTTCATTTTCAAAACCTTTAACTACTACTTGATATTTATCTGCAGTAATATCAGATTTTGCAGTTGATTTAACATATAATTTTGGAGTTGTAGTAATAGTTTCTTGACCATTACCATATTTTGAATCTTCATCAGCATATTGATTAACAATAGAAACTGGACTTTCATCATAATAATATACATTACCAGTTGCATTTTCATAAGCTTCTTTAGAATCAACTTTTGTAAAGTCAACATCTTTTCCAGCTACTGAACCAACAACTGATTCTGGTGCTTTAGATACATTTACAACAAATTCTGTTGTTCTATTAACATCAGCACCTTCATAGCTACCTTTAGTGGCATTAGCTGTTAATGTAGCTACATCACCATTAACCTCAGAAGTAAATTTAGTTGTTAAAACACCACTGTCAGTTGAAATACCATCATCTTCTTTTTGCACAAACTCTGTTTTTCCAGAAGGATAGAATTCTACGATACGTTGTGTTTTATCTAATCCTTTTGGATTAACATCACTAATTTCAGCATTATTGTTATTTTCTGGATACATTGGAATGATTGCACCATTTTTAACAAATAATGGTAATTTCCAAATTGGGGCATCAAAATTATTAATCATATTTCCGCCACGATATTGTTTTCCAGTAAAGTAATCAACCCATACTTGATCTTCATCTGGTAAATAAATACCATTTCTAATATCATTACCTTCACTATCAGCAGCAGTATTTTGATAAATTGGTGCTACTAAGAAATTATCTCCCCACATATATTGATATTGAGTTGTTTTACCATATGTAATAGCATCAGGATAATCAAGCATCATTGCTCTAACCATTGGTTTTGAAGTTGTACTGGCTTCATTTGCAATAGTATTAATATAAGGCATTAATTGTGCCTTTAATTTTAAATAAGCACGATTAATAGATCTGTAGTCTGCATTATCTACAAATGGGAATTTTTGTTTACTTCCCCATCCATCCATATCAAGCATTGTTGGAGTAAATGCTTTCCATTGATAATCACGAGTTGTAATGATTGGTGTTCCACCACTATAAATTCCATCCATATCAGAACCTATATTAGGTTGTCCGCTTAAACCAGATCCAATATATGTAGGAATATGGAAACGAATATATTCCCACTCACCACCATTTTGGTCACCGGTCCAGATTCCACCATAACGTTGTGTTCCAGCCCAACCATATAACGTAACAATATTTGGACGAGCTTTACTTGAAGCAATTGCATCATAAGCAACAGATATTCCATTTAAAGCAAATGAATATCCTGGACTAACCCAAGCAACATCTGTTTTAATTGAACGAATTCCAGCTACATCTACTTCTTTTTGAACATCACGATCACCTTTAACTGGATTATTTGCATCTTTAGGCCATAAATTACTTTGTGTCCAAAGTCCAGTTTGAACTCCGTGTGAATTTGAATAATCAGTAAATTCTTTTAGATTTTGTAAATCTCCCTCAAAAGAATCAGTTTGACCATAGTTACAACCATAACCATCATTTGGTAAGAACCAACCTAATGGCATATCATTGTTTTCATGTTCAGTAATTATACCTTTAGCATCATATGGATTATTACCATTTAATGTTTCTTGTGTTTCAGTATCATTTTTTCCGTAAAGATAATTACCTGTTTTTGAATCTTTAGGTGGTTGTCGTTCATACCAGTTTTGTCCAGCCAAAGGCTGTGCTCTACCATTTGAACTACTTTGTGTCTTTCCAGCAGAATCAACTGTAGACCAAGTTTCTTTTTTTGATGACCAGTAGTCACGATTATAACAATTTAAATTTCCTAAATAGAAAGCATATTCAGGAAGTTGTACTGGCTTACCAGTAACATCAGTAAAATCATCAATTAAGTCAACCGCATTTTGGTCAACAAACATATAACTATCAAATCTTTTTTCATTATGAGTTGTAGTAACTTTATCGCTACTAGAGAAATCATAAACCCCTGGTTTCCAAGTATTTCTTAGAACACCATAACCTTCAGTAGACCAATAATATGGTGTTGGACTAGCAACTCCACCATCATTCCATCCACCTTTTTCTATCTTAATTGAAGTACCTTTGTGTGAGAATCGTCCATTTTGAACCCCACCACCATAGAAATATTCATCTTGTTCTTGTTTAAGTGTTTGGATAGTACTTCCACTTTTATATTTTAAAGGCTCTGTTTCTTCCCAAACCACTTTATCATTACCACTTTTTGTTATATCTAATAATTTCATCATTGATGTACTTTTATCAATTTCTAAAACCGCTTTTCCATCTTTAGCTGAAATTTTTAATATATCACCATCTGTTTCAACATTTGCATTAGGTGTATTTTCCCATTCATCATCACCTTTAACTACAATTGTTGCTTTGTGATCGGCACCATTTGGAACTGGATAATCCAAGAAATCTCCAGTTGGTTCCATATTTAACCTGAAAATATTTCCAGTAAGAAATGTAATTTTTGTTTTTTCTCCACCAGAATAAGTTAACACAACTTCATTTCCATCAACACTATAATCTACAACCGAATCTAACAAGGTATACCCCTGTGGATCAACAGCTTTTGGACTAGCCATTACTGGTGTCTTAGCAGCTGATAACATTGAAACTGTCATCATTGTTGAAAGAAACGTAATTCCTAATCTTCTTAAGAATTTTTTCTTCATTTATATTCTTTCTCCTTTCCCTATTTAAGAATATTTAAATTCATCATATACTTTTATAATAATTCCTATCACACCCCTTCCCAAAAAAAATGATAGCGCTTTCGAATATATTATACATAATTTAAGTGCGAAATATGTATAGTTTTTAGTGAGAAATTTATCAAAATTATTAACAATTAAAAATACAGCCTTATTGACTGTATTTTATCCATTATTTAATTGATGCATGATAATCTTGCAAAGATTTAACTTCATGACTACCATGAATTTTCATTTCCATAATTCCTTCAAGTGATGCTTTTGCTGCAGCAATATTAGTCATATATGGAATTCTCATTTTAATAGCAGACTTACGAATATAACTATCATCATGTACACTTTGTTTACCATTCGGAGTATTAATAATCATTGCTAGATCACCATTAGTTAAAGCATCATTTATATTTGGTCTACCTTCATGAATCTTTTTAATCTTTTCAACAGGTATTCCATTATCTTTTATTAATTCATATGTCTTACCAGTTGCCACAATTGTAAAACCAGCATCATAATACCCTTGTGCAAGTCCCACTACTTCAGGTTTATCTAAATCACTAACACTCATTAATACTTTTCCTTCAGTCGGTAAAATAGACTTTGCTCCTTCTTCAGCCTTATATAAAGCTGCTCCATATGAACTCGCAAGTCCTAATACTTCTCCAGTCGAACGCATTTCTGGCCCTAATACTGGATCAACTTCTGGGAACATATTAAATGGGAAGACAGCTTGTTTAACTCCAATATGTGGAATTTTCTTTTCTGTTAAGGCAGGTACTGGAGAAGGACGCCCTGTCAAATCACTAGTGATGATCTCAGTAGCAATCTTAACCATATTAATGTTACATACCTTTGACACCAAAGGTACTGTTCTTGAAGCTCTTGGATTAGCTTCTAATACATATACTTTATTATCAGCAATTGCATATTGCATATTCATTAAACCACGAACATTCATTTCCTTAGCTATCTTTTTTGTATATTCTTTAATTGTTTCTAAATGGCGAATCGGAATATGCTTAGAAGGTAAGATACAAGCAGAATCTCCTGAATGAATACCTGCTAGTTCAATATGCTCCATAACAGCAGGAACAAATACATTTTCACCATCGCTGATTGCATCAGCTTCACATTCCATTGCATTATTTAAGAAACGATCAATTAGAATTGGACGATCTGGAGTAACTCCAACAGCGGCATTCATATATTGTTTAAGACTTTCATCATCATAAACAACTTCCATTCCACGACCACCTAAAACATAAGAAGGTCTTACCATTAATGGATAGCCGATTCTTTTAGCAATTTCTAATGCTTCTTCAACATTTACTGCCATTCCAGATTCAGGCATTGGAATTTCTAATTTTTCCATCATTGCATTAAATAAGTCACGATCTTCTGCCATATCAATAGTTTCTGGTGTTGTTCCTAAAATATTCACACCATTTTTCTTTAATTGAGCAGCTAAGTTAAGTGGTGTCTGTCCACCAAATTGTGCAATTACACCTACTGGTTTTTCTTTTTCATGAATACTTAAAACATCTTCTAATGTTAGTGGTTCAAAGTATAATTTATCAGATGTATCATAGTCAGTTGATACAGTTTCAGGGTTACAGTTAACAATAATTGTTTCAAATCCTAATTTCTTTAATGCTAAAGCAGCATGAACACAGCAATAGTCAAATTCAATTCCTTGTCCAATACGATTAGGTCCACCACCTAAAATCATAATTTTCTTTTTATCGTGATGAATGTCGCTATTATCTTCAGCATTATATGTTGAATAATAATAAGCACTATCCTTTGTTCCACTTACGTGTACTGGTTCCCATGCTTGATTAATATTATTAGCTAATCTTTCTTCTCTAATTACATTTTCCTCAACATTCAAAATTTGACTTAAATATTTATCTGAGAATCCATCTTGTTTTGCTTGTTTTAGTACTTCAGCCGGTAATTCTTTGCCTTCGTATGATTTTATATTTTCTTCTTCTTCAACTAATTCTTTCATTTGTTCAATGAAATAATGTTTGATTTGTGTTAGTTCAAATAATTCTTCAACTGTTGCTCCCTTTCTTAACGCTTCATACATAATGAATTGTCTTTCGCTAGTTGGAACAGTTAACATATGTAATAATTCTTCTTTAGATAACTTATTGAAGTTTTTAGCATACCCTAAGCCATAACGTCCAATTTCCAATGAACGAATTGCTTTTTGGAAAGCTTCTTTATAAGTTTTGCCGATACTCATAACTTCCCCAACAGCTTTCATTTGAGTACCAAGTTTATCTTCAGCCCCTTTGAATTTTTCAAATGCCCAACGTGCAAACTTGATTACAACATAATCACCATCAGGTACATATTTATCTAAAGTTCCATATTTACCACAAGGAATATCTTCCATAGTCAAACCAGCCGCTAACATTGCTGAAACTAAAGCAATTGGGAATCCTGTTGCTTTTGATGCTAAAGCTGATGAACGAGATGTTCTTGGATTAATTTCAATAACAACGATTCGATCAGTTTCTGGATCATGAGCAAATTGAACATTTGTCCCTCCAATTACACCAATTGATTCAACAATTCTAAATGCTTGGTCTTTTAAACGATCTTGCACTTCTTGGCTAATTGTTAACATTGGAGCGCTACAGAATGAATCTCCAGTATGAACTCCTAATGGATCAATATTTTCAATGAAACATACTGTGATCATGTTGTTGTTAGCATCACGAACAACTTCAACTTCTAATTCTTCCCAACCTAAAATAGATTCTTCAATTAAGCATTGGTTAACCAAGCTCGCTTGTAACCCACGAGATACAACTGTTTTTAGCTCTTCAACATTATATACCAGTCCGCCACCAGCACCACCCATTGTATAGGCAGGACGTACAACTACTGGATACCCTAACCTTTCTGCAATAGCTAAGGCTTCTTCAACAGTTGTTGAAATTTCACTACGAGCCATTTCGATTCCTAGTTTATCCATTTCTTTTTTAAACTCTAAGCGGTCTTCACCACGTTCAATAGCATCAACTTGAACTCCTAATACCTGAACGTTATATTTTTCTAAAACACCAGCCTCATTTAATTCTGAACATAAGTTTAAGGCTGATTGCCCACCTAAGTTAGGAAGCAAGGCATCTGGTCTTTCTTTTTCAATAATTTGAGTTAATCTATCCACATTTAGCGGTTCAATATATGTGACATCTGCTGTTTCCGGATCAGTCATGATTGTTGCAGGGTTTGAGTTTACTAACACGATCTTATAACCTAATCCTCTTAACGCTTTACATGCTTGTGTTCCTGAATAGTCAAATTCACAAGCTTGACCAATAATAATTGGTCCTGAACCAATTACTAATACAGTATTAATATCTTCTCTTTTTGGCATTTTTGTTCCTCCATGTAATATTGATTAATGTCATAAAAAAACATATCAATTAAATGATATGTAAACTATAAAAAATAGAAATATAAAAGAATTGAAAATGATCAGTAATAGTTCTAACAATCTGTTTAACAAATACTTTAAACATCATAATCTCTCCTTCATAACTTTATCTCCACTATTGTACATAACTATATTACTAAATTCAACAATTTTATAAATATTTATCACCGCGAAAAACTACCTTCATCTTCTAAATATGTCTAAATACAAATAAAATGGTTAATAATTACCATAAGGTGGTAAAATGAAAAACTTAACACATAATAAAATCATTAAAGAAATCATTGAAAATGTTCGTGATGATATGCAAGATGAAGAAATCATCCATCTTGTCCTTGAAAAACCAATTTCATGCAATAAACAAGAAAAAGAAACTTGCGGACAAAAAATAGCTGATAAAATCGCCCATCTTGGCGGCAGTTGGAGTTTTATTATCATTTTCATTGTATTGTTAGTTGCATGGATGTTTTTTAATCTTATTATTAAGGATAGTATCGATCCCTATCCATTCATCCTATTAAACCTTATCCTATCATGTATTGCTGCTATTCAAGCACCAATTATAATGATGTCTCAAAATCGTCAAGAACAAAAAGATCGCCAAAGAAATGAAAATGATTATAAAGTTAATTTAAAAACTGAAATAATTATCCAAGATCTCCACAATAAATTAGATTTAATTTTAGAAGAATTAGAAAAATCAAATCAAGAATAAAATATCGCCATCTATCGACAACTATGTTAAAATCAAGTTGTCGAGGTGATATCATGAAAAATAAGAAATATAAATATTTTAATAAAAAAAATATTTTATACTTATTATTAATAAGCTGTATTACTTTTTCTTGTTCACTGTATTATAAAAGATATCTGCCAGATTATTTAACACATAGTATTGTTATATTTTTAATTATTTTATTTTTCTGTTTACCAATTTTATTAAATAAATATAAAAAACAACACAACTTTATTAAATTAATTTCATTAACAGTATCTATTTGCTTATTCGCTTCAGGTATTATGATTTTTAATCATGACGATAAATTATCTAAAGATGGTATCTATATTGGTATTGATATCTCTAAATGGAACGAGCAAGTAGATTTACAACTTGCTATTCAAGAAATTGACTATGTAATCATTCGTTGCGGTTATACATCATCAACTGATGGAACAAAGACTATTGAAGATCCTTATTTTAAAAGAAACATAAAACAATGTGAAGAATTATCAATTCCTTATGGTATTTACTATTATTCACTTGCTCGTGATATTAATCAAGCTAAAAAGGAAGCGGCTTTTGTTACTTCTTTAATAAAGAATAAGGTTCCCGATTTAGGTGTTTTTATCGATCTTGAAGATGAAGAATTTCAAGGAAATCTTTCAAATGATACTTTAGGTTCTATCGCCATTAATTTTTTAGAAAATATTCCTAAACAAAATAAAAAAGGTATCTATGCCAATCATCACTGGTGGACAACAAAATTAACAGATAACAGCTTAAATACTTATATAAAGTGGAAAGCCCGATATAATGATAATCCTACCATTGAAGAAGATTATCATATCTTACAATACAGCGAAACAGGAAAAATCAAAGGAATAATCGGACATGTTGATTTAAACATGACCTCAAATAAATATTGGTAGCTTTTTAATACCAAAAAGCTTAGTGTTAATTTTCAAACTCTTACATTACTATATGTGTCAATAATAGAATAGTGGGAAAATAAGATTATTTTCATCCTTCTCATTGCACTATACACATGATTCTCATATATTGTGCTACATTTATATGTTAATTTAGATAGCATATTAGAGGAAAGACCAATTCTGATCTTTCCTCTTTTCTTATGGCTAATCTTTTTACATTGACTTGGAAATTTACTACACTTTTCCATTTGCTTACTTATACGATCCTAATCGTGTTTTTGTTGCCAAATAGATTTGTTCATCACCGAAATGATTTCTTATTTAACTTCTGTAGGCTTTTATATATCTTTGATGGTTTCTGATACTGTTTCATAATTATAGCTTTTATCTTGTATCTTAGCTACTGCCTAAATTCATTGATAAATGTTTTTATCTTTCCTATTCATAAATATTTGGTTTATTCTAGTAAATGTCTTGGTGTTGGTTTTTGCTACAAATTTCTTTCATACTAGTTCCTTTCGACGTTTATTATAAGTCTACCTTACTTCTCTTTCCAAGTCTACATTCCTATTTTGATGAACTCTTAGTTATATGTAAAGCCTATAAAGTTACCATTGGTTAGTTGTATGACTTTTGTTTTTATTGTACACTGACCTTTAGGAATAGTTTCCGCTTTAACCATGATATAACTGAATTCATGCCATGACCAACTCACTGCTAAAAAGGTAAAATTGAGTACAATTTTACCTTTTTAAAATCTATAAACTACTCCCACACTAATTAATCTTAGTAATCTTATAACCCAATTTATCAAATTCATCAATAATCATTTCAATATGAGAATTACCATTTGTTTCCACTGTAACCCTTAATTCCACTTCAGAAAAACGAGCAAAATTCTTAAACTGATTATGATCGACTGCAATTACATTAGCATTACACTGATTTAAGACTTTAGACACCAATTCCAACTGTCCCGGTTTATCTTGTAACTGTACTGAAAAAGTAAAAATTCTCCCCCGTGAGATCAGTCCCTTATTAATCATTGAAGAAATTGTCAACACATCAATATTTCCACCACTAATTAACGAAACAACTTTTTTATTCTTTTCATATAATTTCTTTAATCCCGCTAATGATAAAATACCCGATCCTTCAGCTACTAATTTATGCTTTTCAACTAGCAGCAAAAAGGCATCCATTAATTCATAATCATTAACAGTAATAATACCATCAACATATTTTTTTATATATTCAAAAGTTTTATTACCAATTGTTTTAACTGCCGTTCCATCAGCAATTGTATTAGCTTCAGCTAAAGTTACTACTTGATCTTCATGAATAGCAGCTAGGGCACTAGCAGCACCTTCAGGTTCAACACCATAAATCTTAACATTTGGATTTATTTGCTTAGCAGCACAAGAAATTCCTGCGATTAAACCACCGCCTCCAATTGGAACTAAAATCACATCCACATCTGGCAATTCTTCTAAAATCTCTATTGCAATGGTTCCTTGTCCTTCTATAACATCTTCATCATCAAAAGGATGTACAAATGTATATCCTTCACTTTTTTGTAACTCTACCGCCTTAGCATATGCTTCATCATATACCTCCCCATATAAAACCACATCCGCACCATGCTTTTTTGTAGCATCTATCTTTATTAAAGGTGTATGAGCCGGCATACAAATAGTTGCTTTAACTCCTAACTTTTTAGCAGCATATGCTACACCTTGAGCATGATTACCAGCTGATGATGCAATCAACCCCACCTTTTTTGCCTCATTATCAAGTTTAACAATTTTATTAAAAGCCCCTCTAATCTTAAATGCACCTGTTTTTTGCAAATTTTCTGGTTTAATATAAACATCATTTCCACATTCACTAGAGAATGCATCACTATGAATTAAACGGGTTTCCTCAATTACTTCATCTACTCTTTTTTTTGCAGCTTTAAAATCCTCTAATTTTAACATTTTCTTACTTCCCCCTTAATTAAACAACATTATAACATCTCTAGTCTAAAAATAAAATAAGGTTTAATCTTCTGCTAAAAAAAAGCAGAACAAATTGTTCTACTTTGCTTTAATTTGATTAGTTATTTCATCAAAAACAAAACCATGTCTTTGTAAACGCTCCATAACTTTATCAATATTTGTATCATTTATCTCTAGTATATGTTCTAAAGACATATCATCATCGCGAAGTTTTGTATTTAAAAAACTTACTAACATATTTATATCATCTGGCAACATCAAATCTCACCCTTTTCATTTAATAATTTTAAGCATTCATAAATACCTTCATTATCATTAGATAGCGTGATATAATCAGCACATTGTTTTACCTGATCAACAGCATTATCCATCGCTACTCCCATTCCAGCAAACTTAATCATACTTATATCATTATAACCATCACCAAAACTAATCACTTCTTCTTGTTTTATTCCAAGACGCTTAATCAATGCTTTTAACGAAGCTGCTTTATCAATCCCCTCTGCCATAACCTCGATAAAAAAAGGTGCTGAACGATAAATACTTAAGGAATTTTCATACGGCTCTTTAAATTCATCAATAATATTTTCTACATATTCAGGTTTCCCTGTCAACAGGACCTTATTCACTGAAAAGTCTACCGCCTCTTTAAAATCCTTAACCGGTTTAATTGGTATATGATTAATTTCACTTTCAATAATTACATATTCATCATCTATATCTTCAGTAATAATCATTTCTTCAACATAAGTCATTACTGCAAGACCGTACTTTTTGGCACGATCATAAACATGATGAGCTATTTTTTCGTTATATACTTTTTGATAGATAATTTCTTTAGTTTGATAGTCAACTACTTTTGCTCCATTAAATGATAAAAGATAGCCACCTGTTTCATTCAACTTTAATTCATCAGCTTCTATATACAAACCAGCTGTTGGTCGTCCAGAAGCTAAAACAATCACGATTCCTCGTTTAGCTAATTTTTGTAATATTGCTTTTGTCTTAGGCAAAATTTGTTTATTAGTACTTTTTAATGTACCATCTAAATCTAATGCAATTAATTTATATGTCATTTTTATACCTCTCAATATACACAAAGTTTATTAAAAGAGAGTTATTTTGTCAAATATTATTAAAAATAACATTTGATAAACATATTATAACCCATTAATCTAAAATTAATTTTATAACTTTGATATATTTAAAAAAATGATAATTTATGTTAAACTTTTTCCAATATAATAGGAGGATATTATTTATGTCATTATCTCAAGCTAAAGAATACTTAAAACAATTCAATCGTGACAAAGACATTATTGAATTTGATGTTTCTAGTGCAACTGTTGAATTAGCAGCTCAAGCCCTTAATTGCTCACCAGAGAGAATAGCTAAAACTTTATCATTCAAAATTGATGATCGCGCAATTATAATTGTAACTGCTGGCGATATGAAAATTGATAATCATAAATACAAGGAAACATTTAAAGTTAAAGCTAAAATGCTATCACGTCAAGAAGTTTTACCAAAAATCGGACATGATGTTGGAGGGGTATGTCCATTTGGAATCAATGCTGATGTGGATATTTATCTAGATGTCTCATTAAAGCGTTTTGAAACAGTCTTTCCAGCATGTGGTAGTGCAAATAGTGCAATTGAATTAACAATAGATGATCTAAAAAGCTACATTAACGCTTCATGGGTCGATGTCTGTAAAGCTGTTTTATAACAGCTTTTTATTATCGCTTTAAATTTATTATCATCTTAAATATTTTTTATTGATATTAATAAAAAAATATTATATACTAATATCAATTAAAAACTTAAATACAATAGTGAGAAGCATCAAAACTATGGGTGAGTTGAAAAAATACGCAAACCTAACCACAAAGCAAGTTTTTAATATCTGAAGTTAATTTGAAAGGAGAAAATGTTATAATGTGTGGTTTTTTAGTTACAGCTAGTGAAGAATTTGAATTACAAGTATTTAATTATGCTTTAAACCAAGCAAAATATCGTGGTCCAGATCACCAGCATATTAGTATTAAAGGTGGAATAACTTGGGGATTTAATCGTTTATCAATCATGGATTTATCCTCAAAAGGTAATCAGCCATTTACCTATAAAAACTGTATTCTTGTATGTAATGGAGAAATTTATAATTATCATGATTTAAAAAATATGTTACAAAAAGAATATACTTTTAAATCCGAAAGTGACTGTGAAGTTTTAATTCCGTTATATGATAAATATGGAATTGAGATTCTTTGTAAGTTTTTGGACGCTGAATTTGCTATGGTAATTTATGATTGTAGAAATAAAAAGCTAATTGCAGCAAGAGATCCTATCGGAATTAGACCAATGTTCTATGGCTACAGCAAAAAAGATAAACAAATTTGTTTTGCCTCTGAAGCAAAATGTTTAATCCCATTATGTGAAAATATCATGCCCTTTCCTCCAGGGCATTATTATAAGGATGGAAAATTTGTAAGCTATAATGACTTAAGTAATCCTAAAACTATTAATAACGATAACCTTGATACCATTGCTTTAAATTTACAAACCAAACTAGAAAGAGCTGTACAAAAAAGATTCATGTCTGATGCTCCTATTGGCTATCTTTTAAGTGGTGGATTGGACTCTTCTTTAGTGTGTGCAATCGCTTCTAAATTCAGTAAAAAAAAGATTAGAACATTCGCCATTGGAATGAACAGCGATCCTATTGATTTAAAATATGCCAAACAAGTTGCAAATTTTTTAACTACTGAACATACTGAAGTAATCATTACAAAAAAAGATCTATTAGATAACCTCAATGACGTTATTTACCATCTAGAAACATTTGATATAACTACAATTCGTGCTAGTATAGCAATGTATTTACTATGTAAGTATATTCATCAAAATACAGATATTAAAGTTATTATGACTGGTGAGGTAAGTGATGAGTTATTTGGTTACAAATATACTGATTACGCCCCTTCTCCTCATGCCTTTCAGACAGAGGCTCAAAAACGAATAAAAGAACTATATATGTATGATGTTTTACGTGCTGATAGATGCATTTCTGCTCACGCCTTAGAAGGACGAGTACCATTTGCTGATCTAGATTTTGTTAATTATGCCATGAGTATTGATCCTGCAAAAAAAATGAACATTTATAGCAAAGGTAAATTTTTATTACGCCATGCATTTAAAAATAAAAATTATTTACCAAACAATATTCTTTTTAGAGAAAAAGCTGCTTTTTCTGACGCTGTTGGTCATTCAATGGTTGATTATCTAAAAGATTACGCAGAAAGCTTATACAGCGATATAGATGTTCTTAAAGCAAAAGAAAAATATCCTGTTGCTACCCCATTTAGCAAAGAAGCACTGTTATACCGAGATATTTTTGAATCATTCTATCCTAAACAGGCAAAATGGATAAAAGGTTACTGGATGCCAAATAAAAAATGGAAAAACTGTAATGTTAACGACCCAAGTGCAAGAGTACTTAAAAATTATGGTGATAGCGGAAAGTAAAATGCTAGTTTATATTTAACTAGCATTTTTCATTATTAACTATTCGATAATTATTCCGGCCATTTTTCTTTACTTCATATAACGCCTCATCAGCTATTTTATACAATTCATCATATGTTGTTTTTGAATCCGATACTACCACTCCAATACTAATACTCGTTTCAATATTATTACCCCGATATTCTACTACCTTAGTTTTTTCAATCATATGTTGGCAATACTTTTCAACATTTTTTATATTTTCAGGATATTTAAACAAAATCAAAAATTCATCACCACCAACTCTTCCAAAAATATCAAGAGGATGAATAATATCCATTAATATATTTACAATCTTTTGAAGCACTAAATCACCACATAAGTGTCCATATGTATCGTTAATTTTTTTAAAATTATCAACATCAATAATAATTAATGCTACTTTAGCATTATAATTATCACTTAAAAATCTTTCAATTTCTTCACGACAAGCAGCTGAATTATAAATTTTTGTCAGACTGTCTTTTCTTGCTAAATCACGCCATAATAATTGTTCTTCTTTTTCTGACTGGATATCAATTGCTTTACCAATAATATGAGTAATCTTATTAGTATCATCAAAAACAGGACGTAAATTAATTTTTAACCATCTTTTTTTACCATCTATAAATTTTACGAGATGCTCTTCTTCACATTCTTTTAAAGTTTTAAGCACCCGACTCAAAAGCTCATCTTCAATGCTTGATTGTTTTAAATAATTACTAATAATCATTTTATCTGATAACAATTTGGCACCACCTCCCATTAGCACCAGTGTATCTGTATTAACATTATATTCAATAAAACAATCATGCGAGAATTCACTAATTTGTTGATAACGACGATATTCATTAAAAATCATTTTATTATTTCGTCTATTTATATAACTGCGCCAAACCAAAAATATCAACACTATAACAAGAATAGACATAATCGAAAACACAATTACCTGATCCTTATTATTTTCAACATAATCAAAAAAAGTAACATCATTTTCAATTGCACTTGCATTTGTAAATACTATATCCTCTATTTGATTAGCTGTCATAACATCAATCGCTTTGTTTATAATATTCATTAAATCAGATGAAACTTCATCACTAATCGCAAAATATGTCCCTTGTGTTCTTTGGTTTTCTTGAGGAATAATATTAATATTATCAAATCCATAATTACTATTATAAAACAAAGCAACATGATTATTCATATAAGTATAATCCGCTTTACCATCATCAACAGCTTCGATACATTCTAATAAGTTATTAAAATAACTTATTTTTATATCTTCTTCTGAAGCCAAATCATCTAATTGTTCCGTTCTAACTACTGCAGCTTTTTTATTTTTCAAATCACTAATATTTATATTTTTATTAGCTACAAGACTAACCCCAGAATTAAAATATGCTTTAGTTGTACGATAACCTTCCAAATGTCCCGTCGTTACTCCACCAATTAACATCGGCTTCTTTTTTTCCAATAAAGATTCATAATCTTTATTGGTCTCAGCATAAATATAATCAAATGTTATACCACTTAATTTACTTATATGATCAAGTACATCAACAGTAATTCCAATTAAACCTCCTTTTTTATCGTTATAATACTGTAAAGGAGCTTTCCCTCCTAAAATAAGCACACTTATTTTAGGATTATTTTTAATAAATTGATTTTCTGCTGTTGTCAAAATAAAATCATTATTAGCCATAGAGAAATATTTTTCATGTAAATTACTCATATAATTAGGCTGTTCTTTATTTAACATTGTCATTGCTTCATTTAACTGTGACATTAATTCACTGTTTCCTTTTGTTGTAGCAAAATAAAAAGGACGAGGCGAAAAACGAGCCACGACTCGATAATCACCAACTGATACTGATAAATCCGATAAAACAATAGCATCTATTTCGTTATTATCTAAGGCAGTTTGCAAATCATTACCGTTATCATAAAAATATTGATTAATATTAATACCATTTATATCACCAAAATCTTTTAAACTTACATTTACTTCTTTCTTTGTAGAAATAATTCCAACATTAAGATTTTTCAACGAATATATATTAGTATCATTGATTTCGGCATTATTTGAATCAACATATATCGCCATATTACCCATTCCATAATTAGTAGCTGAATAATCATAATCATTGATTAATGTTTCACTATAAATCATGCCACCAATTAAATCAATTTCACCCGATTTAACTTTATCCATAGCACTTAAAAGCTGTTCATTTATATCTCCCTCTAATTGAACAAACTCTAATTTCCAGTTTGTAAATCGTGAAACTTCTTTTAAATACTCATATGTATAACCTGAATAAATACCATCATCATCTATCTCTGTTAATCCCTCTTGAATTGGGTAAGCTACCCTTACAACTTTTTCAACAGCTCTAGCTGGAATGATATTTACTGATATTATTAGAGATAAAAAAACTAAAATCATTTTTATTTTCTTCATTATTTCACCTCTTTTCATCACAACATTATTACATTAATTATACATTAAAATCAACAATAGTAAAACAAAAAGGGGATGTTTAATTAAATATCCCTATAGTTAATTATTTTCTCTAACTGTTTTAAAAAATAACTTTGTACATCATCTGTTCGTTTAGCCGGTCCTTTACAACGTTTTCCAGCTCTTCTTTGTTTCATCCCAAGATATCTACTCATTAATAATTGTTCAATATTTTTATCATCAATTATATTTCCTGATGGATGCAATACATAAGCCCCCTTAAGCAAAACAAGACTTGCCAATCCGTAATCTTGAGTAATTACCAAATCCCCCTTCTTACAATTAGCAATAATTATCTGGTCAACACTATCTAAACCAACTTCACAAAAAACAACTCTAAAATAATCATCTTTAATTAAATGAGCATAATCTACAAATACAATCATTTCAATAGAATAAAATTTAACTATTTTTTTAACTTCCATTAAATCAGGGCATCCATCACCATCAATTAGAATAACCATAATTTACAACCAATTAAAATCGTCATCGCTAAAAAACCACCAATCAAACCACCCAAATGGCCGGCTTTAGAAACTTGACGATTAAAAAAAGTAAAAGCAATATTTATAACAATAATATACATATACGATTTAAGCAACATATAAAAACCGCCACCAACAAAAATCCCAAGCGAAATCATAGCACCTAAAAAGCCATAAAAAATCCCACTAGCACCTAACGTTACCGTATTATAAGCATTATCAAACTTTTTCCCTTGGTAATAACAAGCTCCACTAGTTGCAATACAACTAATTAAAACTAGATAAAGATATTGTCCCGTTCCTAAAAGCGGTTCAAAAAATTGTCCTCCTAAATAATAAATACTATAAACATTCATAAAAATATGAACAATATCAACATGTACAAAATTTGCTGTTATAAATCTCCAATATTCTTTTTTCACTTCAATTCGCGGCATATAAAATGCCCCATATTTAATTGCTAAAGACACCTTATCATCACTCTTATCAATAAAATTAATAATCAAAAAAACAATTATGGAAATAAGTATAATCAAATTAGTTATCATTTAACGCCCTGCCTTTTCTGACTTTATAACCGTTACTCTTCTGGTTCTTTGTAGAGTCTGTCCCTTATCATTAGTAACCGAATAAATAACTTCATACTCGCCTACTTCATTAGTATTAACATTATTTTTCAATATTTTTATTTTTTCAGTAATATTATTACCATTACCATCAGTAGCTGCTACTCCGTCTAATGGATCAAAAAAACTTCCTTTTAAAATTTCTATATTATCAATTCCTGTTAAAGTTGGTTTATTAGCATTTTCACCAGCAACAATTTTAACCCTTAATGTCGCAGACTGGTTTCCTGCTTTATCCTCTACTACAACCCATTCTACATACGAACCTTTTTCTTTAAAAATTTTATACGTAGATTTCTCTTCATTCTCACCTTTAAAGTATGCTGTAATCTCTGAATTATCTTCTACTTTTTCAATCAAATCGATTGCATTAACTTCAGTATTTAACTTCACATTGAATATAGAAGCTTTTAGAGTAACAACAGGTTTTGTAGTATCAACAATTTTTATATAAAAAGGATACTCTATTCCTAGATATGTCGCAGATACTTTATAAAGGCCTATTTCATTCTTTAATTCTGAAAAATTTAAAACTACTTGCGATAAGATAACTTCATTAGCATTTATATAATGCTGCGGTGCTGTAGATATCTCACTACCATATTCATATATAAAAGTATCTCGTTTAATTGTTAAAGGGGTAATATTAAAAGCACAAATAATTAAAATTGTATTAATAAAGATAAAAAATGCTAACACAACTGCAACTATTCGATTCTTCATAATATCACCTACTCCCTAAGATTAATTATACCATCTTTATATGAAAAATGCGTCAATTATGCTAATGAATATTCACGAAATATATTATGCCTTTTGCACATAAAAATCAATCACATTTAAACATAATTAATAATTTTATATGTTAAAAAACAGATCATAACATCTTATATATAAAATAATTTTAAAATTAAAAAAATTTCCACTATTGTTGAAATATAATTACATCTTATTTTTTACTAAAAAAGAACAGTTAAAACTGTTCTAATCTTGATAATACTTTTTCTTTACCTAATAAACAAATCGAACTAGCTAAATCAGGACCATGCATAATACCTGTTGTCGCTATTCTAAGTGGCATGTATAACATCTTACCACGTACCTTCGTCTCTTTTTGTGTTGCCTTGATACACATTTGAATATTATCTTTTGTAAATTCATCTAAGTCTTCTAATTGATTTTTGAATACTTTTAAAGTATTAGGAATACTTTCATCTTGCATAAATTCTTTAGCTTCATCATCTAAATTTAATTCATCATTAAAGAATAAATCAACCAGTCCAACTATTTCTTTTCCATATGATAATTGGTCATGATATGTAGCTACTAACATATTTACCCATTCATCACTCTTATTTGATAAATCGTAAGCTTGTTCTAAAAACGGTTTACATAGTTCGATTATATCATCTAATGATCTTTCTTTTATATAACGGTTATTAACCCATGTTAATTTATCCTTATCAAACATTGAAGGAGATTTAGATAATCTATTTTCACTAAACTCTTTAATTAACTCATCTTTAGTAAATATTTCTTTTTCGCCTTCTGGTGACCAGCCAAGTAATGCCATAAAATTGAACATCGCATCAGGCAAATATCCTTCATCTTTATATTGAGAAACAAATTGCATGATACTTTCATCTCTTTTAGATAACTTCTTTCTTTGCTCATTAACAATCAAAGTCATATGTCCATATGTAGGTGGTGTCCACCCAAGCATTTCATAAATCATCATTTGTTTAGGGGTATTACTTAAATGCTCCTCACCTCTAAAAACATGTGTAATATCCATAGTATGATCATCAATTACTACTGCATAATTATATGTTGGTATACCATTAGCTTTCACCAATACCCAATCACCAATATCGTCAGATTCAAATGAAACATTACCTCGAATCATATCATTAAATTCATAAGTTTTACCAGCAGGAACTTTGACTCTAATTGTATAAGGGATACCAGCTGCTTCCTTTTCTTTCACTTCTTCTGGTGTTAAATCACGACATTTACGATTATACATCGGTGCTACCTCAGCATTAACTTGACGTTCATGTTCAGCATCTAACTCTTCTGGTGTACAAAAACATTTATACGCAAGACCTCGATCTAGTAATTCTTGTGTATATTTTCGATAAATATCTAACCGCTCCATTTGACGATATGGAGCATATCTAGGATTAGGATTTATTGGTGACTCATCAGGAATAATTCCAAGCCATTTTAAATTATCTAACTGACTAGCTTCCCCCCCATCAATATTTCTTTCTACATCAGTATCTTCTAAACGAAAAATAAAATCTCCTTGATGATGTTTTGCAAATAAATAATTAAACAATGCCGTTCTTGCACCACCAATATGTAAATGTCCTGTAGGACTAGGTGCATATCTCACTCTTACCTTTTCCACTTTTAAATTCCTTTCTTTTTTAACATAACCACACATTGGCTGACCACTCCCTCTTGACGGCCAATAAAACCTAGTTTTTCACCACGTGTCGCTTTAATATTAACATCAGCAACATCACACTTTAAGATATCACTGATATTTTTTTTCATTTTTTGAATATGGGGTGCCATTTTAGGCTTTTCAATTATAATAATTGCATCAAGATTATTTATCTCATAGCCATATTCAGCCATCATCTCATAAGTTTTCTCTAACAAAAATAATGAACTAATATCTTTATACCGATTGTCAGTATCACTAAAATGTTTTCCAATATCACCCAAACCTAAAGCTCCTATAATACTTTCAATAATTGCATGGCATAAAACATCCGCATCACTATGACCTAATAACCCATACTCAAATTCAATTTCCACTCCACCTAAAATCAGTTTTCTATTAGGCACTAATTGATGAATATCAATTGATTGTCCAATCCGATACATATTTTCACCCCTTCACGCCATATTCTAGCACAATAACATAGTATATTCTAGGGAATTTTAAAAGAACTCATCATTATCCGAGTTCCTTTTTAACCTTACATTTGCGACGATCCTCTTTTATATATTCAATCATCCCTACTGCTGTAGCACCTGCTAAATCTAACATTAAATCTTTCATCGTATCATTTAATGCCTCATGCCCTAATAACGGTTTATCTTCTTCACCATATAACGTTCCTCTAGTTGATTTCATATACTGTTGGTTATTAGTACCAAAAATATCATCAACCAAATATTCTCCAATCTCCCATATAGCCCCTAAAGCCAATGAAAAGAGTACTACGCTCACACAAATATACATATGTCCCATTGATAAATTAATACTGTCTCTTTTAACAAAATAATCTATTAATACAAAGCCAACATACGCTAAAATAACGCCTGAAAAAGCATGTAAAATCGAATCCCAAATAGGAATTCTTTTATAGAAATCAAAGACATCACCTAAAACAAATCCTCCAAATGCAAATATTGTCAAAGATGTTTCTAACATAATTGGAATTTTTAATCCTAATTTATCTTTAAGGCGATCAGGTAAAATAATTATTCCCATCATTAATAATAATTGCACAATTGAAAAGACTAAACGTCTAATTTTTTTACTATCATCTACAATAAACAAAAATACTATAGCCGCAATTAACATAATCATTGTTAAAGTACCAATAACTGTTTTGATTATTTTTAGCTTTTTAGTTGATTTAGCTTCTAACATCCTAATATCCTCCGCAATTTACTGTATTATAACAAAATCTTTTAAAAAATCCTATTAATATATTTTAAAAAGATAATAAATAGGTTAATATTTTTAGTAAATTATATCGAAAATATTAATCTTTATTACTGTAAATGCATTATAATAACATAAAATTTTTATTTTGGTTATCAAATAAACGTCCTTTAACTTAAGTTGATTTTTACTCTTTAAAAAGTATAAAAGATAGGCATATACCTATCTTTTATACTTTTGACCATGTGCAGCAGTAATTAAACCTTGAAACAATGGTTGTGAGCGATTAGGACGGCTTGTAAACTCAGGATGAAATTGACAAGCAACAAAAAATGGATGATCTTTAACTTCTATAATTTCAACCAAATCCCGCTCTGGATTTACTCCCGCAATGATTAATCCCTTTTCTGTTAACAATTCTCTATAATCATTATTAAATTCATAACGATGTCGATGGCGTTCTTTAATTGTTGATACTCCATATAATTGTCTTGCTTTTGTATCTTCAAATAACTCACAATTATAATCACCCAGTCTTTGAGTTCCCCCCATATCTGTTAATGACTGATCTGACATTAGTGTAATAATAGGTTGTTTTGTCAATTCATCAAATTCTAATGAACTAGCATTTTTTAAACCACAGACATTACGTGCATATTCGATTGTTGCTAATTGCATTCCTAAACAAATTCCTAAAAATGGAAGTTTATTAATTCTAGCATATTCTATTGCATAAATCATTCCTTCAATTCCACGATTACCAAAACCGCCTGGAACAATAATGCCATCTGCTTTCTTCAATTTTTCCGCAACATTGTCACTGGTAATCTCTTCTGAATCAACAAAATCAATATTTACTATACTATTTTCAAAATACCCAGCATGCCTTAACGCTTCATTAACAGATAAATACGCATCTGGTAATTGAGTATATTTACCAACTAACGCAATTGTCACTTCATGTTCTAAATCTTTTACACGCTCGATTAAACTTTGCCACTCTTTCATATTTGCTGCTGGTGCCTCAATGTTCAAATGTTTTAACACTAAATCATCCATATGTTGTTCTAATAACATCATTGGTAATTCATATAACACTTCTACATCATAGTTAGAAATAACATTTTGGGTTGGTACATTACAAAACAAAGAAATCTTATCCTTTAGTTCTTTTTCAATGTACTTTTCACTGCGACAAACGATAAAATCCGGTTGAATTCCTAACCCTCTAAGTTCCTTAACACTATGTTGGGTTGGTTTTGTCTTTACTTCATGACTTGCTCCTATATAAGGTAATAAAGTAGTATGAATATATAAAGTATTTTCATATCCTAAATCTAAACGAACTTGGCGAATTGCCTCTAAAAACGGAAGACTCTCAATATCTCCTGTTGTTCCACCAATCTCTGTAATCACAATATCAGCATTAGAACTAGATGCAGCAGCATAAATTCTTTCTTTAATTTCATTAGTAATATGGGGAACTACTTGTACTGTTGCCCCCAAATAATCACCTCGACGTTCCTTAGAGATCACATTACTATAAATACGCCCTGTTGTAATTGATGAATTGCAATTTAATTTTTCATCAATAAACCTCTCATAATGACCTAAATCTAAATCTGTTTCAGCTCCATCTGCAGTAACAAAAACTTCGCCATGCTGGTATGGAGACATCGTTCCTGGATCAACATTAATGTACGGATCCAATTTTTGCATAAATACTTTTAATCCACGCTGTTTTAAAATTCTTCCTAACGATGCTGCTGTCAACCCTTTACCTAGCCCTGACACAACTCCACCTGTTACAAATATATATTTTGCCATTTTTGTATTCTCCTTATAATTTATATCAAAATAAAAATGTCTTCTTTTAGAAGACATATAATTGCCCTTTTACATTCTATCAAATTTTTATTATCTAGGCAATAATTTTTTTTCATTATATTTTAAAATAAAAGAAGGCGTTGGGGAACACCTTCCATATGTATAGGTCATTCTTGGGGAAGAAGGGGGTGACCCATACTTATTATATTATCTTGTCTTGACGACATTTGTTATAATAAAGAACTAATATGAACATATTATGAACTTTTTAATATATTGTACAAAAAAAGGAACAATTACTTGTTCCTTTTTTGGCATAGGTGATTATATGGGAGAGTGGTCACCTATG
>NZ_JBKTWO010000046.1:0-25991 GCF_047249845.1 Thomasclavelia sp.
TTGCTATGTTTTACTCTAAGAAACGTGCAGAGGGTAAACCTCATCGTGTGGCTTTGTTAAAAAGCTGCTACGTGTCATCTACACACTGCAAACTAAAAACATTGCATATGATGCCGATTTAGTTAGATAATTACTATATCAATGTTTCAGCCCTTGAGATATAGGGCTTATTTGCCATACACTTTTTAGTTTCTTAAAAATTTTGAAAAACTTTTCAAAAAAACTCTTGACTTTTAATAGTTAGTCACCTTGTCCTTGAGTTCCGCCACAGTCCTTCTTACAGAAGCTTCACAACCTTCACAACCTTCACAACCTTCAAAACCACACTCAGCAACCAGGCGTGTGTATATCTTATGTGCTGTATGCTGCTGCTTTCGCGGAGCTTTCCGGTCAGAATCTAAACACTTCATGATAAATGCTTTAACTTCATCAGTAATGATGTCTTTTTTTCTGCCACTGCCGGGTTTGCGTTCCCACGGAACTGTTTGTCCTTCCCAATATTTCTTTACTGTGTTTCGTGAGATTCCCAGTATCTTTGCTACGTTACGCTGACTGAAGTCTGTATGCTCTCGATAATATCTGATCTTTTCATAAATATCCATTGCTATTGCCACTCCTTATCCCTCCTGTATACAAGTTTTTTCTCTTATTATACAGAAGATTTATTTCTTGTGGCTCACTTTTTTATTATCATTTTTTCCTCTAATGGCTCGTTTTATTTTAGCCGACATATTTTTGTGTTCATATAGATGTTTTTTGGGAAATTTTTTATTTATAAAAAAATTTGTTGTTATAATGAAAATATATGCTATTACGACATTTTTTGAGATAAGTTTACATTATACACATATTTTTTCTCTTTTATTTATATGGAGGAGAAATAATATGGGTATTTTATGTGATTTAATAGTATCAGCAAAAGATAAAAATAAAGATAGCTTAATGGAAATTATAAATAAATTTAGACCGTTAATAAAAAAACAGGCATATGCCCTAAATTATGAAGATGCAGAAAATGATTTGATAGTTGATATGATAGAATTAATATATAATATGCCTTTTTTTCAGCATGATGGACAGGCGGTTACATATATATCAACATCTATCAGACATTCATATGTAAAATTCTTAAAACAAAGAATACGTTTACGTGAAAATGAATGTATATATGATCCAGATATAATAAAGAACATAGAAAATCTATCAGAAGATTTTGAGAAAAAGGATCTGGATTTAATTTTTGCAATTAGAAAATTAAATTATAATCAAAAATGGGTTATTATATATAAATTTTTTTTTATGTTTAAAGATAAAGAAATAATGAACAAATTAAATATATCTCGTCAGGCTGTTTATAACAATAAGAATAAGGCTCTGAAAAATCTAAGAAAAATGTTAGAACAATAGTTTTTTTGTAGTTAAAGTCGTTTTGAGGTGCTTTTGGGAAAAAATACACGATAATTAACATAAAAGGTGTAATATATTAATTGGATTCACGATTATTGAATATTTTTGTATAGTCAGCTGATAAAAGATTAATAAAGGACAGAAAATCAATAATGATGACTCTAGACAAAACCATTCAGGAGAAAAAAGAAATGTCTATTAGCAAATGGATTAGTGACAAAATATGCAGTTATTGTAATGTTGATAAAAAGAATTATCAAAAGATGAAATATGGCATTGATATTATTTATATTAATATTAGCAAAACAGCTGTTTTGATTATTTTATCAGTAATATTAGGAATAGTAAAAGAAACATTATTATTATTAAGCGTGTTTACATGTGTTAGATTAAGCGGATTTGGTTATCATTCAAATAATACAATTAAGTGCACTGTTATTGGTATTATTGGATTTATTAGTTCTGTCTATATGGCAATTATGTTGAAACCCATTAATATAATTGCGGGAATGGTGGTTTACTTAATTTGCTTAATTATTTTTTTGCGTTACGCTCCGATTGAAACGATGAAACGTCCAATAGGCAATTCACGGAAGAAATTTTTTAAAAAGATTACTGTAATTACAGCAACCTGTTTATTTATTGTTGCATTCTGTATAGGTGAAAATGTATATAGAAATATAATCATTATAGGAATATCATTAGAAGCAGTGATGATATTGCCTATAATGAAAATAATAATTCAATGAAAGGGATTTTTAGATATGAAGAAAATGAATAATATTATCAATAAGTTATTAATACCATTATGCGGTACAGTTGTAGCTGTATGTATATTTATAGCAAATGCTTCTCCAAACTTATGCTTAGGAATTTGGGGATATGAAGAAGATATGCCTGATGAACTAAAAGACAAATGTTAATCTACTGTATTTATTATAAGCTCGGATAAAAAGAAATTATCCTGAATCTTAACATTAAAGAATACATTACTATAATTGTTACAAATATTTTGAACAATAGATAATCCTCTTCCGTGATTCTCTCCTTTGGTTGAATAATTATTTAAGAAAATTTTGGAAATATCAGGTACAGTATTGCATGAATTTTTTATGACATATATTATTTGCGTTTTTAAAGGAATTATACTCAATATGACATTTTTTGATTCGGTTTTGACAGCTTCTTCAAATGCATTGTCTAACAGTATTCCTAAAATTCGAGACATATCTAAAGATGATATTTCAGATACAATATTAATGTTTTCCTGAATATCTATATTAAAATTAATGGAATTGTTTTTTGCTTTCAGTACATAACTATATATAATGCCTTGTATTATGCTGTCTTCAATTAATGTTATAGAGTGTGTAAATGTTACATCTTTTAAAATACTATTATGAAATGGTAGTATTTCTTTATAAAAAAAATCCTTTATCATTTTTAAATTGTCAGATGCTATCAATGTGCTCATTGATGAATATATTTTTATATAATCATGTTTAAAATCTATTATTTCATTATACATATTTTGTATCTCACGTCTGTATGCAGAGGTTATTTCCTGTTTTTTTTCTAATTCAATTTCTTTTGATTTATTAGAAATAATTTTTAGTTCTAACCAAATGGAAATTGTTGAAAAAACAATAGATGTCAAAGTTAAGATATTACCAAATATCAATACATATTTAGTAATGCTTGTATCTACTGTAGCTATGGCAAATTCAACTCCGGCGATAATTATGACTAAAAATAGCACATTTATAAATATTAAATATATTGTTTTATCTGGTTTAACATGGTTAATAAAATTCATTTTTTTATGATGACGGGTAATTTTATAACTTAAAAAATATATAACACAAGAAATGATTAATGACGAAATAATCCATTCTATAGAAAAAAAGATATTATAAGATACCATTTCTCTTAAATGTTCAATTTGATCAGGTGAAAATTTCATTGCATAAAATACCATATTGGTAATAAATGTAAGCACAAGAACCATTAAAAAAGTAAGTACACAAATAAATATATTTTTAATCAATGGTATTTTGGCATGAGTTAAATATAAAAATAAGGTAAATATTAAGCCTGGTATACCCGCAAATATAAATGTAAGAGATATAATTAAGTAGGTAATTCCCAAACAAGAAAATAATTTGCCGAATGAGATTTTTTTCGTTGTTAATGAAAGAGTTAAAACGTAAGCGATGCAGGTAAAACCAAGTGAAAAAGAAATTGTGTTAGATAGAAGTATAGTAATCTGTGATAAATTCATTTTATAATCTCCTTACATCTTGGTGAATAAATACAATGATAATTGTGCGATAATTCAATGGTATGTTTCTTTTTGTCAATATTGACTATTTTATTTTTGTTTACTATAATAGATTTGTGACAGCGAATAAATCGGCTGTCAAGTTCCTTTTCAATATCTTTCAGTAATGCATAGAAAGTAATCATGCCATTATCATAATATAAAATCAATTTATGAGTGCTTTTTATTGATTCTATGTAGCATATTTTATCGAACGGGACAGAAAAATTTTTCTGTTTATTTTTTATATTTAAGCACTTCATATAACCTTTTTGTTGTCTTGTTTCTATATACTTTAAGTTCTCACAAATTCGTTGTCTTAATGATGCCAAATTGTTTTTTATGATAAAATCAAGAGCCTCTAATTTATATTCATATGTAAGTGACATCATTTCTTCATAATTAGTAATGAATATTATAGGGCTCATATAATCATTTTCGCGTATAATTGATGCAATATCGAAGCCGCTTTTATTATTTTGAAGTTTTATATCAAGATAATAAATTGTTATTTCAGAATTATTGTGGATATAATTTATAACATTGTCTGGATTAGATGTCGTCAAAACAATTTTAGAATTAAAGTGATTATTAACTATATATTTTTCAAGTATAGATTTTATGTAATTACAAAATTGTATATCATCTTCACATATTACAATATTCATATTATTCTCCTATATAATAATTAAATTTTATTTAGATTATTATAACATATAGACGTATTTTTGTCAATTAATGTATTAGGATGAAAAAATTTTAAAGAATACGGACATTTATATCCATTTGATAATATAATTGATTTTTCTCTTTTATCGACACCGATAATTTTCGTTCTATTAATAATTATAGATTTGTGACATTGAAAGAAATCTGTGTTTAATCTATATAAAATATCTTTTAATTTACCGTAAAATTCAACTACATATGAATCAGTATGAATTTTTAGTTTATGGTGTCCAGAAACAGTATCAATAAAATAAATGTTTTTATACTCTATAGAAAAATTGGTACTGTAGTTTTGAATATTTAAACAGTTGATATACCCATTGCGTTGACGTTGTTCTGTAATTAGTATACAGTCTGTAATTCTTTTTTCATAATTTGAAATATCATATTTTGAGATATAATCAAAAATTTTTAGTTTATACTCAAAAGTTAGGCTTAATTTATCTGAGTAATTAGTTATAAGTACGATGGGACTTATTTCATCTGTTTCACGTATAACATTAGCAATATCAATACCACTTATAAATTTTTCATGCAGATTAATATCTAAAAAATACAATGTAATTTGATTATTTTTATTTGCATAGTTTAATACGTCTGCTGAATTATTTGTAGAAAGTATAATTTCACTGTTTAAATTATTTTTTATTAAGACCTTTGTTATTACTTTTTCAAGTTTATGTCTGTCAGAGATGCTATCTTCACATATTACTATATTCATTACTATACTCCTATTTTTAATATTTAGTTTTCTCTATAATAATATATTTCCTAATTGGTATAAAAAACAACATCATATTAAAACATAGTATTTCCTTGGTTTAAGAATTATATAGTTTGTTGTAATAAGAGATAGTCATTATTATAATTACTGTTGGATATGCTTATACTGGAGGAATTCAAATGAAAAAAATTAAAATAGGCAAAAATATGAAAGAAGTTCGAATTATGCGTGGCCTTACACAAGAAAATTTGGGAGAAAAAGTACATTTAAGTACTAATTATATTGGGTTAATTGAAAGAAATGTCGATACACCGTCACTTAGTGCGATTATAGATATAGCTAATGAATTAGGAGTTAGTTTAGACTATTTAGTCGGAACTCATATTAAAAAAAAGAAAAATTATCAGGAATGTCGGAAATATGAAAATCAAATTATTGAAAAGGTGAAATGCTTAAATAAAATGCAACTTTTGTATGTTTTAGATACTATAGAATTATTAAATAAATACAACTGGGGTGACGAGAAAATAGAATGATAAATGAAAATACAAAAAAAGATGATGTTGGATTTTTTAACCGCTTATATAATCAATACTATCAAAAAATATATAAATATATTCTTTTTATAACTGGTGTAAGGTTTTCGGAAGATATAGTACAAGAAACATTTTGTACAGCATGGGAAAAGTTATATGAGATAAAAACACACCCATCACCTCAAAATTGGCTTTATAAAACCGCAAGGAATAAAATAATGACAACAATGAAGAAAAAAATGAATATATGCGAAACACCTATACCAGAATGTGAATTAGATACATATGAAGCTGTAGCATATGAGGAACAATTTACTTTTGATGACTTGAAAAATGTTTTAACAAGTAATGAAATAAAAATGCTTAGACAACATTTTATAGAAGGATATAGTATAAAAGAAATATCAATAGCAAATTCTATGAAAATAGGGACAGGGACGATGAAATTTAGCAGAATGTATAAAAAAATAAAAAATTCAAAATGTTAGAACGAAAATATTTATGCGTGTTTTAAATATCGCTAATAAACTTTACATTTTTATTTGAAAAATACTCTTTAATATATAGTTTTAAAGAGAAAGGTGATAAAAATGACAAGTGATAATATTACAGTTATTATGAAACCAACGAATCAATGCAATTTACGTTGTAAATATTGTTATCATGCAGATAATGGATATGACAAAGAAAAAATGACGGATCAAGTATTAGAAAAAGCTATAGCTGTTACAGCTCCGTTTTTTAAGAGAGTTGAATATAATTGGCACGGAGGAGAACCTCTGATTATGGGACTGGATTTTTATGAACGTGTATTATATTACCAAAAAAAATATCGACAAGGTCCGGAACATCACATAATAAATACTATGCAAACTAATGGAATATTAATAACACAAGAGACTGCAGAATTCATAAAGAAATATGGTTTTGGTATAGGATTATCATTTGACGGACCTTTTAATGATCAGACGCGTGGAAAAACAGATTATACGCTTAATGCGTATGATTTACTTAAACAAATCGATAAAAGACACGGAACCATTTCCGTTATTGGGGCACATAATATTCATAATTTAATAGACATATATAAATATTTTAATGAAAAAAATATATCATTTAAGTTTTCACCTATGTTTGATTCAGGAGAGGCTAAAAATCATTGCGAATTATTACTTACCGATCCTGCTGAATATGCAGATAAAATATGTGAATTATTTGATTACTGGATGAATGATGTTGATGGTAATATAGAGGTTCGTCCGTTTGCTAGTTATGTTAGTTCTTATTTCACTCACCATATGCGAAGCTGTACAAAAGGAAATTGCATGTATCATATGGCATCAATATATCATGATGGAAAAGTTTATCCGTGCGGGCGTTCATATCCGGAAGAATATTGTTTGGGTAATATTTCTGAGGTTAAGGATATACGTAACCTTTTCAAAGAAAATGTTTATCAACAGATAGTAAATAAGAGGTGTATAAGAGAGAATGAGTGCAGAAGACAGTGTAATATTTTCAGTTATTGCAATGCTGGATGTAATAATGATTGTATTTTATCTGGAGATATAACTAAACCCAATATGTTTCAGTGTATATCTCATCAAATTATTTTAAAGCATATCCATAAACGTGTAAAAGAAGTAATAGAAACAAAAAGAACAATAAATAATTATATGATGCGAATAATAAAACGTTATTCACGCTAATATCATTATATATAATGTTTAAATATATTAGGAATATTTCTGCGAAAAATCAAACGATTATACCGTTTGATTTTTTGTTTTGTGTATTTTTAAACATCATTGGTGAAAAAAAATTGACATTCAATATGATAGTGTTAAAATAATATTACTATATGAATTATGAAAGAAGATGATGAGATGATAAGAAAAATATTTATTTTAACAACAATGATAATGTTAATAAGTATTACTGCAGTAGCTGAAGATCATAATTATATTTATAAGAGTGATATTCGAACTTATATTGATAATCAAGAAATAACCTCATATAACATAGGAGGCAAAACATTAGTGAAAGCAACAGACATGCGTCGATATGGTTTTGAAGTTGAATGGGATGAGGAGAATAGGACAGTGGTAATTCGTTGTTTATCATTACCGAAAGAACAACCTTCTTTGTCAAACTATGAGTTTGAAGGGATGTACAAGAATTCAAATGACATACTGGGTGAAACAGTAACGACTGATATTGACGTATATTTTGGTACTCATAGAGTTACTTCGTACAATACAGGTGGTAATATGATGATTTGCGTAGAGGAAATGGCTGAAACTATAGAAGGAGAGCATTATTTTAATGAAAATGCTAAAATGGGGTATTCTGATTTGGGATTTAAAATGGTTTATGATGATGAACAAAGGCGTCTTGATTTATACTCTATGCGTCAAGGTGTAAGTGTAAATACGTTGTATGGAGTAGGAAAGATCATTGGTTCTAGCAGTAGAATGTGGGAGTTTTATGGCTATTATAGAAACAGAAATATATCTGATGATGAGTATATAAATTACTCAGAAAAGGATATAGTAGGTGATAGTTATGTATTTTATTCATGTGATGAATTGTTTAAATATGCTGGAATTTCGTATACTATACAAGACGGAAAACTGTGTATAACATTTCCTGATAACTATGTGCCAGTGAAGCCAGAACGGTGGTCTGCAACAAATCATTCAAAGGATACATCGTTTACGCCAATATATGAGGTAAATGCCAATATCAATAGCGTAAACAGAACGATAAAAATTATGATAATGTCAGATAAATTGTATATAGCGGATAATGATATGATTGATATAGGTTTGATTATATCATCATAAACAATAAGACAATGATAGAACATCGTCTCAGGTTATAGACAAAAGCGGTTGTAGAATTAGGACAACCGCTTTTTGTATAAATCGGTAACTAATGTGGCTTCAAAAGCCCATTTAGTCGTTTCTAGAGTATTCTTCAAGTTTTGTGTAAATACAAAATAGTGCAGAAAAATTTATTTAAGTGGACGGAATTTAATTCCGTCCGCTTTTACGTTATCAAAAAAATCAGCAATTGTCAATAGCTGATTCTATCAGCGAAGAAGATCTCCAACTGAGAATGAATCTCACCCCAATCACGGCGACGACCTGTCCATTTTTTTGTGATGTCCATCATTGCAAGGTACAGCATTTTAAACAAGCTATCATCTGTAGGAAAAACTCCCTTGTTTTTAGTTACTTTTCGGAGCTGGCGATTGAACCCTTCTATCGTATTAGTTGTGTAGATAAGTGTACGCACTGCTTGAGGATACTTGAAATACGTGGATAAATGAACCCATTTATCTCGCCAGTTATCGGCGATTTTAGGGTATTTTCCTCCCCATATTTCATCGAATCGCTCTAATTCTTGTAATGCGGTATCCTCATCAATAGCTGCATAGACACGCTTTAAATCTGCCATAAGTGCTTTAATATCCTTGTATGACACATATTTTGTTGTATTACGGATTTGATGGATTATGCATTGCTGTATTTCTGTTTGAGGAAAAACAGCTTCAATCGCATTGGTAAATCCGCTTAGTCCGTCAATACAAGCAATTAAAATATCATTTACTCCTCGATTTTTTAATCCGTTTAAGACAGAAAGCCAGAATTTTGCACTCTCGTTTTCACCAACCCACATGCCAAGAACATCTTTTCTGCCATCTAAATTTATACCTATTGCTATGTACACAGCCTTTTTGACTATACGTCCTTCGTATCGCACATGATAATGTATCGCATCCATAAATACTACAGCATAGACTTCTTCCAACGGACGCGATTGCCATTCCTTAGCTATCGGCAAAATTTTATCTGTAACACGACTTATGGTACTGTCAGACACATCAAGTCCATATATTTCTTCAATATGTGCCGCTATATTATTTTCAGTCATTCCTTTAGCATACATTGATATGATTTTTTCTTCAATATCTCCCGATAATGTTGTTTGATGTTTTTGAATAAGCTTAGGCTCAAAATCACCATTGCGGTCTCGTGGAATATCTATATCCATGTCTCCAAAACTGGTTTTCATGGTCTTTTTGCTGTAACCATTGCGACTGTTATTGGTTTCTTTGTTGCGATAATCATACTTGGAATAGCCTAATTCTTCGTCAAGCTCTGCTTCAAGACCGCCTTCTAAGGCAGCCGCAACAAAAGATTTGAACAAATCTTGAATATCGTCCATATCCTTGATGTTCAATTCTTTCATAAGTGCTTTTGTGCGTTCTTTTCGTGCAATTTCTTCCGGTGTTCTTTTTCTTCGTGGCATAATTAAAAACCTCCATTTAGTGTATTTCTATTCTACACCATAATGAAGGTTTACACAATACTTGAAATTGACTCCGTTTCTATTTTACTGGATTTTTTGATCCATAAATGCGAGACATAGAGCCACTTTTTCTGTTACCTTTGCATGTCCTCTGTATTTTAATATCGCATTGCCAGACATATTATACAATCATATTTCTTAAAAAATTTTTTTGTTTTATTTTTTGCATTAGTTTTTATATATGTTCTATCAACGAATATTGCGCTTTCATCAACAAAACCACAGTTTATAGTTTCATTTAAAATTCGTGTAGATAGTCTGTATCTTTAAATAGTCTGCAGTAATGCTTTTCTAATGTCGAGAAATGTGGAATATCTTCACCTATATCGTAACTGATAGACCAAAGTTGTGCATAATTTGATTCTATTGCTTTTATTGACTGATGCATATTTCTTATTCTGAATATGTATTGTATCATCACTATTTTAAACAGAGAAACAGGGTATATGCCCAGACATCGTCCCTCAGCTTCATTGTAAATGAAATCAGGTGTTGCCTATATCGCATAATATATGTTTTTAGGTACAAATTATCTATGCAAAGCATATGTAATTGTCATTGCTTCTTATGTCTGTTCATTTTCCTATATATAAAAAAACACCTTAAATTCTGACATTTATATTATATCAGAATTTAAGGTGTTTGAATAGAGTTTTGTCTACAACATTAGACAATGATAGAATATCGTCTTATCCCTTCATATGACAATAATTAGCTTTATGCAGGAACGACTTCAAACTGCATTAGGCATGGAGCGTTGCCCTTTGAAAGATGCATATATTGAAAGTCTATTGTAACACTACCTGTATTTGCTGGTAGTGTAGTTGATTCGAAAAATTGCCAACGGTTATTGTCGGGGTTTTCATTGCTTTCATTAGGCTCTAAAAATACTCCATCAACAGAGTTCCCTGAACGTATACCAGCACAATGCGAAATAGGATTTGAAATAATATATCCTTTGAATTTGACTGGCTTTGAATAATTGTTTTTTAGTGTAAAGTTCATGGCATATTGCAATCCCCAATTACCTAGATTTCGATCGCTCTTATTTAGCGCAGTTTCACTTGCAGTACCACCTTGAACAAGAGTGATAGGATTGTGTTCGTTCGTATTAGTAACCTTTCCATTGTATGGTGTTAATCCAAAGAAATAAGAATTATAGTATGATGCCATTGCATCAGCGGCATATAGTGTTTTGGAAGTTGAAATGTAGAATTTTCTAGCTGTGCCTGAATACGACTCTTCACCGTTACGCGGTATATATGTGCCACCATCAGCTGGAATTTTTGATATACTTGTACAGAAATAGACTGCAACGTAAACATCTCCAGTTGTTGTGAATTTCATTAAATATTCTAATAGACGATTGCTAGATGGTGTAACTGATTTAGTAGTAATCCATATAGAAGATTTTGCCGCTATGGACTTTGCACTTTCACTTACACCGTTTGAAAACTGCTTCCAAGCATTAATTGCCAAGTCCCATGAGCCAGAGTGTGAAAAACCTTCGTTCACCTTTTTAACAGTCACCGATGTTGAGTTTGGATTATATATTCTAATGGCAAAGTAACCATTTGGGCAACCCAGCAAATCGTATGAGGCATAAACCAAACAATCTCCCTTCTTAACTGACGAACGATTTACATAATAATTAGTTGTAGCTGCGCTAGAACCAACAAAATGTTTTGCAAGCACAGCTTCTGGCTGATTACAATAAACTAAAGTTTGATCATTGTAAGTTGTAAAACTTAATTTTGTTTTATTCTGCATAGCTTTACCAAAATTATCTCCTGCAAATTGGGTTGCTCTGTCTATATTTTTTTTTACTGTAAATGTTGACATAACACTTACCTCCTATATTTTTATTTGTATTAAAACTGTTTCATTTCAAGCTTTCATCAAAATAATCTGCTTGATAAATTATTTTGACATAGAAATAATTTCAATACTACATATAAGGAGAGAAATAAATTTGTTTTTGTAAATGTAGCACACAAATAAAAAAATTTATGCTTTTTTGATTAGACTTTGTGAAAAAAACTGACATTTTATGATTAAAATGATAAAATAAAAATATTAAATATATACGCAATATTTTTAGAAGAGGAGTTGTTTTTATGAATGTAGAGAAAATGATTAAAAGAGATATATCTGTTGAAATAGCAAATTATTTGACAAATAATTTACCTTGTTATGAGAAAAAAAATATTGATGATGAAAAAACATATGAAACAAATTTTTTGCATCTTATGAATGTTATCGGAAAAAATGTAATCAATATACCGAGAAAGGTACATTATTCTCGTGAACTGATTAAAAAAATGAATGAAGAATTTCCGAAGGAATTATGTGATTTAATCAAATTATTTGAAAAAAAATTTGATAAGGGCGAAAGTGTAAAAGGATATTTAAGTAAAAAAGCATTTGATGTAGAATTCAAGGATATATTATTAAATCAATGGGGTATTAAACACTTACATTTAACAGATAAAGAAGCAAACAGTATTGAGGAAATGAAAAATAATCGTTCTAATATCTTGTTGTTTTTTATTGTAGATAATCAGGATGTATATTTTTTGGATGTGAGGAAACATCCTAAAGGTGCCGGATTTATAACACTTGAAGTGTTATATATTGTATATAACAATAGATGGATGGAGAAAATTGGTGCACGGAAGGTGGAGGGGATTATTGACCTTCAGCCTGAAATCGATTCAAATGAGGAACTTTATAAACTTTATAAAAATGGCATAAATTGTAATATGCTTAAGTTTGGTAATGAAGTCTATAGGATGGGATGGGGTGTGTCAAGTAAAGGACATAAGATGGATTATAGTATAATATTATGTGAGTTGAATAGAAAAATTTCTCAAATATCATGTAAATATGGTGATAGGTACGCAGGTTTTGAACTGACTCTAGACGGACATTTTGGCAACGTGATTTTAGAGGGATCAGGAAATAAAATTCCGATTTAGATTTTTTAACGGTATAGGAAGTTTAAAGGAGATTTTATGATGAAAAAGAAGTTAGTTTTAGGTGCGTTATGTGTGTCAATTATTTTAGCGACGGGAATAGGTGCGTCGGCGGAAGTAAGTGAAAATCATTCACAATGGGCGGAGGAAAGTTTAGTAAGTGCAGATGAGGCGGGATTATTGCCGAATTTCTTTGCGGACAGAGATTTAACCGCTAATATATCGCGTATTGATTTTTGTCATTTGGCATATAAAATGCTTGAACAAAAATCACTGATTAGTGAGAATAATGTTAAGAGTTCGTTTGCTGATACAGATGATGCCGAAGTGGCTTTTCTTGCAAATTCGGGAATAATAAATGGACGTTCTGAAACGGAATTTGCACCGAATGACGATATTACGCGTGAGGAGGCGGCAGTAATACTGACGAATACAGCGGAATTTATGGGCGTAAAAGAGGACATAGCTTTATTTGATACTGTATTTTCTGATTATGACACAGTTTCAGATTGGGCAAAGGAATCTGTGCGTAAAATGGATTCTCTCGGAATAATGCGAGGAGTAGGTGATAATAATTTCTCGCCAAAATCAAATTATACAATGGAGCAGTCGGCAATAACAATGCTAAAGTTGTTTAATCTTGATGTGAGTGACTACGCAAGCAATGTGTATGAAGTAAAAATTAACGGTGATTTATCACTTTTTAGCGGTGAGGATAAGCAATGGATAAAAAATGACGGTAAAACGATATTTACATATGACGGTCCTGAGGAAGATGTTGCTGATGATGAGAGGTCGTTTGTGTTCTTTGAAAAAAGCGGGAAATGGTATTTTTATATTCATAACAACAAAAGTGAAAATTACAGCAAGAATAATAAATGCACAGGTATATACAATGCCGAAACAGGAAATATGGACTATAAACTGATGGTTGATACGTTAGATACATGTCAAAGAGCAACTGATCGTATTGAGTTTGCAGATAATTATTATATGGTAACAACATTCGGTTCAGCTGGATCCGAACCTGCTTCTTTTATAACAAATATGAAACTTTACAGTTATGATGGTGAAATGCTTGCCTCATCTCACAATGATTCATACTTGGGTGGTGATTACCTTGATAAGAATGAATATCCTTGTAATAACCAACAAATAAGAGTTGATTTGGATAAGGCGAAATCGCCGTTGGGTGAGTATTTTGTACAGGGTGAGAATTTGATTAAGTCACCTCCGTATTACAGTCCAACATATAGTAAGGATTTCACATATTTTTATACCGATACGCTGAAAGGATATACACCGGTCAAATATAACGATGAATACATAATTTACAATCCCAACGGAGAAATAATTTATAAAAGTGATAAAAAATTATTTGTAATGCCATATAAAAATAAAATTTGTTTCGGTGAAACCGATGAATATAGTATTGAGGTATATGATATACAGACAAGAGAACATATTGATTCATTGAATTGGGATGAAAATCAGCAATATAAATCCGCTGATGACTATATTGAGGATTTATTGGCAGAAAATATAGACAGCGAGTGCGTATCTCCTAAGGGGAATTATACGGTCGATGGATTTAATATGCTGTTATATACATCTGTATATCCAAAGGAATTTATTGATTTTCTGGATACTGAGGGCTTTAGCGGATATACACCAGTGTACAAATACGAAAAAGGAAGTTCGAAATACTATATATACAATCCCGACGGTGAGGTATTCTTAGAATCTGATAGAAAAGTGTATCTTATCAAACGTGATAATAAAGTTTGTTACACTAAAGTAAATAAAGCGAATAAGGAAGTAGAAGTATATTCGCTGTCAGACAGAGAACTTATTTCAACATTTTCATATGATTTTTATACATATTATACTTACAATCAATATGATATAATGGGATAAATCATAGGACAATATTTAAGATAAAAAAGGAGATAATAATGAAACGAAAAATATTTATATTAGTCGCTTTATTTATGTTATTCGGTATTACTGCCACCGCAGAAAATGTCGGTGATGTTATAGGCGCGGTGTATCCGACAGATATAATAACGGATATATGTGGATATGAAATACCTGCGTACAATATAGGCGGCGAAACAGCAGTATTAGTATCAGCTTTGTCGAACTACGGTTTTGATGTAAAATTTGAAGACGGCATTGCCTATGCGGATTATGATTGGCAAAAAGAAAAAACACCTATTTTAGAACCGACAAAATCCGACATAAATGTTCTGTATACGGATATTAAGGTTAAAATAAACGGAATAGAAGTCCCGGCATTTAATATTGACGGTTCAATGGCTATACCGATTGAACGTACCTGTGAAATATATACGGAAGCAAATAAGGATAATGAAATTTCGGATTTCTTTCTGAATTATGTATGGTGTGAACCTGACAAAACACTGTCGCTGGATATCTCTGATGACAGAGTTTCATATCAGGACTTTATGATAGATCTCATCAAAGCAACTCATATGGATTTTGACAGTAATTTTTATAACCACTATGTAAAAACTGATGATGAAGAAAACACAAATATTGCTTATCTTGAAAAATTCAGCGATATAAAAGATACAAAGTTAGAAAAGTACATAAATTTGCTTGTTAAGGCAGATCTTATAGACGAGTATAGTTATGAAAACGGAAGTAAATTACATCCATACAGAGGTGTCACTCGTACCGACGCAGCATTTTTCATTTCAAGAATTTTGGGATGTTCGTATGACTATGCGGAGGCTTTTGATTACTATATAAGTAAATACGGTCACTATAATCATATAGAGCAAATTTTTGAATCATACAAAGAAACAATACCGGATTATGTTCACTATGACATTCCCTCTTATGACGCATACAAGATTCAAGAATGGTCAAAACCGTATTTTGCATATTTATTGGATATAAATATATTGGCTTTTGATGACAATAATTATATAAAACCAAATGATTTTTTAACAAAAGACAGTGAAAATGAACTAATAACTTCAATGTTAAAATATATGGAAGAAGGTATAACAGATAAAGAAATCAGTTTTACAATAAACAGTAATCGAGTTGGTTTTAAAAAAGATTTTTATATGCTTCATACTCTAACTTCACCTGCACAAATAGTTAATGGTATTTTATATGTTCCGATATATTCAATTTTTAATAAAACATATCGTGAACATTATGTGGACAATATCACTGCTGATGCTTTGAAGCTGAACGTATCCAAAGAAAATGGTATTGTAATTAGCATAGGAGGAGATTTTACTTGTATTTTTAATAATCATTATTTGTTTATGGGCGATTGGGGTATCGTATACAATGTTTTTCCAGGTATTAATGCTTATGTTGAAAAGCGTTTTAGTCAACCGTCGGGAGGAACATATATTCCAAATTTAATTCGACTTGATTATCCTATTCGAAAGCTCTATGGTGAGCCCATGCTTCCGATATACGATTATAATACCGATTCTCAGATTGAAAATTCATTTGGAATTAACTTTGATACTGAAGCTAACATATATAATTTTAGGTATTTTAAAGCGCTTTATAACGGTTCATGATAATATATAAAAAAGCGGTTCCTCTGAACCGCTTTTTTATGTTTTTATGGTGGCTCTTAATCAATTAAAGATCCTCGTCTTTGTAAATAATGTAATATTTGTCAAAAATATTATGCATATCTTGAATGTAAATATATTTGCCATTCTCGTCAGTATCATTTAACTCAAATGGAGTTCGTCCAGATAAAAGGCAAGTTACAGCTGCAATTCCTGCTGCGTCACCTAAGACACATTGATTCGGCAAGACTCTCATTTCTGACCAAGCAAATGATGAGGCTGATACGGCATACCCAGGAATAAGCAGATTTTTTACATACTTAGTAATAAGAGCTGAGTATGGTATAAATGCAGGAGCTGTTGGAGAGTTTTTGTCTAAAGGATAATTAGGATCATTCATATCTTTGCGGATTTTTTGATAACTTAAATGACCGCAAATATATTTTTTAGAATCATTTTCATCTATATAATCATCTTTTTTGAAAGGATGGATATCGGATTCATAAAAATTGAAACCTATAGATTGACGATTATTAGGATTATCTTTTTCATCAGGATGAGCGGCATAATGGCAGTGATGTTGTGTGACTGCATAATTGTTGTTTTCTGTTTCATTACCTATGGACTCTCTGTCTTGTGAGGTATGTACGGTTTCTCTTATATACAATATATCACCTACAGTTATATGACTTTGATCATTAGCATCTTTTTCCCAAACAAAATCAGCATTTTCAAAACCAGGTAATTGTCTATAAACCATTAGTAATCTTTCAGAATTGTCTTCCAAGAATTTTCTTGAATTTATCCAAGCTTCATCCGTATTTTCATAATCATCTCTAATGTTAGGATAAAAACCAGTGTTTTTATCGCGCTCGTGAGCGCTACCATCCACATTAAAGATTAGTAATCCATTTATCCACCATTCATCTGAGTCAGGACCATCCTGGGCTGCATTAAGTGATTTTAATAAATACTTATCACCGAACTCTTCATTGAATAAATACATTTCAGAAGGATTTTCTGCACTAAATCTACCGCTGTTGTAGAAAGTATCATCTCCGCCTGTGAATTGCCAAGCATGGTGATCATGTTCATCTTTATTATCGTCACTCGGATTATCATCCCACTCATATACGCCATATGTATTATCAGCAGTATTCAACTCTATACTTGGTTTAATGCCTTTTAGTTTGAACATAAGTGTAGCTGCAGGCTGACGACCTTTATGCGCAGCGTCAATGTTCTGCCCTAATTCACTATTGTCAAGACAGTGGGTTGGATAGTCAAAACGTCCGGCAGTGGTTGCATTTGTTGTTATACGAGATAATTTTCCATCTTCTGATGCGTCAATAAATATATCTCCGCTTATAATTTCCTTATCTTTTTCAGCGTCTGAAAACTTTATGATACCACTAGGCAAATCGCGATAGATTTTGCATATAGTTATAGATTTTATTATTCCATCTATATCTTGTTCTACGTCGGAAATATCCATTTGGTGCTTTATATTGACACCAAGATTTTTTTCTTTATCATAAATTAAATTTTCTAAGTCAATCGCTTTAGTCTTGGTATTATACCTGTCCTTTTCGGGAATTAATCCTCCGTCATAAGGCATTACATTTGCCACACTACCGCGATATGGGAATCGGCCCACTTCAATATAGTGTCGGACATCCCAGAAATTTTGACCACCTACAGTGCCGATACCGCCCAATTCAGGTACAGGTACAGGATTTATAAGCATAATTTCAAAATTTTCAAACCCTGTTGTACAGGCATATTGGTATGCTTTATAAGCAGCACATACACCACCCATTCCAGCACCATAAACTACAATTCTTCTATATGTATCGACTTTTTTGATATCTGCTTCTGTTGCAAATAGAGCTGCTTTATAATCGTCTAATGTCGGGGTGCTTTTATTGATAGGATATAAAGTTAATGATGGTATATCTACTTCAAATCCATCAAAATCAACTGTATTTGTAACAGGATTATAGTGGAATAATTCCTGACGTTTTTTACTGAGGCTATCGAATACATTCTTAAGCTCGCGATTGCGATATTCAATCATTCCAGAATTGATATCATTGACAGTTGCATGGTTTATGTATGATGTATTATCTTCAGTTGCCATCAATTGTACTTCATCTCCTTTTTTGTCAAGAGTGATACAATCAATATTAAGTTTTTTATCATACAAAGTCATTGCATTTAATTGGCCTTTTAAATTTTCTGACGGATTGGTTATTTTGTAGTGATTTAATATATATGTTTCAATATCGCTTAAATCAGAAAATAAGAGATACATAAGACTTTCAGGCATAACAAGGTGGTTATTTACTAATCTTATTGTGGAACGAGTGGTATTTTTGTATAGTGGTGCATAAAAAGCATTGTCAGCAGGTTCTTTATATATAGTGCGTGTTATACCGTTCATAGTTACATTAAAGTATTTTTTCCCGTTAGCATCTATTTGTTCTCTGCTGAAACTTGCTACTTTCCCTTGTGACCATAGACGCCATATACGTTTTTCAAGATACCAGTCACGGTCATTGTGAGAATCATTAATAATGTCCAAATCCATATCCATGCGGAATGTTTCTTTGTTCATATAAAGACCGGAAGCAGTATACGATACCTGTCTTTTATATGCTTGCTCTCCGGATAGAGATTTATAGTATGTACAAGTTTCAGGATTAGAATAAAATCTGTGTTGATATTTTACAACAACATTGGAATTGTTATCAGTCACCGTACATCCTTGCTTCTGTGCGTATGGTATAATATATACCATATTATTAGGTATTGAATGAAGAACGGTGATAACTTGGGTTTGCTCACAGTCCTTAGAATGAGGAATAGACGTCAGCCCTACATCAGCCGGATCTATTGTGGTTCTGCCACGTACTTTTAATGTACATTTTCCTTCCTTATAAAGATTTACAGTCATACTCATAGAACTTGACGGCGCAGTATTATGAAACCACTTTGTTTCTGAATCTGTCTGAACTCCAATAGCAACATGGTCAAGGCAGGACGTAGTAAATGTAATTTTTGCTTGGTTTCCTGCAATGTAAGCATAATTTTCTCCGTTGTTAAGTATAGTTTCAACTTTTGTGATTGATATTGTAGGTGTAAGATTTTTTACTGCGGATAATAATTTAGTCTTATCATAATAAGTACTAGAATTAAAGCTTGTCTGCAGTGTTGAAATGGCATAGGGTTTGCCGTTTATAAAAAGATTTGTGCTGTTTGATGACAGGCGTTCTTTTCGGATATATAGCTTGTCTTCGATATATGATTTTACAGTATTGCTTTCGATTGCTATTGCTCCGAGATAGCTGGCTGATTTTCCAAAAACTGATTCGACTGCTTCTTCAATATTTTTTGTACTAGTTGTAAGGTTAAAATAATTACCGCCTGAAGTATCATTTACGCGGATTCTGTTAGTTATATTAAGTTGTTTACTTAGAAGCCACATAGATTTTGCTTTATACTGTGAAGCTGAATATGAGTGTCCATTATCATCAGTTCCATAGTAAAATCCACAACTGCGGAAATAGTTATCTATATCTACAAAATTAGATTCAAGTGCTGAAATAACATCTTTTCGTTCTGCATATATCCAACCATTAAAGCGAACAGCATTTGGTATATAAAAACTTTTTCCACAGAGAATAATGAAATTATTTTCATCCTGTGTGGCGTCTAAGCCTGTCAGACTTTTGATTTGTGCAATTACCCTATAGTAGTTTTTAGGTACACCTTGTACATCTTTATAATCAAGAACAGCTTCAATAGTTGCATCTGCAGGAATATAATTATCATAATCATAAACAATATAATCAGGCAAATCATTTACTAGAATTTTGTATGTTTTACCGCCTTCTTCGGTAAAGACTATTCTGTCACTGTAAACAGAAATATCTGCCTGAGCGACATTATAGTGAATCATAATCCACTCTGATACAGTGCAAAGTTTCTGGATTTGAACATCAAATGATGAGTATACATATCGTTCATCATCGCAGAAAACAGCATCCTGTGCAACAGAAACATAATATAAATCACCTTGTTTTGAACGAGCAAAGGTCTCTTTTGTTTGTGGGTTATAGTCAACTGTATATCCAGCTCCTGTTTCTTCTTCAATTAAATCCTGAACTTTGATATAGTCATGACGATATTCAGTAGCTCCTAAAGGTGCATATGCCATAGAATTACATATAACTTGATTAGCATAAGTAAATGAATAAACACCTTTGTATATAACTCTTGTACCTTTGTTTGCCGAGATAAACTGTATATCTTCTTCGGCCGCAGCAGAGTATTTTTTTCTTAGGCGATCAATACTTCTTTCCATTTCTGTGAAAGTTACACTTGCAGCAGAATCGACGTAATATTCACCGTTAATTTCTTCTACAGCTGAGACAGGGGTTACTTTAGCAAAAGCTTCTTCCTGATTAGTAACAGCAATCATAACATTAGTTGACTTGTCAAAAATAACATATGTAAATATATAATTATCAACTTGAAAATGACTTGTGGCAATATCAAGAAGGCGTTGCTTGCCTGGAACATAAGGGGGAATATCAGAATCATCATAGCTGTCTTCTACCCTGCATTCAGAATATACTCCGTATCCATAACAGTCACTATGATCAGGACTGTCATCTTCGTCCCATTCCGTATAGTTATCGTATTCGTCCCATGTATCACCATAGTCCACTTCATCCCATTCGTCCCAACAATTATATTCGTTAAAATTATTTGACATTTTTATTCATCTCCAATCTTTTTTTTATAATATTTCTTATATATTTGTTATATATATTTTCAAATTCTATTCCTCTGGATATTGCTTCCTGCATTCGTGTTTTGATATGACTGATGATTATACTAAAAGCTGTACAAGAAAATTCAGGAATATTTTCTATTCCGCCAGCAAGAATAGATTCATTTAAACATCCGCCATTACAAAGATGATATACGTTACATTGTTCTCTGCATTTCTGCTTGCGTATGGCACTTTTATTTATAATATTTTTATAAATTTTTGTTTCAAAAACATCATGTAGATCATTAAAGTCCATTATATTTCCAAGACGATACTCTTCAGGATAATATCTTCCGCAGGGATATATGTCACCGTTTGAATGTACACTTAACCAATGTTTTAGACAACTACTGTGTGTACAGTATTTTGGTTTGCCAGATATAACAGATTGTGCATAACTATAGAAGGGACTTATACTGATTCCGGTAGTAGTATCAAATAGCCATAAATCAAATAATTCACATATTTTTTCTGCATAATATTCTGGATCTGTTAATAAAATATCCTCGTTTTCTTTAGCAGATCCAGATGCAAATATTGTATTAAGTTTTAAAGGCTGATTCTTATTGCGGAAATATTCATAAACATCAATTAAGTTATTAATATTATGCTTACCTACAACAGCTATAGTACCAGGGATAATGTTATATTTTTTTAAATTTTCATATCCTTTTAAGGTCATATTTGTATGACTTCGCAAAAAGTCATTGTATGGACCTTCAAATGAAAATCCAATTAAAATGTTATTATCTGCAATAAATTTTGCAACATCTTCAGTGACATAAGTTCCGTTAGACTGCATGCTATTTTTAATATTTTGGTTAGGGTTATGTTTATATTTTTGTTCTAATTCTAGAGCACGTTTATAAAATGTCAGAGGCATACTTAAAGGTTCACCACCATGCCAGATATAGTGTATACCTGAAAAATGTGGCACGCTTGAAGAAATTAATTTCTCTAGCATTTTGTCTGACATTTGTTCATTATCATAACCTGTTCCAGCGTGATAACAGTGTTTGCAACGTAGATTACAGGCATTAGTAGGTTTTACTATAATAGAAATAAGATCATTTTTATTTATCATAATAAATTCTCCCTTTAATTTTGTATAATATATAATTTAAGATATTTTTTGTTAAATTGCAGAACATAAAATTAAATATGTTCTGCTAAAAATTTAACTGTGTTATATAGACCAATGCATAATAATATTTTTTGATCATCCATGTCTGATATAATATCTGGAGGCAATATATTGTATTTAGAGCACCAATCTATAGCATCTTTTGCTTTTTCAGAAACATCTGTACTATGGGGGCTATTTTTATCCGAAATATATTTTAAATTGAATCCAGTTGCAATTCCTTTTGCAACTGCAGTAGCAAGCTTATTTTTGTTTTTTTGATATATTTCAATATCATTGCTGTTATCTATGAAACATACCTCGAGCAATGCTGAACAAACTCCCTGAGATTTTATTTTTGAAATAACACGGAAATCTTTTCTTTTGACACCTCTGTTGTGATATTTAACGCAATTACATAAGTTTTTTAGAATTTCGTCTTCAACGGTTATTCCACTTTCAGCTGTGGTAACAAATATTTCACTTCCAGAGCCACCTCCTGAATTAAAATGAATTTCCAAAACGTAGTTATATTTTGAAAAATCATAATTATTAGAACCTAAGAATTCAAACCAATTACGATTAGTATCTGCCAATGTTACATTGCAAAAAGATTTTAAATTTTCTTTTAGCAATACAGCAAATTCTCTGGTCAACTCAGCTTCTTCATAACCATTGCCGACAGCACCGCTGTCACCATTTCCGTGACCTGCAATTAATAAAACGTTCATCCTCAATTCTCCTTTTTATATGTTAGGTTCATCATATGTCATAGCTTTTTTGCTGTCACTTATACCTTTTGTTGTAGGATCAATTAAAAAATTATAAATACTTATAACCATAATAAAAATTATATATGGGTTTGAAAAAGCTTGACGAATAATCTCAAATAGTTTATACCATGACGTTATTTCAGAGGCTGTTATTCCCATATAGGCAAAAATAGATGAGATTATTGAAACTATTAGCTGAATATAGAACACAGGATTTTTAAATCTTATTTTCCAATTAATCATATTTTTCACACTCCAATCTTTGGATTCGTTGTTCATTGGATTTTTCTTCTTGTTCAACAATTGTCATTCGTTCAACAAGATTATTGTGAGCTTCAACTTTTTTTTCTAATTGTTCAATTCTGTATAGTGTTTTGTCATTTGATTTCATAACACCTATCATAGAACCAATGATTGTTCCAGCCATTGAAATTAAAGCTACAATAATTGTACTGTCTATAATTTTCATATTTACTCCTCTCGCATATAATATTTTTATAATCCTAAAAAAATATCTTATTATCTATATAAGATAATAGATTGAATACATATAATTCTATAGTTCACCTCCTAAAAACAATATTTTTTTGCATATAGAATGTTGTATCTTTTATATGTAAATTATTTGTTATATGTATATCTAATAATTATAGATAGATAGAAATATATAAATGTAAACTGTTATAATACTTTTTGTTAAATATACGATGTGTTATATTAATTTTTCACATAAGAAAAAAGTATATTATGAAAGCTTAGTTTAAATGTTGAGGATTGAGTGTATAAATAGTGAATCAGAATCTTGTCAGAATATTATGATAGCTATTTTCAAGAACATTTGCTTATGATAAAATAGTTATATTCAGATAATCATTTATTGCCATAAAATAAATAAGCTGGATTCATCAAAATATTTGATGATAAATCCAGTTTGTTTTTTTATTAATATTGAAATAATTGTATAAACAATATATATATATATTGTGATATTTAGACAAAAAAAGATTTTTTTGTGAATTAGGTTCCTTTTTTCACTGCTTTTTGCGATTTATTATTAATGAGGAGCAAAAAAGTTCATTTTCAAAATTACATATAGAGGGGTGGAAAAGTTATGCTTAATTCCTCATATGATGGTGAAATAGAACAATGGGATATGATTGATAAGTATAGTATGAATGTTATATATACTGCATCAGTTGATATACGTCGCAGAATGAGCGCAAAGAAAAGAAGTTTTGATTTTGTTGAGTTTGATACAGATTTAGTAGGAGAACAAGATATATATCCAAGTGAATATGTTATTTCTGATAACAGCGGACATTGTTGCAATGTTAAGAATGAATGGTTGTATGAAGCTATGTTATGTCTTGATGATAAATTAAAAGAAGTGTTGATATTAAAATATTGGTATTTATTATCAAGAAGAGATATTGCAAAGATATTAAACGTTTCAGAGAAAACTATTACAAATTGGAAAAACAAAGCTTTTAAGCTAATAAAAAATTATAAAGAAAGGAGATTGGAGTGTGATATTCGTGGACCTTAAGAATCGAACTGCAGAAAAAGCTATCAACGGGGATTGTGATGCACAGATATTAATGTTGAAACGCTATGAGAGATATATAAATAAAGTTTCAATGGTTACTAAAAAAGATAGGTTTGGAAATTTGATAAGATATGTAGACGAAGATTTTAAAGCAGAGATACAGATGAGGTATCTTGAAGAACTTTTGAAATGTAAGGTGATAAAAAATGATAACAATACAAAGTGACTTATTTGAGTTTGCTTATGTACCCGATTGGTACAGGCATCTTCATGATTTAAAATGTATGGTATTGCCGGAGGCATGGCAGTTCAAGAAACCGGCAGTTGAAACAAAGAATGCAGAAACACCGATATTGGAACGATATATACATACAATTTTTCGTAAACAGGCTATTGAATTCAACTCAGAACAAGAAGATAATAAAGCATTAAAATATTTTTACATTGAGAATGAATGTGCCTGCTTTCATACAGGATTATACACCCCGAGCTATAAAGGCATATATGGCTGCTTTTTCAGAAATAAAAAGCAGGATTCTATGCTTGAATGGTATTTTAAAGGCTTTTGTGATGAAATGTCACCATGGCTTAAATATATAGAGCCGTTGCCTGAACGACCGGTGTATCATATGGCACAGCAAGGTTTGAATTTTAATCCCGAATGGTCAATAAGGGTAAATGTTGAGCATATTTTGGGTGATGAAGAAAATCTAAATAGAATTCCCGCAAAAATAAGAAAGGCTAAAAATTTGCCGTTGCTATTGGAAACTGCAGTGGAACTTGCAAGGCGAAAAGCAGTTATAGAACCGGGACTTATTTCTGCACAGGGATATATGGGGAGAGTGCAATATTTACTTCCGATATATCTTACTAAAATGAATAAGCCGGATTTGGCAATGACACTGACAGTTATGGACGGATACTATTTAGGAAATACTTGTCTGACTCTTGAAATGGCATATCTCAATGCTCGGGCAATAGCCAAACCATCAGCACCATGGCTTTTGGAGCTTATAAAATAATTAAAAAACAGAATGCTTGGTCAACAGTTCTTTTTCTGAACTGTTTACCA
>NZ_JBKTWO010000047.1:0-22570 GCF_047249845.1 Thomasclavelia sp.
CTTCTATATTATTAGATATATTATTATATATATTATTGGGTAAACTTTGTTTAATACCCCGTTCAACTTTGTTTAACGGTTCCGTTAAACTTTGTTTAATACCTATTAAACTTTCTTTACCGCTTAACACTATTAAACTTTTTTTAATGGTATTAATATCTTTTGCACTGTATTGTACAAACTTTACTCCGTTATACATCTGCTCGAATCTGTCTATATAACTTTGTTCTTCCAGCTTTTTTAAAGCATTTAATACCCCCTGTTTAGTAGAGTTGGTCCAATCAGCTAAATACTGCAAACCCGCATTATAACTTTGTCCCTCGGTTTGGGAAAAACCATAAATAATAGCATATATTAACAATGCATTACCTTTTAGATTTAATTCGGTTATCATCCACCCGTGTATAACTATAAAGTTACAGTTTTGTACCTTATTTTTTTTACTCATTTTTTTGCTCCTCCTTGTAAATTTTTAATTTTCCCTTTTTTATAAAGTAATCCATTTTATCGTCCACGATAACAGGAGTTAAGCAATTCGTGTCTATATATTTATCTTCTCCGATGTTATGTATTTCATTATGGTGCTTTCTGCATAATGGTAGTACTCTTTTTCCTACGTGAGACATTTTTTTACGATTGTTTCCCATTCCTACATGATCTACATGGTGTATATCTGCACGAGCTCCACATACCGCACATATTCTTTTAAAGCACATTATATAAACCTGTTTGCTTCCAAAATGATAATTATTTTTTTTAATAATATCATCGTTTATTGGTATTCTTTGATCTATACAGTGGTTTATAATCGTGTCAATTAATCCGTTTGCATAAGTCATAGAGCAGTTTGACAAACTCTCAACTTCTATTTCCCGTAAATTTGCATTAAAATACTGCATCACAATTCTACAGTAGTTTTTTTCATCACCTGTATAAAAACTAATATCATCACATAGTGCAAATATAAAATTTCTTTGCTTCTCACTAATACGTCTTGTATCAATAATTTTAATTTCTACATCAATGTAATTGTCTGGACTACAGTCCAGAAATAAATCATTAATTTCTCCTAGAACTGCGCCCTCAATTACATGTACACCGTTAACCTTTCTAATTCTTGCCATACCTAAAACTGTATATCTTTTTCTGTTATGTCATATGTATTTAGCGAATTGTCAAATTCCTTTGCTAAATCAATGCATTCATTTTTATTTTCTTCTTTTTTCTTTGTTTCTAAAAACTGTACACTATTACAAATAACCTCAACCGCATATGTTTTCTGCCCTTGGGAATTATCATAACTGCGTGTTTGTATTCTTCCTGTAACCCCGACTAAGCTTCCTTTTGAACAGTATTTTTCTACATTTTCAGCAAGTTTGCGCCAAACAATACATTTTATAAAATCTGCCTGTTGTTGACCATCCTGTGAAATATAATTACGATTGACTGCAAGAGTCAAAGAAGTTACTGCATCGCCCTGTGGCGTTCTTCTAAGCTCGGGATCGCGTGTTAAGTGACCTACTAAAACAACATTGTTTATCATGTTAGTTACTTCCTTTTTTATTTAATTTAGCTTTATAGAAAGGACACCACTGTTTAACATTGCAGTAATCATCGCATTTTGTGTCCTGTCCCTCTCTAAATTCGATATAATGCTTGCTATCAAGATTTTTACTAGCTATATATTCGTTAGCTTCAACTTGACTTGAACATACTTTTAATGCGCTTTTTCTCCCCTCTTTCATAACTGCATATTTATCATCCTTATGCCATCGTTCAACATCTGTACACGGGATTAACTTATCGTCACTTAACGCTTCCTGTAGTTTAATTTCATTGAATTTATTTTTAATAAATCTTTCAATTTCTTTAAAATCATTATCGCTAAATTCAAACGAAACTTTATGTACAGGAAATTGAGGATAGCTTGTATCATATTTAGCTTTAGATTTAGAATGGTCTTTTAAAGTTGCAATTATTTCGCCTTTGTTACACTCAAAACCAATCTTTTTTAACATATATGCATATATTAATAACTGCTTGCGGTAATCCTCCCAATCGTTAAAAATTACTTTCCAAACAGTAGCAGTTTTATAATCTGTTACTTTCTTTTCTTTGGCATCGTATAAATCAAAAATACCGCTTAGCTTATATCCTCCATCCACATCAATAACGATTTTGTTTTCTTTTAACTGTTCTGCTTCCTCCTCGGCATTTTCCAAAATAGAATGAACCGCAGTACCGAATATCAACCAAATCATATCTGATACATCATTTTGTATTTCATCATGATGACGTCTTTCCAAGACCGCTTCACATGAGCCTTTTAAAAGCTGGGTTGCTGAATACTGCTTATCTTTGTATTGGTACTCACGTTCTACCGCACTTACAAAAGGTGCGGGTAAGTTGTTTACATTAGTTATTTTCATATTAGTTTATTCCTCCCTGTTGAATTGTTTCGTTTTGTTGCTGATGTTCATATGTACTTATTAGAAATTTATAGAATTTAATAAGCTCAAACAGTTCATTGTCTTCTAGATCAACAACGTTAATTGATTTAACTTTTGCTTTTTGCAGTACCATAGGTTTTAATTTTTCTCTAAAATCAATTCCATATTCATCAAGTTTGTTCACGACCTTTGTATGTTCTGCTAATAATAAACTGTGTTTTTCATTGATTGTCTGCGGTATCTTTTCATATTCTTTACTAGCCTCTGCGTCCAAATCCTCACCTGTAGCGATTTTATAGGCTTTTAACAATGCGTATTTATCACAATAAGTCATTGCTTTGCCTGTGGCTTTATCTCCACTGTCAATACCATCACCATAGCTTACTATGTCTATATATTCATTAGGGTTTTGGATGTTTAAGAACCTGTACACTGTTTTAAGACGAATATAAAAGCTTTCCCTATCCCCTTTTTTTCCTTTAAAAGTAACCTGTCTGCTTTCAACGATCTCACGACTGTGCGGGTAACTGTAAATACCTATTTTTTCTTCTATAGGTTTTACTGCTTTTAATACATCTACTTCACTAACCGCTTTATACGAATTATAAGAACTTACTTCTACTTCAAGATTTTTAGCAACAGTTTTAATTTGCTTTGTCGCACTTAACATCTTTTCATAGATGTTTTTTGCTTTTTTCTGTGCCATTTTTATTCCTCCTCTAAATCATTTTTGATGTCTAAATGATCTTCAATAAGTTTTGCCATATCATCTAATTCATCATCAAACATTTTTTTAAACATTCCCTTAACGCTGGCTACTTTATCATTTCCATATCCTTTAGCTAATAATGCTTCACTATTGCTTAGCATAACTGTTAAAATATCTTCCAGCACTTCTTTATACTGTTCTTGCTCGCTGTATCTTGTTTTAAATTCTTTTATTGTATTGTCTATTTCTTCTATTTCTTTTAGTTTTCTTATTTGGCTTAATGATAAAGTGTTTTTGATACTGTATAAATCCGCATCCTGTAAACGCATTTCATCGCTCATTTGTTCCGCTTCCATTTTATTTCTCCTTTTTATATAACCGTTTGGATAATACCCGCGATAGCAAATCCCGATAATATAATCATTACTGTTATTGTAAACACTCCTCGCGCACTTAACTTATCCATTTGACACTCCTTTTTTATTAAGTTATAATTTGTTTGGTTCTTTTTATATGGGCGACTTTGGCGAGTCGTCTTTTTTACTGTTTGGCAAATTCTATAATGTCTTTATTTCTAAATATTTCACCCTCTTTAATCATTTTGTAACCGCGACGTTGATGGTTGTTTGCGGTTTCGTTTATTTCTTCCCTTGTTGTACAAGCGAAGTAACCGCCCGTTCGCCCCGACACACTTCCTATAAAGATAGTAAATTTAGGATCACATCGGATGTTTTGAATAATCTTGCGCATAGCTTTATCGCTTTTTATTTGTGGGAAAACCCCTCTTAATTGACGGTTTTTAATCTTATTTTCTTTGCCAATGTAATTGGTAATTATATACCTGTATACTTGTTTTTCTATTTCCATCGCATCACCTCCTTTAAGCTCCAAATCTTCTTGTTAGCCAATTGTCTAACTTAGAAGTATCTACTTTCCAAGGTGATGTTTTACCCGCTTTATGTGCGGGAAAACCGCGTATTTTAGTATATTTTTTTAGTTCCCATTCGCTAAATCCAAATGGCAATAATTCTTTTATCGTCATATAGCGTTTGGGATAACTGTTATTTGTGGTAGTTGTTCGCATCTTGTTTACCCTCCGTTTTTTGTTTTAACTTTACCAATAAATGTTATTGTTATTTCCGAAACATCGCTTGAATATTTATTGATGTTCAACTGTTTTACATCTTTAATTTCAACGCCATTAATAAAGATTTGGTATTGATCATCATTTGCGATTAATTCAACTTTATCCATTGCTTACTCCTTTCTGTATATGTTTATGTGGTAGTTGTTTGCAATATCATCATTGTGTAAAGTTAAACTTTACTGTTTTTGCGAAAAATAATGAAGTCACTAGGAAAATCATAGACTTCAGATATTATATCTCTATACTTATTTTGGATTATAGATGGGTCTTTTTCCCACTTAATTAAGGTAGCTTCACATACACCTAATAATTTAGACGCTTCTTTTATAGTAAGTCCAGCATTAACTCTTGCCGCCTTTAGTGTTATTTTTTTTGGCACCTTATCACCTCCTCCTTACAACATACATTATAGTAAAGTTTAACTTTACAGTCAAGGGAAACTTTAAAAAAAACATTAAAATATGCAAATTATTAAAGTTTTACTTGAAATACTTATAAATGAATATTATTATATATATTGAAATAGAATAACAGAAAGTGAGGTGATTATTTTGGCTGATACTAGAGAGATTAAAAATACATTCGCTAAAAACCTTAGATACTATATGAAACGAAACGGATTAAACCAGACAAATATAAGCGAGATCGCTCACGTTTCGAAACAATCCGTTTCAAATTGGTTGAGTGGCAAGCTACTCCCTAGAATGGGTGCGGTTGAATATTTGGCGGATTATTTCGGTATTTTAAAATCTGATTTACTAGAGGAAAAAAGTGATGAACAATGCAATGTTTGGAAAAATTTAAAACAAACAAGAGAAAACAAAGGTATAACCAAAAGTGAGTTATCCAAACTTACCAGCATTCCAATAGAACAAATTAACGATTTTGAAAACAACATAAGTATACCTAACTATGAAACTTTAGTTACATTATCTAAAGTTCTTGATTGCGAAGTCTCGCGTTTGCTTTTAGGTGATGAACTTGATCGTTATGATATGTCAATCATAGATCAAATAGATGATATTATGATGAGCAATAACGAAGCAAGAAAGAAACTTATTAAATCTGCTATAGATTTGCCCGAGGAAGATATACTATTTATGGAAAAAGTACTTGATGCCCTAATAGAAAAAAAGACCGATTGATTATCGACTAAAAAAGGTGTATAAAATGTGTGACTCAAATAACAAAAAAGCCATAGCTAATAATATTAAAAAGTATATGAATTTAAATAATAAAACAAGAAATGATGTTTGTAATGATTTAGGTTTTAAATACACGACTTTTTCTGATTGGATTAATGGAAAAAAATACCCTAGAATTGACAAAATAGAAATGCTCGCTAATTATTTTGGCATTGAAAAATCCAATTTAATCGAAAATAGCAACTTATCAATTAACACATCTGCCAAACTTCATGATAAAGTTGTTAACGCGACAATCGGAGCAAGAATAAAAGCGCTACGACAAAAAAACAAATATACTTTAGATCAAATAGCTGATAAATTAAAAACGTCAAGGCAAACCGTTTTTAAATATGAAAACGATTTAATATCGAATATACCAAATGACAAAATTGAACAATTAGCTTATATATTTAATGTATCACCGTCTTATCTAGTAGGGTGGCAACAGAACGCAAATAATCAAACAAGAAAAAATCTTATAGATGCAATTATGAAACTTCCCGATGAAGATATTGCATTGTTAGATACAATAGTTAATAGGTTAAACAAAAAAACCGATTAATTTACCCTTTAATCGGCTTTGTGTCGAGCGTGTTCAAGGCATTTGATTGCCATTTTTAAAGCTCGAATATTTTGGACTTCTTGTATAAGATTTAATAAATAATTTTTTAAATCTTCTATATAGTTATCCATAGTACCGTCCCCTCTCATTTTTATTTTAAAATATCTAATTAATTAAACATTTATTGGGATAATAAGTGGTACAGTACATAAATAATTATATATCGACAAAACATGTTTGAAAAGAGAACAAGCGCAATCTTCCGATACTGCGGACAGAAATATAAATAATCTTGTTATTTGTATTTGGATTCGTATAAATCGCTTATTTTAACATGCAAAGCAATTGCTATTTTTTCTAAAAAATCAATTCTAGGACTATGCTTTTTGTTTTCATAATCGCTTATTGTCGATTTAGGAATACCAGTCATTTTAGATAGTTGACCAAGACTAATATTCTTTTTATTTCTTATGTCTGCTATTAATATTTTCATTGTAACACCTCCATTGAGAAGTGTTACCTAAAAAAAATATTATAAAAATTTATTTCAACAGAAAGGAGGCATTATGCGGAATAAATGTTTATATTGCGGTAAATCTTTAAGTTTTTTTAACACATCAAAATTGTGTGTAAAATGTGATGCTTATCTAGATGTTAGGTTTGAAACTTGCAAAGCAAACGGAAGAAAATCATTAAGTCAAATACGGCATGGTTTTAAAAACCCTGCTTCTTATTTAACGAGATATGAATTAATAGTTAGATCAATACAAGATATAGAAGAAATAAAAAAATATAAAAATATTGATTTTGATATTACAATTAACGATGTTCACATAGAAATAAACAATATGTTACAAGCCTACTTAGATAGAGAAATTAATAATTCCTATACTCACAGTAACAATCCTTTATCAGTATTAAATAAATTGAATCAAATAAAAAAGTATTTGAATGAATGTGCAATTAAACATCCTATATTTGCGGACTTAATAAATATTCAAAACAAAAAAATCACTAATATTATAGACTTAAATATAATCAACCTTAACAAAACAAATAATATCGATACTTCAAATTGGTATTTTGATATTAAAAAAATGAAAGAATCTGAGGTCTATAATGCTTATTGTATAACAAAAAAAACATACCAAAATAAAATCATTAATGATTTATACACTTTAAACAATGCAATTGATTTATATAATAATCGTTATAACGGAAACGCTTATAAAATTAACCCAAATAAAATTCAATTTAAAAAATTTCATTGTGATTATGATTATGCTTATCTTTATTATGACCCATACACAAAAGGTGGTAATATAACTAAAACACCTTTTATATTACACTTCGATATAAGTAATGATGGTTTTTTGAATGAAAATTTTGGAAAAATTAAATACTTGTGTGATGGAACGATGTATAAAGCGTATATACGAACATATACCCCTAACAAAGGCAAAATAATTATAATTGACTGTATTTTTAACAATGATGAATTAATCATAAAATCAATTGAAGAAAAAGGAAGTGAGAAACCTAAAAAAATATACAAACTATAAAAAAGCCCTCCGTTGGCACGGAGAGCAAACATGAAACGCAAACAACTACCACATTATTAGCAATCCATGTAGCCATATTTTAACATAGATTGCTAAAAAAAGAAAGGATGTATAAATATGGCGCAAAAATATAAACAACGCAAGGACGGGCGTTATTCTACTTCTATTCGGCTTGGAGGTAAACAGTATACCGTTTATGGTAAAACCGCTAAAGAGGTGGAAAAGAAAAAAAGAGATTTAATAGTAAACTACGAACAGGGGCAACTGTTAAAAAGCGGTAAAGTATTATTTAAAGACTACAAGGAACAATGGTTTAAAGCTAAAAAACCGCTTATAAGTGCTAAATCTGTACAAAGCTATAAATCTATTTTAGAAAACCATTTTGACAGAATAGATTATAAAAGAATTACCGATATAAAAAAAACAGATATACAAATGATCATAAATGATCTTATAGATAAACCAAATACCGCCAATAAGGTATACATGACTCTTAACCAAATTATGGAAAGTGCGATTGATGATGATATAATCGTTAAAAATCCTTGCAAAAGAATAGTTAAGCCTAAAATAAAAAAGACAGAAAAAAGAATTTTAACTGATGAAGAATTTTATTTGACAGAAATTGCAGACTTTAGCGATCGCGAAAAAATGTTTGTTATATTATCTAAATACTGTGGTCTTAGACCCGAGGAAACACGAGCATTAACAAAAAAAGATTTTGTTATAGAAAACAATAGCGGTTATATAACCATAAATAAAACAGTAGTTTACACTTCCAATAAACCTATATTCCAAAAATTTGCTAAAAACGATAGCAGCATAAGAGAAGTACCGCTATTTAGCAATATAATCCCGTTTGTGAGCTATTTCTTATCCACCCTGCCAACTTCAAAGCTGTTTACAAATCTAACAGGAGGGAATGATTATTTAACGTATCAAGGTTATAAATGGCTCGTTAAAAAGATAACGGATAAAATAAAAGTGAAAGCACTAGAATTAAATATAGAATTTAATAACGACGGGTTTACACCATATATATTTAGACACACCTATGCTACTTTGTTATATTACAGTGGCGTTAGATTAAAAGACGCACAGTACTATATGGGGCACAGTGACAGTAAAATGTTAAACGAAGTGTACATACACTTAGACAAACATAAATTAAGAGAAAATGATATTATTGAAAATTTCGTTGAAGAAAAAATAAAATTAACAACTAAAAATATCGAATTAAAACTACTTAGTAATGAGTAGTTTTTTTAACACCTTTTTTGACTACCATTTGACTACCACTAAAGACTATCAAACACTTCTAAATATATCAAAATACATACAATAAAAACAACTTATAACAAGACATAAAAAAAGCCTAAACCCTAGTAAAACCTAGTGTTTAAGCCATGTTTTCTAATGGTCTCCCCTCACGGTCTCGAACCGTGGACCCTCTGATTAAGAGTCAGATGCTCTACCAACTGAGCTAAGGAGAGATGACATTTATTATAATACACCTATTATTAAATAAAAGCAAGGAATTTTTAATGATAAAGTCTAAAATTTATGATATAATTAAAAAACAGGTGGGGTGATTTAGTTATGTTTTATAAGCAAACCGTAGAAAATATAAAAGTAGTTATTTTGTCATTAGATGGAGGAATATTAGATTTAAATCGTCTAAGATTTAATTATTTAAAAAAAATATGTAAGATTCATAACTATGATATTACAAAAGAAGATTTTGAAAAATCACTTGGTAATATGCAAACTATGTATAACAGTTTTCCAATTACAAAAGATATTGTTCCTGATGATCTAAACGAGCTAATTGAGCGTGATTTGTATGAATATGCTAAATTAAAACCAAACTCATTAATAAAAGAAGGAACTGAAGAAATATTACAGTTTTTTAAACAAAAAAATATTAAAATTGCTGTGATTTCTAGTCACAAAATAAAACGTGCTATTCAATACTTGCAATTAACCAGATTATATAACTACATTGATTTTATTATCGGTGGTGATAGTAACAATCCCCCTTTACCAGATCCCTACTTATTAACAACCGTCTTAGAACAATTAAATATTACTCCAGAAGACGCTTTAGTCGTTGCAAATTATCCTAATTTACTATATGCTGCTAACCGTAAATTAATGAATGTAATTTATTTAACTGATCTATGCCCAATTACCAATTCAATTACTTCTAGAGCTTTTAGAGTTGCTAAAAATAATCTTGAAGTTATTAATATTTTTCTTTTTGCACGATATGATTCAATGGAAATGTATTCACCATTACTTGGTATGTCTAGTGATATGTCTGTTGAAACACTTGAACAGACATATTATAAACTGCTTGAAGAGTATCAAAATGATCCTCAATTAATAGATTTAGTTCGTGATACTTATCATTATTTTTTAGGTGAGATTTTAAATAAGAAATCTGTTTCTATAAATCCTTCTTTATTCGAAGATGAAAATTCTGACAACTATAAAAAAGAAAGTAACTCATTGGAAGAGGATAAACCAAACTTTGATAAACAAGAAGAGTTAATTAAACATTTTGAATTTACAGATGAATCTAATGATGATTATCAATCTGAATCTGTTAAAAAATCAGCTTCTAGTAAATCAATTATTGGTGGGAATCCAGAACGAGTTAATGAACTTATGGATATTATTAATGGAACATCAGTATCAAAAACAGATACCGGAGAAAAGGACAGTTCATCAATTGAAACAATAATCGATGAAGACGATGAAACGGTTTCTTTTACTACTAAAATTATTAATTTTCTTTATATATTAGCTCTAGTTAGTATTGGTTCTTTTTCAGGAATGATTGTCTTTGTTGCTTTTGAAGATTTTATTTGTGGTCCAGGTATAATTGCTAGTATTATAAAAAATATAATTGATTTTTATATAAATATTGTTTTATCAATATACATATTTATTTTTAATGAACTTCATAGCTTTTTGAATTTTATTCCGAATTATAATAGTTTAATTTCTGGGAATAGTTTTTTATCTCCTCTAGCAATCAAACTAATCTTATTTATTATTTTTAATCTAATCATTGTATATATAGTTAAGTTTGGATACATCTTATTTAAAGAAGGGAAGGACGATAATGACTCTTCTACAGAAGATTAAAGAAATAGATATAAAAACATCTCATTTTTTTCCAAAATTTTATCATCATAAATTATTAAGCAATACAATGAAATTTATTGCTGGAATTGGTGACTTTGGAATGATTTGGCTACTGCTGATTCTTATTTTAAGTCTAAGCAGCAAAACACAATTATTATCACAAAAGATGCTGGCAGCATTACTTTTAGCAACTATTATTGGACAAGTTACTATCAAATCAATCATAAAAAGGAAAAGACCTTGTCACACATATAGCGATGTAGAAATGCTTATCGCTATCCCTAGCGACTATTCTTTTCCCTCAGGACATACTACATCTAGTTTTGCCTGTGCTACCACTGTATGTTTTTTCTTTTCCAAGACAGGTATAGTACTTATTCTATTTGCATTTTTAATGGCTTTTTCTAGATTATACTTATTTGTTCACTATTTAAGTGATGTAACTTTTGGAATGATTTTAGGAATTAGTGTTGGTATAATTGTAATGATGTTCTAATAAAAACAGCATCCTTTAAAAGGGATGCTGTTAAAACATTACATATATTAATATCACTGCAATTAAATTTTTTATCCCGTGTAAGAAGATTGGAGCAATAATGTTCTGTCTTTTTTCATATGCATAAGAAAAAGCTAACCCAGCAGTCATATATGGAATCAACTTTATCCACTCGCTCATATCACCAGCTAAAATATAGCTATAAACATGTAATAAGCCAAACAAGAATGCAGAGATCAAATGTGCCCAAAATACACTTTTTTGGCGAAGGGTATTAAATATAAGTCCTCTAAAAAACAATTCTTCAACAATCGGCGCTAGGATCACTGCATGAAATGTCATTAATAACATATTTGATGATACTAATGTAACAACTAATGTTTGATTTGTTGCTTCACTAGTATTAGCAGGTAAAAGTAAATTAACTATAAATTCCCCTATATAACTAAATAAATAAGCAGAACCAATCCCAATGGTTAAAACCCAAATAATATTTTCTAATAATTCCTGTTTAAATATTTCCCAATTCTTTTTAATAAAATCTCTAAATATAAATAACAAAAAAATAGCCGTTGATAGTGCAATTAAAACATTAAAATACGTATTAATAGTTTCTGATGTTAAATTATCATTGACATATGTTACATATAATTTTATTAAAAAATTAAAAAAACTTGGTGCAAAATATAAATACCAGGGAAAAAGAAGAATTGTCCCAATTGCTTTTTGACGATTATTTAATTTCACTTTAGTTATTAAACTCAATTTAACACTCCTATACATTATTCTCTAAATTTATTTCTTCAAACAATACTGCAACACTTGTTTGCATCTCCGCAGAAAATAAATAAACAATTAAAGCCGCCATTAACACATCAATAATTAAAGGAATTGGTAAAAACGCTTGAACAACAGATGTTATTACAATAGACAAAATATACCATCCTAAATAAGAAAGGTATAAAACAAATAATGTTCCCTTATGTCCTTTCATTAGCCGTGCTGATTGACTCATCGCCTTAACCCCATAAATTCTATTCTTTTCTAACACATATGGTGTCAATGCAAAAATTAAACTGTACATGACTGCAACAACCGCCATAACAATAATACCTAATATAACTATCCCACCAAGAGAAGTAGCCGCCTGCATAAAAGCAGGATCTTCTAAATAAGCTGTAACATCACTTGTATAAACACCAGCTTGTGAAAATAACAAGCCTAAATTATTAAACGCACTTTCATCAATTGTTAACCTTGCAATAAAAAATAGCACCAAACAAACAAGCAGCATAAGCACCATTAAAAATGCTGTTTGAAGAAAATAAGTAAAAAACAATTCTCTAAATCTCTTTAACCCTGCAAGTCCTTCATGTTCAACAGTAATTTCATCTCCTTGTTCATTTACTGCTTTTAAAGCTGTTACAATATTACCATGAGAAAATGGTAACATTATTATTGATATCAGCAATGATAGAACTGGTATCATTACTCCTAGTGTTTGACTAATATAATTTACTATAGTTGTTGTTACACTAATAAATATAAAAACAAAAATTATATTATTACGATTTATCAAAATACTTTTTGCTTTTGTTTTAATATCACGAATATTCATTCATATCTTACCTCCATGAGCGTATTATAACAAAAAAGCTACCCAAAAGTAAAACTATTTAATATCCAAACTAGTTTTAATCGCTTGATTAATCAGCTGCATCATTTTATCATCGATTATTCCTACTTTTTCTCTTATTCTCTGCTTATCTATAGTTCTTATCTGTTCTAATAAGATAACGCTTTTTTTCTCTAAATAATTATTTTCAATAGTTACATGAGTAGGTAAAGGATTCTTGGTTAATCTAGATGAAATAGGTGCTACAATAATAGTTGTTGAATAACGATTTCCTTTATTATTCTGCAATACTACAACTGGTCGATATCCCCCTTGTTCACTTCCCACTACTGGTGATAAATCAGCATAATAGATTTCCCCTCTATGTATCATATTCACAACTCCTTTAGTGCAATATATGAAACAAATATATTTTTATTACACAAAATCATTTAACTAAATTTATAATTTATGGTAATATGTTGCCAATGGAGGTAACTATATGATTAAAGCTGTTATTTTTGATATGGATGGTTTAATGATTGATACTGAAAGGCTTGCTTTTGAAGGGTATCAGCACGTTTTAGCTAAAAGCGGATTAACTATGTCATTAAACTTTTATAGAAAACTATTAGGTAAACCTGTAGCAGGGATTTCTGAACTTATTTATAAAGAATATGGGGAGGACTTTGATATAAAAAATACTATTAAAGAAATCCACGAATATATGGATGAAGTTTTTGAAAATAAAGGAATTCCTTTAAAAAAAGGATTACTTGAGTTATTAAGATATTTAAAAGAGCATGATTATAAAACAATTGTAGCAACTAGTTCAAAACGTCATCGAGTTGACCATATTTTTAAATTAGCTGGATTAAATCCATATTTTGATGATTCAATTTGTGGAGATGAGGTAGTTAGAGGTAAACCTGATCCTGAAGTATTTTTAAAATCTTGTGAAAAATTAGGTGTTAAACCTTCAGAAGCTTTAGTTCTTGAAGATTCTGAAGCGGGTATTAATGCTGCTTATAGCGCAGCAATTAAAGTCATTTGTATTCCTGATTTAAAATATCCAGAGCCTGAATTTGCTGGAATGGCATATAAAATCATGAATGATTTATTAGAAGTACGTGATTTTTTCAACCAAGGTTAACTTGGTTTTTTTTATAGATAATAAAAAAACAGACTTCAAAATAAAGTCTGTCATTTGGCAAGTTTATTTAATGCATCTTTAGCAGCTTTTTGCTCCGCTCTTTTCTTACTAGAACCAACCCCAACTCCTAAAATCATTTCATCCATTTTTACAGCCATTTCAAAAACTGGATTATTGGATGGACCAGTAGCAGAAATTAAATCATAAGTAACTGTTTTTCTTTGGTCAGCTTGAATCAATTCCTGAAGTCGGGTTTTAAAATCAGTAATTTCATCATAATTTACATCTTCAACATGTTTATAAATCGTTATCTCAAGCATTTTTTCAACATATTCAGGTCCACAATCATGACAAATAGCACCTATTAAGGCTTCAAAGATATCTGCAAGTACACTATCACGATCTCGACCACCGTTATTTATTTCTCCAGCACCTAAAAAAATTAATGATCCTAAATTTAATTCTCTTGCAAAACGTGCAAGTGATTCTTCACGAACTAATTTGGCTCTTAATTGTGTTAAACGTCCTTCTGGTAAATCTGGATATAAATCAAAAAGATGTCTTGAAACATGATATTGCAATACTGCATCACCTAAAAACTCTAATCGTTCATAATCATGATTTTTTAATTTATTTTCATTTGCATATGAGGGATGAGTAAATGCTTCTTTAAATATATCGATATTACGATAAGGTATCTCCATATTATGCAAAAATTGTTCTAAATCCACTTTATTTCAATCCTTCTTTCATTTTTTCCACTACATTACTTGAAACCATATCAAATGCTAAATTCATTGCATTTTCAAAAGCAATCGCATCGCTAGAACCATGAGCCTTGATAACCGGTTTAACAAACCCAATCATTAAAGCACCACCTGCTGCTTTAGTATCAAATTTACACATCAATTGTTTTAAAGCTGGTTTTGCCATCACAGCCCCCGCTTTTGTTCTCAATGATGACATGAATCCGTCTTTTAAGCTTTTTACTAATACTTTTGCAACTCCTTCAACTGTTTTTAAAGCAACATTGCCTGTGAATCCATCAGTTACAATGACATCAGCATCCCCGTCTAAAATCTCCTTACCTTCAATATTACCAATAAAATTAATTTCTTGCATCTTTTCTAATAATTTAAATGTTTCTTGATGAATTTCATCACCTTTATGATGTTCTGCACCAATATTTAATAATGCTACTTTAGGATTATTAATCTTACGTACATTCTTTGCATAAATATTACCCATAATAGCAAATGATTTTAATTGTTCAGCTGTATTTTCAGAGTTTGCTCCAACATCAAGTAAAGCAACACCTTTATTGTTATATGTCGGTAACATCGCCATTAAACATGATTTTTCTACACCCTCCAAACGCTTTAAAAATAACATCGCACTAGCATAGTATGCACCCGTATTACCACATGATAAAACAGCATCAACTTCACCTTTTTTTGCTAACATCATTGTTTTTACCATACTAGATTCTTTTTTTCTGCGAATGGCTAAAATATTTTCTGTCATTTCTAAAACTTCTTGTGCATCAATTATTGTAACTTGTGAGTATGATTCTAAAGCTGTTAATTCCTCTTTTTTTCCTACCACATATAATTCATCTGTTTTATTTTTGCTTAGAAATGACAAACAAGCTTCAACAACTATTGCACTTCCTAAATCACCACTCATAGCATCGATTCCTAATTTCATATCACTTTCACCTCATATTAGTTCATATTATATCATAAAATTAATCAATATATTTATTATTGTTAATTAATTGTTCTTCAATTTCTGTGATCAACTTTAAATAAACAGCATCATTAGATTTATTTTCTAATAATTCTTTAGCATCTTTTCTAGATATCTCCAAAATATTTATATCTTTAAAAACATCACCAATCATAAATCCTGGTAAGCCACTTTGCTGATTCCCCAAAATATCACCAGGTCCTCTCACTTTTAAATCATAATAAGAAACCTCAAAACCATCTTGACATTTTTTTAAAAACTCTAATCGTTCAATCGCTTCTTTACTAGATGAACTACTTAACAAATAACAATACCCTTGTTCCTTCCCACGACCAACTCGTCCTCTTAATTGATGTAACTGGCTTAAACCAAAACGCTCTGCATTATAGATAACCATCCAATTAGCATTACTCACATCAACACCTACTTCGATTACAGTCGTTGAGACCAAGATTTGAATCTGATTATTCTTAAATTTTTCCATTATATTCTCTTTTACTTCATCATCCATTTTACCATGAAGCAAGCCAACTTCATAATCTTCTTTAAAGTATGCCCGCATTCCTTCATAAATACTCGTTGCATCTCTACTATCAATTGCTTCACTTTCTGCAACTAATGGACATACTACATAACATTGGCCACCACTAGCTAGATATTTTTTTAATTTATTTAAAATCGGCTTCATACTATGTGATTTTATCACATCAGTTATTACTTGCTTTCTTCCTGTTGGCATCGTTTTAATTGTTGAAACATCCATATCACCATATAAACTAATTGCTAGAGTTCTAGGAATCGGTGTTGCTGACATAACCATAAAATCAACTTGCTGCCCTTTTTCTTTTAATGCTTTACGCTGATTTACTCCAAATCGATGCTGCTCATCTGTTATAACTAAACCTAGTTTTTGATAATTAACTTTATCTTGAAATAAAGCATGCGTCCCTACTACGATATTAATTTTACCATCAATTAAATCCTGATAAATTTTTTGTTTTTCTTTATTTGATAAACGCCCTGTTAATAATGCTAAATTAATATCAGTTTCCTTAAATAGGTTGTTTAAAGATTTAAAATGTTGAGAAGCTAAAATTTCAGTAGGTGCCATCATTGCCCCTTGAAATCCTGCTAAATAGTTTGCATATAAGCCTATCGCTCCAACAACTGTTTTACCACTACCCACATCACCTTGGATAAAACGATACATTATAGTATCTTTTCTTAAATCATTGATTATTTCATCAACTGCTGTTTTTTGATCAGAAGTTAACTTAAATGGTAATTGATTAATAAATTGTTCTAATATATGGTGATTAAATTGCTTTTTTATTCCAATATTTTTTTTACGAGATAGTTTTATATATTGCATTGTTAATTGGAATTTTAAAAACTCTTCATATTTTAAATATCTCAAGGCCTCTTTAATATCATCGTTATTACATGGAAAGTGAATTAAATTTAAAGCTAATTCTTTATGTATCAAATGATGTTTGATCATTAATGAAGTTGGCACTTCGTCTTGAATATGACCTTGATAAAATTTTAAAGCTTTCTTGACATAATTTTGAAATGATTTTTGAGTTATTCCTTCCTTTAAAGAATAAACAGGAGTAATACCTATTAACTCTTCAAGTGCTTTTAATCTAATGTCATTTGCTGTAATACTATTATTTGTACTATTATATTTACCAATTACAGTTAAAACCATTCCTTTAATCATATTTTTCTTTAGAAAATGGCGATTAAAAATTATTACTTTATATACTTCTTGCTGATATAAAATCTGAAATGTCAATCTTGATAAACGTCCTTTAAAAAAAACCTTAGGTTCATCAATTAAAACACCTTCAATAATAACTTTTTCATTATTTATTAAAGGTGTTGCTTCTATACAATCATAACGATATGGAAAATGAAGGACTAAATCTTTCAAACAATAGATTCCCATATTATTTAATAATTTGATTCTATTTTCATTTATTTTTATTTGTTGTAAAGGAATTTGTTTCGCCATAATATCACCATGACTATTGTATATTATTTATAAAAAAATATCTACTACAAACTATTAATAACACTACTATCAAACATCATTCTATAATAAAAAAAAGAAGTTATTCAAACAGAAGAACTTAACCTGCAATCAATTCAATTGCACGATTTAAAACAGCTTTTCCATCCATTTTTGAAAAATCAATATCATTAATCTCTTCAACTGGAATAGATGTTTTAACAATTGATTTCACTTTTTCAAAATCACCAGTATTTTGTGGTGCAACCATAATACAATCAGCATCAGCCCACGATAATTCAATTGCACTTGCCGCTACAGCCCACACCATTACATCTACAGTTTGCTTAGCTGCTTCTTTTTTCATTGCATCTACAAGCATACTTGTAGTCAAACCCGATGTACAACAAAGTAAAATTTTATACATAACATACCTCCATAAATATTTTGCTGATTATTTATGAAACGATTCTATCATAATGAAATATAAATTACTACAATTTTCATAATTTAAGAATCATTTATTCTATTTATACAACTATAACAAATTCACTAACTACATATTAAAATAACTAGACGCATACAATATGTATGCGTCTATGAGCTTAAATTTCTTTTTTCTTTATCTGAGATAAAATTGTACCAGCAGCCAATATAAGTAATATACTAGGTAAAATCACTGATGTACCATCCCCTGTTTGAGGGCTAGATACTGTATTATCATTATTTGATACTTTAACTAGTGATAAAATTGCTTCATTAATTTTATTTGTAGCCTGATCTACTTCTTTTTGGGTAGCATTAATATCATTATAAACATTACGGCCATTATTAAGTGCTGTTACTAATCCTTGATAAGATTCTTTTGTATATTCTGCTTCTTTAATTAATTCAGCTTTTTTAATTGCTTCTAATAATAACTCTTTATTTACACTAACTTCTAGATTAGGAATCTCAAAACCTGTTTGTGAAGTAGTATTAGTTGAAGTTAGTGTATTTTGATATAGTAAATAAAATGCTGATGCTGACCAACTAAAGTTTTTAGTATGCAAACCTTCACCGGTTTCTGGATTATAATTTTCATGAATTGGTCCGTCATCTAACAAACCTTTTGCATGATCAAATAATTTAATTGTTACATCTTTAGCTTTATCATTATAACCATAATTTTGCAAAGCTTCTACTGCATATAAAGCTTGATCCAACCATACTGGTCCTCGCCAATATTTTTCAGGATCATATTTATCGTTATCTTTTGATGCTGTAGGGAAAGGTACAAAAGTATTAAATTTATTTTCATCCATCATATTTTCAACTACGTTTGCAGCTTGTTCTTTAGTTGCAGCTTTTGCCCATAAAGGAATCCAGCCTTCAGTCCCTTTTCCCCGATTAACTAATAATTTTTTAATACTACCATCTTCATTTGTTTGAACATCATAATAGAATCCAGTTTCTTCATCATACATATTATTATTAATATATTCTTGAAGGTGTTTAGCTTCTTTTGTATATTTTTCAACATCTGCCTCATATCCTAATTCCTCAGCCATTGATTTTAAGAAACCTTTTTCAGCATATAAATATGCATTTAAATCTACTGATTCTTGATTGATTACATATCCAATTGGATCATGAGCATCATTTCTTACAGTATAAATTTCAATTCCCTTGTCATCTGGTCCATTACCTTCTCGATCAAAACGAGTTGCATTATCCATACCACTTTCCCAAGCAGCTGCTTCAATTCCAGCTTCAGGACATACTATTCTTTCACCGTTTGTATCTAAAACAAAACCTTGGTCATTAACAGTTCCAAAACCTTCAACAATCTGTCCCACTTCATAACCGTAACTTGTCCAGTCATAGCATGTTTCATGAACCATTCCACCATACTCAGCTATTCCATTTTGATCAATATCACGATTTGTATACCACCAATTATGATATGCTACTAATTTAGGATACATTTCTTTTAAGAATTCTTTATCACCAGTTTGACGATATACATTTTCTACTGCCCATGCAGCTAATGCCGGTTTAGAATTACGTTCGTTCCAGTTTCCCCCATCACCGCCACGATCTTCATTTTGATTATAGAAAATACAATCAATAATTGCTCCTGCATCTTGTGGACGCACTGTATCATCACTTGTTATCTGATAATCAAATAATGCACGTACATTATTTTTAGCTAATTCTTCATTAAAATATGTTGTTGCAACTACCTGTTTCCAAGAGTCCCAAGCCCACATACCAATAAACCATTTATAAGACATTGATGGTACTATTCCATCATGCTTAATTGCTCCAGCTGGTGAAAACCAATTAGTCATCAATGTTTCCATTGATTTAACTGCCGCTTTTTGATAATTTTCATTTACATTTATTTTGTTTTCAAAAATTGTATCTACATAACCTTGCCAACGATTATTATTTTCTTCAAAATATTTATTAGGATTTTCTAATAAATCAGCAACTTTTTGTTTTTCAGTATTATTTTCATCAGTTGTATATGTGAAACTTTGTGTTTGATAAGTTTCGTATTTACTATTTGCATTAATAACAACCGGTTCGTTTTTAGTAATTGTATATGATAGCTGATCATCACTTATTTCAGTAGTAATGTCATCTTCACTTAATATAATATCAAATGAGTTTTCATCTGTTGTCATATAATTCCATGTACTACGAATTGTTTCAAAATTAACCTTTACCCCATTATTTCCTTTAGTTAATGTTGTTCCCATTCTATTGTTTGGATTTGTATAATATGTAAATAAATGTCCATCCCAAGATACATTTAATTTTAATTCTTCATCTGTTTTATTTTCAATTACAGTTTCAATTAAAGCAGTTCGATTAGTACCAAAAATCAATTTTAGTTTTAAAGTCAAATCTTTAAAGTCATATATTTGTTCTAATCTACCCGGATAATATATTTCTTCAGTTGTCGCCTTAGTTAAATCAATGTTTTCAACACCATCAGCAGTTACTTTTTCTAAATTTATCTTATTAATTGAATCAGATAAATTAACTGGATATTCTTCTGCAATAATTACTGGTCCTGCAAATCCACCATATAAATCAGTTGCACTTTTATCATGAAGATAATATCCATGCCAAGCTCCTAAATCTGAAAAGTTGTTATATTCATTTGTACTATATGTACCATAAATAGCTTCTTTAGGATCTGCTGTCACATCTAAAACATTTGCAAATTCTGTCAATGGTTTTGATTCCTTAGCTGCGCTTGTAATAGTAACAGACGAGCCGATCATCATGCATGACAATCCTACGATCAAACCTTTCTTCAAAAATTTTTGTTTTTTAATACCCATTTTCCTTCTCCTTTTCAACAAACTGTAAAATGTTGTAAACCAGACTTAATGAATGCGCGCTTATTTCATTAAAAAAGGCATTAACCATACAAAAGCTATATAGGGATTAAAAAATCACTATATAAAGCTTAGTCTAGTTAATGCCTGCCTTACCAGTTACACACTATTTACAACTTTTACGATAATTATAATATCATTGAAAGCGATTACTGTCAATGTTTCTATTTTAAAATTGTTCTTTTTTTTATACAAGTATATATTTTTATTATTTAATAACTTGAAATTTATGTTTACTTTCAAATTGGCTAGTTATCTCTTCAGTAACATATAATTTATCTTTTTTATCCAATAAAATCATATTAAATTTCTTACTGTGTTTTTTCCAATAATCTACTGCTTTTTCTTTACCCATTATAAATAATGATGTTGATAAGCCGTCTGCTAAAGTACCATCATCACTAATAATTGTAACTGATTTTAAATCACTATTAGCAGGATAACCTGTTACTGGATCAATTATATGATGATATCTAACACCATCCTGTTCAAAAAAACGTTCGTATCCCCCTGACGTAATGACAGCACAATCTTTAGCTTTAAATATTCCTAAATAATCATCATTATCAGGATCCTGAATTGCAACTTGCCACATTTCATCATTACTCTTTTTTCCTAAAACTTGAACATTTCCACCCAGATTAACTAATCCTTTTGAAACATTATGTTTTCGAAATATATCCATGATCTTAGAAGAAGTATATCCTTTAGCAATTCCTCCTAAATCAATCTTCACCCCTTCTTTTTCAAAAATAACAGTGGAGTTTTGCTCATCAATATTTATTGTAGAACAATCAACTAATGATAATAACTGGGTTAATGTATTGCTATCTGGTACAACATAATTTTTATCTATAAATCCCCAAGCCTGCATAATTGGATAGATAGTAATATCAAATTTACCATTCGTATCTTTCCATAACTGTAATGATATTTTTAGTAATTTTTCAGTATCTTTCGATAATTTACCACCACCATTTTGGTTCAATAAAAAAATCTCACTTTGCTGATTTTGCGTTGATAATAATTTATCTAAACGCTTGATTTCTGCAATCGCATCATTTACTGCACCTTGAGCATTATCACCATATGCTGTAATAGTCATATAAGTATCCATTGCAAATATATTTTTACTAATCTGTTTATCACTAATTGACCCATTTTGACAGCCCGTAAAAAGCAAACACCCTAAAACAAAACCTATAATAGTTCTTTTCTTAAGCATACTTCCTCCTTAGTTACAGTACTCTAACCCCTTTTTGCTAATCCTATCACTACCCTTTTTAAGTGTCAAGAAACATCATCTAATCCCATCGATTATATAAAAAAGAACTGTTGTAGGTTCTCTACTAACAGTTCCTCAGAAAATTATTCTTCA
>NZ_JBKTWO010000048.1:0-21817 GCF_047249845.1 Thomasclavelia sp.
AGTTACAGAGATTAAAACATATTACTAATCAAATACCACATAATACGTGTTATGTTGTAAAAACCTAGATAGATAAGAGGGATGGAGAAGTGGAAAAAGAAGAATTATTAGAACAATTAAAAAATAAAACAAATTGTATGATTATTTCAGATTTGAAGTTTGTTAAAAAAGATATATTATATACAGCTGTTAAATCCTTAAATAGTGATGATTTTAGCATCGAAGAATGGTGTGATGCTATTATGTATTTAACTGATAGAAGTGTAGATGATAATATTACCAAGACTGATGCTAAAGAATTTTTATGTGATTTTTATCGTTCATAATCAATATAATAAATAAAATATTTTCGTTGAAATAACAAAAGACTCTAAATTTAATAGAGTCTTTTGTTATTTTATAGTAAATGAATGTTATGTTTAGTACATTCTTCAATCATTTCTTGAGGCCAGATACTAGCTTGGACTTCTCCAACATGAGCTTTTTTTAGTAATAACATACATAATCTAGATTGTCCAATCCCACCACCAATTGTATATGGTAATTCTTTATTAAAGATTTGTTTATGATATGGTAATTGTAAACGATCAAGACAATTTTCAGCTTTTAATTGATTTACTAGAGCATCTTCGTCAACTCTAATTCCCATTGAAGAGATTTCTAAAGCACATTTTAATGGTTCAAACCAGAATAAAATATCTCCATTTAGATCCCAGTCATCATAATCTGGAGCACGTCCATCATGTTTGATCCCGCTTTTTAATTTTTTCCCTACACCCATGACAAAAATACACCCATATTCTTTACACATTGCAGTTTCGCGTTCGGTAGGGGTTAAATCAGGATAACGATCTTCTAATTCTTGAGAAGTAAAGAAATGAATCTTATCAGGCAGACGATTTACAGCTTGAGGATATTTATACCAAACTTCATGTTCCATATGTTTGATTACTTTAAATATTTTTAAAACATGACGTTTTAATGTTTCTTCATTTCTTTCTGATTTTGAGATAATCTTTTCCCAATCCCATTGATCCACATAGTATGAATGGAGATTATCAACTTCTTCATCTTTTCTAATAGCATTCATATTAGTATATAAACCTTCATGCATTTTAAAATCATATTTTTTAAGTGCCATTCTTTTCCACTTTGCTAGTGAATGAACAACTTCAATTTGTTCTCCAGGCATTTCATTTATTTGAAATGAAACAGGAGATTCAACACCATTTAGATTATCGTTTAAACCGCTACTTTTTTGAACAAATAATGGTGCAGAGATTCTTGAAAGTTGTAGTGCTCTTCCAATTTCCTTTTGAAATGTATCACGAATATATTTGATTGCTTCCTGGGTTTGACGTAGATCCAAAATTGGATCGTAGTTTTCAGGTATAATTAATTTCATTGTAATAATAGTTCTCCTTTAATTATTTTTATACATTGTAACACGTATAAATACATGGTTACAATAAGAAAATAGAGTAATTTTGAAATCATTTGTGATAAAATATAATATATAGTAAAAAATATGGAAGGAAATTAGGAAATGATGTTAGATTTTAAGAAATATCAGACTTATGTTCAAATATTAAAGGAAGAATTAGTACCAGCAATGGGGTGTACCGAACCAATTGCATTATCATATTGTGCAAGTAAGGCTCGTGATATATTGCAAACTAAACCAAAACGATGCTTAGTAGAAGTAAGTGGAAATATAATCAAGAATGTTAAAAGTGTAATTGTTCCTAATACTAATGGTTTAAAAGGAATTGAAGCCGCAGTTGCTGCAGGAATTGTAGCAGGTGACGCTGATAAAGTATTAGAGGTAATTGCAAATGTAAAAGAAGAAGAAATTTTTAATATAAAAGACTATCTATCTAATCACTGTATTGAAGTAAGACCATTGGATAGTGAACATATTTTAGATATAAAGATTACGTTATATAGTGATGATGAATATGTTCTTGTACGAATTATAGATCAACATACAAATATAGTTTTGATTGAAAAAAATAATGAAATTTTATTTTCTAAGGAAGACAAAAAATATAATGATAATATTGTTACTAATCGCTGTGAATTAAATGTAGCTGATATATATGATTTTGCTAAAACAGTTGAGATAGCAGATATTAAAGATGTAATTAAAAGGCAAATCAATTATAATAGTGCTATTGCTAGAGAAGGATTAAATAAAAATTATGGCGCTAATATTGGCAGTGTATTATTAAAAACAGGAAAAGATATAGTAACTAGAGCTAAAGCATTGGCAGCAGCAGGTAGTGATGCTAGAATGAGTGGTTGCGAATTACCAGTTGTAATTAATTCAGGCAGTGGTAATCAAGGTATGACAGTATCTTTACCAATAATTGAGTACGCTAAAGAATTAAATGTTACTGATGATGAATTATATCGGGCATTAGTTTTAGCTAATTTAATTGCTATTCATCAAAAAACAGGAATTGGTAGACTTTCAGCTTATTGTGGTGCTGTAAGTGCTGGGTGTGCAGCTGGATGTGGAATTGCTTATTTATATGGTGGTGATTATCAATGTATTGCTCATACAATTGTAAATTCGTTAGCTATTACATCGGGAATTATTTGCGATGGAGCTAAATCATCTTGTGCTGCTAAAATTGCTGCAAGCGTAGATGCTGGTATATTAGGCTATCAAATGTATCTAGAAGGACAAGAGTTTAAAGATGGTGATGGAATTGTTGTTAAAGGGGTTGAGAATACTATTAAAAATGTTGCACGTCTTGGTAAGATTGGAATGAAAGAAACTGATAAGGAGATAATTAAAATAATGACAGATTGTTAAGGTCAAGCGTATATGTTTGATCTTTTTTGTAATTAACTCTACAGAGCGTTGATTGTTTTATTTAGTATACCTGATAAAATAATTTTAAAGGAGGAGTAAAGATGCAAAATAAACAGACTGGTGATTTAATTCGTATATTACGAATAGAAAAAGGGATGACTCAAAAACAGCTTGCTGAAATCTTGCATATTAGTGATAAAACAGTTAGTAAATGGGAATGTAATGGGGGATTGCCTGATATTTCATTAATTTTGCAATTAGCTAATTTATTTGGAATAGAAATAGAAAATCTGTTAGATGGTAATATTGAAGCAAATGATTATGTAGGAGGTAATATGAAAAACATGTCGTATTTTGTTTGTCCAACTTGTCATAATGTAACGATGTGTACAGGAAAGGCAGAGGTGATTTGCTGTGGAAAAAGATTAGATGTACAAATAATGAAAAAGGCTAGTCAAAATGATAAATTAGAAGTAGAGATTATTGATGATGATTGGTATATTTCAAGTAAACATCCAATGAATAAAGAGCATTATATTTCGTTTGTTGGATTAGTTACAAATGATCGTGTGCAAATTGTTAAGCAATATCCCGAATGGAATTTAGAAGTAAGATTTCCTAAACGAGGATATGGGATGTTGATTTGGTATTGTATTCAAGATGGTTTATTTTATCAATTATTATCATCTTTTAATTAATAGATATAATATTTTAGTATTTAAGTTATTGTGACTTAAGTACTTTTTTTATTGAGATAGATGCGTAAAACTTGTATAATTAAAGAAATTATAGGGGGAATTACGATGCGAGATTTAAGAAATATCAAAAATTTGATTATTAAGATTGGATCTTCTTCACTATGTGATGATAAGGGGAATATTAATAAAGAAAAGATATTAAATTTAATTCAACAAATTGCATATATTAAACGTAAGGGAGTTAACATTACTTTAGTTAGCAGTGGAGCTATTAATGCAGGAGTTCATGTCATGAATCTTATTGAGCGTCCTCAAACTATTCCTCAAAAACAAGCTTTAGCAGCAATAGGACAAGCTTCATTGATGCAAATTTATGAGGAATTATTCAGTCTATTTAATTTAAAGTGCGCACAGATTTTACTAAATCATGATGATTTTGATGATCGTAAACGTTTAATGAATTTTAATAATGCAATGCAGGCACTTATTGATTATGATGTTGTACCAATTATTAATGAAAATGATACTTTAGCAGTTGAAGAAATTAAAGTTGGTGATAATGACACATTAGCATCACTAGTAGTACCTGCTGTAAATGCAGATATGGTGATCTTAGTAAGTGATATTGATGGTTTATATGATGATAATCCACATACAAATAAGAATGCCAAACTGATTAAAGATGTAAGTGAGATAACTAAAGAAATTGAAAGTATGGCTAAGGATGCTTCAAGTAAAGTTGGAACTGGGGGAATGATTACTAAAATCAAGGCAGCTAAAGTTTGTAATGATTTTGGCTGTGATATGGCAATTGTAAATGGTAATCAGCAAAATGTGTTAGTTGATTTGATGGAGGGTAAGGATGTAGGAACCTGCTTTAGTGGTATGGCTGGAAGAACGTTAAATTCTAGACAACATTGGATAATGTATAGAAGTATGCCCAAAGGTAGTATTGTTGTAGATGATGGTGCTAGATCAGCTTTAATAAATAATCATACTAGTTTATTGCCAAAAGGAATTGTTGATGTAAAGGGGAATTTTTTGATTTCACAAATTGTTGATATTATTGATCTTAATGATAATTTATTGGCACGGGGAATGGTCAATTATTCCAGTGATGAAATTAAGTTAATAAAAGGATTAAATACTAGTGAGATTAAAAAGGTCTTACATTATAAAGATTATGATGAAGTAGTGCATGCGAATAACTTAGTTTTAGTAGAAGGGGTGAAAAAATGATGATTGAAGAACAATTAATGCAAGCTAAGCTGGCTTGCCGAAAAATGCAAAATATTAATAAATATAGTAAAATGTGTGCCTTGGATGCTATTAGTAAAGCATTGTTAGAAAATGTGGATTATATTTTAGGCGAAAATGCTAAAGATATTGCTAATGCTAAAGATAATGGAATTAGTGAAGCTATGGTAGATCGTTTATTGTTAACGAAACAAAGAATTGAGGCTATGGCTAAAGATGTTGAAAAAGTAGCAGATTTAAAAGATTGTATTGGGAAAACTATTCGTAAAATTGAACGTCCTAATGGTTTAGTTATTGAACAAGTTCGAATTCCAATTGGAGTAGTTGCGACAATTTATGAATCTCGACCAAATGTAACAGTTGATATTGCATCAATCTGTATTAAAACTAATAATGTATGTGTTTTAAAAGGAGGACGTGAAGCAATTTATTCAAATATTGCTTTAGTTAATGTGATCAACATGGCCATTAGAGATATTTTACCTGCCAATGTTGTTACTTTAATTGAAAATACTGATCGTAGTATTGTTTCTGAAATAATTACAGCTAATCAATATGTTGATGTAGTAGTACCGCGAGGTGGTGCAGGATTAATTCAACATGTTATCAATAATGCAACCGTACCAGTAATTGAAACCGGGGCGGGAATTTGTCATTTATATGTTGATAAAGAAGCTGATCTGCATATGGCTTTGAAAGTAGCTGTTAATGCTAAAATATCTCGTCCATCAGTTTGCAATGCAATTGAAACAATTTTAGTTCATCAAGATATTGCTAATCCTTTTTTAACAAAGTTAAGACCAGAGTTTACTAAAATCAAGGTATATGGTGATGATGAAGCTTTAAGATATATCGACGGTAAGCGTGCAACTAATCAAAACTATGCAACTGAATATGATGATTATATCTGCAATATTAAGGTTGTTAAAGATGTTGATGAAGCAATTGAACATATATATAATTATTCTACCAAGCATTCTGAAAGTATTATTACAGAAAATAAAAATACAGCTAAGTATTTTATGGAATCATTAGATTCTGCTTGTGTTTATCATAATGCATCAACAAGGTTTACTGATGGTGGTGAATTTGGTTTTGGGGCTGAAGTTGGAATTAGTACGCAAAAATTACATGCACGAGGACCAATTGGTTTGCAGGAAATGACTTCAACTAAATATATGATCTATGGTAAAGGTCAAATAAGATAGATATAGGTAAATAATCCTGTATCTTTTTTAATACCAAATAAAATAAATTATTTATAAAAGTTACTTGACATAAAGTTAACTTTAATGTGTAAACTAAAATTATTAGAAATAATAATGAGGTGTAGAAATGAAAAAACTAGTTAGATTAATGAGTATTATAATGATTTTAATATTAGTAGTTACGGGGCGTTTTTATTATAGTGTTTATGCTAGTGAATACCAGTGTAAAATATTAAATGATAAAGACAAAATTGATAAAAAAAAGAAAGAATTTAAAATAGGAACTTATAATATAAAATCATTGAATTATAGTAAGGAGTCTTTAGATGATTTTAATAGTGATATAAAAGAATTAGATTTAGATATAATCTGTTTACAAGAAGTGGATAAAAATGCTTTACGTTCAGGTAATTTTGATATGTTAAAAAAGATGGCTGAAACTAATGGATTTCCTTATTATCACTTTTATTCAACCATGTGGATAATAGATGGCTATTATGGTTTAGGAATCTTGAGTAAATATCCTATAGTTGAAGTATCTTCACAATTACTACCGAATAGTCTAGTTAAAGAACCTCGTGTTCTAACAAAAACAAAGATAAAGATAGGTAATAAGATAATGGATGTATATAATACACATTTAACATATGAAAATAATGATTATCGTATAGCACAAATGAATTATCTTAGAGAACACTTTGATTTTAATCAAAATAGTATTTTAGCTGGTGACTTTAATTCATTTGAAATTAATAATAATTTTGAATTAATGAATGTTAAAAGTGTTAATGAAGATAAAAAATATATGACATTTCAAAGTTTTGCTGCTCCCGATGATATATTTTATTCAGATCATTTTACATTAATTGACCGTGGATTAATAAAATCTTCATTTTCTGATCATAATCTATTGTATGCTAAGTTTAGTTTTAATAATTAATTTTTATGATATCTTTGAAATATTGACAATTTTTGTAAATATCACTAAACTATAAGTAAATTATAAAAAGTGAGGCTGAATTATGAATATTGAAGAAAGAGTAAAAAAGGCTTATGAGCTGCATCATAGTGGATATAACTGTGCTCAAGCAGTGTTAGGAGCATATGTTGACTTGTTTGATTTAGATATGGATAAAGCAATGACTATAGCATATGGTTTTGGAGGCGGGGTTGGAATGACTCGTGAGATTTGTGGAACTTTAACTGGTGGTACGATGGCTATTGGTTTAAAATATGGTAAAGGTGAAGCAGATTTGAAGCAAAAAAAGTTTGTTAATGAAAAAGTTACTGCATTATGTAAAGAGTTTGAGGAATCTCATGGATCAGTTGTATGTGGTGAATTATTAGGGCTTAGAAAAACGGACAAGGAGATTAATCGAGCTACATGTGATGATTTAATTGCAGAAGTAGTAAGATTATTAGAAAAGTATTTAGTTGAATAGGTGTCGATTGACATCTTTTTTTATACAAAATAGTTGACAGTGGTTAGTAGACTAACTATAATGGTTAGTGTACTAACGAAATGGTTAGTCATCTAACTAATGGAAGGGGGTACAACATGGAAAAGATAAGTTTTGATGATGTTGAAGGAATGATTAATAATTTTCAATCTTTGCATAAAACGATGCATTATATGATGATGGAAAAAACTGAGAAATTTAATATTTCTCCAGATCAAACAAGATTATTATTTATGTTACAGAATCATCAAAACATAAATCAAAATGCTTTAGCTAAAAAATTAAATATAACTAAAGCAACTCTGTCAGTGAGATTGCAACGTCTTGAAAAATTAGGTTATTTAACAAGAACCCAAGATAAGAATGATAAACGTAATTATATTTTAAATATTACGGAAACAGGAGAGGTATTTATTGAGGCAGCAATTAGAATCATGAAAGAAAAAACATTGATTATGTTTGAAGGGGTTTCTAGGGAACAGATAGCAATTATTAATGATGTAATAGACATCATGAAAAACAATATTGAAAAATGTAAAGGAGAAGAATAATGCTTAAATTAAAACATTATTTTAAAAAGTTTTGGGCACCAATTCTGCTTTGTGTTGGATTGCTTTTTTTACAATCACAGTCAGAATTAGCACTACCTGATTACATGTCAGATATCGTTTCTGTAGGAATCCAGGCTGGTGGATTCGATAGTGCAGTAAGTGATGTTTTAAGTGAAGACACTTATAATCATTTATTAGTATTAATGGATGATAAAGATCAGGAAATATTTGAAGAGTCTTATGAATTAGTGAAAGCTAATGATGTAGATGAAGATATTTTAGATAAATTTTCTAAAGCTGATGGACAAGATCTTTATTTGTTAAAGGATATTAATGATAAAGATATGGATAAGTTAGAAAAGATTTTGGTTAAACCAATGTTATTAATAACTTCAATTGACACAATGGATCCAAATTCTAAAGAATATCAAGAACAATTTGGTAATTTACCAGCAGGGATGAGTCCTTATGATGCATTGGCAATGTTACCAAAAGAGCAGAAAGATGAGATGTTTACAGAGATTGATAATCAGATGGAAGCAATGGGAGAATCAACTCTAAAAATTGCAGCTGGTAATGGAGTCAAAGCCGAATACACTAGACTTGGAAGAGATGTAGACCAGGTACAAAAAGATTATATCTTAGTAGCTGGGGTTAAAATGCTTGCAATTGCTCTTGCAGGGACAGTTTGTGCGATTGCTTGTGGATTTTTAGCTAGTAAGATTGGTTCTGGAGTTTCTAGGTTATTACGTGGAGATGTATTTAAAAAGGTTGAAAGTTTTTCAAATGAAGAATTTAATAAATTTTCTACTGCCTCACTAATTACTAGAACAACAAATGATATTACACAAGTACAAATGGTTGTAATCATGTTTATTAGAATAGTTTGTTTTGCGCCAATGATGGGAATTGGGGCATTGATCAAAGCTTTTCAAAATACACCATCAATGACTTGGATCATTGGTTTAGTATTAGTTATTATTTTTGCAGTGATAGGTGTTACTTTTTCGATTGCAATGCCTAAGTTTAAGTTAGTACAATCATTAATTGACCGACTTAATTTAACAATGCGTGAAAATTTATCTGGAATGTTAGTTATTCGGGCATTTGGAAATGAAGAGCATAGTGAGAAAAGATTTGAAAAAGCAAATTCAGATTTAACAAAGGTAAACTTATTTGTCAATCGTACGATGGTATCAATGATGCCAATAATGATGTTTATCTTTAATGTAGTTAGTTTATTGATTGTATACTATGGAGCAAAACAAATAGATTTAGGAAATATTGCGATTGGTCAAATGATGGCATTTATGCAGTATGCAATGCAAATTATCATGTCATTTTTAATGATTGCAATGATTGCAATTATGTTACCAAGAGCTAGTGTAGCAGCAGATCGTATTTATGAAGTATTGTCTATGGAACCAAAAATCGTTGATCCAAAAGTAGCAAAATCTTTTAATAATGATAAACGTGGCTTAGTTGAATTCAAAGATGTTACTTTTAAATATCCAGGTGCTCATGAAGCAGTATTAGAGAATATTAGTTTTACTGCTAAGCCAGGACAAACGACTGCATTTATAGGTTCTACAGGTTCTGGTAAGAGTACTTTAATTAACTTGATTCCAAGATTTTATGAAGTTAGTGAAGGAAGTATCATGGTTGATGGAGTAGATATTCGTGATGTCAAACAGCATGATTTAAGAGATAAGATTGGATTAGTTCCTCAAAAGGGATTGTTATTTTCTGGTACAATTAGATCCAATTTAACTTATGGGGCTCCTGATGCAACTGATGAGCAGTTAGAAGAAGTTATTAAAGTTGCTCAGGCTAAAGAGTTTATTGATCATAAAGAAGAACGTTTTGATTCTGAAATATCACAAGGTGGTACGAATGTTTCTGGTGGTCAAAAACAACGTTTAGCAATTGCTAGAGCGATAGCTAAAAATCCAGAAATCTTTATTTTTGATGATAGTTTTTCAGCACTTGATTTTAAAACCGATGCCTTGTTGCGTCATGAATTAGATAAAATGATTAAGAAAACTAAAAATACTGTCTTAATTGTAGGACAGCGAATTGCCTCAATTATGTCTGCTGACCAGATTATTGTTTTGGATGAAGGTAGAATTGTAGGTAAGGGTAAACATGATGAATTGATGAAAGATTGTAAGGTATATCAAGAAATTGCTTATTCACAATTATCAAAGGAGGAATTAGGACATGAGTAATAACCAGAAAAGAAATGGTCCTAAATTCGGACCTGGTGGTATGCATGGAATGCGTGGCAGTGGTGAAAAGGCTAAAGATTTAAAAGGAACTTTAGGAAAGTTGTTTAAATATTTAAAACCTTATTATGTTAAATTGGTAGTTGTATTGATTTTTGCTTCTGCTTCAACTGTTTTTGCTATTGTGGGGCCAAAGATATTAGCTAAAGCAACTGATAAATTAGGTGAAGGAATCATGGCTAAAGTCAATGGCAGTGGCGGCATAGATTTTAAGTATATTGCATATATTATTTGGATCTTAGTTGGTTTATATTTATTAAGTGCGGTATTTAGTTATGTACAGGGATTTATAACGTCTACTATTTCACAAAGAGTGGCATATGATTTAAGGACTTCAATTTCAACTAAGATGGATAGAATGCCATTAAGTTATTTTGATAAGCATACTAGTGGAGATATTTTAAGTCGGGTTACAAATGATATTGATACAATTGCTCAATCATTAAATCAAAGTATGTCACAAGTAATTACTTCTAGTGTAATGGTGGTTGGAATCTTTATCATGATGTTAACTATTTCACCACAAATGACATTAATTGCTATTTGTGTTTTACCTGTTTCAATAATCTTGATTGGATTAGTAATGAAACGTTCACAAAAATATTTTGCAAGACAACAGCAGGCTTTAGGTGATGTTAATGGTCATATTGAAGAAATGTATGGTGGGCATAATGTTGTTAAAGCATTTAATGGTGAAGAAGCATCAGTTGAACAATTTAATGAATTTAATGATAGTTTATATGAAAGTGCTTGGAAGTCGCAGTTCTTTTCAGGATTAATGCAGCCAATTACAACATTTATCGGAAATGTAGGATATGTGGCAGTATGTTTATTAGGTGGTGTTTTAGCTGGAGGAGGTAATATTACCATTGGTGATATTCAAGCTTTTATTCAATATGTTCGTCAATTCAATCAGCCAATCACTCAATTAGCACAAACTATGAATATGTTACAAAGTACTGCGGCAGCAGCAGAACGTGTTTTTGAATTTTTAGGTGAAGAGGAGTTAGAGTTAGAAACACCAAAAATTGAAACTCAGGATGTAGCTAAAATAAATGGTTCAGTAACATTTGCTGATGTTAATTTTGGTTATATAAAGAATCAAACAATAATTAATGATTTTAGTTTGCATGTTCATGCAGGGCAAACTGTAGCCATAGTAGGACCAACTGGGGCTGGTAAAACAACGATTGTTAAGTTGTTAATGAGATTTTATGAATTAAATGGTGGTTCTATCTATATTGATGGTAAAGATATTCGTGATTTTGGACGTAAAGATTTGCGTTCATTGTTTGGAATGGTTTTACAGGATACGTGGTTATTTAATGGAACTATTAAAGAAAATCTAATGTATGGTAAATTAGATGCAACTGATCAAGAGGTTAAAGAGGCATGTAAAGTTGCTTATGTTGATCATTTTGTCCAAACTTTAGAAGATGGTTATGATACGATTATAAATGAAGAATCGTCAAATATCTCTCAAGGGCAAAAGCAGTTATTAACAATTGCTAGAGCATTTTTGAAAGATCCTAAGATCTTGATTCTTGATGAAGCAACTTCATCTGTAGATACTAGAACAGAAGTATTGATTCAACGTGGAATGGAAAAATTGATGGAAGGTAGAACAAGTTTTGTTATTGCACATCGTTTATCAACAATTCGTGATGCTGATACGATTATTGTAATGAAAGATGGAGATATCGTTGAACTTGGTAATCATGATTCATTGCTTGCTGAAGATGGTTTCTATGCCTCATTATATCGTTCTCAATTTGAAGGTATGGCTGAATAGGGATTGAAATAAAATTATTGCATAGCGTCAGCTTAAGAGGTAATCTTAGGTTGGCGTTTTTCTATTAAATGGTAAATATTTTTAAGGATTTAAGATATAATTTGTTTGGTATTGTTAAAGGGCTTTTGCTTTTATTAGTTTAATTAGTTATAATTAGTAAGAAATGGATGTGAGAGAGATGAAGCAGCAGTCTTTATTTAATAATATGTCATATGAACCTTTAGCTAATCGTTTAAGGCCTACTAGCCTTGATGAATATGTTGGTCAAAGTCATTTAATAGGACCTGGTAAGATTTTATATCAGTTAATTAATAGTGATATTGTTCCTTCAATGGTTTTTTGGGGGCCACCAGGAGTTGGTAAGACAACACTAGCAAGAATTATTGCTAATCAAACCAAAGCTAATTTTATCAATTTTAGTGCTGTTACTAGTGGGATTAAAGATATTCGAACAGTAATGAAAAAAGCTCAGGAAGTTCAAAATATGGGAGAAAAGACGATTGTTTTTGTTGATGAGATTCATCGTTTTAATAAAGCCCAGCAAGATGCTTTTTTACCTTATGTAGAACAAGGCAGTATAATTTTAATTGGTGCTACGACAGAGAATCCTTCATTTGAAATTAATTCAGCTTTATTATCAAGATGTAAAGTATTTGTATTAAAATCATTAACAACAGAGGATTTGGTTGCTTTATTAAATCACGCTATAATTAGTCCTAAAGGGTTCAAAGAACAAAACATTGTTATTGAGGATGATTTACTTTACATGATTGCTGGATTTTCTAATGGTGATGCAAGAGTGGCTTTAAATACGTTAGAGATGGCTATATTAAACGGGGAAGTTAAAGATCAGCAAATTATTGTTAACAAAGAAATAATCGAGCAATGTATTAATCAAAAATCTTTATTATATGATAAAAAAGGTGAAGAACATTACAATATTATTAGTGCATTGCATAAATCGATGCGTAATAGTGATGTTGATGCATCAATATACTGGATGTCTCGAATGATTGAAGCAGGTGAAGATCCATTATATGTAGCTCGTCGTTTAATTCGATTTGCTTCTGAAGATATAGGAATGGCAGATAGTCGCGCTTTAGAAATTGCTACGGCAACTTATCAGGCGTGTCATTATAATGGGATGCCTGAATTAATGTTAATTTGGCACATTGTGTTACTTATTTAGCTTTAGCACCTAAATCTAATGCTTTATACATGGCATATGAAAAAGCTAAACATGATGCTTTAAATACTATTGCGGAACCTGTGCCATTACAAATACGTAATGCACCAACTAGACTGATGAAAGAATTGAATTATGGTAAAGGCTATCAATATGCTCATGACTTTGATGATAAAATAACTAATATGCAGTGTTTACCGGATAGTATTAAAGATCATCGTTATTATTTTCCTACAAGTCAGGGTACAGAGGCTAAGGTTATTAAAAGAATGGAACAAATTGCATATTTAAAAAAGAAGCATCAAGAATCAGAAAAGTAAAAGTTATTAGAAAATAAAGAAGGTATATATGAAATATTTTGGAGAAGGATTAAGTGAACAGCATAAAGAGTTAAGTAGATTGATTCGTAAAGAAAATGAAATAGAGAGAGCTAAAGGTTTATTTTTAGATATTCATACAAAATTAAATTTATCAGAAATTTCTAATTCAAAAGAAAATGAAGTTGATAAACTGTTTAAAGATTTAAATAAAAATGAATATTCAATCATGCCAACTAAAAAAGATGAAACAATTGCATGGGTATTATGGCATATAGCTAGGATTGAGGATTTAACAACAAATATTTTAATTGCTAAAGAAGAACAAATATTTAATCAAGAGTGGCAAAGTAGGTTAAATGTATCTATAAGTGATACAGGGAATGCTTTAGATGATGATGAAATAATGATTTTAAGTAAAAATATTAATGTAGATGAATTAATTTATTATCGAAATACGGTATCTAAAAATACACAAAAAATAATTAAAAATCTAACTAATGCTGATATGAAACGAAAAGTTGATATTAATGATCTAAAAAGGATTTTAGATGCTGGGGGATTAACAAATGATAAAAATTCAATTTGGTTATTTGATTTTTGGGGTAAAAAAGATGTTGCAGGTATTTTGTTAATGCCATTAACACGTCATATTATGTTGCATTTAAATGATTGTTGTAAGTGGAAAGAAATGATTCGTAGTAAAAATAAATATTATAAAAGCTAGATTAATAACATTAACTTGATTATTTAGGTAATAAAATCTCTTGTTATATTCAAGAGATTTTATTATAATATGAAAGTGTTTAAAAGGAGATAAAGTATGATAAAAAATATAATAGGTGGTATTGCTGTAGGAATTGCAAATGTTATTCCAGGTGTAAGCGGTGGTACGATGATGGTTATTCTAGGTATCTTTAATCGTATGATGGATGCTATAAGTGGTATTTTTAAACGTGAAAACCCTAATCGTAAAGATGATATTATTTTTATTTTTCAAGTATTAATTGGTGCAGCAGTAGGAATTATTGGGTTTGCTAAGATATTAGAAGTATTATTTAATTATTATCCAACTCAAACGATTTATTGGTTTATTGGATTAATTGCATTTAGTATTCCCTTGTTTTTAAAAGGGGAAATGAAAGGGCAAAGATTAGCAGTTATACCTTTTATTTGCGGTTTAGCAGTAATTTTTGCTTTAGAATATTTCAATCCAGGTGAAGGCAAAGTGGTTGTTAATCCTGAATTTCCAGCTTTAAATGCAGGATTATTTATTAAAATGGTTATTATTGGGGCTGTTTCTGGGGCAACGATGATTATGCCTGGTGTTAGTGGTAGTATGGTTTTATTGATTTTAGGAGAATATTATTTATTTAAATCATATTTAGCAAATGTTACAAGTTTTAGTTTAGATGTAATTATTCCACTAGGGTTTATGGCGATTGGAATAGCTGCAGGAATTGTTATTAGTGCTAAATTATGTTCATATTTTACCAAAACACATAAAGCAGGATTTTTAAGTTTGATTCTTGGGTTGATTGTTGCATCATCGCTAGTTCTGATTCCTTTTGATGTAAGTTATGATTTAAGTCTGATTGTTACATCATTAGCTGCAGTTGTGTTTGGTGGAATTATTGTATTAGGGTTATCTAAAATTCAATAGTATTGGAATCAATAATGCTTTTAGTGTTATTGATTTTTATTTTTAAAATATATGTAATTAAAAAATATAAGATATTTATTTTGTTTTTGATAAATAGAAATATTTTATATAATAGGAATTAAATATATTAAGTTCTTTAAAAAGCATACTCATTATATTTAATAATTTATATATTGAATTGTAAAAAATATTTAAAAAAGTTTTATATACTTCAAGTATTTATAATCTTTATAATTAAGAGATAGTAAAAACTAGTTATTTTTTACCAGTTGGAGTTTTTTGTTGAATCCTCAAAGTCGTTGGGAGAGTAGCAGTTTAAGAGATTTTCCCTAAAGATTAAGAAAAAGTTAAATCGCTTGGTAAAAAAACATAAAAGTGTTGATATATATAGGTTTTGAGGTATAATAGAAAATATAAAGTGGCTTATTTATTAGGGTTTAATAACAACATAGGATGTATTGAAATGACACAATTTACGCGCAATATACAAATTGCCGTTAAGTTTAATAACAACATAGGATGTATTGAAATTTGTTAAAAATACAGTCAATTATAATTATTTTGCGTTTAATAACAACATAGGATGTATTGAAATATATTAATTCGCATTCGTCTAAAATTAGAAGTAGTTTAATAACAACATAGGATGTATTGAAATTCATGTTTATTTTATATTATATATTAGGGGTTGGTGGTTTAATAACAACATAGGATGTATTGAAATTAAAGTAGGGTATATTCCACGTAGCCGTCATATAAGTTTAATAGCAACATAAGATGTATAGAAAATTGTGAATAACTTGTGATTAAAGTGAATATCTTTTAATAGAATATTATATATACTTCTGTATTAACTTTATTATGTATGTAAAATTGATGATTTGAAGAATAATTTATCAAAAAAGCAGTTTTGATTATTAATCAGAACTGCTTAAATATTTATTAAATATAAAATAATAGCTTATATTAGATATTATAAATATTACAACAAATACCCTATTGCAATAAATAGATAACTATACAAATAATTTCTATCTAATTTCAAGTACATAATCCCACTTAAAATAGAAAAAATAATACAAGAAACACCATTCCATACTTCTATTCCTACGCCTCTGGATACAAAATGAAAAATTCCCCATGTCATTGCTAATACAATACCTCCTAAGGGTATTGTAGTTTCTTTTTTTAATAAGCTTTCAAAAGCTTTTTGTCCATATATTACAATCAATAAAACAATTAATACTTCTACAATATAATACATATATTGAGCAATATATTGAAAGGCATCCTTTCCCTGAATTTCTCCAATAACTTTTAAAGTATGCCAATCAATAAACGTCATTATCTTACAACCAGCTAAACAGAGAAATGTAATAATCCAGTCTTTTGTTGAAATATTTGCTTTTTTATTATTTGATGGGAATTTATAATGTTTTTTACTATAAAATAATATACTACAAATATAAATTATCCATATTAATACCATGATTAAATGATGAATACTTCGTTGAGAAGCTGTATAGTTTGATAAATCCATTTGTAAAATAAGCATTTCAATGATAAATAATGAAAAATATTCAAGTAGAAAAGCTCCAAATACAAATAGGCTTAACCATAAATATTTTGTCCATATATTATTTTTATTCACTATTAATATTCTCCTGTTTTTTTTATGTGTTTATAAAGACTAGGATATTAATAAAAATGTTTAGATATAAAAATCTAAACATATGAAATAATTTTTTTATAAAAATATTCTTTCTTTATAAGTTTATATTACCATAAATTGGGCATTTTTTCAAGTCTTGTAATAGTTGTAAGATAGGTGTATTAAGTATATACACCAATTGAAAGGGGCTAAGAAAATGTTTGATATTAATAAGGTGAATTATGAAATGATGATTCAAAAAGAGGTTACAGGGATTTTAAAGTGCAATGATGTAAGTAGCCGTTATGGAATTGTTTTAAAGGAAAGTGATGCTAGAGAATTGGTTGCAGTTAGACAGGAAGTTGTTAATGAAGTTGGATTGATAGAATTTAAAAGTATTATTGTTGAAGCAATAGTTTTGGCATTTTGTGATAGTCAGTTTATTACTAAATATGATTATTTAGATATGTTAAGTCAGTTAGTAGAAATCTTTTATTATTATCGCACAGAAGTTGATGAATTAATGAGTGATGAAGATATTATTAAATATATGAGATTAGCATTTGAAGGAACTTGCCAAGGTTCATTAGATTGGTTATCAGATCATCAACTAAATAAGTTATTAGATGATCTTTGTAATAATAAAGATATTTTTGAGGAGTTGGATTATGCAGATTATTAATCTTGATAGTAGTGATAATATTTTTGATTATTTTAATTGTCTTTTAAATAAGTTGGATGATACAAATCGAATAAGAGTTAAAATTGAATTAATGGAATTATTAGAAATAAAAATTAAGCAGTTTAGTGGTGGTAATAGTTCGGTTTCTAAAGAGCGTGGGCAAGCTTTAATGGACGCCAATATTTATCTAATTGGATTATATTTAAAACAATTTGAGACTATTAAAAGTATAGAGTATTTAAAAAAATATGCAATTAAAGATATATATAATCAAGGTAGTAAACTAATTAAACAGTTATTACATTATAGTAAACTAGAAGTTGAGAAGTTTGAAAAAGAATTAGTTAAAATAGATTTATATGTCTATCAGGATACTTTATACAAAGGTTTACCAGTGTTTTTTAAAAGTTATAATTTTGATTATAATCCTCAGAATGCAGTTTTAACATTTGATTACCCAACTTATCAACATCTAACTAATAAACAAGGAATAGAGCGTTTTTTAGAATATTTTAAATTTGTTCAGCTGGAAAACAGTTTTAATCAATTGTTTTCTATAGATTTAATAAGTGAGATGCTTTTTTATTATCATCGTGATTATCAAAATCTGATTTTTAATATTACTAATTTATTATTAAAACAATTATTATTAAAGCAATTGATAAATGAAGATTTTTCATATCTGTATTTAACAAAAGATGAATTAGATCGAGTAATTAAATGTTTTAATAATAATAATATTGAATCTTTAATTTATGATACATTTAATGATTTAATAATTATATTGCAACTGAATTTGTCATTATCCAATTATTTATATACTGGTCTTAAAGAAATAATAACAGAGTTTAAAAGTAATTATCAATTAGGTCACTTAGTTTCAGAATTAGCTGCAGCTATATGATACAATAATGATACAACTTCAAGTTAAAATGGAGTAGGGTGATGAAGATGAAAATACTAATAGTTGAAGATGAAGAGGCTATTGCAAATTTAATCATGATTAATTTAAGGCAAGTTGGCTATGATTGTGAGTATGCTTGTAATGGCAAAGTTGGGGCTGATATGATTGAAAATAATATTTATGATTTAATTCTTTTAGATATAATGATGCCAGAAGTAGATGGTTATGAATTAATGGAATATATTGAACCCCAGGGAATACCCACTATTTTTATTACTGCTAAAGGTAGTGTTAAAGATAAAATCAAAGGATTACATATGGGAGCTGATGATTATCTTGTTAAACCTTTTTCAATTGATGAACTTATTGCTAGAGTAGAAAGTGTATTAAGGCGTTATCATAAAGGAATGCAAACGATTCATATCTTGGATGTTATAATTGATGTAGCTGCTCATAAAGTACAGCAAGGTGATAACTATATTGATTTAACTAATAGAGAATACGAATTATTACTATTTCTTGTTCAAAATAAAAATATTGCTTTATATCGTGATACGATGTATGAAAAAATATGGCGTGGTGATTTAGATCAAACTAGGACGCTAGACTTACATATTCAAAGATTAAGAAAAAAATTGAATTGGCATAACTATATTAAAACAGTTTTTAAAGTAGGTTATCTTTTAGAGGTTAATGATGAAGTTAGCTGAAAAGATTATTTGGACTTGTTTAATTACAATCATTTTTGTATATACGATTGCATCGACTGTAATGATTAGCGATAATCATGCTAATCTATTAAAAACTATGCAGCAGCAAAATATATCCTCACATGAAATTGAGATATACTCGTTAGAATCAAAGCTATTACAAGATTCCATTAGAACACAAGAAAGTTATGACTATGATTATTTAACTAAACGAGCAATTTATTATGTTAAACAATTTGAATATTCTCTTAATCATCCTCAAGTCTTATATGCTTTAAGAGATGAAGAAGGTAAAGTATTATACTCAAGTATGAAAAAAAATATGACTAAACGTTATTCAATAGCACAATTAGATAAGTTTATCCTTAGCCAAGAAAATGATAAAAATGTTATGATTTTAACATCGGTTATTGAACCAGGTAATTTTAAGTTTTATTTAACTGCAAGTTATGATATTACTGCTTGTTTTAATGAAAGAGCTAGACAAATTAAAATGTTTTATTTAACAGGAATAATTATTTTAGGCTGTTCAGCGCTTATTTTAAAGATTTTATCACGCTTTTTAACTCGTCAAATTGAAAAGTTAAATAATGTTAGTCAACATATTGCATCAGGTAATTATAGTGAACGTACTAATATTCAAAGTAATGATGAAATCGGTGAATTATCCAGATCTTTTGATGAAATGGCACAATTTAATGAACAAAAGATTATAGAATTGCAGGAAAATTTGGAACAAAAAGAAGAATTCATGGGAAGTTTTTCTCATGAAATCAAAACTCCAATGACTTCGATTCTTGGTTATGCGGATATGTTAAGGACATATGATTGTGATGATGATACTAGACAAATGGCAGCCCAGTATATTTATAATGAGGGACGAAGATTAGAAAACCTATCTTATACACTAATGGAATTATTATCATTAAAAGATGAAAAAATTGAATTAGTTGATATTCCTATAAAAAAGATAATTAAACAGTTAGAAAGTTATTATCAAATAAATAATCATTTATTCCAGTTGAAATTTGACTGTGAAGATGTTGTAGTTTTTTGTCAGGAGGACTTATTATTTACAGCTTTAAGGAATTTAATTGATAATGCTTTAAAAGCATCACTTGAAAATAAGACTGTTTTAGTTAAAGGTCAAATAGATGCAGATAAGTATCAGTTGTTAGTTATTGATCAGGGAATCGGAATTGCTGAAGATGATATCGATAAAATCATTCAACCATTTTATATGGTAGATAAGTCTAGGGCTCGTAAACAGGACGGAGCTGGTTTAGGTTTAGCAATCGTTAAACGAATTTGCGAATTTCATCATACTACTTTAAAAATTGATTCTAAACTTAATCAAGGAACAGTAATGAGTTTTCAACTGGAGGTTTTTAAAAATGAAAAAGAGGTGGATTAGGGTCATTGGAGTTATTTCGATAGGATTACTTTTATCAGTTCCACTAGTTACTTTTAAAATTCAGGATCATCAAAATATTAATAAAAAGATTGCCTGGCAAAATAATTCTTTAGATAAAGAATTAATGAATAAATATCCAATTATTAATGATATTTATAATGAATTATTTACAACCAATGATTTAAAAAACTATAATCAATATGTCATTAAAAATAAAGAGAATTATACTAGTGAACAACAATCAAAATTAGAAGAATTTCAAAAACTATTTGAGCAGGAAGTTAACTTATTATTACAACATCAGGTTATTGATTATAGTCTTTTAGAATTACAGCCTCAGGAACATTATGCAGTTACTTTTGGGACGATTATGGATTATTCGGTGGAACATCAAGGAAAGTATGTTCTAGATCAAATATATCGCTTTAATACAAATAATGATAATTCTATTAGTTTTACAATGAATGTCAGTAGTAAAAAAATAACTTCTTTTACCATGAGTAATCAACAATTATCAAAACTTACTAAAGAGGATATTAAAAAGATGACCTGGCAAATGATTGAATATTTAGGTTTAGAAAAAATTGAAGATTGGAATTATACTGATTTTGGTTATGAATCATTTCAAGCTAAATTACAGGTTAATTGTGATTTATCAGACTTTTCAGGAATTTATTATTTAAATGTTAGTGTTGGGATGGCTGGTGCTAATCGTAATTTAATAATTGGGTAATTGACATTCATTTGAATGTCTTTTTTACATTTTAGATACATCTTAATTGTATGATTACAAAGAGGTGAAGAAAGTGAAAAAATTATTAATGATTTTATGTTGTATGTTTTTATGTGGATGTTCTAGCCAAGCAGTACATAATAAAAAAGAGGCAGCAAAGAGAAAAAATGATACTGCTAGCAATGAACAACTTGAAATGAAAGAATGGCGTTATTTATTTTGGAATGGTGATGGTAATGATGATGGATATTATCGAATCAAAGAACATGAATTAAATAATGGAAAAACAATAACTAATCTTAGCTATTTTGATTATCAAACGAGACAAGAAATATTTCTTTGCGACAAGCCAGAGTGTCTACACAACGATGAGACATGTACATCGTATTTACCGTTTGTAATCGGTGCAACTCTCTTTGTTTATCAAGATCACTTATATCTAAGTAGTTCTAGTGGGACAGTTTTGGATTCTCTCGGTGGAACAA
>NZ_JBKTWO010000049.1:0-21651 GCF_047249845.1 Thomasclavelia sp.
CACCTGCCTTGCACGCAGGGGGTCAGCGGTTCGATCCCGCTAGGCTCCACCAATTTAAAAGTTAAGTCTGCTTATGCAGGCTTTTTAATTATATAAAGGAGTAGAAATATGACGAATTATTTAATAATATTAGTTGTATCTTTTTATTTATATTGTTTTTTTGGTTGGATTTGGGAGTCAGTTGTTTTACCGTTTTTTAGAAAACAATTACCATATAATAGAGGCTTTTTGTATGGACCCTGGATTCCTATCTATGGTTTTGGAGCAATATTGGTGATTGTGCTATTTGATATTCGTCATATTAGCTATCCTTTTTATATTTTATTTTTAGGTGGTGGGATAATATCATGCTTATTAGAATATATTACATCTTTTGTAATGGAAGAATTGTTTCATCGACGGTGGTGGGATTATAGTCAAAAGATTTTTAATATAAATGGGCGAATTTGTTTAGAAGGATTTTTTTGTTTTGGTTTGTTTAGTGTAATAGTAGTAAATTATATTCAGCCGTTTTTTGTTAAAAGATTAGCAGTTGTTAATGAAGATATTTTATTAATTATTAGTATTTTATTAGGAGGGTGTTTTATTGTTGATGCTATTATAACTACGCATATTGCTTTGAAAATTGACAAAAAGCTTGAGATTGTAAAACAGATTTTAGATGAAAGAGAAGAAAAAATTATTGCTGGTTTAGAAAAAAGACAGGCAAAACTATTTAAAAAGTTAGAACAGCGTGGTTTGGAATGGCAAAAGCAGCAATTATTATTAAAGAAACTATTAGAAGAAGAAAAATTATTTAGATATCGTTATCGTCGTTTGATTAGGGCTTTTCCACAAATTATTAAAAAGAAACGGAGGGATGATTAGTGCTGAAAAAATATTTTGGGACAAAGCAATTTTATAAAGAAGTATCTAATATTGCTTTGCCAATCATGGGGCAGCAGTTTATTACAACATTTGTAAACTTGATTGATAATGTAATGATAGGTAGTATTGGTAATATCGCTTTAACTTCAGTAACAGTAGCAAATCGTTTCTTTTTGATTGTTAATTCAGTACTATTTGGTTTATGCGGGGCTGCTGGTATCTATATAGCCCAATATTATGGTGCGAAGAAAAAAGAAAAATGTCAGGAAGTTTTTAATATTAATATGGTATTTTCGATAGGGGCTGCAATACTTTTTACTTTAGCAATGTTTATGATTCCTAAATTTGCAATCCAATTATTTTCTCAAACGCCTATAATTGTTGATGAAGCAGTTAATTATTTGTATTTTGCAAAATTTACATATATCCCTTTTAGTATTTCTTTTACATGTATGATGGCGTTAAGAGCAGTAGGAATAAATAAGATTCAGTTAAAAGTTGGAACTGTTGCGGTATTAACTAATACAATATTGAATTACTGCTTGATTTTTGGGAATTTTGGGTTTCCAGAGTTAGGGATTCAAGGTGCTGCAATTGCAACGCTAATTGCCCGTTTAGTAGAGATGACAATCTATTTAATTGTATTGTTTAAAAATCGTCATTTTTTTAGGTTTGATTTAGGTGGTATGTTACATATTAATAAAAATATTCTCGGTGGTATAGTACATAAGGCAGTACCGTTAACAGTAAATGAGATTTTATTTTCAGTTGGACAAGCAATGATATTTAAATCATATATTAGATGTGATGAGTATTTAGTTGCTTCAATATCGGTGGTTGATACTGTATCAAATATAATGTTTATTGCATTTGGGGGATTGTCGTCAGCAGTGTCAATAATGATTGGAAATAAATTAGGAGCAAACTTGCTCAGTGAAGCAAAAGAAAATGCGAGAAAGTTATTATTTTTTACTTTCATAGTTTCTTTAACAATTGGTAGCTGTTGCTTTATGTTAGCGCCTTTGATACCTAATTTATATAACGTTGATGTACCAATAAAAGAGGCGATTATTGCTTTGGTTAGGATAAAATCAGTAATGATTAATATATATGCGTTTAATGTATGTGTATTCTTCATTTTAAGAGCAGGTGGAGATGTGTTAAGTACAATGTTGATGGATGCAGGCTTTTTGTGGTTAGCTGGAGTTCTTGTGTCGACAATACTGTCAACGTACACAAGTTTATCGTTAATTACTTTATTTTTAATTGTAGAGAGTTTAGATATAATTAAGTTAATAATTGCTGTATTTTTCTTTAAAAAGGAACGATGGGTAAAAAATATTGCAGTAATAGGAGACTGAAATGAAAAAAGATAATTATTTTATTAAGGCTTTAAATGGTATGGCCTATGGTTTTTTTTGCAGTTTAATAATTGGTACGATTTTAAAGCAATTAGGAACTTTTATTAATATAGATGAATTAATTACTTGGGGAGAAGTGGCAACATTTTTAATGGGACCAGCTATTGGAGTGGGAATTGGTTATGCTATTGATGCTAAGGGTTTAAATTTAATTGCTGCGATAATTGCTGGAAGTATAGGAGCTGGTACATTTAATGGTAATTTAGCTAGTTCAGGAAATCCTATTGTATCTTTTGCTGCTGTAATTGTAGCAGTTGAGGTAACTCGGTTTGTTCAGGGGAAGACACCAGTCGATATTCTGATTGTGCCATTTATCTCAATAGTAACGGCAGGACTGGTCACGATATTTATTGGGCCTTATTTAACAAAGTTGATTATTTGGATTGGTGATTTGATTAATCAGGGTATAAATATGCAACCGATATTAATGTCGATCGTAGTTGCAGTTTTAATGGGAATGGCTTTAACTGCGCCAATATCAAGTGCTGCAATTGGAGTAATGCTAGGATTAGATGGATTGGCGGCTGGAGCTGCTTTGGCAGGGTGTTGTGCTCAAATGATTGGTTTTGCGGTTATGTCGATCGATGATAATGATATAGGAGATGTTATTGCTATTGGGATTGGAACGAGTATGCTTCAATTTAAAAATATTGTTAAAAAACCTATAATTTGGATACCGCCAATTATTACAGGTATTATAATTGCGCCTATATCAACCTGTTTATTGAATATTTCTTGTTCGCCAGTTGGTTCAGGAATGGGAACGGCTGGAATGGTAGGGATTCTAGAAGCGGTTAATGTAATGGGAAGTAATTATTGGGTCCCTTTAATTGTTATTGATTTAGTGGCACCAGCATTTTTAACATATGTTATTTATAAAGCGTTTAAAAAATTATCACTTATTAAAAGCGGTGATTTGAAACTGGAGCGATTATAGCGATATATATAATTAATAACGTCATAGCTGTGTGCTATGACGTTATTATTATCTTAATCGGCTGAAAAAAGTGCAATAATATCACTGGTTGACATTTTTGTAATACTTCCAGTGTTGTTTTCAATAAATATATTAGATAAATCTTGTTTTTGTTCTTGCAATTTTTGAATTTTTTCTTCAATACTATTTTTCATAATTAACTTATATACTTGTACATTATTAGTTTGACCAATTCTATAGGCTCGATCTGTAGCTTGGTTTTGTGCAGACATATTCCACCATGGATCATAATGGATTACGATTGATGCAGCTGTAAGATTTAGTCCTGTTCCTCCAGCTTTTAATGATATTAAGAATACATTTGTATTATCATTTTGGAAAGCATTGACTAATTGATGGCGCTTAATTTTATTTGTAGCACCTGTTAATACATAGTAGGAAATATCTTCTTTTCGCAATTCTTTTTCAATTAAACTTAAAGAAGTAGTAAATGATGAAAATAATAATACTTTTTGATTATTTTCTTTAGCCTTTTTAATAATATCTAAACATGCTTTCAATTTGGAACTAGGCTCTTGGATTTCGTTATATAAGATTCTTGGTTCGCAGCATAATTGCCTTAATCGAGTCATCATTGACAAAATTTGAATTTTGTCAATCTGTTCAACATTTAAGACATTTTGCAATTTATTATTTATTTGACTTAAGTTTGCAATATATAATTTTTCCTCGTCTTTAGAAAAAGCAATCTTTATATTGTTTTCAATTTTATCAGGTAATTCATCTAATACATCTTGTTTAGTTCTTCTTAAAATAAATGGTTCTACCATTTTTTTTAATCGTAGCTGAGTATCTTTGTCTTCATCACGAACTATTGGGCGTTCAAAATGTTCTTTAAAATAATGGTAACTAAATAAATAATTTGGCATTAAAAAATCAAATATAGACCATAATTCAGCTAATGAGTTTTCGATTGGGGTACCAGTTAAGGCAAAATGATGAATTCCATTTAATTCTTTAACAGCTTTAGCGTTTTTAGTTGTTTGATTTTTAATATACTGCGCTTCATCTAAAATAATATATTCAAAGCAATAATCTTTATACAGATTATAATCTCTTCTTAAATAATCATAAGAGGTAATAATAACATTATAATTATTTATTTGTTCTATTAATTTTTTCCGAGTTGCTAAAGAACCAGAGATACATAAGACATTTAAATCAGTAGAGAATTTTTTTATTTCATCTTGCCAGTTAAGTATTAAGGTTGCGGGAGTAATAACAATGCTGACTTTATTATCATGTTTTGTGTTTTCTAAAACTGTGATCATTTGAAGTGTTTTACCTAATCCCATATCATCAGCTAAAATTCCTCCAAATCCATATTCACTCATTGTCATTATCCATTTATAGCCTTCACACTGATATTCTCTTAAAATTTGTTGATATGGCTGTGGGATAGAGTAATTATTGTTATTGCTATAGGTTAATTTATTGATAAGTTCTTGGAACTGTTGATTACGATTGAATGTGATAGACTCTTTATCCATTGATAACTGATTTAAAAATAATGCTTTTGATTTATCGATAACGATTGAGCCATCTTTAATATTTTCATTGCTAAGATTTAAATCTTTGATTAGACTATAAGCTTCATTTAATGTTTTATCTTCTAAATTTATAAATTCTCCGTTTTTTAAACGATGATAAGATTTTTTTCTTTGAATTGAATTTAATATATCTTGAATTTCTGTTTTAGAAACATTTATACTATCTAAATCAATTTCTAATAAATTGTTTTTTAAACGAATTCCAATGTTTAAAGAGATGTTTTTAGGTTTATTAATATTTTTAATATCCTCGCTTACAAATACTTCACAATAATGATTAAGTTTAGGCAAGATATTTTTAATAAAATAATACACATCCTCATCACTATTAGTAATTAAATACATATTAGTAAGTTCGTCGTATTTTGCATAATCATCAATTAATGCTAAAGCATTATCAACGTTTAATGGTAATTTAGTTTCATAGCTGTCTATGTATTTACCATCAAATAATACATTCCCTTCTTCATCGCGATATTCTAAGTTAATGGTTAAATCACCAAAAGTGTTTAAATCTATATATACTAGCAAAGTAATAACGCTAGGCATATAATCATCAATATTTGTACCAACAATAGAGATATATGGTAAAATCTGGTCAATAATATATTTTCCGAAATATCCAAAGTCTTCTTTTGATATAATAAGATTTTCTTTATCTAATTTTTCTAAAAGTTTTTTTGTGATTTGTGACATATCTAGGCTATAACGGTTTAAAATGTTATTTTCTAAATAATAAATATATTGATTACCAATAATTAGCTCTCCTTCAACAGGGAGAAGAGATACCTCAAAATAATCTTCTTTATCTTCAATATTAATAGTAATATTATTTAAATCAATGGTTGTAAAAAATATATTTATATTTAAATTTGTTAAATATGTTTCAAAAAATTCATCAATATTATGCTTATTAATATCAATAGAACGATATCTTTCTATTTCATCTATAAATTCACTATTATCTTTAATAAAGGCAATTTGTTTTAACGCTTCATTGCTAAATAATTTATGATCATGATCAATTATCAATTTACTACCATAGCTATACGTTTTATGATAACGATAATTATTAATAAATTCTTTTAAATTTTTGATTAAATATGTTTTAGAGTTACCAATGCGATAGTTAATTAAAATACGATTAAAAGAGTAATTAATAGTTGGAAAAAGTTCAATTAAATCATTACCAATAATATTTATTTTTTTAGGATCTAAATATGTTTCAATCAACTGTTTAGATTCTTTAAGTTTTGTTTGAATCATTTTCTCTTCACGAATACGTTCAAATTCTTCAAATTTAGCACGATAATCAATTTTTTGATTAAATTGGAATGGGATGTCAGACATATCTAAGCTATAAAACTTTAGTAACAATACGCCAATATGACCACAAGCTAATTCATTTTTATGACAATTAGGGCAGTTACATTCAAAAGTGATAATTTTTCCGCTTGTATCAACAACAATATGACTGGTAGTCGTACGTCCGTATATTTCTACAGTACCATCGATATGATACTCATTTTCTTGTTTTAAAACGGACATATTAGTAATTACATTATCTTTATAATAACTATGTGCATTTTTCCAGTTTTTCTCATTAAATATTCTATTTATTTCATCATCTTTTATATACATGTTCTTTCCCTCCAATGATTTATTATACCATTAATTTAATGATTACCAAATAGAAATTGTTTAAGAAAATAAATATTTATTATTTCTTTATAATAAACTGATAAAAAATAATGATTACATCTTTATGATAAAATAATTTAGAGAAGTGTTTTATCGATATACATGTTATTAAATGAATTATCTTAAGATTTTGTTTTAAGTGAAATTAATTTTAATTCTCTTTATATTGTATTTTATAAAGAATAGGTGTATTCTTTTTATAGATAAAAATATAATAGTGAAAAGTTGCCGATGTAGCTCCAACGGTAGAGCAGGCCACTCGTAATGGTCAGGTTGCGTGTTCAAATCACGTCGTCGGCACCATTTTTAAACTTAATGGAAACTAAAAAACTACTTTCAAAAGTAGTTTTTTATTTAGATGATAACTTGTGTTTTATTATCAATTTATTTAATAACTCGCTGCATCCCAGATAAATATCAGAATATGTTTTATCAAAATTACCAGTGTACCATGGATCAGCAATATCTCGAGGACAGCAAGTAAAATCTAATAAACGTGAGACCTTATTTTGAGGATCATTTTTAATGATATTAAAGATTCCGGCTATATTTGCAGTTTCCATTGCAATAATATAATCATATTTATTATAATCTTTTTTTGTGAATTGGACAGATGTTTTATTATGAGTAGAAATACTATATTGGGCAAGTTTGTTTCTTGTACCGGGATGAACAGGATTTCCAAATTCTTCACTACTAGTAGCCGATGATTGAATATAAAATTTATTTTCCAAATTTTGTTTTTTTATTAAATCTTTAAATACGAATTCAGCCATTGGAGAACGACAAATATTACCTAAGCATACAAACATAATTTTTATCATTATAAATACCTCTTATCTATTAAAAAAGATGAACAAATGTTCATCATAATTATTAAATGGTGACCCGCAGGCGATTCGAACGCCTGACCCTCTGATTAAAAGTCAGATGCTCTACCGGCTGAGCTAGCGGGTCATAAACACTTAACAGTGCTCTATAAAAATATCACATTTTTAGTAGAATGTAAAGTGATTTGAAAAAAATGGTAATAAATTTTGCTAATTATGGTAAATATTGTTATAATTTAATTATGAATGGAGGGAAAGAAATGAAAAAAGTTTTAAAAGTTTTAACGGTATTTGTAATGCTCCTGGCATTGACAGGGTGCATGAAAATACGTTATCAAATTAACATTACTGATGAAAATAAAGCTGATGTTAATTTAACAATGTTGTATTCTAAAGAGATGATGGATACTTATAACATGACTCAAGAAAGTATTAAAGAACAGCTAATGGAGGATGACACTTACGCTGATTGGGATTTAAAAGATGCTAGTGAAAAAGTTGATGGTGAAGAATATGTAGGATTTAAAGCAGCTGCACCAAAGAATGTTTCTAAAGAAATTTTAAATAGTTTAACAGTTAAAGGGGATAAGTATACTTTAAAACTTAAAGGTTCTGATGTTAGTGGTAGTTTTGATACTAGCCAATTTGATCAGCTTGGTTATTCAATGGATCAGTTAGAAAAAATGGGATTAGAAGTTAGTATAAAAATTGCTATGCCTGGAAAAGTTAAGAGTTCAACAGTTGGGAAAATTGAAAATGGTGTTGTCACACTAGGATTAGCTGATTTAGAAAAATTAACAACTGATATTACAATTGTTTCTGAAAAATCTGGTTCTTCTAGTAACATTGGTTTAATTGTTGGAGGAATCGCAGTAGTAGCGATAGTTGCTGGTGGTGGTTTTTATTTTTATAAGAAAAAAAATAAAGCTAGTGAAGACGAAGAATAATTGGAAGATGATTAAATATAAAAATATAAAGGGATTCAAATTTTTGAATCCCTTTAATATATTATAAAATAAAAAATTATTGTTTTGGATATACTGGAGTATCAATGTTATATTGTTTTTTTATTTGAGTGATTATGTGATAAAGATTTTTTTTATAAAGATTAAATTCTTCTTTTTGATAGTAAAGAGAAGATATTTTTTTGTATAAATAATAGTCATATTTTTTTATAGCATTAAAAAAATATGTTCTAGTTGGACCACGTAAATATAAAATTCCAGGTAGGACATAGTCAGCATTTACTTTCTTGGCCATTTTGTATAAACCATTTATATTTCCAGGTTGATCTGTTAAATAAGGAATTATGGGCATAATATGTATTCCGGTTGATGCGTTTGTATGTTTTTTTACTTGATCAATAACTTTGAAGCGATCTATTATAGATGAACTGCCAGGTTCGATAATAGTACGTAGTTTATCATCAACAGTGATAATTGTGCATGCGATGTTGACATATGTAATTTTTGATAATTCATTAATAAGCTCAAGATCGCGTAATATTAAAGATGATTTGGTAGATATTATTATTGGAGTCTTATATTTTATCATAAGTTTTAAAATTTCAGGCATTAACTGTAGTTTTTCTTCTATTGGCTGATAACTATCACAAACACCACCGATATTAATGATTTCGTGTTTCCAGGTGGGGGATGAAAGTTTTTTTTCTAAACAAGAAAGAATATTTTTTTTGTAATAAATAGTTTCAAAGTAGTTAGAATCGTTTAAATATTTATGGCTATAGATGGCATAACAATATATGCAGCCATGCTCACATCCACGATAAATATTTAAGTCCCATTTGAATGGAAATTGTCCTTTTACTTTATTTAAAGCACTTTTAGCTTCTAGCTCTTGATATTTCATCTTATCACTTCCTAAATAAATAATAACATAGATCATAAAATTTATTTAATATTATTTTTCTACAAAATTTTAATAACGAAAGTGTTTTAATTAAATAAAAAAGGTGTTAATGATTATGAAAAATAGATGGATTGGATTAATAGTTGGATTAATAGTACTTACAGGTTGTAATAAACAGGATATAGATAAGCCGGTTGTAACATTAAATATAGATATTTCTAAATTAAACCAACAAAGAACGGTTACAAAAAATATGATAAATTTCAAAGATGATGATCAGGGTAAACATGATTTATTAATGCTAATGATTAATAGTGTGGATTATTATAATTTAGTAAGTGGTGAAATGAAGGTTACTTCAACTTATTTAGATAATATATCAAATTTAGAATATGAATTTCAAATTAATATACCTGAATATAAATCATACGTTTATCAAATTTCTTCAAATAGTCATAGTGAACAGGTTATGATTAGAGATAGTGAGAAAATGTATTTTTTTACAGGGGATAGACAGGATTTAGAAAACTTAACTTTAAATGAATTAATAGAAAAAAAACAAATTAGTATTGAGGAGATAAACAGAGATAATAATATATTTAAATTTATGGATTGGTCATTAACAGATCGAGTAGAAGATAGTAATATAAGTAGAGTTGCTAATGACTTATATGGTGATGTTGCACCTTATTTATTTCCAGAAGATATTGCTTTAAGGCAGTTGGGAATTGATTATTCTAGTTTTACAATTGAGAATAAAACAAAGTTTTTAGATAGAGTTGTTTTTCGGGTTGAAGGTAAGATAAATAATGATTTATATACTGAAGGGGGAACAATTTCGATGTTGATTGATCAACAAACGGGAATTGTTTTAGAGTATATTAGAAATAGCAATAATAGTAGAGTTGAAATGAAAATGGAAAGTATTTCAATAGATAGTGATAATGAGATAGATTTATATAATAAATATATAAAATAGATACTTAGTGAAGGAATATGCTAATTAAAGAAATGAAAAGATAATAACTTTTTATATAATTGCAAAAAATATATTTTAAGAGCTGCTGAAATAAAAGAAGATAATAAATTAATGGTAATAAACAGGGGGATAAATATGTTATCTAAATTATAGTAGTACGTTAAGATATAAATGAGGCGAGGATTATTATTTATTTAATAAAAAATGAAAAAAATGTAAAAAACTATTGCATATATATGTCATAAATGATATTATATTAGGGCACCAAGTTGCTTGAATAGCTCAGTTGGTAGAGCAATCGGCTGTTAACCGATCGGTCGTAGGTTCGAGTCCTACTTCAAGCGCCATGGCCTGTTGGAGAAACGGTTAACTCACATGCCTTTCACGCATGCATTCACGGGTTCGAATCCCGTACAGGTCACCATTTTAAAGTAATCCAGGAGTAATTCCTGGTTTTTTTATTATAAAAAATGTTACTAACATTATTTTGTTAGTAACATTTGGGTAAGTCCAATACTGTGATTAACTAAATTACCTGCAATATAATTTAGTAATGTTGCTTCATCTTCAGAATAATTTTTCTTATATGCATTGATATGAAACATTCGATAAGAATTTTCAATATAATTTAATATCCAAAGAAGAGAGTCTTTAAAGTTGCCATGAAATACTGGTTTTTGAAGCAAAGGATAAAAACTAGTTGTGTTTATTTCTTGATAAAAATGATCAAGAAAAGTTGCATTGTTTTTACAATCAGCTGAAAAATTATGCAATCTAGTTTTAATAGTTTCATCTGGAGCTATAGAAATTACTAAATCATAATTAGCTGCAAGAAAAAGCTGATTGTACATTAAATTTTCTATAATTGAAGTATTCATTTTATCACCTATTACAGTCTATGCGTGTTTATTGAAAAAATGAAAACTATTATTTGTTACTATTTGTATAGTAGAGTTCTCGAGAAAGTTCAAATATTATTAAATCACAAAAATGATTGTTTTTATAAGCATATTTGTTTAAAATGATTAACTTTTTAAAGTTATTAGCAAGAAGAACTTTTTGACTAGAGATATTAGTTGCAAATGTCTTAGCTGTAATTATATTGATATTGTAATTTTTAAATACATGATCAATCATTAATTTAACGCTTTTTTTCATTATTCCTTTATTCCAGTAAGGTTGTCCAAGCCAATATCCTAATTCGCAACAGTAACAATATATATCCTGATTGAAAGTAACAGAGATAGCACCGGCAAATTGACCATCTACTTCAATAGCGAATTCTAATAATTTTTCAGGATTAGCCTGAGTTGCTAAAAGTAAATATTTACTAGCAGTTTCTAAGGTATAAGGATAGGGAAAATTATTTTTTAAGTTATTAGCAATATTGGGATTGTTTGCCATTGTAGCTAAGGCAGGTTGATCACTTAGCTGATATGGTCTTAACAATATTTCCATTAAGGTAAAGGTTTATCCTCAGCGGTGTAGATTGCATACCATTGCTCACGAGTTAATTTAATATTGACTCCACTAATTGAATCGAGCATATTTTTAATATTAGTTGTACCAATAATTGGTTGCATTTTAGCTGGATGTCTTAGAATCCAGGCGTTAACTATTGCTGCTTTAGATACATTATATTTTTTAGCAAGGATTTCTAATTGGTTATTTAATTTAGGATAGTTTGGATTATTTAGGAAAGTATCTTCAGATAATGTTGCTCTAATTGTTGACCAGGGTTGAATTGTTATATTATTTAAACGACAATAATCAAGGATTCCTCCATCGTGGTCGATTCCATTTTCCATGTTAGCAAAAATACCATAATCTATCATTTGACTATGAGCTGGTCCAAACTGTAATTGATTAATGATAATAGGCTGTTTACAATATTTTTTTAGTAGCTCGATTTGTCCAGGGGTATGATTAGATACCCCGAAATATTTAACTTTATGATTTTTGTATAGCTCATCAAAAGCTTCAGCTACTTCCTGAGGGTCCATTAAGGCATCAGGACGGTGTAATAACAAGATATCAAGATAGTTTGTTTGTAAACGATTTAAAATACTATCCACACTCTTTAAAATATATTCTTTTGAAAAATCGTAACAGATACCAGGTCTTATTCCGCATTTTGATTGAATGATCATTTTATTTCGAAGTTGAGGATATTTTTTTAGAACGGTTCCAAATAATTGTTCTGATTTGCCGCCTCCATAAATATCAGCATGATCAAAAAAATTAATTCCTGCTTTTAGGGCTTCTAATATTAATTGTTCTACTTGTTCAGGCGTTTTTGAAGCAATTCGCATGCATCCTAAAGCAATTTTAGATACTTTTAAATCTGTATTAGGTAAAGTGTAATATTCCATTTTATTTCCTCCTGTGTAAATATTTTTATTATATCATGAGTAATATAACTATGGTATACTATACCTGAGGTTAGGTGATAATATGAATAGTAAGTTAAAGATATTTTGTGCTTTATTAGGGGGGATTATCTTAGGATTTGTTTTTTCTTCAATTAAGCGGGGAATTTATGTTAGAGTTTGTAATAATGGAAATAATGATCGGGGTGAATCTTAATGTCTTATCAAATTATTAAAGCTTTTGTATATGTGATTTCGGTGATGCTTTCAATGTGGGGATTAAGTTGTTTTAATTTTGATAATATAATTAGGAAGACTAAAGTAAGAGAATTTTATTTGTTTTTTTTAATAGCATCATTATCGTTAGGATATTTGTTAGGTTCTTTTATTTTAGAGTTTGCTACAATACATTTTTAACATATTTTAAATTACCTCTCATATAATTATGTGAGGTAATTGTATATGAGAGAAATAAGTGTGAAATTAGGGATTGTTATATTGGTCGGAGTTATTTTTTTATCAATGAATTATTATCAAGCTAATGAAGAAACGATTCAAGGTAAAAAAGAAATTAAAGAAGAACCAGTTAAAGTAGCGGTAACAATTGATAATAATGTTAATTATGTTGATCTAGATGATTATCTTTTAGGGGTAGTTGCTGGAGAAATGCCTGCTAACTTTGAAACTGAGGCTTTAAAAGCACAAGTAGTAGCTAGTCGAACATTTGTTTATAATCGTAATTTAAGTGTTGATAATACTACTAATAGTCAAGTGTATTTAAGTGAAGATAAGATGAAAGAAAATTGGGGTAGTAAATATAATGAATATTATCAAAAAATTAGTACTGCAATTAAGGAAACAAAAAATGAGGTAATGAAATATCAAGGAGATTATATTTCTGCATTGTTTTTTTCATCTAGTAATGGATATACTGAAAATGTTGAAGATTATTTTGAATCGAGTCCTTTACCATATTTAAGAAGTGTTGATAGTCATTGGGATTTAGCAATAGATCCAAAAAACACTCGACAAGCATCTTTTACTAAACAAGAGATAAAAGAAAAATTTAATTGTCAAGATATAGATTTTAATATTATTGCATATAAAAAAAGTGGTCGAGTAGCAACACTGAGTGTTGGTGGTAAAAACTATAGTGGTCGCCAAGTTAGGGAAAAATTAGGTTTATCTTCAAGTTGTTTTACTGTTGAATATAAAAATAATAAATACGTTTTTACAACTAAAGGTAGTGGTCATGGTGTTGGTATGAGTCAATATGGGGCGCAAGGAATGGCTTTAGAGGGTGCTGATTATAAAGAAATCTTAAATCATTATTATACTAATATCGAAATTATAAATAATTAGTATAAACCTTGTTTTAGTGGAAACACTACAAATGAGGTGAAACAATGAAATTATTTATGAAGCGTAATCGACGCGTTTTAGTTTTTGGTGCGGTAGTAATGTTATTTTTAATTGGAGTTGGTGTGATCCAATTAGTTTTAAATCAATATCAGCCATTTAAAGATACCGCTGTTGTCAAAGTGGAAGATAATAAAGAAGATAAAACTAAAGAGGAAAAGCCAACTGTAACAACTGAGAAATTATTAAAACCTGTTAATGATGATGTTAAAATTGTTAAAAAATTCTATGATGCATCTTTAAGTGATGCGGAACTAGAAAAAGCATTAGTATATTTTGAAGGGGTTTATCGACCAAATTTAGGTGTGGATTTTTCTAAAGATGGAAAAGCTTTTGAAGTTAAGGCAGCATGCTCAGGTACGGTAACAAAAAAAGATAATGATGCTTTACTTGGTTGGGTTGTAACTATAACTAATGAAAATGGCTTTAGTACTACGTATCAGTCATTAAGTGAAGTTAGTGTAGAAAAAGATGCAGTTATTAAACAAGGTGATAAGATTGGAATTAGTGGAGAAAATGTTTATGAATCTGAATTAAAGTGTCATTTGCATTTTATTTTAGAGAAAGATAATCAAGCTTTAAATCCAGAATCTTATTTTGATCAAGATGTTACAAAAATAGCGGTATAATCAACCAAATGGCAATAATAGAAAAAATTATTGCTATTTGGTTTTATTTCGCTTTTAATCTTGTAAATATCAAAAATCATGGTACAATAGTTAAGAAAAAATAAGGAGGACTAATGATGGCATTATCAAAAGAAATTGGTATCGATTTAGGTACAGCAAATATTTTAATTTATGTCAAAGGTGAAGGTATTGTTGTAAATGAACCTTCTGTAGTAGCAATAGATGATGAAAATAAAAAACCTTTAGCTGTTGGCCAGGAAGCTAAAGATATGTTAGGAAAGACACCAGGAAGAGTAAAAGCAATTCGTCCTTTAAAAGATGGAGTTATTGCAGATTTTAGAATAACAGAAATCTTAATTACTCATTTTATTAATAAATTAAACTTAAAAGGAATTTTTTCTAGACCAACAATTTTAATTTGTTGTCCATCAAATATTACATCAATTGAAAAAAGTGCAATTAAGGATGTAGCTGAAAGATGTGGGGCAAAACGAGTGTTTATAGAAGAAGAACCTAAAGTAGCAGCAGTTGGAGCTGGACTAGAGATTTCAAAACCAACAGGTAACATGGTAATTGATATTGGTGGTGGAACTACTGATATTGCAGTATTGTCTTTGGGTGATATAGTTACTAGCAGTTCACTTAAAATTGCAGGTGATGTAATGGATGAAGATATTATTAAATTTGTCAAAGATAAATATAAGTTATTGATTGGAGATCGTACAGCCGAACAAATCAAAATGCAAATTGGTACTGCAATCAAGGGAATCAGTGAAGAAATTTTTGAGGTAAGAGGTCGTGATTTAGTAACAGGGTTACCACATACGATTACAATTACTGCTGATGAAACTGAATTAGCATTAAGAGAGACTTGCCAAACAATTGTAAGAGAAACAAAACATGTATTAGAACAAACACCTCCAGAATTAGCTGCTGATATTGTATCAAGAGGAATATTCTTAACAGGTGGAGGAGCATTATTAAGTGGACTTGATCGTTTGTTGGAAAACGAATTAGGAGTACCAGTATTTGTTGCTGATGATGCTTTAAATTGTGTTGCTAATGGTTGTGGTGTAATGTTAGAAAATACCCATTATGTTAAATAATATGACATGAGATTTTTATCTCATGTTTTTTTTATCAAAACTATTAAGATAAAATAATTATTTGGTAAGGCTAGTATAACTAAATAGGTAGAAAATTTTAAAAGAAAAATAAATATAGCTAAGATAGTTGGCAATAGATAATAAAGTTGTTAATAGTATAAAAATAGGAATGATAATTTTAATGTCTTTGGTATATGGAAGTCAAATTATTAAATAAAAGAAAAAATAAATAGTAGTAATAAGTATATTTATTTCAATTATGATAAATATGGAACGGATAATGCTTTTGAAATTTATTTTAATATAATATCAAAAGCTACAGAGATAAAAGCAGTTATATTATATTTATTATACTGTTATTTTTAGTTTTAACGTGCAAGATATTATTAAATCTTAATCTTTTACATCAATGGATGTAAGATTTATTAAAGAATAGGGAGATTTATAACTTATATATTTCTTTTTTTAACAACATTATATACAATTAAATAACTTATTTATCTTGTATTTTATCTAAAAATAAATGATAATATACAAGAGATAGGAAGTGAGAAGATGAATCCTAGTTTAATAATGTCGTTTGTTGTCACAATGATAATTACAGCTTTACTGATTCCTATAGTTATTAGGATAGGAAAAAGTTTAGGAATTGTGGCACATAAAAATAAACGGACGGTTCATAAAATTGAAGTTCCTCGAATCGGTGGATATGCAATTTACATAAGTTCATTAATTGGAACAGTGATTTTTCTAAAGACTGATCCGCAAATAAATGCAATTTTAATTGCTGGTTTTTTAGTTTTTTTTGTAGGATTATATGACGATGTTCATGATCTTTCTCCCAAAACAAAGTTAATTGTAGAATTAGTGGCAGCATTAATTGTAATTGGTTATGGTGATATATATTTAAAAGGTTTTGATTTTATGCCTAGTAATTGGCCGCCAATTATTCCAGGAATCATCACTGTACTATGGATAGTGGGAATCACAAATGCAATAAACTTAATTGATGGACTTGATGGTTTATCATCAGGTATCTCAATCATAGTTTTATTTACAATATCAATGACTTCTTTAACTAGTGGGAGAACGGATATTGCTTCTTTATCACTGGTTTTAGCAGGGGCAATTATGGGATTTTTATTTTATAATTTCTATCCGGCAAAAGTTTTTTTAGGTGATTGTGGAGCTTTATATATAGGTTTTATGATTTCAGTTATTTCTCTATTAGGATTTGGTTATAATGTTTCTACCTTTTTTACTTTAGGTGCTCCAATTGTTGTTTTAATGGTCCCAATCATGGATACTTTGGTTGCGATAATCCGTAGGAAGGTTCATCATAAAAAGTTTAGTGAAGCAGATAGAGCTCATCTGCATCATAATTTAATGTTTAAATTAAAGTTAGGACATCGAAAGAGTGTAATTGTACTTTATGGAGTAACATTTTTGTTTTCATTAACTTCTTATGTATATTTATATGATCCAACATTAGGGACAATAATGTTTATTATTTTAATGTTGATCTTTGAATTATTTGTAGAACTAACAAGTATGGTTAGTCGAAAATATAAGCCATTACTTACAATAATTAATATTTTTATTCATAATGATCATTTACCTAAAATTAAGGTTTTAGAAAGGTACCGTAGTAGACGAACTAAAAAAAGAGTTATTGTTGATCGATTCATTATTTTAAGTTGCTTTTTATTAGTTATAGGTTTTAGTGGAACATATGCACATTTAAATCAAGAGAAACCGGTTATTAAAGAAGAACGAACCACCCCATATATCAAGACATCATCTAGCGATCTATTAGATGAAATTTATACTCGGTTAGATAAAGCTTATCAAAGTAGACAATCAAATGAAGAATGTCAATTAGTAGCATCATATTTTGCTGTTGACTATTTTACTTTAAAAGATAAAAAAGAAAATCAAATAGGGGGACTGGATTATATATATCCTGATTTGCAAAGTGTTTTTAGTTCTTTTGCATTAAAATCATTTTATGTTAATAAAGAAGAGTATCCTGAATTAGAAGTAGAAGATTACGAGATTATTTCTTTTTCTCCTTCTAAAGTAGTTATAGAAGGGTTAGAAAATAATGAGTATTATAATGTGCTTATTTCTTTAAAATATAATCAAAAAGTTGAAACTATACCAAATAGTGCGAATATTGTTTTAGTTTTAAATAATGATCGTTTTTATGTGGTAGGTGTTGATAATGCTTAAATATCAAAGGATTTTTAAACTCGATGATGAATTGTATGATTTTCATTTACGACAAAAGCAGTATTATTTATTAGAAGGAATTGTTCCTACAAAACAATATCTTGTTGAGCAGATGAATAATCCTGAAAAGTTTGATGATAAAGAGCATTATATAATGAAAATATATTATAATGAAAAAATGATTGCTTTAATTGATTATCAGATTGGATATCGTTTTTCGATGAAACATGATGATAATTATCTCTGGATTGGTTTGTTTTTAGTAGATGAGATTTGGCAGCAAAAGAAATTTGGTAGACAAATAATTGAACATATAATTAATGAACATAAACAGAGTTGTAAGATAGTTCAGTTGGCTTGTATAAAAGAAAATTTAAAAGGTTTGGCTTTTTGGAAATCTTTGGGTTTTAGGAAAATTGATGTTTCAAAATGTAAAAATATAGAGGTAATAGTACTAGAAAGGGTTATTTAGATATATATTTGGTGACTATTCATCAAAGTATTGATGAAATCATTGAAATTTTAAAAATATTATGTTATTATGTTCTAGCGATGTATCAAAGTATCAATTAGGAGGTATATTATGTTTGGCACTATTTTAAATGTCTTATTAGTAATAATAGCAATAGCACTTATTATATTATGTCTATTACAAAGTGGTAAATCTGATGGGATTGTTAATGCCTTGACTGGTCAAAGTTCAAACTTATTTGCTCAACAAAAAGAACGTGGTGCAGATTTAGTGATGACAAGAATAACGACTGGTTTAGCGATAGCATTCTTCGTTATTGCCATCATTATTAGGATGTCATAATTAATAGGACTATTGGTCCTATTTTTATTTTGAATTAAAGGGAGGTGAGTAGGTGAAAGAAGAAATCTTAACATTATTAAGTGATGAAAATTATATAGAGCGTTCAATTGATTTAATAGCAAAAAAGTTAAACTGCACAAGTAGTGATAAGTTTGTTAAATTAGTTAGATTGATGAATGAGTTAGAAGAAACGGGTCAAGTAGTTAGAAATAAATATAATCATTATTATTTACCTAATCAATTTGGTATGGTTTTAGGAACTCTTACCATTAATAAGAAAGGTTTTGGTTTTGTTGTTGTTGAAGATCAAGAAAAAGATGTATTTATTGCTCCTGATTCTTTAAAAGATGCTTTTAATAAAGATCTTGTACTAGTTGAAATAAATCAACATAGTGATGTTGAAAGACCTGAGGGTAAAGTAATTCGGGTAATAAAACGAGGTCAGACTAAATTGGTTGGCGAGATTAAAAAAGGAAAACGTGATTATTATGTCGATGTTGATGATCCTAAATTTGATAAGCGAATTTATGTTGATCATGCTCATTTACATGGTGCTATGCCAGGTCATAAAGTATTGGTTGAAATCAAGCTTTATAAACCTATATTGAAAGGTGATGTCAAAAAGATACTGGGACATAAAAATGATCCAGGAATTGATATTTTATCAATTGTTTATGAACATGAAGCATCAGTTGAATTTCCTAAGGCTGTGTATGAGCAAATTGAAGGAATTCCTGATACATTAGAGGAGATTGATGTAAGTGAGCGAGTTGATTTACGTAATGAAGTAATTGTTACAATTGATGGTGATGATGCTAAGGATTTGGATGATGGTATTTCATTAGAAAGATTAGCTAATGGTAACTATCGTTTAGGAGTTCATATTGCTGATGTATCCTATTATGTAAAAGAGGGTTCACCATTAGATAAGGAAGCTTTTACAAGAGGAACATCTATTTATCTGGCAGATCGCGTTATACCAATGTTACCACATAAATTATCAAATGGTATTTGTTCTTTGAATCCTCATGTTGATCGTTTTACGATTTCATGTTTTATGGAAATTGATCAAAATGGAGAAGTGATTGAACATGAGATAGTACCTGCAGTTATTAATTCAACAGAAAGAATGACATATACTAATGTTAATAAGATATTAGATGGTGACCAGATGTTACAATTACAGTATAGTCATGTTAAAGAGTTATTTTTTTTGATGCAGGAATTAGCTTTGATTTTACAAGAAAAGAAAGCTAGACGTGGGGCAATTGATTTTGATGTAAAAGAAGCAAAGGTTATTGTTGATGACAAAGGTGAAACAACTGATGTGATTTTAAGAGAGCGTGGAGCTAGTGATCGTATTATTGAAGAGTTTATGTTATTAGCTAATGAAACTGTTGCTGAACATTTTAAATGGCTTGAATTACCATTTATATATCGGGTTCATGAACAACCTAAAACAAAGAAATTAATACAGTTTAGTTCAATTGCTAAAATAATGGGATATACAATTAAAGGATCATTAGAAAATATATATCCAAATGAATTAAGTAGTATTATAGAGGCAAGTAAAGATACACCTGAACATACAATTATATCAACTTTATTATTACGTTGTATGCAAAAGGCTCGTTATGATGAACAGTGTTTGGGGCACTTTGGATTAGCTGATGAATTTTATACGCATTTTACTTCGCCAATTAGACGTTATCCTGATTTAATTGTTCATCGTATGATTAGAAGATATTTATTTGAAAAAAGGCTAGATAATCGAACAATTAAGCATTATCAAGAGATAATGCCAAATATTGCTCTTCAGAGTTCAAACCGAGAACGAGAGGCAATTGATATTGAGCGAGAAGTTGATGATATGAAAATTGCTGAATATATGGAAAAACATATAGGTGAGGAATTTGAAGGAATTATAAGCTCTATTACTAATTTTGGATTCTTTGTTGAACTTGATAATACAATAGATGGTTTAGTTCATGTTAGTGATCTAACAGATGATTTTTATTTCTTTGATGAAAAAAATCTTCGTTATATTGGTCAAAGAACAGGCAAAGTATTTAAAATGTCTGATCGTGTTAAAGTAAGAGTTGCTAGTGCCTCAAAAATAGATAAATCAGTAGATTTTGAAATTGTTGGCATGAAATCCAACAAAAGGACACAAAAAACTGTTATAATAAATGCACGTAAAGATGATAAGAAGAAAAAAGGTCATTCTAAGCGTAGACGAAAATATGATGATTCACGTTTTAATAAACGTGAAAAAAGCAGTTTTCATAAATCGAAGCATAGTAAGAGTAAACATCATTAATTAAAAGGGGGAATGTGTATGAAGATCATTTCAAACAACAAAAAAGCATATCATGATTATTTTATCTTAGATACTTATGAAGCTGGAGTTGAGTTAAAAGGAACAGAAATAAAATCAGTTCGTTTGGGAAATGTTAATCTTAAAGATGCTTTTGTTAGAATCAAAGATAATGAAGCATTTATAGAAAATATGCACATTTCTCCTTATAGTCATGGTAATCGTTTTAACCATGAACCACGTCGAACAAGAAAACTTCTTTTACACAAAAAAGAAATATTAAAAATTTCTAATAAATTAAAAGAAGGAGGCTTGACAGTTGTACCAACTAAGTTATACTTTAATACGGGTAGTAAAGTTAAGTTAGAAATTGGGATTGCTCGTGGTAAAAAACTTTATGATAAACGCCAAGATTTAAAGGAAAGAGATTCTAAAAGAGAAATTCAAAAAGCTTTAAAGAACTACTAAACTGGGGGTGTCCTGGGTTCGACAGGTATATGTCTGACCTTAGCTGCAGTCGAAGGCATTCGTTAAATGCACAAACAAATAAC
>NZ_JBKTWO010000050.1:0-20495 GCF_047249845.1 Thomasclavelia sp.
CTTGAGTTACTGCATTAGCCATATCAATTGCGATTGATAATGCTATTTTATTTGTCTCATTTACCTTTGGTTCTAAACCATCCTTAGCACTAGTTAGTTTATCTAGAGCTTTAGCAAATACATCAGGATGTACTAGAGATGTCTCATTATCCAAAAGCAACTGTTCAAGTTCAGTTTTAGCATCTACATAATTTTGCCATGATGCTGAAGTGTAGATATCTTCAGGCTTCTCAATTGAAGCAATAAAATCATTTTCACTTTCAATTGTAATAATAGCTTCTTCTTGATTGGATGGATTAAATACTAAACCATCACGAGCAAGATTAACATTATCAATTAATACTGAAACATCATTTTCTGATATATTATCAACATTTTGAATTGCATTTTTAACTGCGTTAATTGCTTTGTGATAAACTAACCAAGTAGATGTTGTGTAATTATTTTCATCAGTTAAAGCATTATCAATTAATTTTTGTAATTCTGTAATATCACCTTTTAATAATCTATTTTCAATTGCATTATTAATTGCTTGTACAGCATTATCAACTGTTGTTTGCGATACATAGCTACTTTCAAGCACCGCTTTACCAGCATTATATGCTATATTATATTCTCCTACAGATGGCGCAGTCCATGTTGATGTATTTTCTTTATTGTTAATTAATGATTGTAAATTATCTGTATTAACATTGTTAAATGTTGATTGATATGTTGATAATTCTGTAATATTTGGAATTACATCACCCCATTCAATTTTTACATCTAATAAAATTGTGTCTTCACTTAATACAAATTCATTAATTGCTTGACTTAAAGTCCCTAGATTAATCCACTGAGTCGTTCCGGTATTATCCAATACTCTAGCTTCCACACTAGCATTAGAAATAATAGCAGCATTTTGAATAATTTTTATAGTATTAACATTATTCTTAGTTGATAATGAATAATTTACATAACTATTTGCATCCTTAGGAATAAACATAGTTGAAATATCACTATCAGTCATATAGCTAAATAGACCATTTCTTGTTTCTTGAGTATTTGAAGTATATGTAGGATTATTAATAGACGGTATATATTCACCATCATTTATTTCTAATTCCTGGAATCTAACCCACTTATCTGCTCCAACTTTTGTTTTAGTAATTTCAAATTTCAAATAACGAGCTTTAACATTTAAGTCTGTTACTTTCTTAGTGTTATATGATATTTCATGATCTGGTAAAACAAATCCAATTTCATCAGTATTTTCAGCTTCACCAGGATTAACTTCACTCTGATTTCCTAAAGTCATAATATCAACCCAATTTTCTCCATCTGTAGACACAGAGAATTTACCATGACGAGGGTAATCCCACTCACTATCTGTACAGATAGCTTTGAACGAAGTCATATCAATTACTTGACCTAAATCATATACAAAGTATTTACCAACATTTTGTGAATTTTCATAAGCAGTAGCTGTTGTCCAATCTCCATCAAATACATTTAATGGATTTACTACTGAAAAATTAGTACTATTAATTTTCTTTTCGTTAACTTCAACTGTATTGACAACAAATTCATTGATATTAAAAGTAACACTTGTATCTTGATTATTAATAATTCTAATATAACGTGCATCTTTATAAATATCACCAGCTGTCACTGTTTCCCATTCGTAATTATTTTTCGAAACTTGAATAATTACATTATTAGTAGTTAAATCGCTAACAATGTTTTTAATTTCATGTATACGATCTAATTTTAATCCAATATACTCATCTTTTGCTAAAGTAATATCTTGAACTGGTGTAATATTAGCTATATCATCAAAATAATCAGCAGTTAGAGTGTTATATTCTCCAACATTAGTAAATACTTTACCATTGTGATAAACTTTTGCATTAACACTAAATTCTCTAATTGCAAACCAGTTATTTTGATTTTCAGTATTAACTAATCGAACGTATTGAGCAGTAATATTCTGATCTGATAAATCAGCTACCACATTAATTGTATTTTTATAAACATTACCAACATCAATCCAATCTTCTCCATTTAAAGAATATTGTAATTTGGCATTTTTCATATAATCGCTGTCACTATCATTACGTCCTTGAAGAATATTAATTTTTCCTAGGGTGATTGGTTTTGATAGCTTAACTCCAATATAATCACCAGGAATCATTGAATTAGTTGCATCAGGATAACCACTTTGTCTTACATTAAAGTGTACTAATGAATCTAAATTACCATCAATAATTTTATTTAATTCACTTTGACTAGCAATCCAACCATCTGGAGTATAAATTACTTCCTTAGTAAACTCTTCTTGTTGTACTGGTTGTGTAACAACTGTAAATTCACGCATTGCTGGCCATTTTCTACCACTACTAGTTTCGGTACAAATATAACGCACGGCAACTACATTTTCAATTTCTATATTAGATACATTTACTTCTGAAACATATTCCCCATATACTTCTTTATTTAGATCTTGAAATGTAGTTCCATCTGTTGAATATTGTAATTTAGCATACCCAAATGTATCTTGTGGTTTATCAGTAGTACCATTCAAGATATTAACACCATAAATGGTAGTTGGTTTACTTAAATCAACTTGGAAATACTGACCAGCTGTTTCATAACCATCATGCCATGCTGCAGTTGATTTATTTCCATCAACAATATCTTCAATTTTTCCAGAATACCAAGAAGTAATATTTGATGATGCACTAATAACTAAAGGCTGTTCTACTTCACCACCTGCTACATACTCATTAATTGGTCCTGATAATTTTTCTTGTAATGCTTGTACTAAAGGAATTAAATGAGTTGATCCAGGGCTAACCATCGCTGTACCATTTAATAACTTACGTACATGATTTTGACTATTAATTAAACTTGATGATGCATTAGAATATTTATTAAAAGCTGTAACCATATCATCTTTTTCAATTGCAATTGAAGATTCAGTAAAATCTTTGATTGCAGTAGTTAAATCTTTTAAAGAATTTGTAAAAGGTAACAACTCTTCTTTCAAGTTTTCATTTTTACTATTCGCATGAAAACCATCACATGCATCAATGATTATATTCATTTCATTAATCAATTGATTTCCAATCTCAATTATCGATTCATTATTAGCTAATTTATTTTTAAATTCATTAATCAATGGTTGTAACTCTTCTGACTCTGCCAAAACCAGACCATGTCCATTTGGTTCTGGATTAGACATATGTTTAGCTAACGTATGTAATTCCTCACTAGCTTCTTTATCTACATATTTAAATGCATCTTCCCAATTTTGATCATCATTAAAATCTTTAACATTCCATGAATAATCAGCTACTGCAAAAATTGCTACTTTAGAAGCTTCTGCCTCTTGCATAGGATTAGTTACTACACCATTTAAATCTTCAATATTGATATCCGTATGTAATAAACTACCTTTACCCATCATTAAACGACCACCATTAATATCATTAACTGGCCAGTTCAACCAAAATAACGGACTTCTTCTTTCTGATACACCTTCTGGAAGAAGATAAGTTTTAAAATGATCTAAAGTTTTTTGTTCAACTGGTTGGCATACTGCCTCTCCAGTCCAAAAAATTTGCACATCATCTGGAAATTCAGCATCGTAATCATTTAATTCAGAATAATTTCCTTGCCAAGAATGGTTATATCCTGCTGGACAAAATACTGAATCATAAACATCACCTTTAGCTTTAGCCCATTCAGATACACTATTCATCATTTGAATAACTACACTACGATCTAAACTACCAACATCATCACCTAATACCCCAAATTGACGTACACCAGCATCATATAATTGATCAAATTTATTAAGTAATGCTGCAATTTCTTCATCTGCTTTAGAAGCATTAAATCCCCCCATAAATGGATGTGCAGTCCATACAAAACGACACTTTGAATCAATTCCTACTTGTACCATTTCCTTAATATCATTAAGTTCTTCCTCAGGATATAATTCACGCCACAATTCTTTATGATATGAATCATCTTTTGGTGCAAATACATATGAAGTCATTTTGAAATCACCACCAAATTTCATTAATGACTTTCTATCTTCATTAGACCATGGAATACCATAATATCCTTCAATAAAACCACGAGTATTGGTATCAGCATAATCTTTGATTTCAAAATTACGAATTGTAGAACCATCCATTTGATTAAAAATATGTTTTAAAGAAGTAATACCATAAAATGCTCCATCAGTATCTTTTCCTAAAATAATTATTTCACCATTATTTGAAGCTACAAAATTTGCCCCAAATTTATCAAATAAACTTTCTTCAACATTATAATTGTTTTTTACATAGTTATCTACATATCCATTTGATTTATATGTACCAACTAAAATATTTGTTTTACCATCTACTTTTTGATTCGAAGTACTAATTTGTTTGTTTTTTGACTCTAATACTTCCGTCATTCTTTTTCTAGTTGGTTCATCAATTTCATCTTCAAATACCACATTTACCTGCGAACGAATAACATAATCATTACTATTATAAGTTAATTCGTGTGGAGTTGGATAAATTTCATACTCTATTTCTTTAGCTTCAACCTTAATACTTGGTGAAACTAAAAACAGGGTACTAAATACTACCAACAGTGCTAATGAAGACTTTAAAGCCTTGTCCCAAAATTTTGTCATTTTTTCTCCTCCATAAAATTTTATAAATGAATTATTAAAATCAAAAGACCGACATACAGTAAAAAAGCTGTATATCGGTCTTGCCTAATTAAATAGTAACAATCCATTTACTTAGAAAGTTTATCATAATAAACATTATAATGTCAATAAAAGGTTTGTAAACTTTTTATTTCATTTTAATCAATGCAATTACATTTATAACTGCACAATAACTAGCTGCAACACATAAAAGTATACTAATAACTATTATAGCTATATCGGCTTTCATCATCAATGCATTAGCAATAATTAAGATTGCAAAAGCACAATACAAGACAGCTCTTAAAAGGACTTTTCTTGGTTCGTTAGATTCGATAGTTGCTTTTAACATCGTTTGACGCTTTTCACGATCAAACTTTTTAGCTTCCCTTAACCCTCGCAAAAACATAAATCTATAATATCCTTCTACAAGGACACAAGCTACAATTCCAACAGCTACTGCTTGGATCCAATTACTAAAATATTCACTAAATAATATTACAGCAATCGCAACTAGAAAAAAACGATTTTTTAATAAATAAAACTTATTTTCTACTTTAGTATCAATTATATATCCTTTTTTCGTTAAAGCATCATAAAACACAGTTTGTCCATGATTATCTAAATATATATTTCTGCCTGTAATATTTTTACTATTATTATTTTTGTTACTTTTATTTTGTACCATTAATCATTTCCTTTCCTTTACAATAAGTTTGTATTACTTCATAATCTTTATCTAAAACAACCAAATCACCATCATACCCTACTCCGATTGCACCTTTACGATCATCTACTTTTAAACATTTAGCAGGATTAATCGTACATGAGTTAATTGCTGTATTAATAGGTACTAAAGCTTCCTCGATTAGAATTCTTAAACCTTGGTTTAATTTCAAAGTAGAACCAGCTAAGCCACCTGTACTTGTTAAGTGAGCACTTCCGTCTTCATAAATTTCTATTTCATTTCCTCCAAAAATAAATTTAGAGCCCGCAGGAGAACCTTTAGCCATTAAAGCATCTGATACCATAATACTGTAATTTGGCCCCTTAGAAGTAAAATAATTATTTAACGCAGCCAAAGTAGAATGATTACCATCACAAATAATTTCTCCATACATATTTCTAATTCGATAAGCACCACCGACCAATCCATTAGCACGATGATTAAATGCTGTCATCCCATTATATACATGAGTCATTGAACGAGCTCCATATCCGTAAGCTCTAACTGCTTGTTCATAAGTAGCAGCGGAATGTCCAATACTAACAACAACTCCATTTTCTACACAATATCTAGTAAGAGCAAAATCTTCATCTGTTTCAGTCGCCATGGTAATATATTTAATCAATCCATTAGCTGCTTCCTGATATCTTTTAAATTGTTCAATTGTTGGTTTAACAATGTATTGTTCTGGTTGGGCACCTTTATAAACCATATCAAGATAAGGACCCTCAAAATGAATTCCTAAAACCTCTGCCCCTTCATAACCATCTTTTACTACCTTAGCAACATTAGCCACTGCATTTGTTAAGACTTCTTCGCTTTGCGTAATTGTTGTAGGAAGTAAAGCCGTAACCCCTTCATTAACAATATTCTTTAACCAATATCTTAACCCTTCTTCTTCAGCATCATTTGTATCAAATCCATAGGCTCCATGACAATGTACATCAATAAATCCTGGTAATACCCAATTATTGCCATAATCTTTATCAACAGCTTTTTCATTATAATCATAAATACCAGTAATCTTTCCATCTACAACTTCAACTTGTCCAGAAACAAATTGATCTGCTAACCAAATCTTTTTACTTTGAATAATCATCTTATATTTCCTCCTATTTAAGCTTTGAAGTTCTTAACTTCAAATTTATTTTTTTAACAATTCTATTATATCACTTTATTTATTATTTTTTAGTTTAAATGGTAAATATTTTAATAATTAATAAATTTTGTAATTTTCAACAAACTAATTATCACTTTTAGTTTAACTATTGTTTATTTGAATTTGCTTGATATAATGTGAATTGTAGACAATATAGAAAAGAAAAGGAGAAGAAAAATGACAAAAACTATTTTCGATATTAATGAGACTCAAATGAGTGAAACAAAAAGTACTTACACTTTAACTGAAATTTACCAACAACCTGCTACTTGGAAAAAAACTTGTCAACAAGTAGCTTCAATGAAAGATGAATTAAAAGCTTTTATTGATCAAGTAATTACACAAGATGATTTTGATGTTATTCTAACAGGAGCTGGAACTAGTGAATTCGTAGGAAATACATTATTTTCATATTTAAACAAAAAATTAAATTATAAAGCTAAATCATACGGAACTACAGATTTAGTAGCTACACCAGAAAACTACTTATCTAGAACTAAACCAACTTTATTAATTAGTTTCGGTAGATCTGGTAACTCACCAGAATCAGTTGGAGCTATTGATGTAGCTGAAGAAGTATGTGATAACTTATATCATTTATTTGTAACATGTAATAAAAATGGTGCTTTATCTAAAAAAGCAGCTGATAGCGATAATTGCTTTGCAATTAATTTAACTGATGAAACTCATGACCAATCATTTGCAATGACATCAAGTTTCTCAAATATGTATTTAGCAACTTTCTTAGCTTTCAATTTGGATAATCTAGATGAATCTATTGCTAAAGTAGAAAAAATTGCTACTGCTGGTCAAAACTTCTTAGATAATCAATATACTATGGCTAAAGACATCGTTGATGGATATAACTTTAAACGTATCGTATACCTTGGAAGTAATGCTTTAAAAGGAATCTCTCAAGAATCTGCATTAAAAATGTTAGAATTAACTGCTGGTGAAGTTGTTACTATGTATGATACTCCATTAGGATTCAGACATGGTCCTAAATCAATTGTTGATGATGACACTTTAACAGTTGTATATATTAGTGATAATGAATATTCTCGCCAATACGAAATTGATTTAATCAAAGAAATGAGCGGTCAAAGAAAAGGAAACAAAATCGTTGCTGTAATGAATGGTGAATGTGAAGAAATTAAAGAATTAGTAGATTATGTAATTACATTTGACATTGACGGTAAATTTGATAATATATTATTAGGTTTTGATTACATCATTGCTGCTCAAGTAATTGCTGTATTAAAATCATTATCTATGGGTAAAACACCTGATAACCCTTGTCCAACAGGAGAAGTAAACCGTGTTGTTAAGGGAGTAACATTATATCCATATAGTAAAGGAGAATAGAAAAGATGTTGGGATTAATTGTAACAGGTCATGGGAATTTTGCTACAGGATTACAATCTTCATTAAGATTAATTGCTGGCGAAAAAGAAAACATGTGTTTTGTTGATTTTGAAGAAAAGGATAGTGTTGATGATTTAGCAGGTAAATTATCTACTGCTATCGATTCATTAGCTAATGTTGATGGAATCTTATTCTTATGTGATTTAACTGGTGGTTCACCATTTAAAACTGCTGTAGAACTTTCTGTAAAAAATGATAAACAAATGGAAGTTATTGGTGGCGCAAATCTACCAATGGTGATAGAATTATCTATGGCCAAAGAATTTGTTGATTCATTAGAAACATTAACTAATATGGCCATCTCTACGGGTAAAGACAGCATTGTTAAATTTGCTTTCACTGCCCATAAAGAAGATAATAACGATGAGGATGGAATCTAAAGAATGAATTGGGAAGTTATTTTATGGACTTGTATAACTGTCAGTGTTTTGCTTCTTATTTGTGGAATTATATTTATAATAATTTCAAGTATTAATATGAAGAAACGCCGTAAAATAGTTGGTGAAGTTCACACTACATTAAAAGTAGGAAGCAAAGTAATTTTTGCAGGTGGTCTTTATGGTCGGATTGTAAAAATTTCAAAAGATGATACAATTGATGTAGAGATTAGTAAAGGAAATATTGTAAGAGCTTCAAGATACAGTATCCAAAGTATTGAAAAATAAAATTTACTAATTATAGCTTATAAAAACAGGGATAGTTCCCTGTTTTTATTTACAAAAAAAAGGAAATGATTCTCAGTCACTTCCAAAACCATAACATCATAAATATTTACTATAATCGAATTCAGTAAAATTGGTAATACAATGATCTGCACCATAATTAGATAACTTATCAAAATCTTCACCAATTCCAACAACTAGACCCGCACCAACTTCTTTGGCAAATTCAATTCCAGTTTTACTATCTTCAAAAATAATACATTCTTCAATATTAACATGCAAAATTTTTGCAGCGTCATTAAACATACTGATTTTATTTATATGACTCCCATCATCATAAATAATTTTATTAATATCAAACCATTTATCTAATTCAAATGTTTTGATAAAAAAGTCGATATTATCTTTAATCGATGCACTTGCAATAGTAAAAGGAATTCCATTATCTTTTAAATAATCAAAACATTTAACTGCACCACTCATTAAATGTAATTTATCAGGATTTTCTAAACAAATATCGCGATACACTTTTTCTTTATATTTTGAATAATATATACTATCTGTTTCTTTCATATCCGGTTGAATACAGTACAAAATCTCTTTATTATTTTTGCCATGCATTCTAACTCTTAATTCCTCATTCAAATCTTTACCCGTTATTTCTTTAGTCACTCTTTGCCAGGCAATATTATGAAATGGTGTATCATAGAATAACGTTCCATTAAAATCAAAAATTACTCCTTTATATTTCATCTTATTCTCCTAAAAGGAACAAACTATTCCTTGTTTATTTCTAATTTTTTAATATGCTCTTTTGAAAAAGAAACATATTTTTCTTTTGGATTAAAACAAACTATTGCATTTTGAAAATATGTAATAGCACGTTTATTATCACCTAATCTTTCATATTGAATTGCTATCATATACAAAATGACACCTAAAGAAAAGCCATAAAATTTTTTTGAATCAATTTGTTTATCCATTTCTTCAGTTAAATCATTACGTTTGTTGATCATTACTTCATAAGCCTGCTGATTATATTTTTTAAAATTTTCATCTTCATATTTATTGATTTCATTTAGCAAAATATCTGCATATTTTTTATTCTCTTTAAGTATAAATATATGATAATACAATACAATAAAGGCCTTTTTATCTTCAGGATTCTTATAATCAGTTTTTAAAATATGTATTAACATTTCATCAAACTTCTCAATATTTTTATCAAGATAATAAGCTTTAATTTTATATAAATCACATGTATAATCTCCTAAAACTCGTCTAGAAAATGGCATATCAGACATCTTTTCAGTTAATGAGTAATCTTTTTTCATAATTGAACTATCTAAGTTACTAAGTAAAAATTTTTTGACTATTTGTACAATAAAGAATCCAAGGAATAAAATAAATATAACAGCCATAGTAATTGAATTCATATCAATCGTTCACTCCTTTTGTTATTTAAAATAAAGGGTTACGATCCAATCGAACCATAACCCCTAACATTCTATTTAATATTAAAATTAAATTTTTATTCTGTAGCTTCAGGAATTTCATACCATTCAACAAGTGGAGTATATCCTCCAGGAATAGTATTACCTTTATCATCTTGAGCTTTAGAATCTCCAGCAAAAATACCAAATGCACATCCAACGATACCTACAACTAGGATCAATATAATACATTTTACTGGAGTCCATCCTTTTTTAATTAAAGTATAGATTCCTAAAGTAATTAATAATGGTATTAATTTTGGTAAAATACCATCTAATAAACTTTGAATATCAATAACTTTAGCACCTTGGCTAACAACTATACGTAAACTAGTACTTCCATAAGCAGCAATTAATCCACCTACAACGAAAATACCTAAGATACTTGCTGCACGAGTAAATTCTTTTGCATTAGAAGTAAGCATAGTAACAGCTTTTGTTCCTAAACCATAAGACCAATGCATTAACCACCAACGAATTGCAAATTGCACAACATTGAAAATAATTAAGAATAAGATTGCTCCAAGAATAGAACCATCCATAGCAATATTCGATGTTAAACCACCAGCAATTGGTACTAATGTCATCCAGAACAATGCATCACCGATACCACCTAATGGACCAGCTGCAGAGATACGTACTGAACGAATAGTGCTTGTTTCAGCTTTATTTTGTTCTAATGATAAAACGATCCCCATAACAAATGTTACTAAGAATGGGTGAGTATTTAAAAAGTCTAAGTTATGAGCCATAGAAGCTTTTAAATCTTCTTTATTAGTATGAATTTTTTGAAGACCTGGTAACATTCCCCATAACCATCCACAGGCTTGCATTCTTTCATAGTTGAATGATGCTTGTAAGAAACATGACATCCATACCATTTTATTTAAAGTTTTCTTATCCAACTGAGGAGCTGGAGTTAAATCTTGATATCTTTCAGGAATATTATATGCCATCTGACTCACCTCCTGTATTAGTTCCTACACTATTTTTAATTCTAGTATGAATTAGATAATCATAGATTGCAATTGCAACACCTACGAATGCACATAATAACAATGTTGCACCGTCTGTTGCTGGATTTAATTTACAGATAAGTGCCATAGCGAAACCTGCAAGTAAGAATCCCCACATTTCTCCTGACATCATAACTTTCATTAAGATTGCAAATCCTACAAATTTCATAGCTGCACCAGCTGCATCTAATCCACCCATTACCCATGAATATTCAAATGATAAATCTTTTAAAGTTGTTCCTAATGCAGAACCACCATATAAACCAGCTACAGCTAATATACCAAATAAAGTTCCTAAAATACCCATTTCAATAAAGTTGATGTTACGGATACCTTTAACATCAGCATTAGCTGCACATTCATCAGCCTTAGCCATCATACCAGACATGATTGTGAATGTTAATGTTACAGCGTATTGACCGAATACTGCAAATGGAATAGCTAATCCCATTGCTGCCCCTACACCATCAGCAGTTGCTTCCATATTTAAAGAAACTGCGAAAACTGTTGCCATAATTCCACCTAAAATTGCATTTGGAGGTTGTGCTCCACCAATTGGCATACTACCAATTTGAATTAACTGATATGCCCCCCCAACAACAACACCTAATTGGAAATCACCTAAGATTGCTCCAATGATAGGACATGTTACGATTGGTTGATACAACGATTCCAAGAAACTGAATTGGTCAATACCCATGATAAATGCAACAATAAAAACCAATAAAGCTTGGATAATATTTACATCCATGTTCGTTCTCCTTTCAAATATCTGTTAATACAGATTCCCTTTTCCTATTTAAATAATTTTTCGATGTTTTCAGTAGGTGTATCTGGAACACGTTTAATTTCCAGTTCAACTCCTAAATCCATCAATTTCTTAAAGGCTGCTACATCAGCATCATTTACTGCAACAGATGTAGCTACTTGACGTTTTCCATCAGCCATATGCATGTTACCAATATTTACCTTCTTAATTGGTACTCCACCTTCGACTAGACGTAAAACATCGTGAGGGTTATCACAAATGATAAAAATCATTTGACGATCCGATGCCTTATGAATCGTATTGATCGTTTTTTCAATTGTCCAATAGCGAGTTTGAGCATAGCTAGGTGCTGCCATGTCCATTAACCCTTGTCTAAAAGTATCTTCTGCAACTTTATCATTGGCAACTAATAATAAGTTAGCTCCGATAACACCAGACCATTGAGTAGCCACTTGTCCATGAATCAAACGTTCATCGATTCTTGTTAGAACTATATTAGGCATATAAATTCCTCCCTTCGCTAGACCTAATTGTAAGCCCTTTAATCTTACAACTTATATTTTAACAATATCTGTTGAACTAGTCTTTGTACTTTTTATTTATGTTTTTATCTTTTTAAACATTTCAACTTGTATAAATCCTTAAAACATTAAATATTTTATATAAATACATATAATATTTTTACAAAAGACTAATTTTTAACATAGTACTGTTAAAAAGTGTATGATATAAAAGACTGTTTCACCAACAAGTTAATTATAATATTTTTTTAACAAAATTCATATAGAAAACATAAACTTTTTTTATTTTTTATGAACTTTTTATGAACTTTTATTAAATTTGTTATATCCCTAAGCTAATTTATTAATAAAAACAAATAAATTTACTATTATAATATTATAATTACATCACATATATATTATCCTAATAATAATTTAATACCTCTTTTCTATTATTCTTTATAATATCGGCATCATTTAATATACTCTAAATATCATATCCATCTAATTCCAACAACTCTATTTTAATATATCAATAAAAAGCTATTAACATCATATCTATAAATAGTGTCATCTGTCCATCATCCTCTTTTCAAAAAATGGATAATATTAAAGTTTTTTTGAAAATCAAAATCTTTTTTCTCCAACTACCCATATGTGAGTTTTGAAAATTTAAAAAATGTTGGTATCAACAGCTACTTTAGCGAAAATGATTCGATAACACTATTTTTCACACAAAATTTTAGGAATATTGATCCCATTAAATATTGGCCTCTTAATCAAATATGTGAAATAGAAAAACCAATATACGAAACAAACATAGAAACTTTTACTCTTATAAAAATACAATCTATGTTTGGATGTTCATATATGTAATGTGTGTTATTCAACTTGTTATGACATTAACGTCAAATGTAAAAAGAAAACCTGTCAATATGCATGTTCTAATGCTAAAAACAGCTTGATTGAGTATTATCAAATATTAGAAACCAAACCTGAATTAATTGATAGCTTAACTCATTATTATATTAATAAATTTGATGAATAACTTATCAAGTAAATTATTCTCAATTAAAATATGCCATGTAAATTTCAAAATTTGGGATAAAAAAATTTTGAAATAACATAAATAAAGGAAAGTAAATATACATTTACCTTAGAAATAGAACTATACCAAAAAAAGTTCTAATAAGAGCAAATAACTGTTACTGTTATGTTTCCACAATGACAGTACAATTTTTTTACCTGCTTATTCACCTAAATAAGCAATCTGAAGTTAACTAAAATCATTTTATATTCTTATCATTATACTTCATCATAATTTGATTTATGAATATTCATATTTTTCATTAAGATAAATTAATATAATTATTTTAAATCTCTAGTTATTTAGTTTAAAATCATATATAATATTCTTGTTTTCAATGAGGTGACATATAAGTGAAAATAGTATAACGAAAGGAATAAATATAATGAACAAAAATATCTCAGTAAAACTAATTGCAATCAATGCAATGATTGCAAGTATTTATGCTGTACTCACTTTAGCAATCTCACCTATCGCATATTCAGAAATTCAATTTAGATTATCTGAAATAATGGTCTTTCTAGCTTTTTACAATAAAAAATATATTCCTGGTTTAACAATCGGATGTATTATTGCAAACCTGTTTTCGCCAATGGGATTACTTGACGTAATCTTTGGAACAACTAGTACAATAATAGTATGTATATTTATGTACATAATTAAAAATCGTTATCTAGCAGCTACAGTTGGAGCACTAACAACAGGTATAATTATCGGTGGTGAGCTTTGGTATGCTTACCAAATTCCCTATTTAATCAATGCTTTATATGTTGCAATTGGTGAATTAATTGTTCTGATCATAGGAGCATTAGTATTTAAAATCCTAGAAAATAATAAAAGATTTATGAATATCTTAATAGATCGAATATAAAAAAGCTTATATGTATTGGAAATTAGACAATACATGATAAGCTTTTTTATTATTTTCTTTCTTGAATCGTAACATGCACTATATCACCTGGCTGCTTGTTTATCAACTTACGGATATCTTTACGTAATCCAATAATATGATTTGGTGTTTTCATTTTCACCAGAATCCCATGATATTCAACTCCATCAAAAGTTGCTGTCACTTTAACTCGTCCTTGATCGAATTCCTTTTTTACATCAAAAGGAAAATCAACATATGCACCATCTATATCAGGTACTTTTTTGATAATTGCATCAAATTCATAAATCTTTACATTCACTTTATCACTCCTAGTGGAATTATTGATTAATTAAAAATAATTTAATCAATCGTTTCTTTTTAAATTATTTTAATTTTGTAATATCAATAAGTGAGACATCTCCTTTATGACGTTTTTCTAAACTAGTAATCAATGCTTGCGCTGTATCTAATGATGTAAAAATCGGAATTCCTGCTTCAACCGCAAATCGTCTAATTAAGAAACCATCTTTAAGATTGTCATTTCTAGTTGGAATATCAATAACTAAATCAACCGTATCTGTCAACATTAAATCAAATAAGGTATTACTTTTAGCATTGATTCGATTTACTAAGCTGACAGGTACATCATGTTCTTTTAAGAAGTTATATGTTCCTTCAGTTGCATATAAATCATAACCAAACATATAATACTGTTTAGCAATCGGTAAGAACTCATCTTTAGCTGAATCTTTGATCGTACAAATAATATTCTTTTTCTTTGGTAAATTTATTCCACTACCGATAAATGCTTTATAAATTGCCTCATCATAATCCGTTGAAATTCCAAGCACCTCTCCTGTTGATTTCATCTCTGGACCAAGGCTAATTTCAGCACCTTTAATTTTTTCAAAAGAAAATACTGGCATTTTAATTGCAATAGTTTCCTTTTCTGGTGCTAACCCATAATCATATCCTTGTTCTTTAATAGTTTTTCCCATTATAACATGCGTCGCAACATCAACAACTGGTATATCTGTTACTTTCGAAATATAAGGAATCGTTCTACTAGAACGTGGATTTACCTCAATTACATATACTTGATCTTCATAAACAATAAATTGGATATTAATTAAACCAATGACATTTAAAGCCTTAGCTAAACGTGATGTATATTCAACAATAGTATCTTTAACATGCTGCTTGATCTTTTGAGTTGGGTAAACAGAGATACTATCTCCTGAATGAACACCAGCTCGTTCAACATGCTCCATAATTCCTGGAATCAAAATGCCATTTTTATCACAGATTGCATCTACTTCTACTTCTTTACCAGCCAAATACTTATCAATCAAGATTGGATGTTCTTGAAATTGACGATTAATGATTTTCATGAATTTTTTAACATCCCCATCGTTTAAACAAATTTCCATTCCCGCTCCACCTAATACATATGAAGGACGAACTAAAACTGGATATTTTAAACGATTAGCCACTTCGATTGCTTCTTCTACAGTAAAGACTGTTGAACCACGAGGACGATCAATTCCACATTTTTCAAGAATTTCATCAAATCTTTCACGATCTTCAGCAGCATCAACATCATCAGCTGATGTACCTAAGATCTTAACTCCCATTTCCATTAATGCTTTAGTCAATTTAATTGCTGTTTGACCACCAAATTGAACAATTGCACCATCTGGTTTTTCAATATTAACAATATTTTCAACATCTTCGGGGGTTAATGGCTCAAAGTATAACCGATCAGCAATATCAAAATCAGTACTTACTGTCTCAGGATTATTATTAACAATAATAGTGTCATAACCAGCTTCTTTTAAAGCCCAAACACAATGAACTGAACAATAATCAAACTCGATTCCTTGGCCAATTCTAATCGGTCCTGATCCTAAAACCATAATTTTCTTTTTATCATCAGCAGGGTCAACTTCATTAACACCACCATGAACAGAATAATAATATGGTGTTGTAGCATCAAATTCAGCTGCACACGTATCAACTACTTTATAGACAGCTATAATATCATTTTCTTTACACATATTCTTGATATCTGCTTCATTTTTACCAGTTAATAAAGCAATGATTCGATTAGGAAATTCTAAACGTTTGGCTTTTCTTAATAACTCTACACTCAATTCATTATTTTTAAGTTCTGTTTCTACTTCAATTAAATGTTTTATTTTATCAATAAACCATAAATCGATCTTAGTAATATCATGAATTTCTGCTTCGCTAATACCTTGTCGTAAGGCTTCAGCTACCGCAAAAATTCTTTGATCATCAACATCCTTTAATTTCTTTCGTAGATAATCAACATCTTTATTAGCAAGCTCATCTAAATGTAAATAGTATAAATTTTGTTCCAATGAGCGAATCGCTTTCATCAAAGCCCCCTCAAAGTTATTACAAATACTCATAACTTCTCCAGTCGCTTTCATTTGTGTTCCTAATTCCCTTGAAGCATCAACGAATTTATCGAATGGCCATTTAGGAATTTTACATACAATATAATCTAGGGTTGGTTCATATGAAGCATATGTTTTACCGGTTACGGCATTTACAATTTCATCTAAAGTATATCCTAAAGCAATTTTAGCTGCTAACTTAGCAATCGGATATCCCGTTGCTTTACTAGCTAAGGCCGAAGACCGACTAACTCGAGGATTTACTTCAATAACACAATATTCAAAACTATCAGGATTTAAGGCATATTGAACATTGCAGCCTCCTTGAATATCAAGCGCCGTGATAATGTTTAAGGCTGATGTTCTTAACATTTGATACTCTTTATCTGATAATGTTTGACTTGGTGCTACCACGATACTGTCACCTGTATGTACCCCAACAGGATCTAGGTTTTCCATATTACATACCGTAATGCAATTACCAGCTCCATCGCGCATTACTTCATATTCAATTTCTTTCCATCCAGAAATACATCTTTCAATCAAGCATTGACTCACTCGAGATAATCTTAACCCGTTTGAGCAAATATCATGTAATTCCGTTTCATCATAAGCAATTCCCCCTCCAGTACCACCTAGCGTATAAGCTGGACGAACTACTACAGGATAACCTATTTTTTTAGCAAATTCTAAAGCATCATCAACATGATTTACTACTAGCGAAGCAGCACAAGGCTCATTAATATTTTCCATTAATGTCTTAAATTCTAGACGATCTTCCGCTAACTTAATTGTATTTGTCGATGTTCCAATCGTACGAATATTATGCTTTTCTAAAAACCCTTCATCAGCCAAAGCCATTGCAATATTCAAAGCATTTTGACCACCTAATGTTGGTAAAATACTATCTGGCTGTTCTTTAATAATTAAACTTTTTACAACTGGAACTGTTAACGGTTCAATATAAACCTTATCAGCAATATCTTTATCAGTCATGATCGTCGCAGGATTAGAATTGATCAAAACTACTTCAAGGCCTTCTTCTTTTAATGCCCGACAAGCCTGAGTTCCAGCATAATCAAATTCAGCTGCTTGACCAATGATGATTGGTCCTGAACCAATTACTAATACTTTTTTTATTCTACTATCTTTTGGCATTCTATTTTCCCTCCATCATTTTTGTAAATTCCTCAAATAAAGCATCTGTATCTAATGGACCAGCACATGCTTCTGGGTGAAATTGTACTGTTTTAATATTTTCTTTTAAATAAATAACTCCTTCAATTGTCTTATCATTTACATTAATAAACCATGGTTTGGCTATTGTTGGGTCAATCGAATCTTCTTTAATCACAAAATTATGATTTTGAGTTGAAATATAAACACGACCAGTTTCTAAATCTTTAACTGGATGATTAGCACCATGATGACCATACTTCATTTTTTCAGTTTTAAAACTATGCGCTAAAGCCATTAACTGATGTCCTAAACAAATCGCAAAAATCGGTGTTCCACTTTTTGCCATTAATTTGATTTCTTCAATAATTTGAACATTTTCTTCAGGATCTCCCGGACCATTAGAAAGCATGATTCCATCATATTTTTCATTTAAAATTACAGATGCTGAAGTGCTAGCTGGATAAACCGTAACTTGACACCCTCGTTTAGCTAAGCTTTTAGCAATATTAGCTTTAGCCCCATAATCCAATAAAGCAACTCTTTTATTTCCTTCACCAATCGTATAAGCTTCTTTACATGTTGTTTGTTCAACAACACCAGTTACTTTAAATTCATGAATCTTTTTTAACACTTCATCTAAATCATCATATTTAGTTGTTGTAATCATACCATTCATACAACCTTTGGTTCTAATAATCTTTGTAAGATCACGTGTATCAATTCCTTGAATTCCTGCAATATCATGCTGTTTCAAATAATCTTCCAAATCAATATTTTTTCTAAAATTACTTCCTAATCGCGCTAACTCATTAACAACAAAACCCTCTACTTGTGGTCGACTAGATTCCTGGTCTTCTAAACATACTCCATAATTTCCAATTAACGGATATGTCATCACAACTGACTGACCTGCATAAGAAGGATCTGTTAGCACTTCTAAATACCCTGTCATCGAAGTATTAAATACGAATTCACTAACTACTTCTTTTATTGCACCAATACTTGTTCCTTCAAATATACTGCCATCTTCTAAAATTAAGTATGCTTTCATCACTTATCCTCCTTAATTACTATAAAAAAACATATCAATAAAAACTGATATGTTTAACAACAATAAAAATATAAAAACAAGGCACTCTGAGATACTTTTTTTGTTATTTTATACATTCGCATATGCCTCATCCTTTCTTTTCTCGTATAGTATAATAGATAAAAGAAGATTATTCAAGATATTTTTTTATTATTATGTATATATTTTATTGTAATAATATTTTTAATCTATTAAAATAATATATTTCGATTTTTAATAATAAAAAAACAGTTGAAATGAAGCGAACCCATAAAGTTGGACACAGTAAGTATTAACATACTTGACTGATTAAGGATTGATTCCTATATTGCATAGGAGTGAATCCTTTTAATTTTGTTGTAATTCTCTGTGTATTATAATATTCGATATATTCTTCCATGGCAATCTGTAATTCATCTAAGGTTTTAAATTCGTATTCATGTCCATAAAACATTTCTCGTTTCATAATTCCAAAGAAGTTTTCCATTGGTGAGTTATCAAGACAGTTGCCTTTTTGTGACATGGATTGAATAATTCCTTGATCTTTTAATGCTTTATGATACGGTTGCATTTGATATTGCCATCCCTGATTCAAGTGAAAAATCAGTCCTTTTAAGTTTTTATGTATTTTAAAAGCGTCATTAAGCATTTCTTGTGTTTGTTTATAGTTAGGGTTGTTTGATATACTGAATATTATGATTTCACGGCTATGCATATCTAATATCAGCGACAGATATAGCTTACTGGCAGCGATATGAAATTCGGATATATCGGTTGTCCATTTCTCATTACACTTTGTAGTTGTAAAATCTCTTCCGTATTATGTCTTATGATTTTCTTCATCTGCTATTTTGTTTAACAGCTGCCTTTTCACAGTGCCATTCATATCACCTTTATAGGATTTATATTTCGCTTTTGGTGTAATCCCATATAACCCTATACGCTTCATCAATCGCTTTACCTTTTTGTGATCGATATGGAATCCTTTATTAATAAGGTATAAAGTGATTCTGCGGTATCCATAACGTTCCTTATGGGTATAAAAGATATCAATGATAGTATTCATCACTTCATCGTTCTCTGCATCCTTGTCAACTTTAGAAACAGTATAGTAATATGTTGATTTTGGTATCTTAGATATTTTAAGAAGAATCTTTAAAGGATACTTCAGCCATAATTCAAAGACAATATTTACTCTTTCTTTGATTGTCGATTCTTTCGTGCTTGAACTACGGCTCGTAATTTTTTTAAGTATTCATTTTCCGCTTCTAAATATTGAATACGCTCCACGTTAAATTTAACCTTTTCTTTATCATCCATTTCATCATAAGGTTTGATAATTTCATTTTTCTTTGTCATAGCAGGTGTTTGTTAATGTCAATATAAAATTCACCAAAAGTGTTAGTTTAACTTTCACCAGTT
>NZ_JBKTWO010000051.1:0-19673 GCF_047249845.1 Thomasclavelia sp.
GAAAAAAAGAAGATTGTTAATGATAAACGGTTATGAATATTCATAACCGTTTTTTTACATTTATAGGTATTGCAATTAAATAATAATTACAATAATGTAAGGTTTTGTAATATAATTCAATGGAAGATCTTTTGAACATAGGCTATGATAAAGCTATAAGATAAATAGGGGTGTTAAAATGAGAAAAATAATATCACGTTTAATTATTATGGTTATATTAGCTATTGTGATATTTTTAGGATATTACAGTTATAAAGGATATGAAATGTATCAAAATACTATCAATGATAAAAGTTTAAGTGTTAGGGTAGAAGAATTTAGGAGTAAAGATGACTATGTTAAATTAGATCAAATTTCTAAAATTTATCAAGAATTAGTAATTGAAAGTGAAGATAAACGTTTTTATCACCATGGACCGATTGATTATATTGGTTTAACTAGGGCGACAGTGACAAATCTTATAACAATGTCATTTAAAGAAGGGGGCAGCACAATTACTCAGCAGTTAGCAAAAAATCTTTGTTTAACATTTGAAAAGAGTCTTGATCGTAAAATTGCTGAAGTAATTATTGCTTACCAGTTAGAAAAAGATTATTCTAAAGATGAGATATTGGAAATGTATCTAAATATTACTTATTTAGGTAAAGGAAATTATGGTATCAAGGCAGCAAGTAATTATTATTATCAAATTGAACCTATTGAGATTACAAAAGAGCAAGCTGAAATTCTTGTTAAAACATTAAGATCTCCTAGCACTTATAATCCATCTAAAATAAGTAATAGTGTTATTTTTAACATTGTTACTTATTTTAATTGATTTTTTGTAAAATCCTCTTGACTTTAAGTATACTTTAGTTTGTATACTAATCATGTATAACATTAGATTTGGAAGGCATAACTAGTAAAAGTTATGATAGGTAGTTAAAAAATGGAAATAGTAGTTATTGATGGTCAAGGTGGCGGAATTGGTCGTAGTATAATTGAAACATTAAAAAAAGAAATCAGTGATATTTTTATTATTGGTGTAGGAACAAATAGTATTGCAACTAGTAATATGAAAAAAGCAGGGGCTAATGCTGTAGCTACGGGAGAAAATGCTATAATTTATAATGCTAAAAATGCTCAATTCATTGTTGGCCCAATTGGTTTTGTTTTTGCAAATTCAATGTATGGAGAAGTTTCACCAGCTATGGCACAAGCGATTAGTTGTAGTGAAGCGCAAAAATATTTTATTCCTGTTAGTAAGTGTACGGGTCATGTTTTGGGTGTTGAAGCAAAGTCTATTCAAGAGTATATTAAAGATTTAGTTAATATTTTGAAATAAGTTTCAAGTATTTTGTAATATTAGTGGAGCAAAATTGCTTAATATATTATGGAGGAAAACTTAAAATACTAGAATTAATATAGTAAGAATTATATATAATTCTATCTATTAGCCAATAAAAAGTGTATAATTATAGGTACGATTTATGGTATATAGGTAGGAGTGAAAAGGTGAAAAAGTATCGATCACAAATTAAATCAATTTGTTTTCTAGCATGGCCAGCAGTTGTTCAGGAAGCTATGAATGTAGTTGTTTCATATGTTGATACTGCAATGGTTGGCGCATTGGGGGCTAGTGCTTCTGCAGCAGTTGGATTAACATCGACTGTTGGATGGCTTGTGTCGAGTATTGCTATTGCTTTTGGGATAGGAATTCTTTCAGTATGTGCTCAGGCTGTTGGGGCAAAAGATGAAGATAAGGTACAAAGAACAGGACAACAGGCGTTATTTTTGACATTGATCGTAGGAATTGTTTTAACAGTTATTTGTGTAGCAATTTCTCCATATCTACCAGCATGGCTAAATGGTGATAAAGCGATTCGGGCAACTGCATCCTCATATTTTATGATTATTTCATTACCATTATTATTTCGTAGTGCAGTTTTAATTATATCTTCTGCTTTGCGGGGAGTTAGTGATATGAAAACGCCAATGTTAATAAATTTATATATGAATTTAATCAATATTGTTTTAAATTTTGCGTTGATCTATCCAACTCGACAAATTTTTGGAATAACGATTCCAGGAGCTGGTCTAGGGGTTAATGGAGCAGCAATTGCTACTGCAATTTCTTTTGTAATTGGTGGTGTAATGATGTTTATTAGATACTATAATAATCAAATCTTTGCATTTTATAAAAGTGGTTTTCATTTTTATAAAAAAGAGTTTAAAGAATGTCTAAATATTGGGATCCCGGTTGTTTTAGAGCGAGGTGTAATTTGTTTAGGTCATGTTACATTTGCTTCCTTAATTGCAAAATTAGGTGTGGTTCGGTTTGCTGCACACACAATTGCGATTCAGGCAGAACAGGCATTTTATATTCCAGGATATGGATTTCAAACAGCAGCTGCTACTTTGGTTGGCAATGCAGTGGGACAAAAAAGTGAACATAAAGTTAAGGAAGTTACATATTTGATTAGTGCTATTACAATGTCTTTGATGATTGTTTGTGGCATACTCTTATTTATTTTTTCTAATCAATTAATGAGCATTTTTACACCTGATCCTGAAGTAATAAAATTAGGGTCACGAGTACTAAGAATTGTTTCGATTTCTGAGCCTATTTATGGCATACTTGTTATTTTAGAAGGAACTTTTAATGGTATGGGAGATACTAAAGCACCATTTATTTTTTCATTATTTACTATGTGGGGAATACGTGTAACTGGTTCTTGGCTGATGATAAATATTTTCAGTCAAGGAATTGAAGCGGTATGGATCATGATGGTATTAGATAATGTGGCTAGATGTTTCTTACTAGCAAGAAGATTTTTTAAAGGTGGTTGGAAGTATCGATTGAATAGTTAAAAACAGGCTGGAGCATTGATATGCTCTGGCCTGTTTTATATCTCGATTTTTCGGTGTTTTTTATTACAGTGTTTTTCAAACTCTAATGCTATTTGATTCATTTTTGTTAATTCATGATAATCGTAGTTTATTTTAATTATTTTTTTATCAAAACAATAATAATGATAGATATGATCGATACAATTAATAAAAATATGTTGAAAAAAACGATTAGGATAAATGTTTTGATTAAAATAATTAATTAACATACTTTCAGATAGATTATGACAATGGGAAAAAATATATAAACCATTTTCTATATAAGAATCATAATACTTGCTTTTTTCTTCTTTTCGTTTAATTGCATGATCAATTTTTTTAATTACAAATTTTAAGTCTTTTTGATTATGATCAAAAGGATTTAGTTTTAAATTTGTATAGAGTGGCTTTTTTATATCCGCGATAGCTTCAGCTGGAGTTAAAGCCTGGGTTACTTCAATTCCAAAATTGATTTTAGGAATTCGTAGATCAGGACGATCAGCTTGAATGATATAATCAGATGAGATTTTTAATATTTTATTTAAGGTTAAAGCAGCATACTTTTCAAAATAATTTTTACTATAACTTTCTTTCATATTACTCCTCATCAGTCTTTTTTTATAAGTAAAATATATCAAAAATGCGTATTTTATACAAGTAAATATTGGGTTAAAGCAGATATATAATATGTTAAATAAAGTGATAATAATTTGCTGATTTCATCAATAAATATCTTTTAGATTAAAAAAATATTTATTTTCATACTAAAATGACTAAATAAGACGTAAACTATAGTATCATTTAGTTTTTTTGTGGAGGTAAATAGATGGAATTATTTAAATATATTTTTGTTTTTGAAATAGGAGTCATTGTTGGGGTTTTAATCATGTGTTTATTTCAAATTAATAAGTCTAAAGATTAAGTCTAGAGATAGACTTTTTTGAATGAGGTTAACAAAATAGGAAATATTATAAGTATAGATATGGAGGTAGTATATGGAAAAAGTTAAGTTAAATATAACTAATGAAATAGGATATTATGAAATTAGATTAGAAAGTGTAGGTGGGTTAGGCGCAAATCTATGTGGTAAATTATTAGGTGAGTTAGGAGCTGTATATCTAGGTCTTAATGCAACAAGTTTTTCAAGTTATGGCTCAGAAAAACGCGGTTCACCAGTTAAAGCATATATTCGTTATTGTAATGAAGATAAGGAGATAACTGTTAATACGCCTGTAACTAATCCTCATTTATTAGGATTGTTTCATGAAGCGATGATTGGAAAAATGCAGGTAACGGCTGGAGTTGATGAAAAATGTTGTATTGTTATAAATAGTGGTGATAAACCTGAAGTGATGCGTGAAAAACTACAGTTATGTAGTGGAACGATTTATTGTATTGATGCTTTGCAACTATCAATGAAAATAAAGTGTAAGATCAATATGATCATGTTAGGGGCTTTAGCTAAAGCAAGTGGCTTTATTCCTTTAGATACAGTTTTAAAATTAGTTGAGGATACACTTGGTAATAAATATCCACAGTTGTTGGAAGTGAATAAAGAGGGAGTAATTGCAGGATATAATAATACTGTTAGTAAATTTTTTGATAATGATGGTAAATACCCATTTATTCCATATCAGGAAATAGAAAATCAATGGGGATATCAAAATGCTCCACTTGGTGGAATAAATCCTCAATTTGGAAGTACAGTATCAAATGATTTAAGTGCTTCACGTGAAGGGTATATTCCGTTATTTATTCAGGAAAAATGTATTCAATGTGCACAATGTTACATTACATGCCCAGATATGGTTTTCCAATTTGAGCCTGGTGTTTATAAAGGACGTGAAATGATGGTAAATAAAGGATTAGATTATCATCATTGTAAAGGGTGTCTAAGATGTGTTGAGATTTGTCCAACTCAGGCATTAGTAAGTGGAATAGAACGTGAACATAAAAGTTTAAAATGGTTTGTTCGCAATAAAGATTTGATCGTTGAACATTTTGATTATGAAGATGTTGGGGCTAATTCATGGGTAACTAGTGAATCATATTTAGATGAAGAAAAAATAACGGAGGTGGAAAATGATGGTTAAACAAAAAATTGTATTTGAAAGCGGTAATGAATTAGCAGCTTATGCAGCTAAACAAATTAATTATCATGTAATGGGTTATTATCCAATTACTCCATCTACTCAGATTGCTGAAAATCTTGATTTGATGAAGGCTAAAGGGGAACATGATATTGCTTTAATAGCTGGTGAAGGTGAGCATAGTGCTGCTGGTATTTGTTATGGAGCAAGTGTAACAGGAGCTCGAGTATTTAATGCTACTAGTGCTAATGGGTTATTGTATGCGTTAGAGCAATTTCCTGTTCAATCAGGAACACGTTTTCCAATGGTGATGAATGTTGCTTGTCGAACTGTATCAGGTCCCTTATCAATAAAGGGTGATCATAGTGATATTATGTATATGTTAAATACAGGATGGATAATTTTGTTTGCACATACGCCGCAAGCTGTTTACGATATGAATATTTGTGCTTTGAAAATTGCTGAAACGGTAAAATTACCAGTGGTAGTTGCTTTTGATGGCTTTTTTACAAGTCATCAAAAAAATAAATGTTATATTTTTGAAGATGATCAGGTAGTTCAGGATTTTATTGGAGAATATCATCCAGAATATCAAATTTTAGATTTTGAACATCCTATTACAATTGGATCATATATGAATGAGCCTGATCTTATGAACAATAAATATCAGCTCCATTTAGCTATGGAAGATGCACGTAGTGTAATAGACCAGGTTTTTAGGGAATATGAGACTATATCTAATCGTAATTATCAATATGTTGAAGGTTATTGTTACGAAGATAGTGATGTATTAATGTTTGTTTTGGGTTCTGGGTATAGTAGTGCTAAACAAGCAGTTGATGAATTACGCACAGAAGGTAAAAAAGTGGGAATTATAACGATAAATATTTTAAGACCATTTCCAAGTGAAGAAATAATTAAATTTATTAAATCTGCTAAAACATTAATTATATGTGATCGTCAAGATAGTTATGGAGCCAATGGTGGTAATATGTCTTTAGAAATTAAAGCTGCTATGCAAAGTGCAGGAATTAATACTAAAGTTATTACTAGGATATATGGTTTAGGTGGTCGAGATTTTTATAAAAATGATGCTAAAGAGTTATTGTTATTAGGATATCAGGAAAATGTTAAATTGTTTGATTATCTACATATTTATCCAGGTAAAAAGGATAATTCTAATATCCAATACTTTGAACCAATTAAAAATACTCCAAGTGATTTTAAATGTGTTTATGATAAAGAAAAACAGCAGATGGAGGTTAAACCATTTACTTTAAACCAAATTACTAAAATGCCACAGCGTTTAGCACCAGGGCATGGAGCTTGTCCAGGTTGTGGAATACCAGTAAATGTTAATCTTCTTTTAAGTGCTATTAGTGGTAATGTGGTATTATTATTTCAAACTGGATGTGGAATGGTTGTTACTACTTCATATCCAAAGACATCTTTTAAAGTTCCTTATGTTCATAATCTATTCCAAAATGGAGCTGCAACATTATCAGGTATAGTTGAAGCTTTTAATCAAAAAGTGAAACGTCATGAATATCCAGAAGGTGAAATTACTTTTATTATGGTTAGTGGTGATGGAGGAATGGATATTGGTATGGGTAGCGCTCTAGGCGCTGCATTAAGAAACCATCATATGATTATTTTTGAATATGATAATGGTGGTTATATGAATACTGGGTATCAATTATCATATTCAACTCCGCTTGGGGCTAAAAGTTCAACTAGTCATTTAGGTAAGGAACAATTTGGAAAAACATTCTTTAATAAAGATACAGCGGCTATTATGGCGGCAACTAATATCCCTTATGTAGCTACTGTAGCAGAATCTAATCCCGTTGATTTTGTTAGAAAAGCAGTCAAAGCAAAAGCTTATGCTAAAGAGTTTGGATTAGCTTATTTACGTACATTATCGGCTTGTCCGTTGAATTGGGGGGATCAGCCAAATCTTGAAAAGAAAGTAATTGAGGCTGGTGTTAATTCTTGTTATTTTCCATTATATGAAATTGAAAATGGCAAATATAAGATAACTTATGATCCACAAAAAACAAATAAGAAAATTCCGATAATTGATTGGTTTGAAATGATGCAACGAACTAAACATTTATGTAAGCCACAGTATAAGGATATAGTTCAATTAGCTCAAGAAGAAGTAGATCGACGATTTGAAACATTGAAAAAAAGAGCAAGTGAAAACTAATTATATTTTTATTGCATAAAGATTGCATTTGTTTTTAATAATAGCTATGATTATAATAGTTAAAGGAGGGATTAAGATTGTTAGAAATTGGAACTAAAGCTCCTGATTTTACACTTTTAAATCAAGATGGTAAAACCATATCATTAAGTGATTTTAAAGGAAAAAAAGTCATCTTATATTTTTATCCAAAAGATAATACCCCAGGCTGTACAAAACAAGCATGTGCTTTTGGTGAGCTATATCCACATTTTACTGAACTTAATGCTAAAATAATTGGAATCAGCAAAGATAGTGTTGCTTCTCATAAGCGTTTTGAGCAAAAATACCAGTTACCTTTTATTCTTTTATCTGACCCTGAATTAGAAGTAATTAAAAGCTATGATGTTTGGAAAGAAAAAAATATGTATGGTAAAAAAGTTATGGGTGTAGTTAGAAGTACATATTTAATTAATGAAGATGGTATGATTGAAAAAGCTTTTGGAAAGGTAAAAGCAGCTGAAAATCCAAAACAGATGTTAAATGAATTAGATGTTGAAAAATAAGAGGATGATTATTATCTTAGCGATTATTATAATTATTAGTATTGGGATATTTATTTTTAAAAAGGGTCATGAATCAAATGTTCAATATGTAAAAATTTCTGCTAAAGAAGCTAAAGAAATTATTGATAATAAAAGCGATATTATTATTCTTGATGTTAGAAGAGAAGATGAGTATCAAACTGGTCATATAGAGGGTGCGGTATGTATACCAAATGAAGTTATATCTAGTCAGGCAGAGAATTTACTACCTGATAAAGAACAAGAAATCTTAGTCTATTGTCGTAGTGGAAATCGTAGTAGTCAAGCTGCAAACAAATTATTAGATTTAGGTTATACAAATGTTAGAGATTTTGGCGGGATAATAGATTGGCCTTATAAAATTACTAAATAAAAGGACAGAGATGTCCTTTTATTTAGTATAAGCCTTTCTTGATTAACGGATATATGCTATACTACAAGCAATAAGGGGGAATTTGTCATGATAAAAATGATTGCTACAGATATGGATGGAACATTTTTAGATTCAGAAAAACGTTTTGATCCAGAGTTCATTGATATTTTTTATAAGTTAAAAGAAAAAGATATAAAATTTGTTGTTGCTAGTGGTAACCAATATTATCGCTTATTTCAAAAATTCATACCTTTAAGTGAACAAATGTATTTTATAGCAGAAAACGGTAGTTTTATTGCTAAAGGAGCAACAGAATTATACTGTAATACAATTGATATTGCTGATGTTGAAAAAATAAAGGAAATTTTAATTACATATAATAATTTATTGGTTGTTTTATGTGGACGTAAGGGAGCTTATATATTAAACAAAGATCGTATATATAAAGAAGAAATAAAAAAATATTATTGTAATTATCGTTTTGTGGAATCGTTTGATAATATTAATGATGATATTATGAAAGTAGCGGTATATGATCCAAATGAAAAACTTGATGAAGCATTAGCAGAAGTAAAAAAGCAATTACCAGCAAATATTAAAGTTGTTACTTCTGGTAATACTTGGATGGATATCCAAAATAAAGATATCAATAAAGGTATAGCAATGAATTTTTTACAAACTTTATATAAAATAAGTCCTGATGAATGTGTAGCATTTGGAGATCAAATGAATGATTATGAATTGTTACAACAAGTAAAGTACAGTTATGCAATGGCTAATGCTGTTGATTCAATTAAAGATATTGCCTATGGTATTGCTGATACTAACGATGAACAGGGAGTACTTCGTAAAATTAAAGAAATTTTAAAAATTTAGCCTATTTATTAGGCTTTTTTATATGATAATAAAAAAACTAGAATATTTCTAGTTTATCGTTTATTAATCACTAAACTTAATTTACCTATTACTCGAAATCCTATTTGATTATCATTATTAATTACTAAAGGATTATAATCAGGATTGGCAGGTTGTAGAATTATACATTGATTAGTACTATCTAAATAAAACTTTTTGCATGTTGCAACATTATCATCAAGTGTAAAACAACCAATTTCACCATTTCTAATATGATTGCACTTTTCAAAAACAATTAAATCACCAGGATTTATATTTTCACCAATCATACTATCACCATTTGCATACTGGCAGAAATATTCTTTATTTAATGATAATAACGATTCTGGTAATGAAATATATTCATCGATATTATCATCAACAAATATTCCGGTACCACAACTGATATCGTTATATAAAGGTATAGTTATTGAATTAGCTATTATAGGTTGATTTTCTTCAATTCCTAAAAAGTATGAAGCAGGGACCTCGAATATATCGGATAATTTTTGAATCGTTTCTTTTTTTAAGTTTTCAACCCGATTATTTTCATATTTAGCAATAGCTGATTTTTTGACTCCTAATAATTTACCTAACTGTTCTTGGGTTAAGCCTTTTTCTTTACGTAATTTTTTAATTCTCTCACCTGTCATTTAATTCACTCCTTGTATCTTGATTTTACTATTAATAGACCATTATTGCAATTATTTTTTAAAAAAGTATCTTAAAAAGATACTTTTTATTGACAAATAATGGTGAAAGATATATATTATAAGTGTCTTAAAAAGATACTTATTAAAAATAATAGTTAAAAAGATGAATTTATAGATACTTATTGATGGAGGGAATGATTATGAAGTATAAAGATTTTAATTTGACTAGTAAAGGAATGTTTACGATTGTAGTAGGAGTTTTAATGTTAGGAGCGGTTCTTGCTAATTTGAGTACTTATTTAGTTGATTTAATTATCTTATAATGGGATATACTAGAATTGGGTGATAACTAGTGAAACGTAAAGAACTAAAAGATCAAGATGAAATTGATTATGAAAATCATATTGTAGAATATGATAATGAATATCCTGATGCTTCTAATGCCCAGGAATAAAATCAGCAGATAGCTGATTTTTTTTGTAAAATAATACTTGTTAATTAAATTTATGTATACTTTAAATTATGATAGTTGTAAAATAATAATTTGGAAGAAATTTTTAGTATATTATAAAACATATCATAAGAAAATATTTCATGTTATAATGTTTAATAGTGAAAGCGAGTGATAAAGATGCTAAATTTTCGTTGGGCAAATTTAGATGATTTAGAATTCTTAGTAGAATTACGAATTCGTGATTTAGAAATGTTTTCTGATTTAACGATATCACTACAGATGATTAGTAAGATTCGAGATTTTTATCAAACCGGTATCATAAATAATACCTGTTTTACATTATTAGGATTTAAAGATGAATTATTAGTTGCATCTGGAACATTATATTTATATCTAATAATGCCATCAAATGAAAATCCATCTGGTGTTATGGGACAATTAACAAATGTTTGGGTAGTAGATAAATATCGTAATCGGGGAATTGCAACAAGGATTATCAATGAATTATTGGATATAGCAAAAGATAAATGTGGGATGGTATGTTTAAATTCTTCTGATGAAGCAATATCGTTATATTATAAATTAGGTTTTGAAGATAATAAAAGATATTTGATTAAAAGATGGGATAACAAAGATAATTTTAAATGAATTTTATGTTTATATTAGTAAATAAATTTAGATATTGAATAGATTTTACTTACTCAGTTTGTATCATTGTATACATATATAAAATATATTATAATATTTATATCAATACTTGTTAAAAGTATAGGGGAGGAGTAGATGTGGATGAGTTTTATCAAGAAGTTAATGCCATATTTTATCTTAAATGGGTTGTAATTCAGGGTGAAAAATATAATTTACAGATTGAATTTGAAGATGAAAAAGAGGAAACTGTTATTATAAAAAATAATTATGTAAAGGGAAAGATTATTTATTATGGTAATGGTATATTTGAAGAAGAATTAACTGATCTTAAAACAAACAAAAACATTTTTTATTTACATTTTCAATTGACCCATTTTAATCATGCAATTGAATTATTTAAAGAGATGGTAAATTGTGCTATTAAAGCAAACAATAAATCTCAAATTAATGTTTTGCTTTGTTGCAGTGGAGGTTTAACAACAACTCTATTTGCTAGTAAAATGTCAGAATTGGCTTTGCTTGAAAACTTTCCTTATAAAATATCAGCAACAGGTTATACAAAGTTATATGAAATTGCGGATAAATACGATGTTATAATATTAGCTCCACAGGTTGGATATCTATTGCCGCAAGCAAAACGTCATTTAAATGATAAAAAAATTTTTACTATTCCTACTCGAATATTTGCAACTAATGATTTCTCAGGAGCTTTTAAATTAATCAATGCTTTGTTTGAAAAAAAAGAGAATGTATAGTTAATTATTATCATTTGTTAAAAAAGATTAATTTATGAGTGTTTTTGTAAAATTAAATAGTTGTGTAAAAATTAATTGGCTTTAGCTAAAGAATTAAATTTAACAAAGTATTAATTATTTCAGTGATTAAAGAATATTATTAATTTAATATAATTTATCAAATCTATAATTTTGCTGAGAAAATTCTTTATAGGTTTGATATAATAAATAATTATTTAAGCATCTTAAATAAAAAGATGCTTTTTTGGTAATAATCTAATAGGTGATTATGTGTTAGAAGAGGATATTGATCTATTGCTAGTATGTTTAAAAGAATATATAAAAAATATTGACGGAGAGGAATTTAAGAAAATTTTTTTAGGTTATGTTGAGTATATGGCTAGAAACTATGGACAGGACTGTATTATTGATGAATATGATGAAATGATTACAGCTACTAAAAAACTTGTAAAAAAGCATCATTTAAATTTAAGTAAACTAAAACCATATAAACGAGATTTATTATATCGTTGGGTTAAAGCAGGATTTAATGAAAAGGATATTTTAGCGTTATACCATTTTAATGATAAAGTTAATTCATTAGAAGTATTTATTGATATGATTGAAAATAAATATAATAGATAGTTGAAAAAATTTATAAATTTGATATGATATAAAAGAAGTGGGGTGGAAGGATGTATAAATTTTCTTGCTAAAATTTAAATAACAGTGATTTAATGCTGTTTTTGTGCGCAAGAAAATGTATCCTGACAAACATTAATATTTCTAATGTTCTTTTTAGCTACAAGTATATGTTTTCTTGTAGCTTTTTATATTGATTGGAGGAGAATATTAGATGGGTTTATTGGAAGTTAAAAATTTATCATTTGGTTATGATAATCAGATTGAGAATGTTTTTGATAATATTAGTTTTCAAATTGATACTAATTGGAAATTGGGATTAATTGGAAGAAATGGAAAAGGTAAAACTACTTTATTAAAGTTATTTATAGGTAAATATGAATATCAAGGATTTATTACACCTAATTATGTTTTTGATTATTTTCCATATGAAATTAAAAATAATGAGAAAAAAACTCTTGAAATTATCAATGATCTTTTAGATGAATTTGAATTATGGCAGTTAGAAAGAGAATTATCATTATTAGAAGTAAAAACAACAGTTTTACAACAAGATTTTAATACTTTATCAAAGGGTGAGCAGACAAAGGTATTATTAGCAATATTGTTTTTAAAACCTCATGATCTTATTTTAATTGATGAACCAACTAATCATTTAGATTATCATGGTAGAAAAATTTTAAGTAATTATTTAAGAAAAAAGAAAAGCTTTATTTTAGTAAGTCATGATCGTGATTTTTTAGATAACTGTATAGATCATGTTCTAGCGATTAATCGTAATAATATTGAACTTATCAAGGGGGATTTCTCATTATGGTATGAACTTAAGAATAATCAAGATCAATTAGAGTTACAGAAAAATAATCAATTAAAAAAAGATATAAATAGACTCAAATATGCAGCTAAACAAAATGAGGACTGGTCAAATAAAGTTGAAGCCAGTAAAAATGTTAAGGTTTCTGGATTGAAACCTGATAAAGGATATATAGGCCATAAAGCGGCTAAAATGATGAAACGTTCTAAAAATGTTGAACGACGGCAAATAAGGGCAATTGAGGAAAAAAGAAAGTTATTAAAAAATGTTGAAATAATAGAAAAATTAAAACTATCACCATTAAAATATCCAAAAAAATGTTTGTGTCGTTTAGAAAATATTAAAATAACTTATGGTGATAAAGTTGTTTTTAAAAATATTAGTTTTGATATAAATGAAGGAGAACGTATAAATTTGGTGGGTAAAAATGGTTCAGGGAAAACTAGCATTATAAAATTGATTATGAATGAAAATATTAGTTATGAGGGTAAAATTTATTTAGGAACAAATATGAAAATTGCTTATCTTCATCAAGATGATAGTTCTTTATCGGGGTCTTTAGATGATTATGCACGAGATTTTAATCTAGATATTAGTTTGTTTAAAGCTATTTTACGAAAATTAGATTTTTCTAGAGAATTATTTCTACAAAATATGGTAACTTATAGTAAGGGTCAGAAAAAGAAAGTAATGTTAGCTGGTTGTTTAGCCCAGAAAGCGCATTTATATATATTAGATGAACCGTTAAATTATCTTGATATTTTTTCAAGAATACAAATTCAAGATTTACTTTTAGAATTTAAACCAACTATCTTATTTGTAGAACATGATCAATATTTCTGCAATCAGGTCAAAACTAAAATAGTTGAAATATAAAAAAGAATTGTGGTTTACTCTGCCACAATTCTTTTAATATTGAAATATTTGGATAATTTTAAAATTTTATCTCTTCTACGCATCTTATATTATATTGATTATATTTCTTAGCTTAATTTTATCCAAATACTTCTTTTAAATGATATTTTATTTCTATCTATTTAAAATATATACTAATGTATTGTATTTTTCAAGTAAGTTTCAAATCTTGTTATATTTATTTATTTTTATGTGATTTATTGTATAATATAAAGTAGGACTATAAAATTAAATAAATATAAAAAGGAGATTAAGATGAAAAAAATCATAAAGTTATTATTAGCTTTTTTTATTGTTTTTACTATAACTGCTTGTAGTACAGAAAAGGAAAAAGAGCCTTTAAAAATAAGTTTTGAAAAAGAAAATAAGTTTGAAAAACTAGTGTCTTATAATATAGAAAGTATTGGGACTCCTAAACAAATAACACCAGATACAATTGGAACAGTTTATACTTATTACAAACCACAAAAAGATACAAATGTTTTGTTAGATTTAGTAATAAATATGAAAAATTTAAAAAAGTCTGATCTAGATATTAAAAAAACATTGGCGGCATCATTTATAATTGGAGAAGATGAATATGCTGCATCAATTGCAACGTTAAGTGAAGATGGTAGCTCACTAAAACAAAATGGTACTATTCAAAGTGAGGGTACAAGTAAAGTACATTTTTATGCGGAAGTTAGTCCTAAAAAAGTAAAAAAGGATATTGAATTTAAGATTACAACTAATGATAAAGAAAATCCTCAGGAAGCAAATGTTAAGTTTAAGTTAGATGACATAAAGAAAAATTATGAAGTTAAAAATATAAATGAAGTTATTACTATTGAAAATCGTAGTGAAATAACATTACAAGCAGCAAATATTACTAAGGAATTAACTCCTGCTAATCCAGAAGGATTATATACTTATTATAAAGTAAAAGCTGACACCAATAGTTTTGTAGTTTTAACTACAATGATTAAAAATATTTCAACAGGTGATTTAAGTGCTAATAATGTAGTAGTTGCTAAATTGATTGATAAAAATGATGATGAATATCCAGCTAGTATTTTCTTTGAAAATGAAGCTCGTAATGATTTAGCCGCTGGTAGTTCGACAACAATTGCGACTAATCAAAGTGCTATGATCCATTTTGTTTTTGAAATGCCTGATAATGTAGTAAATGATGCTAAAATGATAAGAATTTCATATCAAGGAAAAGTATTTGCTATTAATATTTAATATAATTTTAAATGTTTAAATTATGTAAAATCTGATCAATAATATTGAAAAAGATGAATTAAATGATATAATGAATTTATAATGGATTGTTACTTTAAGTAGGCAAGACCAGATACTGAGCGTATTTTTAGTATGCTTTGGTATTTGGTCTTTTATTTTTAGTAACTGTTGAAAGGAGAAAGAGAATGCAGAAAAATTTGAAAAAGAAAGTTTTAGTATCGGCACTGACAGCATCTATGTCAGTAAGTACATTAGTACCAGGAATAATGGTTTTTGCAAATAATCCAGTTGCTCCTGCGAGTATTACAACTAAAGTAAATCATGCATTGCAAGGTAGTGCTACAGTAAATGATTCAGAAACAAATTATTGGGGTGCCGATAAAGCAATCGATGGGATAGTGAACAGAGATGCAGCAAAGCCTGATCAATCTCGCTGGTCAACTAATGTTGGAACAACACCAAAGATTTTAACAGTTGATTTAGGTTCTGAAAAATCATTTAGTGAATTTAAGATTGAATGGGAACGAACAAATATTAAGGGATTTAATATTGCTGTTTCTAATGATGGTGAAAATTATACAACTGTATATACAAAACCAGATGATACAAATATCCCAAGTTTAACTACAGAAATTTCATTAGAAAGTAGTGTCTTGGCACGATATGTAAAATTAACAGTAGATAAATATGATGGAGGAGATATTAACTGGGCATCTGTATCTTTATATGAATTTGAAATCTTAGGTGAAGAAACTCATGAAAATTTAGCTTTAGATGCAACTGCTGCTTCAAGTGGAAATGAAACTTCTGGTTTAAATGCTAATAATGTTAAAGATGAAGATATGGCTACTCGTTGGGCAAGTACACGTGGTCACAATGATAAATGGGTAAGTCTAGATTTTGGAAGTGCTAAAGATTTAGCATCTGTAACATTAAAGTGGGAACGTTGTAATGCAACTAATTACAAGATTCAATCTTCTAATGATGGAACTAATTGGGAAGATGTAAAAGTTTTAACTAGTGCACCTACTAAATTTGATGATGTTATTAACTTTGATAATACTATTAATACACGTTATATTAGAGTTTTGATAACAGATTTTATTGACGCAGCGCCAGATCGTGATGGTAAAACTGTATCTTGGGATACTGTTTCTTTACATGAGTTTGAAGTATATTCAGTTAAACAACAAGTAGATGTTGAACCAGAACAAACAATTGATAGCGTTATTGCTAATCTAGTAATTCCAGCAATTGCTAAAGGAGATACTAAGATGGCAATGCCAGAAGTACCTGACGGTTTTGAAATTGAATTTGTTGGTGCTGATTATGAACAAATTTTAGATCGTGACTTAACGATTCATCAACCAATTGTAGATACAACTGTTAGTGTAAACTATAAAATCAAAAAAGGTGATCAAGAAAAAACAACTAATGCTTATCAAGTAACTGTTCCTGGTAAACATTCACCTGAAGAAAGTATTAATGAAAAACCAAAGGTAGTACCAGAATTGGCTGAGTGGGTAGGTACAGAAGGTAAATTTGAAATAAGTGATAAATCAAAAATTGTAATTAATCCACAATATAAGGATGATTTAGACTATTTAGCTAAAACGTTTAAGTCTGATTATCAAAATTTAACAGGTAATGAAATTGAAGTTGTTTATAGTAATGTACCAGCTGCTCATGATTTCTATTTTACTTTAGGAAGCAATGATGCTGGATTAAAAGAAGAAGGATATTTAATGACTGTTGATGATATTGTTAAAGTTGAAGCAGTAGATAAAACAGGAGCATTTTGGTCAATACAGTCAATTTTACAAATTTTAAAACAAAATAGTAATAGTATTCCTCAAGGGCAAACTCGTGATTATCCAAAATATGAGTTACGTGGTTTCATGTTAGACGTAGGAAGAATGCCTTTTAGTTTAGATATATTAAAGGATATAGCTAAAAATATGGCTTATTATAAAATGAATGATTTCCAAATCCATTTAAATGATAACTATATTTGGGTTGAGGATTATGGTAATGATGCTTTAAACGCATATTCAGGATTCAGATTAGAATCTGATATTAAAAAAGGTGGGAACAATGGTTTAAATCAAGCTGATTTAACAAGTACAGATAAATTCTATACTAAAGATGAATTCCGCAGTTTTATTAAAGAATCAAGAGATATGGGAGTTAATATTGTTCCTGAATTTGATACACCTGCTCATTCATTAGCGCTTACTAAAGTTCGTCCTGATCTAGCAATGAAGGATACATCAGTAGCACGTCATTGGGATCATTTAGATTTAGATACAATGTATGATGAAAGTTTAGCTTTTACACAATCAATTTTTAATGAATATATGACTGGTGATGACCCTGTATTCGATCAAGATACTGTGATCAATGTTGGTACTGATGAATATGATGGTAAATATGCAGAGAATTTCCGTAAATATACAGATGACATGTTAGGATTTATTCAAGATACAGGTCGTACAGTTCGTTTGTGGGGAAGTTTATCTGCTCGAAATGGTAGTACACCAGTTAGATCTGAAAATGTTCAAATGAATATTTGGAATACTGGCTGGGCTAATCCTAATGCAATGTATAAACAAGGATATGATTTGATCAATATGGTTGATGGAACTTTATATATGGTTCCTGGTGCAGGATATTATAATGATTATTTAAATAATCAAAATATTTATAATAACTGGCAGCCAAACTCTATGGGTGGTACAGTTATTCCTGCTGGAGATGAGCAAATGTTAGGATCATCATATGCAATTTGGAATGATATGGTTGATAAAAAAGCAAATGGTATAAGTGAATATGATGTATATGATCGTTTTGCCTCTTCATTACCATCTATGTCTTCTAAATTATGGGGTGATGGTGAAGATCTAACTTATAATGAATTGGTAAAAGTAAGTGAGGAACTAGAAGAAGCTCCAGGTTCTAATCCTCTTGATAAAGTTAAATCTGTAAGTGATACAGTTATTAATTATGATTTTAATAAAGAAGATATTACTGATAAATCTGGTAATGGATATAATGCAGTTGTTAAGAAAAATGTAGCCACTGTAAGTGGTAAATTCTCTAAAGGGTTACAGTTAAATGGTGGAGAAAGTTATATTGAAACACCAATTGAAAATATGGGGCCTACTAATAGTGCTTCTTTCTGGGTAAAAATGGATCCAGATGCACAAGGTGAACAAATTTTATTTGAATCAGATAAAGGTGCAGTTAAATTGGCACAAAAAGATACTGGTAAAGTAGGATTCTCAAGAATAGGTTATGATTATTCATTTAATTATACATTGCCAAAAGATACATGGGTAAAATTAGAAATTAAAGGGTATCAAAATAAGGCAGAATTATATGTTGATGGTAGTCTAGTTGATACATTAGGCAAAGGTGCTACTGGTGGTAAGTATGCAACGATGGTATTACCATTAGAAAGAATTGGAAGTACAACAAGTTCATTTAAAGGGGTAATAGATAATTTAGTTATCTCAACTACAGGAAGTGAAGATGTTAAAGATTATACAGCTATTGATAGTCAAGAATTTACTGTTACTAGTGATAATGAAAATCCATTAGCAGGATCTGAAGGACCTATATCATTAGCGTTTGATAATGATCCAAGTACATTCTGGCATTCTAATTACACACCATATCAAGCATTACCGGCAACTGTAGATATTGATATGAATAAAGTATATAATATTAATCAATTTGATTATTTACCAAGACAATCAGGAAGTAACGGGCATATAACTAAATATGAATTATATGTAAAGGAAAATGAAGCTGATGAATTTACAAAAGTTTCTGAAGGAAATTTAGCTGGTGATTCTTCATTAAAGAAAATTACTTTTGGTGCTGTTAAAGCTCGCTATGTTAGATTTGTAGCATTAGCTGGAACTAGTGATTCTTCACGTCAATTTGCATCAGCCGCTGAATTCACTGTTCGTCAAGTAGATAGTAAAGGTGACTTAAGAAAAGCAATTAATTTAGCAGGAAATTATGAAGCTGAAGATTATACTGCAGAAAGCTGGCAAGTATTTAGTGATGCTTTAAATGTTGCTAATGATGTACTTGATAAAGAAGATGCGACAGAAGCAGAAATTGCTAATGCAACAGAAGCTTTAAAAAATGCTATTAATGGTTTAGTTGAGATAGATTCAGAAGTTGAAGAAGCTAACAAAGTAGCATTATCAATTGCAATTGATATGGCAAAAGAAGTAACACAAGAACAGTTAGGTAAATTAGTACCAGCAGTAGCTGATGAATTCAAAGCAGCATTAGAAAATGCTGAAACTGTATATGATAATGCAAAAGCAAGTCAAGAAGAAGTAAATAATGCATTTGATCGTTTAGCTAAAGTAATGCAGATGTTAGAATTCTATAAAGGTGATAAGATTGCATTACAAAAGATGATGGATGAAATAGCTAACTTAACAGCAAATGATTATACAGAATCAACATGGAATGCGCTTCAAGCAGTGTTACCAGGTGTAAATGAAGTACTAGGTAATGTAAATGCAATGCAAGGTGAAGTAGACGAAGTATATACAGAGTTAGTAAAAGCATTC
>NZ_JBKTWO010000052.1:0-2981 GCF_047249845.1 Thomasclavelia sp.
ACCTCACCCTTATCAGGGGTGCGCTCTAACCAACTGAGCTACAGGCCCATCAATCGACTGCCCAAACATAATAACATATATAAATATAATCGTCAATAGTTTGAATATTTTTTTTGACAAAAAATTTTATTTACAATTATTTTAATATAATGGTTTTTAGCATTTGTTTTTTATTAAAAAAAATACTTATTGTATATAATTTTGCATAATTATTTATAATTTTCATAGATTATATTACAGGAGCTAACTATATAAAAATCAAGTAATTTTTATGAAATAGTTTGAAACATGTTAAATCAATGATTTGTTAGCTTATTGATTATAGTACATTGAAAAGTGAATAGTGATTTGTAAAAAACTGCAGCACAAAAAAACATAATAGATATGCTTTTTTTGAACTTTGAAATTTATCTCAAATTGGATGCATCAAATGTCATTCCAGTTTGTAATAAATGACATTTGATTCTTAAGAGCTTTCTAACACAATGGCCTTGTGCGTATCTATGGCTTTTGCCTTGGATTCTTTTCAGCTGGTAATAAGCCTTAAATGTTTCGTTGTTTTCAATAACAGACACAATAACCTGATATAAAGTTTTCCTTAAGTATTTGGAACCTTTCTTCGTTATAGCAGTATGTTGTGCAGAAAACTGACTAGATTCATATGTTTTAAGCACGACACCTGCTAATTTCATTAATCTTGAAGCCTTATTATAGTTGTTTATATTACCAATTTCCGCTAGAATAGAAGTGCCAGAAAAATGAGATATTCCTGGTATTGATATGATAGAAGAGTTGGTTTCAACGCTAAACTCTTCTATTTTTTTATCTATTTCAGATATTTGTTCATCGATTAATTGAATTTGAGCAATGAGCTGCTTAATTTCAAGTTCGTCTGCATATGTTGAAAATCCAATAGAATTTTTAGCAGTTTCTTTTAATTTTTCAGCAACAGGTCTACCTTTCTTATTTGTTTCAAAACATTTACTAATTAATCTTATATCTGCTGAAGCTATTTTAGAAGCAGAAGAAAATATCTTTAAAATGTTGATATATGGAACACTATAAATCATTAAACTCAGGAAACACTAAATCAATAGATTTTTGCAAACGATTTTTAAGAACATTTAGTTCTTCTTTAAGATTATGGTCAACTGACGTTGTTCGTATAATTCAAATTTGTCTAATTTAGCTATTCTGTATGTTTTCTTACTTTTTGGTTGATATAAAATATCGCAAATAGTAAGCATATCAAGTTTATCAGCTTTAGTTGGGTTGATCAATGCAAGGGAATATTATGAAGTAAATATTTTAATAAATTGAAATGGTAATGACCAGTATCTTCCATTCCAATAAGAACACTTTCTTCAGGATAGTTACTTAAATATGATAAGCGTGATTCATAACCGTCCTTATCATTATTAAAAAAATCTGGTTTAACTAAGATTTCGCCATCATCTTTATCTATTATGGCAAATGAGTGTTTGTTTTTACCAATGTCAATTCTGACAAGTTTCATGATAATATCATCCTTTCAATACAAATTATGTGATGTATTATCTACGATCCTTAAACCATATAAACTGGTTCAAAATATGAATTCAAGGACTCATCTAACTAATCAATAATAAGGTGTGGTGAGAACCTCCTAAAGTAGTCAAATCCACAATCACGAATTCAATAATATAACAGATTATAACCGTCATCAACTTCGGTTTAAAAAGTTGATAGAAAGGAGTGGGTATATTAATTAATGACTGTTAAATAAGTCATTTATAATATACCAGGTAACAATGATTAAATTTGCGATATACACATTTTTAGGTTTTATTATGGAATCTGTATATGTATCTATATTAAATAGAAAAATATATTTTTCAGGTTTATTAAAAGGTCCTTTTATCCCACTATATGGTTTTGGCGCCTTATTAATTTTAAAAACTACACCATATTATCAAAACAACTTTGATACTTTTTTTTATTCCCTAGTTTGCTGTACTGCACTAGAATATCTAACACATTATTTTTTAGTAACAGACTCTAAAATTGAAATTTGGAATTATTCTAAAATCCCACATAATTATTCTAATAGAATATGCATGTTTTATAGTCTAATGTGGGGCATTTTAGGAATTATTCTTGTTAATTATATTGATCCATTTATCAATAATATTATAATTCATTTAAATTATAATTTATTAAATATAATTGCACTAGTATATGTCCTATCTATTATTTACCAATTTTATAATCATAACTATAACAACCATTAAAAAGCTATATTAGTTTTAACCTAATATAGCTTTTCTCATTATGCCACCATGAAAGAAACATCATCCAAATCCATAGATTGGCCGCCTCCTGCAACAACATAAAAAGTAATTCTTGCTTTTACCGCACCGCTTGGAGCAGCCTCACTGACAAGCCTAAAATAACCAAATGAACGATTTGAATTGACTAAATCTTGTTCTCTTACAATTAGTTGATCAGTTGATAACTGATTATTTTGACCATCAAGGAATGTTATTGTCGCACGTAACCCAACCTGTTGTCCTTCACCATGAGCAAAAAACGAAAGTACATAATAACATCCAACTTGTATATCATCAACATCTTGATATAAATCCGAACCATCTTGCATATTGACAGATAAATTCCCACTGTGAACACGTCCAGCTTGGTTAACACTTCCTATACTAGTAGGTGTAGTAGAATTCCATGAAACTGGTAAATTACCTATAAAATTCTCCATACCTCCATTCAATATTTGTTCACCCAAAGATGCACATCCTTCTCCAGCTGGCCCTGTAGCCCCTGTCGCTCCTGTTACTCCAGTATTTCCTGTTGGCCCTGTCGCTCCTGTTACCCCGGTATTTCCTGTTGGCCCTGTCGCTCCTGTTACCCCAGTATTTCCTGTTGGCCCTGTCGCTCCTGTTACCCCAGTATTTCCTGTTGGTCCTGTTGGTCCTGTTACCCCAGTATTT
>NZ_JBKTWO010000052.1:3081-19292 GCF_047249845.1 Thomasclavelia sp.
TCCTGTTACCCCAGTATTTCCTGTTGGTCCTGTTGGTCCTGTTACCCCAGTATTTCCTGTTGGTCCTGTTGGTCCTGTTACCCCGGTATTTCCTGTTGGTCCTGTTGGCCCTGTTGGACATCTTACAATAATTGGTGGTCTACAACGACAACAAGGACACCATATACAACTATTATTACTTATACACCGATTCATTGTCTCACCTCCTTCTCTAATTTAATATATGTAAATTTAAAAATATCATCTATGTTTATATCCATATAAAAAGGTTCTTATAAAGAACCCACTTTCATTCAACTATATTTTTAATTTAAAACCTTCTCAAAATCCTCTTTTTTTATTGTGTCTTCAGGATATTTTTCTCGATAATTTTCTAGACCATCACAAATTTTTATCGCTAACTTTTGATGATATTTACTACTTTGAAGCTGTCCTCTTTCATTTGCATTCGAAATAAATCCACACTCAATTAATACTCCAACTGTTTGTGTTGCTCTTAAGACTCGAAAACTTGAACCTGATATCCTTTTTGAACTCCCTGTCACCTCTTTCATTGTAGATTGAATTTCTGCTGCTAATCGCTTACCTTTATCACTATTTTTATAATAAAAAACTTGAGATCCCCAAGCACTCGAAGCAGGTGCAGAATTTAAATGAATACTCATTAAATAATCACTTTTATAAGAATCTATTTTTTTTACTCTTAGATACATATCATCTTGCTTGGAATAATGATGATTACGTTTAGTCATATCCTGCTCATCCTCACGAGTCATGTATACTTTAGCACCACGACTCTCTAATTCATCTTTCAAAGCAAAAGAGATTTTTAAATTCAATTCAGATTCATATATTTTTCCAATACTAGCACCATTATCAAGTCCACCATGTCCAGGATCAATTACTACAGAAACATCCTTTAATGTCAATTCTTTACTAACAGCTACCATACTATCTGCATAAAAACACTTCGTACATATATATACAGCAACTGTTATCGCAATTATTAGATATGTTCTTTTCACAAAATCACCTATCTAAATATATGCTCTAACAAATCAAATAATACGCAATAAGATAAATTCAATACTTTAAAACAAAAACAATTTTATATTTAACGCTTTAAAATACAATTATCTCAAAACTCTTTTTACTAACTTATATAAATGCTTAGAATATGGCGGATATAATGAAATAATATCTTTTTTTATAATCCGATGATGAATCGTTTGTTTATGGCTAAAAGCAATAAAACTATCTTCTCCATGATATCGGCCTACTCCAGAGTATCGAACTCCCCCAAACGGTACTTTAGACGATATTAAGTGACTAATACAATCATTAATACAAGCCCCCCCAAAAGATAGTCTTTTTGTTAAATAATTAACATAGTGTCTATCATTAGAAAAAATATATAAAGCTAATGGAAAGGGATGATGCTCTACAATATTTATAACTTCATCACGATTATTATATGTAATAATCGGTAATATCGGTCCAAATATCTCTTCCATCATATAATTACTCTTATTACCATTAACCAATGTTGGTTCAATCCATAAATCAGCTTTATTAAAATTACCACCTGCATATATTTCTTCACTACCTAAATATTTAATTAAACGATTAAAATGTTTCTCATTAACAATCCTTCCATAATCATTTTTACATAAGAATTTTTTAATAGTAACTTTCCATAATTTTATAAATTCATCTTTCAAATCCTCTGCAATTATCAGATAATCCGGAGCTATACAAGTTTGTCCAGCATTTAAAATTTTACCCCAAGCAACTTTTTCTACTGCATCTTTTAAAACAGCACTATCATCTATAATTACAGGGCTTTTCCCTCCTAACTCTAGTGTTACTGGTATTAACTGTTCACTTGCTGCCATCATTACTTTTTTACCTATCTCGATACTCCCTGTAAAAAATATATGGTCAACTAAACTATGAGTTAAAGATGTCGTTACTTTTGCATCACCTAGAATACACCAAATAAATTCAGGTGCAAATGTTCCATCAATAATCTCTTTTATTATTTTTGCTGTAGATGGAGCATTTTCAGATGGTTTAACAATTGCACAATTACCTGCTGCAATTGCTCCAATCAAAGGTTCGATAACAAGTTGGAAGGGATAGTTATAAGGTCCTATAATTAAGCTTATTCCTAGAGGTCGATAAGTAATTGTATCGTATGATCCAAATAGATAATATGGTGATAATTTTTTATGTGGCTTCATCCATTTTTTTAGATTTTTTTGTATAAAACGAATACTATTTAAAACAAAACCAATCTCTGTTGAGTATGCTTCAAAAGCTGGTTTTTTTAAGTCTGAATACAAAGCTTGTTCAATTTCTTTTTGATTCTGCTTTATCTTTTGATAAAGTATTTCTAATTGATGCTTTCTAAAATAGTAATCGTGAGTTTGCATTGTTTTAAAATAATTATGCTGATGTTTAATAACCTTTTCAATTTCTTCCATATTATACCTCCTAATCAATTTTTTTAATTAATAACATATTTAGATAATAAGTTTTGTAAAAAAGACTGTTTTAATTTTATATTTACAAAATGTTCCTGATTATCTTTTTAGAATATATCATTTAATTAAAAATAGTCAACTGTTACCTATAAAAACAACTATTCAATTTAACTACAACTAAATAGTAAAATACTAATAATTTTAATTATTAATTTAATTTTAAAGAAATAAAAACAGGGTATTTTACAACCCTATTTATCATATAATTAAATTAATATACTTTTAATATTATCATAAAAACAATATTGTTCTCTACCATGATTCTTAGCTGTATATAAAGCCATATCAGCATGTTGATAAATTGTTTCATAATTATTACCATTTTGGGGAAATAAAGAAATTCCCATACTTAAAGAAATTTTATAGTATTTATAATTACATGATACTGTATGATGTATCATTTTAACTATTTTATAAATATCATCATTATATTTAACAAAAATTAAAAACTCATCACCACCAACACGAGAAACAACATTATCATCTTTAACACATACCAAAAGACGATTCGCTACATATTTTAATACTTCATCACCAAACATATGCCCAAAATTATCATTTGCATTTTTAAAATAATCTAAATCAACTAAAATCAATGCATATTTTTGATCCTTTTTATTAGCAATTATCCATTCTATCCGTTCTCTAGCAGCTTTATGATTCCATAACTTTGTCAAAGAATCTTGTTTAGCAATTTGCTTAAGCGCGTTCATTTGCATTTGTTCATCATGTACATCCACACATTTACCTATTATTCCTGAAATTTGTGGTTTTTCTTTTTCAACCCATAAAGGCCTAGCTAATATTTTAAACCATCGCCATTCGTTATTAACTTTTATCTGTGTTAATATCTCAACGATTGGATTATTATAAGAAACAGTTGTTAAACTTGCATATAGTCTATTAAGTGAATTTAAACTTATAACATTTAATAAATGTGAATTTTCCATAGGGCTAAAAATAATTTCAGGTAATTGTAATATCATTGCTCCTAACTCTGAAAAACTCAATAAATTAGAACTAAAATTATATTCAAATTGAACTTCACCCGACATTGAAGCAAAAAACTTATATTTTGTTCTTTCTTGTTCTAATAATGATAACGTTCGATTCGATATACTTGTCCCTTTCAATAAATTTTCACTTATATTCTGTATATCTAAATTAACATAAGAATCCTTAGTCTCATAAGACTTTAATTTTTCTTTCAACTGTATATTAATTCTTTTAAAGCAATTTATTAGTGTTGGATTAAACACTCCACACTCTCCCTTTAAAATCATTTCAACTGATTTTTCATGTGAATATGCAGGTTTATACACTCGTTTACTCGATAAAGCATCATAAACATCAGCCAAAGCGACAACCTGTGCACAAATAGGAATTTGTTCACCTGACAAACCATCAGGATAACCACTACCATCAAAACGTTCATGATGCCACCGACAAATATCATGTGCCGTTTGAACCAAACCACCATGTTTATAATATGAAATATCCTCCAACATTTGTGCTCCTAATTCACTATGTGTTTTAACTATTCCAAATTCTTCTTTAGTTAATTTTCCTGGTTTATTTAATATTGATTCAGAAATCATGATTTTGCCAATATCGTGTAAAGCAGAGGCATTCATCACCTCATAAATATAAGCAGAAGTAAAATGATACTTCTCTTCACAAGCAAGTTCTTTCATAATCATTTCTGTAATAATTCGAATTCGTAACACATGAAGACCACTTTCACCATTACGAAATTCAACAATATGACTTAAAATATCAATCATTATCATATTACTTTTTTCTTTTTCCAAAATCTGTTCGGTTACCATACTCTCTAATTGTTTTTGTTTAGCATACAACAAAAGTGTATTTTTCACTCTCTTTTGAACAATTAAATCATCAAACGGTCGATTAATATAGTCACATACCCCTAAATTATAAGCTTTATCAATTGACTGCGATGCTGTTTCAGATGTTATTGTAATTACAGGAATATTCTGAATCCAACCATTTTTATTCATAATCGTAAGTACTTCAAAACCATCCATAACTGGCATAATAAGATCAAGTAAAACAAGAGCAATCTTATCTATATGTTTTTCCATATAACTAATTGCTTCTAAACCATTCTCCATTTCTATAACATCAAACTCTACAGCTAAAATATCAATTAATAGAGATCTATTTATAGGTGAATCATCAACAACCAACAATTTTCCTTCATTTTTCATACAATTATTCCTATTACATATCTTTCATTAAATTATCAATTGTTGATATTGTTAAATTGTAATCTTCTCTAACCTGATCATATAATTTTTCTACTGCTGTTTCATGTTGACGTAAAGCATCTGTGAGGGCACTACTTGAAGCTGCTAGTTTTTTCATCATAAGATTAATACTAACCCCTTTTAAAGTATGCGCATATCTAAATGCATCTTCATACCTTTTTTCATCAAGAGCTTTTGTCAATTCATCCATACATTGATCTTCTTTAAATTTTAATAAGTATTTTATAACTCTTTCTTCAGAAACTAACAGTCGCATAATTTCTTGATAATCACCATCTATTATCTTATAACATTCTTTAACATTCATATTTCTCTACCTCAATTTAATTATTAATTTATATATTTTTTGATTATATCAATCAGATATTTTACATCAATTGGTTTTGCTATATGATCATTCATTCCTGCCATTTTTGCTGCTTTTACATCTGAAACAAACACATTAGCGCTAAGAGCAATAATTGGAATTGTTTGAGCATCTAATCTTGTCATATTACGAATCAAATTTGTTGCCTGATACCCATCCATAATTGGCATCTGAATATCCATAAGAATAGCTGTATAATACTCTAATTTAGATACTGAAAACATCTCGACTGCTTCCTTTCCATTTTTAGCAGATTCTACAAGTATTCCTTGCATCGAAAGCAGCTCAGTAGCAATTTCACGATTTAATTCATTATCTTCAACTAACAAAACACGCTTTCCGCATAATTCAGAAGATATTTCTTCAATATGTGTATTTGCATTTTTAAAAGTATTTGATGAACAAAATAATTCTAAAACATGTAACATCTTAGACTTAAATAACGGTTTAGTAATAAAAGCATCTGCACCAGCTTTTATAAATTCATTTTCTATATCCGATAAATCATAGGCAGAGACTATGATAATTGGTATTTCTTTCCAAACTTTATTACGAATAATTCTAATTGTTTCTAATCCATCAATTTCCGGCATCTTCCAATCTAATATGATTGCAAAAAAATCTTCTTTATTATAATGAGCTTCCTCTATGCAGCGTATAGCTTCTATTCCACTAAGTACCCATTTACCTTTCATTCCTAATTCATTTAATAATAACACTGCACTTTCACAAACATCTTGTTCATCATCAACAACAAGAACAGATCGACCTATCAATTCCTCATCCGTGTGTTCTTCTTCATCATAATATTGAAGCGGAATTGAGACAATAAACTGACTTCCCTTTCCTACTTCTGTATATACTTCAATCGTCCCATTCATCATTCTAATTATATTTTCAGTAATCGCTAACCCTAGACCTGTTCCTTGAATCCTGCTAATTCTAGAATCTTCTGCTCTTGCAAAAGGTTCAAAAAGATGTGGAAGAAAATCTTCAGACATTCCAATTCCATCATCTGTAAAAACAAATTCAAAATATCCTTTTCCAGGAATTAGTGGATCTGTTTCCTTTATCTGTAAAAGAATGTGTCCATCATTTGGTGTATACTTAACTGCATTAGAAATTAAATTCATAAAAATTTGTCTTAAACGTTCCCCATCAGCAATTATCTTTTCATGTTTAACACCCTCTACAATAATTTTAAACTCTTGATTTTTGCCACTTGCTAATGACTTACTCATATCATAAACATTTTGAACAAGTTCTGGTAAATCAACCTTTTCTAAAGCAAGATCTATTTTCCCGCTTTCAATCTTGGATATATCCAAAACTTCATTAATCAAGTTTAACAAGTGTCGACTAGATACATTAATTTTATTTAAACAATCAGATACTTTATCAACCGATTTAATATTAGACTGAGCAATCATTGTCATTCCTATAATAGCATTCATTGGAGTCCTAATATCATGAGACATAGATGAAAGAAAATTAGTTTTTGCTGAATTTGCTACTCGAGCTGTCTGATATGCATCTTGAAGTGCTTTATGTTGACGTTCTTGCTCTTGGCGTTCTTTTGTCACATCTATTCCAACACTATAGAATGAAGGTATTCCATCCCAACTATCTTTACCACTAATATAACTGAATGTCATAGTAAGATTCTTAGTTTCCCCACTTCGAGTAATGATGCGAGCTTCCATAATTGTCGGTGTGTTAGTTTCTCTTGAACTTTCCATTACTTTTACAGCATATTCCAAATCATCTGGATGTACATATGATGCACATTGAAAATTTATTTCCTCTTCAAACTGCTCTTCGGTATATCCTATTATCTTTAAAAAATCACCACCATACCAAAGAATTGTTGACATATCTCTAGCATCCACACGAGCTAGTCCACCAGGAATTGTGCGAAGAATAGCTTCTCTTTCGCGATCCTTTTTAGCAAGTTTATATTCTTCACTATACATATCACAAGAAAGTTCGATTCGAGCATTATGTCCTTGCCAATCTATCTTTCTATTTTTAATCATAAAAGTACGTTTTAATACAGGATTGTAAAATTCCCAATCATAAGATTCTTCTTTTTTTAAATAAGCATTTGTACAAAACGGACAAGGTGTATCTCTACCTTGAATAACCTCATAACACTTTCTTCCAATTATCTTCTTCAATGGCATATGTAAAGTATTACAAGCATTTTGATTTAGATATAACAATTCATAATTATCAATATCACTAATATATATGTTACCTGTATATTCTGACATTATCCATTCAAAATTATTTACTCTTTCTTCATAAATATTTTTTAGTTTTTCTTGTTCCAACATTAGATCATTAATATTAGAATACACAATATACACTATGTCTGTTTGATTATTTTTATCAATTGTTCCTTTCATTCGTAACCAAATGCATCCACCAGATTTAATAGGCATTTTGATATCATATTCAAACTTTGTCTCTTCCATTTTAAGTGTATTATGAAAAACCTGTTTTATTTTTTCGAATTCATCTGGATAATTTATAAAATAATCATAAAAACTCTTAAAATCACTATCATATTCTTCTTTAGAATATCCAAGTTGTTGATAAAATATTGAATTCGCCCAAATCAATGTAAACTTCTCATCTAATATATGCTTACTTACTCCAATATTTATATTTTCCATCACTATTTTATACTTCTCATCTATTACCCCTGTTGTCTTTTGCATCTCTTATAACTCCTCTATCACTAAATATCAACCAATACCTTGTTCACATATATGTTTATTATAACATATATGTGATTATGAAAGATGTTTTATTTCAAATATCTTTTCTTAATTATTTAGATATTTAATGAGTTGATATTGGATTATGGAATAGAATTTAAAAAAATGGTAAAATCAGTTTATATAAATTTAGTTAGGAGAAAAATATTTTGAAAAAAAACAGTGATCTACAAAATATAATATATAACATGCTAGTTACTCAAATTAAGTTTGGAACTTATCTCTATGGAGATACCCTTCCATATATTAAAGAAATGAGCTCTTATCTCCCTGTTTCACCCGAAACTATAAGAGGCGCATATAATATGTTAAAAGATAATAATTATATTATTCTCTCTAAAAATGTTGGTGCCAAAGTTATTGTTAATTATGATAATGATCAAATCAATCAACATATTTATAATTTTTTCTCAACACGAAAAGAAGCATTGCTCGATCTCAGTCAATCAATGCCTCTGCTATTTAATCATGCTCAATTTATAAGTTTAAAAACTCTTTCTAGTATATCTATTGAAGAAATTGAATCACTTATTAAAAAAAGTGACATACTAGTTCCCTATCGATCTATTCGCTTCTTTCTAGAAATATATAGTACTTTAAATAATGAAATGTTAACTCGCTTAATCTGGTGGATTTTTGTTTTTTTTCATATTCCTTTTTTAAGTATATATAAAAAAAATCATATTTTAAAAAAATATGGTCACATTTTATTACAAATGATACAAGCATGTAAAAAAAATGACTGGAAATTAGTACAATCATACATTGATGAAACTCACAATTTTATTTATCACGCATTAGATGATTTTTACAAAGAAATACCAATACCATCTTCACAAAAAAAAATTTCTTTCACCTGGGATACATATAAAAAAAGTGATCAAAAACGTTATTCTTTAGCAATGGATATTATTAAAGAAATCAGTAGTGGCTATTACTTAGAAGGCAGCTTTCTTCCTTCATTAACAACATTAGCCAAAAGTAAAAACATTTCTGTTAGTACCCTTCGAAGGACCTTAGATATACTTAAAAATATTGGTGCAGTTAAATCAATCAACGGTGTTGGAACTCAAATCGTACCTAAAGACGAAATTAAAGTCAATTGTGATTTCTCACAACCAATTATCCAAAAATGTCTTCTAGACTATCTTCAAAGTATGTATATCTGCGCCCTTTCGTGTAAAAAGATAATAATTATTACACTCACTAACATGCAACCAATCCAAATAAACAACCTAATAATTTCACTTAAACACTTTAAAGATATTAATCGCTGTGAATTAGTTACTTATGCTGCTCTTGATTATATAACTAATTATGTATCTTTTGAAACAATAAAAACTATTTATACTAAACTATTTAATCAATTTCTTTGGGGTTATTCATTATGTGGGGTAATCGAAGATATTAACATGCTCAATATTAACAGTCGTTCTAATCCCGAATATCTAGTTAATTGTTTAAACGCTTTAGACTATGAAAAATTTGCTGAAAAAATTGAATATCTCTTAATAAAAGATATAATCTTTGCCTCCTCACAATTATCTAAATTAAATATCAAAATACCCCTTAATATAAAAACATTATTAGAACAATAATTACCTTAATTTCTTTTAAAAATAAGTTCCTAATAAAATATAAATAATTATAATTATTTATTAAAATATTGATAAACCATCTTCTTAAAGAATAAAAAACTAATAACGATAGTTTTAATCAAAAAAGAGTGATTATAGGTATAACCTAAAATCACTCTTTTTAATAGCTTTGTAAACTATTATAAACATCAAACATTATAAATGTTTTATGTTCTATATATAAATTTTTTTATAAATTCTTCACTAGGAATAGGTTTAGAAAAATAGAATCCTTGTCCTCTTCTACAATTTAACTTATATAACATATTCATATCTTCTTTTGTTTCTATCCCCTCACAAATAACTCTCATATTTAATGCCTCTGCAATATCAACTATAAGACCTATTATTTGTTCACGTTTATCATTTTCAGGACTTAAAAAAGCTCGATCTATTTTTATCTCATCTAATTCTAGTGTATTTAATAAATTTAAAGATGAATAACCTGAACCAAAATCATCTATTAAAATATTAAATCCTTCTTTTTTTAAATTAATTAGCATTTTAATAATGGTAGGTGAAAGCTCATTAAATGCACTTTCAGTTATTTCTATTTCAATGCAATGACAAGGAATTTTATATTTTTCAATAATTTTATGAAAATCCACATAAAAAGATTTATGATGTATAGTAATCCGTGAAAAATTAACCGAGATTGAAAAGTTTTGGTAAAGCTTATTTAAATAAATAAACTTACAACTTTGCTCAAGCATATAAAAATCTAGTTCATGAATAAAGCCATTTGTTTCAAATAAAGGAATAAACTCATCTGGAAAATAACAACTGCCATCTTCTTTTTGCCACCGTACTAATGCTTCTGCTCCAAATACATTTAAAGAAGGAATTTCAAATTTAGGTTGCAAATATAACTTAAATTCCTCTCTAACTAAAGCATAATGCATTCTTTTTATTAACATATTCTCTTTCTTTAATTGATTTAATAAACTTTGACCATACCAGACAGTATTTCCTTTTCCATTTTTTTTAGCGTTTTTATGTGCTAATAATGCATTATCTAACATATCATGGACAGAATCTTTTTTATCGATTTTATATGCACCTACAGTAATTGTAGTTTCATCAATTACTTCCAATGCAATTTCTTCTTTTAACCGCTTTTTTATAAATTCCTTTAGTTGTTTAACACAATTTTCATCATATTTTAAACATATATAAAAATTATCGTTTCCTATTCTTGCACATAATTCTTTATCTACAAGCATTTTTAAAGCTTGTGCTATTACTACTAAAATTTGATCACCAATATTATAACCATAAATTGTATTAATATATTTAAAGTCATCTAAATCAAAATAAATCAAAGCATACTCACTATTATTTTTTTTAAGTTTTTCTAAAGATAATTCAAATGCAGAAACATTATAAAGTCCTGTTAGTTCGTCATTATATCGTATCTTATCTAACTGTTTTTGTTTGTATATATACCATAAAGCAAAGAATCCACCAGATAATACAAGGTAAATAAAAAAGATTATAATCGCTAATTTAAATCTTACATTTGATAACTCTTCTACTGTCTTAACCATTTCGTTTGCAGCATCAAAATAATCTTGACTTAATTGATAAAGTCTATCTTTATTTTCCCCTCTTCTAATTAGCATAACTTCATTTTTCATATCTTCCCACATTACTCGCATATCCGTTAGCTGTTTTTGATAATAGGAATCAGTGATCAAAGTTAACTGGTGGTTTTTACTCCCATTTTGTAGTCCATCTAAAATCTCATCTAAATAGATGATTAAATCATCATCCTGTTCATTATTCAATTCTTCTTTTACTAATTTTTGTGTAGCCCCCCTTATAATTCCACTATAATTTATGATTTTTGCATATCCAAAATTTTGAAATAACGAAAATATTAGTATCAAGACTGCAATAATCCATAACAATGTATAAATACCTAAATTTCTCTTTACCTTCATACTACCTTCCCCTTTTTCAGGAATATTATAAAATTATTAATATACTTCCCTATCTCACTGTTTTATTATTTCGTGAGTATCTTTCGTTATTTAACAAGCCTTTATTGTTATATAAAAATCATTTTAAAATACTATTATCTCTTTAAATAATGATAAAATTTTTTACTCATTTATAAATGCTGTATTTATTATATTATATATACAAACTCCCTTATTTACACGTATTTTTATTATATCATACAATACATAATAACACTAATTAATTTATATAATCGATATTCTCTAACCTAATAATCAAAAGCATGATCCTCATTTGAATCATGCTTAATAATTAGTTTTATTTTAAACCATCAATTTCTCCCGATTGGATTGCAGCAATATTTTTAATTATTCTTTCTCTTGACCAGTTCCACCATCTTATTTCCAATAATGTCGAAATTATTTCCTCTGAAAAACGTTTTCTAATTAGTTTAGCAGGAACGCCTCCAACAATCCCATAAGGGGGAACATCTTTTGTTACAACGGCACGAGAACCAATTATCGCCCCATCACCAATAGTCACACCTGCAAAAATAATTGCTTCATATCCAATCCAGACATCATTTCCTATCACGATATCTCCTTTATTATCCCAAGATGAAGCTACATTACTAACATCTAAGTCCCACTCCTCAAAAAATAAAGGAAAGGGATATGTGGATAATGAATTTAATGTGTGATTAGCACTATTAAATAAAAATTTCACACCACATGCAATTGAGCAAAATCTGCCAATGATTAGGTGATCATTATTTATTGGATAATGATATAAAACATTATTTTTTTCAAATAATACAGGATCATTAATAAAATCATTGTACATCGTATAATCACCAACAATGATATTAGGATCATTGATAACATTTTTTAAATAAATTGTTTGTTTATCCCCTCGACGGGGATAGATACTATTTTCTGGAATAGTCATATTAAATCCTCCTATAAAATTATAATTCAAAAACTATTCCAGATACTACACTACAATTTTTCAAATTCTATTCCCCCTTTATAATAATTTCAACTCATATCAACAATTCCAATTAACTTTAACTGGATTGGTTTCATTTATAACAGCAACTGATTTTAATGATTTTAATATTTTATTAAATTCTTCTTTTGCAAGAGAATCATAAATTTCTTTTGATTCTAATAGTCCTATTTTATTATAAACAATAGCTGCTACACTATAAAATGTATATCCTAAAGCATTAGTTGGTGAATATTTTGTAGCGCAAGCAGTTAAAACAGCTCTTAAGGAAGCTAATCCTAGAGCATTATCACTAACATCCTTAACAATTTCTTTTCCTTCTTTTAAGATATTTTTTAATTCTTTCAAAGTTTTTTCTCCATTTAAATACTCCTTAGTAGTTAGAATTACACAATTTAACCTTGTATCATTAGGGTATTCATGTTTAAAAATACTAACAACATTAGTTTCAACATAACTTAACGCCCATCTAGCTAATGTATCTGCACTTTGAGTTTCAATTAATCCCATCAAAGAAACTACTATAGGATCATTAATATCTCCTAACATCTTTCTTAATTTAGCCATATATATCCCCTTAGTATTTCAATATAAATCCTCAATCTTCTTTCATATTCACATTAGTTAAAAATTTTCACTTAATATTCTTATGTAATAAATATAACTTATTTCTAGTAACTTTTTACATATCTATTGTATCTTAATTAAGCCCTATTTGTATAGTTAAATAGTTGAATAATAGTTTTATTTTAAAACAAATATTATTTATTTTGTATCAAAATATCTTATTTTTAATTATCATAAATTTTTTGGATAAAACTTTGAATTCGATTTTCTTGAAGCATATTATACACTCCTATTTGTTTATCATATGCAAACATATGAACCTTTTTATTAATCATATTAATAATTTTCTTTTCAATAAAATTCATTTTTGAATAGTCTATAACCCCACCCAAGCAATCCACATAACAAAGTGTTGAAAAAAATTCTTTACCCAAATTATTTTGAATAACCTTATTTCCTTCCTCTATTTGTAGACCACACAAAAATATAAATACCTGTTTATCTAACAACTCTTTTTGATGTGTACTTACCCATAACTTTAATGATTTATTCAATGTTCCTGCATATACAGAACTACCAAGAATTATTATATCGCTATCATGTATGTCTATTGATTCATTAGCTCTATAAACTTCAGCAGATAAAATCTCTCCAAAATAATTTGCTAAATTTTCTGTTGATCCATACTTACTTCCATAAACAATTGTAATTTTCACACTTTTCTCCTTAATCCTGCTAACAACATCTCTAACAGTTCTTCCATAATTTCCTGCTGAATTTCTTTATTCGGTTTCTCACAAATACATCGTTCCAAAAATCCATACATACTACACCATATACTTTGAGCTCTACGTTCAATATTTGAACATACAAATATCCCTTGACCTACTCCTTCTTCAATACAGTCACACAAACCCTGAATACTAGAACGACTTTGGCAAATACCATCAAAAAGAATATATGTATTTTCTTTTACTAACGGATGTTGGCTTTGCATAATAATCTGATATATTTGAGGCTCTTTCAACATTTCTTCCATATAACTTTTTAAAGTATAATAAAGTTTTTGTTCAACAGGACGTTCTATAGCAGCTTGTTCTTGAATAACACGTATAATCCTCCCATATCCTTCTTGAACAATTGCTAACAGCAACTCATCTTTATTCTTAAAATAGTGATATACGATTCCTGGAGTTTGCTGTAATTTTTGAGCTAATCGACGCATTGATAAACCCTCTATTCCTTCAGTTTCTAAAATTAGTTTTGCTTCTTTGATCATCTGTTGACGTCGATAAGCAATCTGTTGTTCATCTTTTATTTTCATATATTTAATCCCCTACTTAGCATAGTAACTTTCATCTAATAAATCATAATTATTAAGCTTTGCTTCTTTTAACAATTTGTTATTCATTTTTCTACATAAAATTTTTGTTATCCAAATAGGAATATGTAATTCAGCAGACTCACATAACTCCATAGATTGTTTTGTTCCTTCTAAAATACCTTGATAAAATTTTGTTAATTGACGTTTTACTCTTTTTCCATGAGGTAAGGTATTTAAAGAACGTCCATTTAATAACGCCCCCATTCCTAAAACAAACCCTCCACAATATAATAGATCCATCGATTCTGCAAACAATTCTAAAGATCGAAGTCCTGCAACATGAGTATGTATATATGGCATTCCGCCCTGTATTAAACCATATATTTTTTGTCCATGAAATAATTCCGTTTGTGACTGCAAACGTTTTAATAGAAAAAACACATCGGCAGGATATGTATTAATATAACATGGCCCTATAATTACTAAAGTATGAGCTTTCTTTATCCACTGACAAAATTTATCATATTCATTCAACGCTGTTGCAATTGTGACAATATGAACCCTATTATCCATATCTTTTAATAAATTACTTAACATAGCACTCGTCCCCTGTTTTCTATAACTACATTGGAGAACAATAATTTCATGCATATAATTTAATCCTTTCTAAATAAACTGGTATTCCTAATATCAAACTAAGTTCTTTCACTAACTTTTCAAACATCTGATATTCTTCATTAGTAATATCACTAGTAATAATAAATTTGATATCTTTCATTTTAGTTCGAAAACCTCTTTTACGAAGTTCTCCCTTTTCTACAATATACAAGCTATTACCCAATACTGCTATTCGATCTAAAATACGTTTACACTGAATAGAATAAGAGCCTAAATATGGTTCCATCACAAAAATTAACTTTTGGCATTTAGCAATCTTATAAAGCAAATTTTGCATCTCATCATTTATAATACAGCAACCTGTATAACTACAACTACCACATCCATAACAAGGTTTTACATCCAAATTACGTACATCAACTAATTCAAAATCATTTTTTTGATTTAAAAAATCATGAGAAGTATCATTAAGTATTAATTTCATATATTTCTCCTTTTTATAAATTAAACACTGTTTAATTTATAAAAATTATACTATCTTTTACTTATAATGTCAAAAAAATTATCATACCCTACTATTTAATTTTCTATAATATTATTTTTTAACGTAAAAAAACTTTGAAATCATATAATAAAATCAAAGTTTTTTTATTAATTTATTCTTTATATGCTCTTTTAGATACAAGTATAAAAACTATTAGACCTAGAATTCCTAATACAAAAGTTGATATTAACTCAACATCATCGCCAGTCTTAGTTGCATTTACTGTACTGTCTCCTGGTTTTACAGGATTAACATCATTATCCAGATTACTTGGATTAGCTTCTAATCCGGCCATTGCTTTTGTTAATCCTTTTATCGCATTTTCTACTTCTTCTGCTGTTGCTTCTGGATTATTTAATATTGCATTTGCTTTTGCTACTTCTTCATCTACTACTTTTATTGATGCTGCTGTATAGCTTGCTCTATTTAATCCATTTGCTTTATTGATTAAATCCTCTAATAAATCTTTATTTGGTTTTAATCTTAGATTCAAGAATGCTTTTACTAATTCTGTATATACTTCATCTACTTCACCTTGCATTGCATTTTCATTACCTAGTACTT
>NZ_JBKTWO010000053.1:0-4000 GCF_047249845.1 Thomasclavelia sp.
ATAAAATATAAATGATTTAAGGAGACTGATATGTTAATAAGTGTAAATAATCTATCTAAAACTAATGGAATCAAAAATATTGTTGATCATGTATCATTTTCAATCAATGAAACTGATAAAGTTGCTTTAATAGGAATCAATGGTACTGGAAAAAGTACTCTTTTAAAAATACTAGCTGGAATAGAAAACTATCAAGGTGATATTATCAAAAAAAAGGATATGACTATTTCATATCTACCTCAAAATCCTAATTTTAATCCTGACAACACTATTATTAAACAAGTACATGAAGTAATTAATCAAAATAAAGTCAATGAATATGAAATAAAAGCTATCTTAAATAAATTAGGCATTATTAATCATAATCAATTGATTAAAGAATTATCTGGTGGTCAACAAAAACGTGTTGCTCTAGCAATTACACTATTAAACCCATGTGATTTATTAATTCTTGATGAACCAACTAATCACCTAGATAATGAAATGATCGAGTATTTAGAAAAGTATTTAATAAAATTTAATAAAGCTATTTTTATGGTTACCCATGACCGTTATTTTTTAGAAAGAGTTACTAATAAGATTATGGAAATCGATCGCAGTAAAATTTATGAATATGAAGCTAATTACTCTAACTTTTTAGTTTTAAAAGCAAAACGTGAAGAAGAAGCATTAGCAAGTGAGCGTAAAAGAAAATTATTTTTAAAAAAAGAACTTGAATGGGTACGAGCTGGTGTTCAAGCCCGAACAACTAAAAGCAAAGAAAGATTACAGCGTTTTGAACAATTAAACAATGTTACTGATATTCAAACAATTAGTCAAATTGAAATGGTTACAACTGCTTCAAGATTAGGCAAAAAAACAATTGAACTAAATGATATTAGTATGCATTATGACAATCTAACACTGTTTAACAATTTTTCATATCTATTTAAAAGAACTGATCGTATTGGAATCTTAGGTATAAATGGTTGTGGTAAAAGTACGTTACTAAAAATTATTGCTGGAGAAATAAAACCAAGTAGTGGTGAAGTAATTTATGGTGATACGATTAAAATTGGTTATTTTAAACAAATGAGTGATGATCTTGATGAAAATATGCGTGTTATCGATTATATAAAAAAAACTAGTGATGATTTAAAAACATTAGAAGGAAACTTTAGTGCCAAACAAATGTGTGAACGCTTTTTATTTGATTCAAGTTTACAACATACATATATTTCCAGATTATCTGGAGGAGAAAAAAGGCGTTTATATTTATTAAATATATTAATGCAAGCCCCTAATGTTTTATTATTTGATGAACCAACCAATGATTTAGATATTACAACATTAGCTATTTTAGAAGATTACTTAGATAGCTTTAATGGCATTGTTATTACTGTTTCCCATGACCGATATTTTTTAGATCGAATTTGTGATGGATTATTTGTATTTAAAAATAAACAAATAACATATTGTAATGGCGGGTATAGCAGTTATATAAACATTGAAGAAAATTTGCCAAAAAATAAAAGTGATGGTGTTCTTAGATATAAAGAACAAAAAAAATTACAGAAAAAAAATCAAATTCGTCTAACATCAAAAGAAAAACAAGAACTAGAATCAATGGAAAAAATCATCTTAGATATTGAACAACAAATTAATATTATTAATGAACAGATGAATGATTATCAAAATGACTTCAATAAACTAACTGACTTATCTAATCAGCGTGATAATCTTACTGAACAGTTAGAAATGAAAAATGAACGCTGGTTAGAATTATTAGAAAAACAGGAAAAGAGTCAAAATTAACCTTTAAAATAAAAAGATTTAATTCTATTAATAATAGTTTTAAATCTTTTTTCATGAAAATTAAATTTCTTTTTTTATATCTACTACTTCTAAATGTAAATCATAATCATCTAAATATAATCCACGATCTTCAAACTCTGCCTCTCCTGTTTGATTATCATAAGGATCCTGACGAAGATATTTTTTTGGTGGATACAAATCAAATTGATATTCACTATTAGCAGGCATTCTAAATGGGTCCAAATGACCAAAATAATATTGCCATCTTTCAAAATCACTATTTCTATATGCAGCTCCACCAAAAGAACAATCTGCATATAACCATCCATATGGGGCTACATAGAATCGAGCCCAATCATGATTTCCAATATCATAAGGAGTAACATAAAGACCAGCCTGCCATCTTGCGGGTATTCCAACATAACGACATAAAGTGATAAATAACAAGGCTTGTACACCACAATCTCCTTTTCCACCTAATGCTGCATATTCTGGAATATTAGGAATCGTATAATAATTACGTACAAAGGAGTATGTAATATGTGTAGTAATATATTCATATATTAATTTAGCTTTGACTAGATTATTAGTTTCATCTTTAATAATTTCTTTTGCTAATGATTTAAGATATGGTGTAAAAATAATATGTGGAGCTTGTTCATGTAGATAAAAATTAGGTTGATGTTCTAAAACTTTAACTGGATCTAATTCCTGATATTCTATAACATTATCATATTCATATTCAACATAAAATTCTTTTACATCATTAATATTTTCTTCAAAATAAATTGTTCTTTGAGGATGATCCCCACTACTTAAATATTTATATTGAGGTATTGTTTTAAGTAACTTAAATTTTTTTACCTGACAGTTTTCTAATGGTAACGGTAAATGAACTTTTATTTTCTTATCTGAAGCTAACGTTTTTATTTTTATCCCTGTTTTTAAATGAAAATGATAAGTTAGTTTGCCTTTTTCCTTTATTTCATAAATTGCATTATTTAATAATGCAAAGTTATTTTCTCGACTTTCTACTTTACTTAGATCTTTTAATCTCTCTACATAATCATTTCTAGTTTTAAGAATATTATCAAAAAAATCACTTCTAAAACATGCCTTACCTTCAATAAAAATCCACTCAACCGCATTTTCATCTTGTAACAGCTCAAGTTCTTCATCTTTAAAATCTATAAAATTATCATGACATATTTTTAAAGCCTCCTGATATGACACAGGATATTCACTAGGCATTCTTCTAATTATTTCTAATTCATGAATCAAGCGCTTCTTTAAAGCCAATGGAATATCCTTAGCTAATTTAGCTTTAATTACTTTATTCATTCTCTCAAAACTTCCATACCATTTTAACTTTAATAATTCTTCAGGTAATGGTATTTCTAAATATTTTAAATCATCAAATTTATATTTCTCCATCACATTTATCTCCTTTTTACATATACCAGGTAATAATATCATTAGAACGTACATATCCTAATTTTTCATGTAGTTTCATTGATGGTATATTATCTGTTTCAACTTGCAAATATACTAATTCTTTTTTCGCTAATAAGTTATTTATCATATATGTTTCTAGCATACTAGCTATTTTCTTTCGCTGATATTCTTCTATTACTTCAACAAAACCAATTGACCCTTCATCATGTATCCCTGCAAAACCAACAATTTTATCTTGATCAAATGCTCCAATAAAAACTTTTGACTTAATTCTCTCTATTAAATACTCATCATCAATTGGAGTAGAGTAATTCTCTTTAATAAAATCATAATATTCCATACCTATTTCTTTTATCTCTATTTGGAAAACATCAATCAATGTAACAGTATCTTTTAAATATCCATATTGATAAGCAACAATCCTCTGACTTAAACCAAATTTTTCTTCAATAATATCTTTAAAACAATCATTATGAACTGCAATCATTTTGCAGTCATTTAAATTATTTATTAATCGTTTTCCTAAAACCGGATTTTTAATACTCATCATATACATATCACCAAACTTAATCATTATCCCTTGTTCATCAAAATATATAATTAAAGCTCCATGGTTTATTGCATAAATCATATCCAGATGATTAAGATAATCTTGATATAAATAATCTAATATTTTTTCTTTCATTTAAACCTCCTAGAAAATAATTTTAAATATTTTCTATCTCCCCTTAACCATACATATAGATTTTTT